>NZ_MBEJ01000067.1 GCF_001953975.1 Mycobacterium sp. NS-7484
CCGGGCGCGCCGTCCCATCTCGGCCCACCGCTGCGCCTCGACGAAACGGATTGGGCCATCTGCGATGTCGGGCAGCCTGCCGAGACAGTGCTTCTGGCTGGGCGGGCAATGGCGCCGGTACCCGAGGGGCAGGGGTTGTTGGTATCGGCACGCACCGCGGGAGCGCCCACTTACCTGCTGACCGAGGGCCGCCGGGCTCGCGTCGACCTGCGCGATATCGCGGTGGTACGCGCACTTCATCTCGATCAGGTTGCCGCTCAGCCGGTTTCGCAAGCCCTGCTGGACTCCGTCCCCGAGGTCCCCGCCCTGCGCGCACCCTCGATCGCCGGCGTGGGTACGCCCGGGCCGGCTGCGCTGGGCGGGCTGCCCGTCGGCACCGTGGTGCGCGTGGTGCGCACCGGCCCGGCCGAGTTCTATGTGGTGCTTGCCGACGGGCTTCAACGTATCGGCCGGGTGGCCGCTGACGTCATCCGGTTCAGCGTGGCGCAGCCCGGCGCCGAACCACCGGTCATCGCCGCCGACGACCTCGCCGCGGTTCCCATCGCCCACAGCCTTGCCGTGGGCCGGTTCCCGGAGCGGGTGCTGACCGGTGCGCGAGCGGTGATCTGTGCCCGGTGGAATACGCAACCGTCCGAACCATCCGCGAATACCGCAGTGGTCGTGGACGATTCACTTCCCGACGGCAGCGTGCAACTGGCTCAGGCCGACGGGGCCGGGCCGAACGTCGACCGCACCCACATCCCGGCCGGGCGCAGCGTGCTGCTGCAGGCCACCGGGGTCGAGGGCGCGGGCGGCTTCAGTGGCCCGCTGTATCTCCTCGACGACCTCGGCGTGCTGTTCGGAATCCGCGACCGGGCAACTGCTGAGCTGTTGGGTCTCGGCGCCACGCCGGTACCTGCACCGTGGCCGATGCTGGCGATGCTGCCGCGGGGACCGGAGCTGAGCCGCGAAGCGGCCTCGGTTACGCGGGATTCGCTGTCCGGGCTACCCGCGGCGCCGGCGTAACCCGCTGGTCGACAACGCCAGTGCGATCAGGACCGTGAGGCCGACACACACCCCGCCGCCACCGAAGGCGATACGCCGCGCCCGCGAATCGATCGGGGCCGGAATGGATGGCGTCACCGATGCCCGCACCAACGGTGCCGCCGGACCCGACGGTGCCGAGCCGCTGACCGCGGCCAACGCGTCGACAACACCATGTCCGACAACGGGATTCCAGCCACCGGCGGGAGTGCGCGCGGTGTCTTCGATCCGACGCATCACCTCGCGGGCGTTGAGCCGGGGGAAGCGGGCGCGCACCAGTGCCACGATCCCGGCCACCACGGGTGCGGCGTAATTGGTGCCCGAGATCGCGGTGTGCCGACCGATGGTGTCGATCAGGTGCTCGCCGTCGGGATGCAGGGAGGTCAGATTTTCACCCGCTGCGGCCACGTCGACCCAGGGCCCGGCCAGGCTGAAATCCGATGCCGTGCCGTCGCGTCCGACCGATCCGACGCACAGCACCAGATCGTCGTACCAGCCTGGGCTCGACACCGAACGCACACTGTCCCAGTCGGCTTGACCGTTCGGCCCGGTTGGCGCGTCCTGCTGGGAACAGCCCGCGCCGACATTGCCGGCCGCGGCGACCACCACGACGTTGCGTTCCTCGACGGCATATTTCAGGGCCGCACCGAGTGCCCGATCATCGGGTGCGGAGTCTGCTGCCACACAGGCCGGAGACGAGATGTTGATGACGGTGGCGCCGAGATCGGCCGCCGTGCGCACCGCCTGCGCCAAGGACTCGACGTCGCCCACGCCCGTCGCGTCGGCGGCCTCGGCGAACTTGGTGCTCGACTGCCGGATCGCCAGGATGGTCGCATCGGGCGCCACCCCACTGAAGCCGTTGTCCGGTGCGGCACCGGCGATTCCGGCGACGATGGTGCCGTGGCCGTCGCAATCAGCGGTGCCGTCGCCGTGTGACACATAGTCGCCACCACCGACCAGGTGCGGCAGGAGCCGGTGCCGGGCGACGCCGGTGTCGATCACCGCGATCGTCTGGCCCTCGCCCCGCGACAGCGGCCACACCGAGTCCAACGCCAGCGGGGTGCCGACGGCCGTGGTGGGAGCCGCGGCGGATCGGTAACAGGGCTGGCGTTGTTGCGTCGGCCGGGGCGGTGCCGGTGGCGCCGGTCGGGGTAGCAAGGTGGAATCGACCGCCGGCGGGACGACAATTGCAGGCCCGATAGCCTGGGCCGGGGTGATCGCCACCAACGGCAACCCGGCGATCACCGCCACAACCAGCCGGCCCGCGCTGCTCACCACAACCCCGCGGCGCGTACGACATCGAAGGCCCCGCCGAGCCAGCAGGCCAGCGGGACGATCGCCGCCAGGGCACCGTATTCCGCCGCATCGGCGAGCCGGGCCGTCAGCGGGCTTTCGAACCGGACCGGCCAGAGCCCGGCGAGTCCGGCGCCGACGGCGATCACGCCGGCCCATCCGCCATACTCCGGTGCCCACGCCACCACGAGCAGGAAAGCGGCAGTGAGCGAACAGAATCCGGTGACCATGGATCCGATGCGGCAGCGGCCGGACGCGTAGGTACGTGTGCGCAGCAGCAGTACCACGCCGACACACACCGCGAACGCGACCTCGATTGCGCTCACCTGCCGTAGGCCGGCGACCACGAGAGCGATGGTGCCCAATGCGGCCGCGGCCGAACAACCGAGGACCAGGCCGACCAGGTTGCGGTGCCCCTCATGGGCCCGGGCATCCACGTCAGAAGCATTGACAGTGACACCTTCTGACCCGCAGTCAGGCACCGGGGGTGTCAGGCCGGCAAGTGCGATGGACAACCGCGGGGCCAGTGGCAACAAGCCGATGCCCAGTGCGCTGAGCAGCGCAGCCGATGCGGTCGTCGTCAAGGCCCACAACACCGCGCCCGCGGTGGCAACGGCGATCAGTCCGGTAGCGGTCACCACCGCAATCAGGAGTTCCTTGTCGCGCCCCGGCAACCGGAGCAGGACGGCACCGAGCGAGCCGGCTGCCACGGCAGCCAGAAAGACGTTCGCCGCAGCGGGTCCGCCCGGAACCACGAGGAATCCCAGGATCGCGGCGCACCCCACGGCCACGGCGTCGGCCACGGTAGCCAGTGCTGGTTCGAGGTCCAGCCGGTGCGCGGCCATTGCCACGCCACCCACGGCGACAGCGATGACCGCCGCTGCGGCGATGCGCCCCCAGCCGTGGCCGTCGACACCGGCCCACAACGCCGCGAGGAGACCGAGCGCGCAGGTCCACAGGCAGCCCATCGCGCGCACGCTGATGGGTATTCGCTCATCGGGCGCGTGCACGGTCAGGGCGGTGATCAGCGTCCGATCCGGCGACGGGTGCTCGTCGACACCCTCCAGGACGAGCAGATCACCGTCGTGAATCCCGTTCTGCGTCAGCGTGGCCGACTCGTCCAGGTGATATCCGCCCAGAAGGGACAGCCGCCAGCGGTGCGGGGTGCCAGCGCCTGCGTTGACGATATCGACGATCCAGGGCAGCAGCTCGCCGACGGTCAACGCCCTGGGCAGGGACAGATCGAACGTATCCCTCGAATCGGCCGCGCTCGACGATCCGCACGACGATCCGCAGTGAATCGATACGTGGCACAACGAATCCGGCATCGCATCACCCCCGGTTGACGCCGACACTGTCACGGTAACCGACCCGGCGCGCACTCCGACGCACGAATTTTTCTGGGATGAAACGGGAACCGGACAGGGCTGGCATGCGTCCAAACGTCGATGGAACCTACCTGCACACCACCGGCGACCCGCGGGTCCGCCGCGGCGGGCTCGCCGGGCACCGGGCAGATGGTGGTCGACGCGCCGCCCGCGCTGCCTCGCCGTGCCCCGGTCAACCCGCTGACCAGGGTGTTCCCGATTGTGCTTGTGGTGGCAATGGCGGGCATGATCGCGGTGTACGTGTCGTCGGGGGCCATGGCGACGCGCGGACCCACGGCGATGATGTTCCCGATCATGATGGCCCTGTCGGCGATCGGCACCGTCGTCTTCGGCCTCAGGGGTGGCGGCGGAGCCACCGAACTGCACCGGGACCGTTGCGCGTACCTCCGCTACCTCGACGGGGTCGACACCGTGGCAGCTGAAACAGCCCGCTCCCAGTGGCTCCAGGCGCATGCGGCGCATCCCGATCCCCGGCGATTGTGGACATTGGCTGCGGCGGAGCGGATATGGGATCGTCGCCCGGACGCGCCGGACTTCTGTGAGGTGCGGATCGGGGTCGGGCAGCAGCCGCTGTGGACGCGGTTGGTGGTGGCCCAAGGGAACTGGCACGAAGACAACTGGCACGAAGACACCGTGGGGCAAGAAACCGATCCGGTGACGGCATCGGCTCTGGGGCAACTGCTCCGGCGCCGGTCGATGGTGGACGACGCACCGGTCACTGTGAACCTCCGCGAGCTTGGCCACCTCGCCGTGGCCGGGGCGGTGGACGCGTCTCGGGCTCTGCTGCGGGCGGTGATCTGCCAGCTGGCGACGGCCCACAGCCCGCAACACGTGCGGATCGCCGCGGTCCTCGACGCAGCGGTGGTCGAGCACTGGGACTGGCTGAAATGGCTTGCGCACCAATGGAGTTCCGTTCCCGATGGGCAGCCCGTCCCGTTACGGGTCCGCAGGCTCACCGAGCTGCCGTGCGCTGACCCGGCCGTGCACACCGTCGTCATCGTCGATTCGGTCACCGCCGGCGTCGCGAATCCGGGGCCCGGTGGCCCGCTCACCCTGCTGACCGTGGCCGCGACCACCGAAACCGGCACCGCCGATCTACATCTGGACCTCGACGCGGAAGTTCCGCGATGCGGCGATACGCCGGTGCGCGTCGATCAGCTGACCCTCACCGAAGCGCTCACGTGCGCCCGACGGCTGGCGCGGCACCGTGCCGCACCGGTGCCGGACACCTCCGGTTGGCCGGCGCTGATCGGTGTCGACGACGTGGAACGGATGGAGCCGCCGGTGCACCCACCACCACTGCAGCGGTTCCTTCGGGTGCCCATCGGGCGAACCCTGGACGGCAGCGCGGTGCATCTCGACCTGAAAGAGGCGGCGCACGACGGGATGGGGCCACATGGGCTGTGTGTCGGCGCCACCGGATCCGGTAAGTCGGAGTTCCTCCGCACCCTTGTGCTCGGGTTGATCGCCACCCATCCGCCTGAGGTGCTCAACCTGGTGCTGGTCGACTTCAAAGGTGGTGCAACGTTTCTCGGCCTGAACCGAACCCGCCACGTCAGCGCGTTGATCACCAACCTGTCCGAGGAAGCACTCCTGGTGGCGCGGATGGCCGACGCTCTGGCCGGCGAGATGACTCGTCGGCAGGAACTGCTGCGGACTGCCGGAAACCTCGCGAACCTCGACGAGTACCGGCGTCGCACCGACCTGCCCGGCCTCCCGGCCCTGCTGATCGTGGTCGACGAGTTCTCCGAGCTGCTGCAGCACCACCCTGATTTCGCCGAGCTGTTCGTGGCGATCGGCCGGCTCGGACGATCGCTGGGGATCCATCTGTTGCTGGCCAGTCAGCGGCTCGATGAAGGCCGGCTGCGTGGCTTGGACAGCCACCTGTCCTATCGGGTGTGCCTCAAGACGTTCTCGCCCAGCGAGTCCCGTTCGGTACTCGGAATCTCCGACGCCTACGAGCTGCCGAACACACCGGGAGCGGCCTACCTCAAGACGCCCTCCGGTGAGATCGTCAAATTTCAGACCGCGTTCGCCTCGGCACCACATACGCTGGGGCAGCCGGCTTTCCGCGCGAAGGACAGCGACGACCCCGCCCCGCGGCGCTTCTCGTTGTCCTGGACGGCATCAACCCGGCCGTCACCGCCGGCAGCGACGACGACCGTGCTGCAGCGTGTCGTCGATCGGTTGAGCGGTCACGGGACACCGGCACACCAGGTGTGGTTGCCGCCGCTGCCGGCGGCCATCCCGCTCAGCGATGTGCTGTTCACCGATCACGAGCCGCTCACCGTGGCGATCGGCCTGATCGACCGCCCCTTCGAGCAACGGCGTGACCGGCTGTTGCTGGAATTGGCTGCCGGCCAGGGCAATGTGGCGGTCGTCGGTGGCCCGCAGTCGGGGAAGTCCACCGCCGCAATGACTGTGGCGCTCGCTCTGGCAGCGTCGCATGCTCCGCGTGACGTACAGATCTACGGGCTGGACTTCGGCAGCGGCGCACTCGGTGGGCTGCAGGCACTGCCGCATGTCGGGGCGGTGGCCGGGCGCGGTGATCCCGATCTGGTTCGGCGCACCATCGCCGAGTTGCAGACTCTGTTACGCGCCCGCGAGGACCGCTTCACCGCACTGGGCATCAGCTCCATGGCCGAGTACCGGGCACGGCGCGCCACCGGGGAAGTCGGCGATCCGTTCGGTGACGTGTTCCTGATCATCGACGGCTGGTCGAGCTTCCGTGGCGAATTCGATTCACTGGAGCCGGCGATTACCGCCCTTGCTGTACAGGGCCTTTCGCTCGGTGTGCACATCGTGGTGACCGCGTCGCGGTGGGCTGATTTCCGGCCGGCGCTCAAGGATCAGCTGGGCACCCGGATCGAGCTGCGGCTCGGTGATCCCGCCGAATCGGAGATAGACCGCAAGCGTGCCCGCGAGCTCGGTCTCGGCCGGCCGGGCACCGGGCTCACCCGTGAGGGCAGGGAGCTGCTCGTCGCGCTACCCCGGCTGGACGGCACACCGAGCACGACCGGAATCACCGCGGCGCTGAACCGGGTCGCCGACACGCTGTCTGCTCAGCACGGTGGTGACCTGGCCCCGCGTATCCGGCTGCTGCCACCGCGGGTGTGCAGCGACGAACTGCCGCCGGTGCCTCGGCGTCGCGCCACCGAGGTGCTGCTGGGGCTGGGTGAACGCGAACTCGCCCCGGTGCTGGTCGATTTCGCGGCCCACCCCGATCTGGTGATCCTCGGTGACACCGGCTGCGGCAAATCCACCGCGTTGCGTGCACTGTGCGCCGATCTGGTGGCCACCAACGACCCGTCGGACGTGCAGCTGCTCATCGTCGACTTCCGCCGGGCGTTGCTCGGTGCAGTGGAATCGGAGCATCTGGCCGGATATGCCGCCTCGCCCGGCGCACTCGAGGCCGCGCTGCCGCCGGTGCTCGATATTCTGCGTAGCCGGATGCCCGGGCCCGACGTGACGCAGCGGGCGCTTCGCGACCGATCCTGGTGGACCGGCCCTGAGTTCTACGTCGTGGTCGACGACTACGATCTGGTCGCCACGGCCGGCGCGAATCCGTTGTCTCCGTTGTCGAACGTCCTGCCGTACGCGCGCGATCTCGGTGTGCACCTGGTGGTGGCCCGCCGGTCGGGCGGTGCGGCCCGGGCCATGTTCGATCCGGTCCTGGCGGCGGTCAAAGATCTCGGCGGGATGGGTCTGGTGATGAGCGCAAGCCCCGACGAGGGCGTGCTGTGGGGATCGGTGAGACCGGTACGGCTTCCGCCCGGACGCGGCACATTGATCACCCGCGGTGCGCCGGATCAACTGGTGCAGGTCGCGATACCCGGGCCGGACGAATCGTGGTGACGACGGTCGTCGAGGTGGGTCCGGTGACGGTGCGCGGGCCGGGGCCGGTGCCGGCTGCGCGGGCCGCAATCGCGGTGGCCGGAATTGACGACGAGACCGTGCTGGTCGAGGACGAACCGGTGGCGGCAGCGGATCTTTGGGCCGAACTTCTGGACGCGGCGGGCGCGGGCGCGGACCACCTCACGCTGGTCTGCCCGACGTGGTGGACTGTCGATCAACGGCGGCGGTTGGCCGCCGCGGCCACGTCGTCAGGGGCTGAAGTGGTTGTGATGCAGCGGGTTCCAGCCCTGAACCAGGCAGCCGGCGGTGTGTCCCGGATGGTGGTGGAGATCGCCGACGAGCTGGTGGTGATCTCGGGTGGCGAGGCCGACGCCGTTCCGGTGGTCGTGGCCCGCCATGCCGACGGCGACGAACCCGATGTGGACCCGGCCGCGATCGTGCGCGCGGTGATCGCGATGGGAGGCGGCGCGGGTGGGGTGATCGTCGATGCGCCACTGGATGTCACCGCAGCCGCCGGACTGGGTGCTGCCGTGGCGGCCGGACTGCGTGCCGCAGGGATGGCTGTTACGTCGGCCGACGTCGGCGCCTGGCGCGCCGCGCCCACCGCATCCGCTACCCCGGTGGTCTCACCTGTGGATGCGCCGACCCGTCGGGGTCGATCGATGATGAACGCGGCCGTCGGGGTGGCCGTCGCGGTGGCCCTGATCCTGGGAGGACTGGCCGTTGCCGCCTGGCACGGGCGCACCCCGCCGATGACCGTTCTGGTCGAGGGTCGCGTCGGCGTCCAGATACCGGCCGGGTGGACGGTGCAGCGGGTCACCGACGGGCCGGGATCGGCTCGGGTGCAGATTGTCTCGCCGTCGGACCCGCAGGTGATGCTCCACCTGACGCAGTCCGCCGTCGGCGACGGCGCGATCGCCGACACCCTCCAGGAGGCACTTGCGGGCCAACCGTCGGGAGTCTTCGTCGACTTCGATCGCGCGGCGGTCGTCGCCGGGCGTCCGGTGGTCCGGTACCGGGAAGTCCGTTCCGGACGCGAGATCCGATGGGGTGTGCTCGCGGACGGTCCGGTCCGGATCGCGGTCGGCTGCCAGAGCCCTTCGGGAGCCGGTGAGGTGGTCCGGCCCGCATGTGAAGCGGCGATCCGGTCGGCCCATGTGGTGCGGTAGAAATCGGATGGAACCGAACCGGGCTGCGCTGCGTCGAATTGTTATATCCCGCAAGACAAGACCGGAAGGGCAGGACACATGCCACCAGGATTGACCGGGCCGCTGGGCACCGACTTCGACGTGATGACGAGCGTGGCCGGCCGGATCGACGTGCTCAACGACGATGTCCGCGCCATGCTTTCGACCTTCATCGGGCGGATGAGCAGTGTGCCGCCTTCGGTATGGGGCGGGGTGGCGGCGGCGCGGTTCCGTGATGTGGTCGACCGCTGGAACAGTGAATCACTGACATTGCACACCACGTTGGGCCGCATCGCCGAGACCATCCGCGCCAACGAACGGACGTTGCGCGCGGCCGTCGACTCCCACGCGCAGCGGCTCGGTGCCGTCGGCGACGGCATCTGAGGGTTCGGCGATGAGCAACGTGTTGTCATACGACTTCGGTGAGATCGAATACACCGTCCGCCAAGAGATCCACACCACCTCCAGCCGGTTCAACGCCGCCCTGGACGAATTGCGGGCCCAGATCGCGCCGCTGCAGCAGGTCTGGACGCGGGAGGCCGCGCAGGCCTACGCCGTCGAGCAAGCGCGATGGAACCAGGCGGCCGCAGCACTCAACGAAATCCTGTTCACCCTGGGCAACGCGGTGCGCGACGGTGCGGACGACGTGGCCGCAACCGACCGCAGCGCGGCCAACGCCTGGGGCAGCTGAAGCCGGTGCGGTCCCGTTCGACATGGAGAGGCGAGCGGGACCGCACACTTCAGGTGCCGGCGGCCGGTTTCTACCGGCTGGAGCTGGCGTCGCCTGCCCGCCGGGGGCGCCGCGGCCCACCGCGCTGATGGCCACCGGTACCGGAGCGGGCCGGCGCTCCGCCGTTGCGGTTGCCACCGCTGGGACGGTTGCGCCGCTGCTGCTGACCGGACTTGCCGCCACCCTGGCGGCGCGGCGCCTGCGCGGGCTGCGCAGCGGGCTCGGGGCGGATCGGATCACCGAAAACCCGGTCGCCGGGCGCGATCTCACGAAGCACCGGATGGTCGGTGCCCTTCACCCGGGTGATGGTGGGCTTGACCCCGGCCTTGCGGGTCAGGCTGCGCACGTCGGAAACCTGGGCGTCGTGCATGATCGTCACGACGGTGCCCTCGTTGCCGGCGCGGGCCGTGCGGCCGGACCGATGCAGGTAGGCCTTGTGCTCGACCGGCGGGTCGGCGTGCACGACGAGGCTGACGTCGTCGACGTGGATACCGCGGGCGGCGATGTCGGTGGCCACCAGCACGCCCGCCGATCCGTCGGAGAACGCCGTCAGGTTACGGGTGCGGGCGTTCTGGGACAGGTTGCCGTGCAGCTCAACTGCCGCGATGCCGCGTGAATTCAGTTGGCGGGTGAGGTTTTTCGCACCGTACTTGGTGCGGGCGAACACGATCGTGCGGCCCGGTGCGGCGGCCAGGTCGGCGACCACATTGATCCGCGTCGAATTGTCCACGTGCAGCACGTGGTGCACCATCGCGGTCACCGGGGACTGGGCGGAGTCCACGCTGTGCACCACCGGCTCGTGCAGGTAGCGGTCCACCAGGACGTCCACCCCGGCGTCGAGGGTGGCCGAGAACAGCAGCCGCTGACAGTTCTTCGGCGTGCGGTCCAGCAGCCGCTTCACGCCGGGCAGGAAACCGAGATCGGCCATGTGGTCGGCCTCGTCGAGCACGGTGATCTCCACCGCGGACAGATCGGCGTGACCCGAACGCATGTGGTCCTCGAGCCGTCCCGGGCACGCGATCACGATGTCCACCCCGCGCTGCAGCGCCGCGATCTGCGGGTTGGGGCCCACACCGCCGAAGATGTTGACCGACCGCAACCCGGTGGCCGCCGCCAGCGGGGCCAGCGACGCCTCGATCTGAGTGACCAGTTCGCGGGTGGGCGCCAGGATCAGCGCGCGCGGGCGGTTGGGAGCCCGCCGGGTTCCGCTTTTGGCCAGGCGCGACACCAGCGGCAGCAGGAACGCATAGGTCTTACCGGAGCCGGTACGGCCGCGGCCGAGCACATCGCGGCCGGTCAGCGAGTCGGGCAGGGTGGCGGCCTGGATGGGGAACGGCGTGGTCACGCCGTTGGCGGCAAGTGCCGCCACAAGTTCGGTGGGCAGGCCGAGGTCGGCAAAGGTGGTCTGGGCAGACAAAAAACAACTCCGAAGAAAGTAGGCGACGTTCTGCTCGGCGCGGGTGACTCCCGCGGCGCTGAGATGGTGAGATCGAGATCGCGGCAAAGGCAGAACGAGCAAGCCGCCGTGACACCACTATACCGGCCGGCGACCGATTCACCGATTCGCCAGCGTGTGACCACGCGGTGGCATACACGCAACCGGCAGGTCAACTATCCTGGCGGTCACGCGTCAATGCCATGTCCATGCCGGGAGCGTGATAGCGGTGGCCGCATCGAGAACCGCGGGAGGCCGGATGTCAACCCGGGCACAGCCCGCGAAGGTGCGTGCCATCCATGACCTGTTCATCGAGGGGCGGGTGGATGCCGACTATCTGGATTCGGCCCCGGTGCGCCGCATCATCGCCGAGAGTTGGCAGCGCAGCCTGGCTACCGGTGTGGATCCTGACCTCGGGGCCAGGGCCGCGGCTGCCGCGACGGCGCTGACCGAACTGCGCGAGAGCCATCCGTTGGCTGCCACCTTGCCGCTGATCCGGCGGCTCCTGGTCGATGATGCCGTCGACGCCGGGGTGCTGGTGGCGATCACCGCGGCCGACGGCACGCTGCTCTGGGTCGAGGGCGACCATGGCGTGCGCCGCAAAGCCGAGGCGATGAACTTCGTGCCCGGATCGGACTGGAGCGAGCGCACGGCCGGGACCAACGCCCCGGGCACCGCCCTGGCGTTGGACCGCGAACTGCAGATCTTGGGCTCCGAGCACTTCTCCCGCATCGTGCACCCGTGGAGTTGTACGGCGGTTCCGGTGCACGACCCGGCCACCGGCGCACTACTGGGTGCCATCGATCTGACCGGCGGGTCCAAGGTGGCGTCACCGCAGACGTTGGCCCTGGTCAGGGCGACCGCGGCGGCAGTGGAGAACCAGTTGGCCCTGCTGCGCCTCACTGCACCCGTCGTCGCCCCGAAGGACGAGGGCGCGCGGCTGCGGGTGCTGGGCGCCGACCGTCCGCGCTGGCGGGTGCCCGATGCCACCGGCCGGCCTCAAGACAGTGTGCTGACCGGGCGGCACGCCGACATCCTGGTGTTGCTGATCCGCCACCCCGAGGGCTTGAGCGCGGATCATCTGGCGCTGCTGCTCGACGACAAAGACCTCGACGTGGTCACGGTGCGCGCCGAGGTGTCGCGGCTACGCCGGGTCATCGGTGGCCAGTACATCGCCTCGCGGCCGTACCGACTGCTCGCGCCGGTGGCCAGCGACATGGGTGACGTGTACGACGCGCTGCAGGCCGGGAACGTGGCGGCCGCCCTCGATGCATACTCGGGGGCGTTGTTGCCGCAGTCGGTGTCTCCGGCGATCGCCCGGCTGCGTACCGAGCTGAGCGCCAGCCTGCGTGAAGCGGTCCTGACCGGCGGCAACTTGCAACTGCTGCGCCGGTGGTTGGAGCTGCCCGACGGCCGTGACGATCGCCGCGGCTGGCGAGTGCTGCACGATCACGCCGACGCCGACCCGGTGGCCCGCGCGCAGGCTCGTGGACATCTGGCCGGAATCGACTCAGAACTGGCCTGAATCGTCGGCCCGCCGACGGGCTGAATTGTCGGCCCGCCGACGCATTTCACGTGTGCAACTGTGCTGCAACGTACTGCTGACTACCTTTAGTGATGACCGACACACAACCGTGTCCGAATGCAGGAGATTGCCATGACTGTATATGCCCGCCCGGGTGCCGACGGCGCTCTGATGTCCTTCGAATCCCGCTATGACAACTACATCGGCGGAGAGTGGGTTGCTCCCGTAGAAGGCCGTTACTTCGAGAACCCGACGCCGGTGACGGGGCAGGTGTTCTGCGAGGTGGCCCGCTCCTCCGAGGCCGACGTCGAGAAGGCGCTGGACGCCGCGCACGCCGCCGCACCGGCCTGGGGCAAGACGTCGCCGGCCGCCCGCGCCGTCATCCTCAACAAGATCGCCGACCGGATCGAGGAGAACCTCGAATCCGTGGCGCTGGCCGAGTCGTGGGACAACGGTAAGCCGATTCGCGAGACGCTGAACGCCGACATCCCGCTGGCAATCGACCACTTCCGGTACTTCGCCGGGGTGCTGCGCGCCCAGGAGGGTTCGCTCTCGCAGATCGACGAGGACACCGTCGCCTACCACTTCCACGAGCCCCTCGGCGTGGTCGGCCAGATCATCCCGTGGAACTTCCCGATCCTGATGGCGGTGTGGAAGCTGGCGCCCGCGCTGGCCGCAGGTAACGCCGTGGTGCTCAAACCCGCTGAGCAGACTCCGGTTTCGGTGCTGTACCTGATGTCGTTGATCGGTGACCTGCTGCCCGCCGGTGTGGTCAACGTGGTCAACGGTTTCGGCGTCGAGTGCGGCAAGCCGCTGGCCTCCAGCAACCGGATCGCCAAGATCGCCTTCACCGGTGAGACCACCACGGGCCGGCTGATCATGCAGTACGCCAGCCAGAACCTGATCCCGGTGACGCTCGAGTTGGGCGGCAAGAGCCCCAACATCTTCTTCTCCGACGTGCTGGCGGCCACCGACGACTTCCAGGACAAGGCGCTGGAAGGCTTCACCATGTTCGCCCTGAACCAGGGCGAGGTGTGCACGTGCCCGTCGCGGTCGCTGATCCAGGCCGACATCTACGACGAGTTCCTCGAGCTGGCCGCGATCCGCACCAAGGCCGTGCGCCAGGGCGACCCGCTGGACACCGAGACGATGATCGGTGCGCAGGCCTCCAACGATCAGCTGGAAAAGATCCTGTCCTACATCGAGATCGGCAAATCCGAAGGCGCCCAACTGATCACCGGCGGTGAGCGGGCCGATCTGGGTGGTGATCTGGGCGGCGGCTTCTACGTGGCGCCGACGATCTTCACCGGCAACAACAAGATGCGGCTGTTCCAGGAGGAGATCTTCGGCCCCGTCGTCGCGGTGACCTCGTTCAAGGACTACGACGAGGCCATCTCGATCGCCAACGACACCCTCTATGGCCTCGGCGCCGGTGTGTGGAGCCGCAACGGCAACACCGCCTACCGGGCCGGCCGGGACATCAAGGCCGGCCGGGTGTGGACCAACTGCTACCACCAGTACCCCGCGCATGCCGCGTTCGGTGGCTACAAGCAGTCGGGCATCGGCCGGGAGAACCACAAGATGATGCTCGACCACTACCAGCAGACCAAGAACCTGTTGGTCAGCTACGGGAACAAGGCCCAAGGCTTTTTCTGACACCGAGCCACCGCCGAACGTGAGCTTGTGTGCGTAACCCCCCGCAAATCTCGCACACAAGCTCACGTTCGCGGTCTACCTGGAGGACATATGACATCCCTGCCGTTGTCCACGGCCCAGAAGGTGATCGACGCCGCCATCGCGAAGGCGAACGAGATCGGCCAGCCGATGAACATTGCGGTGGTCGATGACGGAGGCCATCTGGTGGCATTCGTCCGGATGGACGGTGCGATCAAGGCCAGCATCGACATCTCGATCCGCAAGGCGCGCACGGCGGTGCTGATGAACCTGCCCACCAGCGCGCTGATGGACCTGGTTCAGCCCGGTGGTGAGTTGTACGGCCTGGAGCAGACCGCCGGCGGGCTCGTGGTGTTCGGCGGTGGCATCCCACTGGAGGCCGATGGCATCGTCATCGGTGCGGTCGGTGTGAGTGCGGGCAGTGTGGAGCAGGATGTGGCGGTGGCGACCGCCGCGGCAGCGGCAATCTGACAGAAGCCGGAGTGGCTGCCCTGTAGGCATCACACCAACACGCAGTCACCGCAGTAGCCGCCGCCGGGCACTTGGTAGAACAGGCAGCAGTTGCGCCGCCGAAACCGTTCTCCCACAACGTCTGCGGTCCCACGCAGCCGCTCGGTCGTGAGCAGTGCCTTCACCAGTTCGCGGCCGTGCGCGGCGGCGTCGGGACGGGAGCCGGCCAGCACGGTGACGGCACCGTTGGCCGCCGATGCGACGTTGCCCCACATCACCTGTGGTGGCAGCGAAACCGCCTGCCGCATCGTGTCGTTCAGCAGGTTCAACACGAGCCCGATCAGCGAATCGGCGATGATGGCTGCGCCGCGGTGTGGGTCGGTTTCACGCACCCACTCGACACCGTCGGACCCCAGCAGTGGTCGATGTGATGAATTCTCCTGCCAGAAGAGCGAATCCAGCGTGAGCACGGGAACGGCGCCCAGGCACACCGCGGCGCCGACGGCGGGGGAGAGCAGGCGCGCGGTGATCGCCAGGTGCAGCGAGGAGGCCGCTGCCTTGACCGGGATGTCGGCCTCGTCGACGCCGAAGCCGGATGCGGTCGCGGCCCGGGTGCGCATGGTGTACTCGCGTAACACCGCCGGGTCGCCGCACAGCGATCCGATGGGCCGCCAGGTGGCCGCCTCAGCCGTCGGCAGGGCAAAGAACTCGCCGAGGGCGGCGAGCGAGCTGAATCCCGGAACGTGCATCGTCGGGACAGGTTAGCCGCACTGACCTGCAGCGCAACCTTCATGCAACGTGATGCAGCGCACAATCGTCGGGCGTTGTGTTGCACGCGGAGAGAGAACCGCACCGAATCAGTTGGAGCAGTGAATGACAGAACCGACCCTCGATCCGTCGGCGGACTACCCGCTGAGCCTCAATCGCACGGACTTGCTGTTCACCCCCAACGGCAAGCCGATCACCGACCTCACCATGGAGGCGGTGATGTCAGGTGAGGTCGAAGCCTCGGACCTGCGCATCACGCCGCAGACATTGCGCCTGCAGGCGCAGATCGCCGAGAAGGTGGGGCGTCGCCAGCTGGGGTCGAACCTCCGCCGGGCCGCCGAGATGACCGCAATCAGCGATGAGCGGGTGTTGCAGATCTACAACGCGTTGCGGCCCAACGCCTCGACCAAGGCCGAGCTCGACTCGATCGCCGACGAGTTGGACACGAAATACGGCGCGGGATTGCTGGCCGAGCTCGTCCGTGAAGCCGCCGACGTATACGAGCGTCGCGACATCCTGGCCACCAACGAATAGGAGACACCGGTGACAGCAGCATCGCCCCAGCATTCCGCGGCAGGCCACCGCCGGCAGTCCGAGCGCACCAAGGTCCTCGAAGACCGGCCGGTCAACCTCGACGGCTTCGTCGAGGAATGGCCCGAGGTCGGCATGGTGGCCATGGACAGCGCCTTCGATCCGGCGCCGAGCGTGCGGGTCGCCGACGGCGTCATCGTGGAGATGGACGGCCGGGCCCGTGCCGATTTCGACTTCATCGACCAGTTCATCGCCGATCACGCCATCGACATTGCGACCACCGAACAGGCCATGGCGATCCCGGCGGCAGAGATCGCCCGGATGCTGGTCGACCCGCATGTGACCCGCGAACAGGTGATCGCGGTGACCGGTGGCCTCACCCCGGCCAAGCTGCTCGAAGTCGCCAAGACGCTCAACATCGTCGAGATCATGATGGGCATCCAGAAGATGCGGGCCCGTCGCACTCCGGCGAATCAGGCGCACTGCACGAGTGCGCGGGACAATCCACTGCAGGTCGCCTGTGAGGCCGCCGAGGCATCGCTGCGCGGATTCTCGGAAGTGGAAACGACTTTGGGCGTCGTGCGCTACGCGCCGCTGGTCGCGATGGCCCAGCAGATCGGTAGCCAGGTCGGCATCGGCGGCCGGCTGACCCAGTGCGCGCTGGAGGAGGCCACCGAGCTGGAACTGGGTATGCGCGGCATCACCGCCTACGCCGAGACCATCTCGGTGTACGGCACCGAATCGGTGTTCGTCGACGGCGACGACACTCCATGGTCGAAGGCGTTTCTGGCCGCCGCCTATGCGTCACGCGGGATCAAGATGCGGTTCACCTCCGGCACCGGCTCTGAGGTACAGATGGGCAATGCCGAAGGCCGGTCCATGCTGTACCTGGAGATCCGCTGCATCCTGGTCGCGAAAGGTGCAGGCGTACAAGGATTGCAGAACGGTTCGATCTCGTGCATCGGTGTGCCCGGCGCAGTGCCGGCCGGCATCCGGGCCGTCGCGGCCGAGAACCTGATCGCCTCGGCGCTGGACCTGGAATGCGCCTCGGGTAACGACCAGTCGTTCTCGCATTCGCCGATGCGCCGGATCGCCCGGTTGTTGCCGCAGATGATGCCGGGCACCGACTTCATCTGCTCGGGCTACTCGGCGCCGCCGAACTACGACGACATGTTCGCCGGGTCCAACCTGGACGCCGAAGACTACGACGACTTCAACACCATCCAGCGGGACCTGCAGATCGACGGCGGACTGCGCCACGTGAACGAGGCCGAGATCCTCGCGGCCCGCCGCCGCGCGGGTAAGGCGCTGCAGGCGGTGTTCGCCTATCTCGACCTGCCGGCCATCACCGATGCCGAGATCGAGACGGCCGTGTATGCCCATGGCAGCCGCGAGCTGATCCCGCGCGACGTCCTCGAAGACCTCAAGGGCGCCCAGCAGGTGATGGATCGCAACATCACCGGGCTGGACCTGGTCAAGGCGCTGGAATCCACCGGCTTCTCCGATGTCGCCGAAAACCTGTTGGCCGTGCTGCGGCAACGGGTTTCCGGTGATCTGCTGCAGACCTCGGCGATCATGACGCGTGACCTCACACCGTTGTCCGCAGTCAACGACCGCAACGACTATGCGGGTCCCGGTACCGGATACCGACCGTCCGGCGATCGCTGGGAGGAGATGAAGCGGCTGCGGCACGTGACCAGCGCCGAGAACCCCGAGCAGGAGGTCCAGTGACATGGCGGACAGGACAATCACTTTCACCGGTGAGGGCCCCGCGACTGCCGGAACCCGCTCTGACGAGGTGGTACTGGCGATATCACCGGCCTTTGCCGACTTCTTCAGCCAGACGATCATCGGCCTGTCCCATGCCGACGTGATCCGGCAGATCTTGGCCGGCATCGAGGAGCAGGAGGTGGCGGCCCGGTGTATCCGGGTGCAGCACAGCAGTGACCTCGCGGTCATCGCGCACGCGGCGGCCAGGCTGAGCGGGTCGGGGATCGGTATCGGGATCCTGTCTCGCGGCACGTCGATGATCCACCAGCGTGACCTGCCGCGGTTGTCGAGCCTGGAGCTGTTTCCGCAGAGCCCGCTGATGACTCTGGAGACCTATCGCCAGATCGGGTCGAACGCCGCCCAGTACGCCAAAGGTGAATCGCCCGAACCGGTTCCGACGCTCAACGATCAAATGGCCCGGCCACGCTGGCAGGCCAAGGCGGCACTGCTGCACCTGAAGGAGACCGAGCAGATCCGTAAGCAGGCCCGGCCTGTCGAGGTGACCCCGCAGTTCGCCGAGCCCACCTCCGAGGCACTGGGGACCTGATGGCGGTGACCGTTGTCGGTGTCGACATCGGCAACTCGACGACCGAGGCGAGCGCCGCGGTCGTCGCATCCGACGGATCGGTGCGCTTCTGCGGCGCCGCGCTGACGCCCACGACGGGTGTCAAGGGCACGCCACGCAATGCCGACGGGGTGGCCCAGGCCGTGCTGCGCGCGTTGGAGGCGGCCGGCACGCGGCTCGCCGAGTTGGACGTCGTCCTGCTGAACGAGGCCACCCCGGTGATCAGCGGCATGGCGATGGAAACCATCACCGAGACGATCATCACCGAGTCGACCATGATCGGCCACGACCCGCGCACGCCCGGGGGACGTGGCCTCGGTGTAGGTGTCACCGTCGCATTCGGGGATCTGGGCCAAACCCCTTGTGACGCCGACATGATCGTGGTGGTGCCCCGCGACGTCGACTTCGAGGTGGCCGCGCGCACGATCAACGCGGCCTCGGCGCGCGGTGCGCGGGTGACGGGCGCGATTCTGGCCAACGACGACGCCGTGCTGGTGGCCAACCGGCTCGACTCGGTGATCCCGGTGATCGACGAGGTGTCCCGCATCGACGCGGTACCGCTGGGCATGTTGGCGGCGGTCGAGGTGGCCGCTCCGGGGATGTCGATCCGGACGCTGTCCAATGCCTATGGCCTGGCGACGATCTTCGACCTCGACGCGCCGGCGACCAAGGTGGTGTCGCCGGTGGCTCGGGCGTTGACGGGGAACCGCTCGGCGGTCGTGGTGCGCACCCCGGCCGGCGACGTCGCGGACCGCACGATCCCGGCGGGATCGCTCGAGTTGGCCGGTGCACAGAAGCGGGCATCGGTCGACGTATCCCGTGGCGCGCTGGAGATCATGACCGCACTGGAGCGGGTCGCCCCGCTGACGGATGTCGTCGGCGAAGCGGGAACCAACGCCGGGGGAATGATCGCCAACGTGCGCGAGAGCATGGCCGAGCTGTCCGGCCACGCTGTCGCAGACGTCCGGATTCAGGACCTGCTGGCGGTGGATACCTTTGTGCCGCAGGAGGTTCGCGGTGGCGTTGCCGGTGAGGTGGCGCTCGAGAACGCGGTGGCCCTGGCCGCGATGGTGCGGACCAGGGAAAGCGGCATGCGGGCGGTGGCCGAGGAGGTGCGCAACCGGTTGCAGGCGGCCGGGGCCGACGGCGTCCAGGTGGTGGTCGGCGGTGTCGAGGCGGAGATGGCGGTGCTCGGTGCGTTGACGACGCCCGGGACCGAGAAGCCACTCGTGGTGTTGGACCTGGGCGGCGGGTCCACCGATGCCGCGCTGATCGAGGCCGACTCCCGGGTCGAGACCGTGCACCTGGCCGGCGCCGGTGACCTGGTCACCAAGCTGATCGACGCCGAGTTGGGGTTGGACAACCTGGAACTGGCCGAGGACATCAAACGGTTCCCGCTGGGCAAGGCCGAGAGCTTCTTTCATGTGCGGCTCGAGAACGGCACCGTGTCATTTTTCGAGAAGCCGTTACCCGCTGCCTCATTCGCCAGGGTGGTGACCCTCGGCGAGTTCGGCATGACCGCGATCCCGACCCGGCACTCGATGGATCGGATCAGGCTGGTGCGGCGCGCGGCCAAGGAACGCGTCTTCGTCGTCAACGCGTTGCGCGCCCTGCGGTCCGTCGCACCCGGGGCGGATCTGCGCCAGATCGGCTTCGTGGTGCTGCTCGGTGGGTGCGCGCTGGACTTCGAGATCCCCGAACTCATCGCCGACGCCTTGGCCCCGTACGGAATCGTCTGCGGCACCGGCAATGTCCGCGGAACCGAAGGGCCGCGCAATGCCGTCGCCACCGGCCTGGTGGCCTCGCACGCGCGAGCGGTGGGGGCGGGCGTTGACGCGTAGTGGTGGGCGTCCCGACCCTCCCGTGATCGTGGTGATGAGTTCGGGCGAGGGAGAAGTCGAGCGGCAGGTGCTGGCCGGCATCGAGGAAGAAGGTGTTCCGTACGCCGTGTTGCCGGGCGCTGACGCAGTGTCTGCGCCCGAGTTGGCGCTTCGCGCGGCCCAGCGGTCGCCCTTGCAGGTGGGGGTGGGGGTAACCGCTGTCGGCGAGGTGAGTGTCCGGCACGCAAAGTTGGCAGACCCGTTGCCCGAGTTGAGCTCTGGCAGCGGAATCGACGCCACGACGGCGCGAATCCTGGGGCACAATGCGGCCCGCATCGTCGTGGGTCTTCCGCTCAAACCCGACGATTGACACCGAGATTCGCCGGTTGGGGTAGACAGGGCCGCCGCGGCGGGCAATACTCTTCCATTAAAGGTTGAGTTTTCTACCTTTGGGTCACGCCCACTCGGGCCACGCGAAACACGCGGTACAAAAAGGAGTTTGACATGGCGGGTGTGGAAGAACACCTGGAGAGCGCTGACTATTTGCAGAAACGTCAGCTCAAATCCGGAAGTGCGGGCTGGCTGCTCCTGGCGGGCCTCGGTGTCAGCTACGTCATCTCCGGCGACTTCTCGGGCTGGAACTTCGGCCTCGAACAGGGCGGCTTCGGCGGTCTGTTGATCGCCGTGGTGATCATCGCCGCGATGTACTTCTGCATGGTGCTCGGGCTGGCCGAGCTGTCCTCGGCGCTGCCCGCGGCCGGCGGCGGCTACACCTTCGCCCGTCGAGCGCTCGGCCCCTGGGGCGGCTTCGCCACCGGCACTGCGATCCTGATCGAATACTCGATCGCTCCGGCGGCCATCGCCACGTTCATCGGCGGCTACGTCGAATCCCTCGGGCTTTTCGGCATCCACAAGG
Source organism: Mycobacterium sp. NS-7484 (assembly GCF_001953975.1). Classification (GTDB taxonomy): domain Bacteria; phylum Actinomycetota; class Actinomycetes; order Mycobacteriales; family Mycobacteriaceae; genus Mycobacterium. The sequence continues at coordinate 20,931 of NZ_MBEJ01000067.1, forward strand.
GCTGGTGGGTCTACCTGGCGGCGTTCATCATCTTCATCGGCATCCACCTCGCCGGCGTCGGCGAGGCGCTGCGACTGATGTTCGTCATCACCGCCATCGCGATCCTCGGCCTGGTGATCTTCGCGGTGAGCGCCATCGGCAGCTTCGACGTCGCCAACCTGACCGACATGGCCCCCGACGCGGCAGCGCTCGGATCATCGGCCTTCCTGCCGCACGGCTACCTCGGCATCTGGGCTGCCATCCCGTTCGCCATCTGGTTCTTCCTGGCCGTCGAAGGGGTCCCGCTGGCCGCCGAGGAAACCGCCAACCCCGAGCGCAACGTGCCGCGCGGCATCATCGCCGCGATGACCGTCCTGGTCGTCACCTGCGTGACGGTGCTGTTCCTGACCACCGGAGCCGGTGGCGCCGAGGCGATGTCGACCGTGGACGATCCGCTGGTGCAGGCCCTCGGTGGCGACGGCACGGCCGCCAAACTGGTCAACTACATCGGGTTGGCCGGTCTGATCGCCAGCTTCTTCTCGATCATCTACGCCTACTCCCGGCAGACGTTCGCGTTGTCGCGGGCCGGCTACCTGCCCACCTCGCTGTCGGTGACCAACAAGCGCAAGGCCCCGACGCTGGCGCTGATCGTCCCCGGTGTCGTCGCCTTCGCGCTGTCGCTGACCGGCCAGGGTGACCTGATCCTCAACATGGCGGTGTTCGGCGCCGCGCTCAGCTACGTGTTGATGATGGTCAGCCACATCGTGCTGCGGGTCCGGGAGCCGGAGATGAACCGGCCGTACCGCACCCCGGGCGGCGTCGTCACCACCGGCTTCGCGTTGATCGTCGCGGTCGTCGCACTCATCGCGACCTTCCTGGTCAACCCGCTGGCCGCGGGTCTGTGTCTCGCGGTGTTCGCGGCGTTCATGCTGTACTTCGCCGTGTACAGCCGCCACCGCCTGGTGGCCAACTCGCCCGATGAGGAGTTCGCGATGCTCGCGGAGGCGGAGAGCGAATTGAAATGAAGTACCACCAGCAGGTTTCGGGGGTGACCTACAGCTTCGACGGGCTCGTCGAGGTGATGGCCAAGGCCACCCCGCTGCGCTCGGGCGATCAGCTCGCCGGCTGCGCGGCCGAGCATGACGGTGAACGCGCCGCGGCCGCCTGGGTGCTCGCCGACCTCCCGCTCGACATCTTCCTCAACGAGGAGCTGGTGGATTACGACACCGACGAGGTGACCCGGCTGATCATGGACAGCCATGACCGCCAAGCCTTTTCGGAGATCTCGCACCTGACCGTCGGTGGTCTGCGCGACTGGCTGATGGATGTCACCGCGCACGACCACAGCGCCGAGCGGCTTTCCGCCGTCGCGCCGGGACTGACCCCGGAGATGGTGGCGGCGGTCAGCAAGATCATGCGCAACCAGGATCTGATCGCGGTATCGGCCGCCGCGGAGGTGACCGCGGCGTTCCGCACCACCGTCGGCGCGCGCGGCACACTGGCCACCCGGTTGCAGCCCAACCATCCGACCGATGATCCGCGCGGCATCGCCGCGGCGGTGCTCGACGGGCTGTTGTTGGGCTGCGGTGACGCGGTGATCGGGATCAATCCGGCCACCGACTCGCCACAGGCCACCGCCGACCTGCTGTACCTGCTCGACTCGATCCGCACCCGCTACGACATCCCGGCGCAGTCCTGTGTGCTCTCGCATGTCACCACAACGATCGGCCTGGTCGAGGCCGGGGCCCCGGTGGACCTGATCTTCCAGTCGATCGCGGGCACCGAAGGGGCCAACGCGGCGTTCGGGGTGAATCTGCAGCTGTTGCGGGAGGGAAACGAGGCGGCCCGCAGCCTGAACCGCGGCACCGTCGGCGACAACGTCATGTACCTGGAGACGGGGCAGGGCTCGGTACTGAGCTCCGGGACGCACCTGGGTGTCGGCGGCAAGCCGGTGGACCAGCAGACCCTGGAGGCCCGGGCCTACGCGGTGGCTCGCGACCTGCAACCCCTGCTGGTCAACACCGTCGTCGGGTTCATCGGGCCGGAGTACCTCTACGACGGCAAGCAGATCATCCGGGCCGGCCTGGAAGACCACTTCTGCGGCAAGTTGCTCGGGCTGCCGATGGGTGTCGACGTCTGCTACACCAACCACGCCGAGGCCGACCAGAACGACATGGACACGCTGCTGACCCTGCTGGCGGCGGCGGGGGTGGCCTTCGTCATCACCGTGCCCGGTGCCGACGACGTGATGCTGGGCTATCAGAGCCTGTCGTTCCACGATGTGCTGACCACCCGGCGCACGCTGGGCCTGCGGCCGGCCGCAGAGTTCGAGGCGTGGCTGCGCCGCGTCGGCATGGTCGACGACACCGGCAAGCTAACCCCGTTCGACCTGGAGCGGTCGGTGCTGCGGTCGCTGACCTCGGCGGAGGGGCGATGAGCTCGAACGAGGTTGCGGTTCAAGAGTTCTGGGACGAGCTGCGCAAGACCACGCAGGCCCGGATCGGTCTCGGCCGGGCCGGTAACGCCTTGCCGACCCGACGGGTGCTGGAACTGTCCGCCGCACATGCCGCGGCCCGCGATGCCGTGCACGTGCCGCTGGACGTGGATCGACTCCGGGAAGCTCTCCTCGATGTGGGCATCGGTGAGCCGACCGTGGTGACCAGTAAGGCCACCTCCCGCGACGAGTATCTGCGCCGGCCCGATTTGGGACGCCAACCCGCCGAGGGCATGTCGGTACCCGACAGCGGCGCCGACATCGGTTTCGTGCTGGCCGACGGGCTGTCGCCGACGGCGCTGGACCGCCACGGTGTGGCGTTGCTGACGGCCCTGGTGGCCGAGCTCAAGGGCCGTCACACCCTGGCTCCGCCGGTGATCGCCACCCAGGCCCGCGTCGCCCTCGGTGATCACATCGGGGCCCAGGCGCACGTCCGGACTCTGCTGGTCATCATCGGGGAGCGCCCCGGCTTGAGCGTCGCCGACAGCCTGGGCATCTATCTCACGCACCTGCCGATGCCCGGCCGCACCGACGCCGATCGCAACTGCATCTCCAACATCCACCCACCCGACGGCCTCGGATATGCCGAAGCCGCCCGGGTGGCGGCCGGCCTGGTCGACGGCGCGCTGGCGCTGGGCCGCTCCGGCGTCGACCTGAAGGACACCTCACGCACCTCGGAGCTCGACCCGACCCGCATGACCCAGCTCAACTGAACAGGAGTCTCGATGACCGTACGTGCCGTCCTGTCTCTGCTCGCCGCGACGACGGTCGCCTTGGCGGGTTGCGGCACCGGCGAGGACTCGGGGGAGTCGTCCGCTGCCGAAGCGCCCGGGTGTCGCACCCTGGTCGACAACCCCGGTTGGTACGGCGACAACCGGGACCGGATCAACGCGATGCTCGCGGAGTTGGGTACCTGCGGCGTGGATGGCTCAGTGGCCGACGGTGCTCCGCTGGCGCTCTTCGACTGGGACAACACCGTGGTCAAGAACGACATCGGTGACGCCACCTTCTTCTGGATGGTGCGCAACGGCAAGTTGCGGGCGCCCGCCGGCGGCGACTGGTCGACCACCAGCCCCTACCTCACCCCGCAGGCCACCGCGGCACTCGGCAAGGCTTGTGCCGCAACCACTCCGGGCCGGCCGATGCCGACCGACACCGATCTCGGGTGCGCCGACGAACTGGTGTCGGTGTACACCGAGGGGCAGACGCGGGCCGACGAACCGGCCTTCGCCGGGTTCAACGCCCGCCGGTTCGAGCCGTCGTACGCGTGGGCGGCCCAGATGCTGGCCGGCTGGCCCGAGTCGGAACTGACCGGGTTCGTCGAGGCTGCCCGCAAGGAGAACCTCGCCGCGCCCGAGGGCACTGAGCAGAAGGTCGGCAGCGGTGACGAGACCGGCTGGGTCCGGTACTACCCAGAGATGCGCGATCTGGTGAAAACATTGCGGGCCAACGGTTTCGACGTTCGAATCATCTCCGCCTCGGCCGAGCCGGTGGTGCGGGTGTGGGCGGCCGATCTCGGCTTCACCCCGGACAAGGTGATGGGTGTGCGCACCGAGCGCGACGGCGACGTGCTGACATCGAAGCTGGTGCCGTGCGGCGGTGAGGTGGCCATCCCGTACATCGAGGGCAAGCGATGCCGGGTCAACGAGGAGGTCTTCGGGATCAAGGGCCCCGCTGCGTTCGAGCAGCAGGCCGAGGCCCAGCGGGCGGCGTTCGGCGCCGGGGACTCCGACACCGACGTCACGTTCCTCACCGATGCCACCGCCTTGCGCCTTGTGCTCAACCGCAACAAGACCGAGCTGATGTGCTCGGCCTACGACAACGCCGACGGTCGTTGGCTGGTGAACCCGATGTTCATCGACCCGAAGAAGAAGCAGGTCGAGGCGTACGAGTGCGCGACGGAGGGCTACATCGAGCCCAGCGGCAGCCAAGCCCCGCTGCGCCGCCCGGACGGCAGCGTGGTGCCTGACCAAAAGGATTCGGTGTCCTAGTTGAATTACACCTAGTGGCGCCGAACGTGAACACGATCGCGAAATTTCTCGACAATCTCGCGATCTTGTTCACGTTGGGCACTCCCGGCGCCGCCAGGCGCGTTTTGACCTGCGCGGACGCCCACCGGTAAGCTGCTCTGTTGGTGTGCGCTGCCCTTTGGGGCGCGGTCCCCGGGTCAACGTCGGTCGCCGGGACATCGTAGAGCGCAGACCTGACCGGCACCCGGGACATCCTGGGACTCAACCCGAGAAGAAGAGGTAAGCGCTGTGCCTACGTACACGCCGAAGGCGGGTGACACCACGCGTCAGTGGTACGTCATCGACGCCCAAGACGTGGTGCTCGGCCGGCTCGCCGCGGCAGCTGCCAATCTGCTGCGCGGCAAGCACAAGCCGACATTCACGCCGAATGTCGACGGTGGCGACTTCGTCATCGTCATCAACGCCGACAAGATCTCCGTCAGCGGTAACAAGCTGACCAACAAGTTCGCTTACAGCCACTCGGGTTACCCGGGCGGTCTGCGCAAGCGCACCATCGGCGAGCTGCTGCAGAAGCACCCGACCCGCGTCGTCGAGAACGCGATCATCGGCATGCTGCCGCACACCAAGCTCGGTCGCCAGATCCAGAAGAAGCTCAAGGTCTACGCCGGCCCGGATCATCCGCACGCCGCGCAGCAGCCGGTTCCGTACGAGATCAAGCAGGTGGCCCAGTGACCGAGACGATTGAAAACGGTGACGTGGTCGAAACCGTCACCGAGACCGTGGAGCTGGAGCAGCGCGAGCCGGTCATCATCGACCGTCCCATCCAGACCGTCGGCCGCCGCAAGGAGGCCGTGGTGCGGGTGCGCCTGGTGCCCGGCACCGGCCAGTTCAACCTGGACGGCCGCAGCCTGGAGAACTACTTCCCGAACAAGGTGCACCAGCAGCTGATCAAGGCCCCGCTGGTGACCGTCGACCGCCTGGAGCAGTTCGACATCTACGCCCACCTCGACGGTGGCGGCCCCTCGGGTCAGGCCGGCGCCCTGCGCCTGGCGATCGCCCGTGCGTTGATCCTGGTGCAGCCGGAGGACCGGCCCGCACTCAAGCGTGCCGGCTTCCTGACGCGTGACCCGCGTGCCATCGAGCGCAAGAAGTACGGCCTCAAGAAGGCCCGCAAGGCGCCTCAGTACAGCAAGCGCTGATCTGTTCGAGTCATGGCCGCCGGGCATGGGGACAACCCCCATGCCCGGCGGTTTTTTTCGGTCTTTTTCCGGGGTGCCTCAGCAAGCGGCGCCAGACTCGTCACCAGTGCCGAAACTGGACAGGGCGAACCCCCAAGGCGGTCCGCACCGGCGACGGGGACCGGGGCGAATTATTAAATTTTGGTTTGAGTACGGCCGAAAGCGTGCAACCCGTGGAGGCGAAGTGGGGGCGCTGTATGGCGCCTGGAACAGACCGAACCGCTTCCCGACTGAGAGGAGTACTGCATGCTTTCGATGAAGAACGACACCCTCAAACGAGTGACGGTAGGGGCCGCTCTGGGAGGGGCGCTGTTCTTCTCGGCCGGTGTGGGGTTGGCCAACGCCGATACCCAGGACGGCAGGGTTGACGTCTCCGTCGGTTCGGCCGGGGTGCTGGAGAACGTCGAGGTCTCCTCGGCTGCGGAGTTGGCGGCCAAGGTGTGCGACACCGATGCCGCCACGGTGACGTCGGCCGCGCAGAAGGTCGATGCCAGCGGCACCGAGCAGAGCGTCTGCGACAACACGATCGGAGCCGTGAGCTTCCGTCAGAACGAGGCCGCCCCGGCCCATAGCGGGGCCGCCACCGAGCCGTCGAGCTACACCGAGGGCACGGGTCCCGAGGAGAGCGATACCGCGCCGACCACCACGACGTCGCCCACGACGACGCCGGCGCCCGGTTCCGCCCCGAGCGAGGACACTGACGCCCCGATCGGCTGATCCGATCCGCTGAATCACCGCCCGCATCTGATCCAGGTGCGGGCGGTGATCTGCGTCTGGGGTCACGGGGTCATCTCGATTGAGCCCCGAGATGGTCGCTGACCTCGTCGGTTGTGTTTCTGACGGTCGATTATGAGAAGTTTGAGAGCATGGGTCGACTGTTCGGCACCGATGGGGTGCGCGGGGTCGCCAACCGCGATCTGACTGCCGAGCTGGCGGTTGCGCTCGGTTCGGCGGCGGCGCGGCGACTCGCCAACTCTTCCGGGACCCGCCGCCCGGTGGCGGTCGTCGGACGCGATCCGCGGGCCAGCGGCGAGATGCTGGAAGCCGCGGTGATCGCCGGTATCACCAGCGAGGGCGTCGACGCCCTACGGGTCGGGGTGCTGCCGACCCCGGCGGTGGCCTATCTGACCAGCGCCTACGACGCCGACTTCGGGGTGATGATCTCCGCGTCGCACAACCCGATGCCCGACAACGGCATCAAGATCTTCGGTCCGGGCGGACACAAGCTCGACGACGCCGCTGAGGACCGGATCGAGGAGCTCGTGCACGCGGGCCCCGGCAGCCGGCCCATCGCGGCCAGCATCGGCCGGGTGCTCGACGCGGAAGACGCGCTGGACCGCTATCTGCGCCACGCCGGCAAGGCCGTGACCACGCGGCTTGACGGGCTGACCGTCGTGGTGGATTGCGCGCACGGCGCGGCATGGGCCGCCGCGCCGCGGGCTTACCGGGCCGCCGGAGCGAACGTCGTCGCAATCAACGCCGAACCCAACGGCCTCAACATCAACGACGGCTGCGGGTCCACCCACATGGAGACGCTGCAGGCCGCGGTCCTCGAGCACGGCGCCGACCTGGGGCTCGCGCACGACGGCGACGCCGACCGGTGCCTGGCCGTGGACGCCTCCGGTCAGGTGATCGACGGCGACGCGATCATGGTGGTGCTGGCGCTGGCGATGCAGGAGGCCGGGGAACTGGCGTCGGACACGTTGGTGGCCACCGTGATGAGCAATCTCGGGTTGCACCTGGCCATGCGGGCCGCCGGGATCGAGGTCCGCACCACCGGCGTCGGAGACCGATACGTCCTGGAGGAACTGCGGGCCGGCGAGTACTCGCTCGGTGGTGAGCAGTCCGGCCACATCGTGCTGCCCGGCCTCGGCACGACCGGCGACGGCATCGTCACCGGCCTGCGCCTGATGTCGCGGATGGCTCAGACCCGCAGCTCGTTGGCCGCGCTCGCCGAGCCGATGCGCACCTTGCCGCAGGTCCTCATCAATGTGGCCGTGGCGGACAAGGCAGCGGTGGCCGAGGCGCCGTCCGTGCAGTCGGCGGTCGCCGAGGCCGAGGCCGAACTCGGCGACACTGGCCGGATCCTGTTGCGGCCGTCGGGCACCGAGCAGGTGGTTCGGGTGATGGTCGAGGCCGCCGACGAGAACACGGCCCGGATGCTGGCCGTGCGGGTGGCCGATTCGGTCAGCGGTCACTCAGCCTGAGGGAACCAGGTGCCGGCCGGCTGCGTCTAAATCGGCATGGCACAAGTTGACCTGGCCCGTGTCGACGTCGAAGCGGTGCTTGGCGCCGCACAGCAATACGACGCGATCGCCGACCTGTTGGAGGGCGGCGCGCGCAGCCGGCTCAGTCGTCCGGTGTTCGGCGGGGCCACCGCCGGCCGGCAGCATGTCGGCCATGGCGAAGCCGTTCGATCCACCACCGACGATCTGGCCGACGCCGTGCGGCAGTGGTCGCGAGCTGCCGGCGAGATCGCCGCGGTGCTTCGGCTCTGCACTGACCGCTATGTGATCACCGATGAGCTGGCCGCCGGCCGGGTGGGCTGAGTGATGTCCGGAAGTCGTGATGTGACAACGACTTTGGCCCACGGGATGCCCGCCGTGGACACACTGGCCGAATACGTCTGGGCGGCACACCAGCTCGGCTATCAGCACCCCGATCTGACCGCGCAACCCGCCGCGATGTACGACCGGTACTGCGCCGAGGAGGGGCTCGACCTCGGCGCACTCGAGGCCGACCGGGCCGCGCTGCTGGCGGCCGCGGCGGTCGCCGAACAAGCGTTGCAGCTGCAACGGGACCAGGCCGACGCGCTCACCGCAGCCTGGCAGGGCGGCGGGGCAGCGGCCTCGCGCAGTTTTTTGACGGGCCACGCCACCGCGTCCGAGCAGCTGGTCACAGCATTGCGGGCTGCCGCTGATGCGCTCGGCACGCTCGGCGATCGATTGTGGCGGGCGGTCGATGACAAGGTCTCGGCTGCCATCGAGATAGAGCAACGGTGCGCCTCGCACCGCGACGTCTGGTTGGCTGCGGCCCGGACGGTACGCAGCGGGGTGGGGCAGCGCGATACGGCCGCCGAACTCGTCGACCAACAGGTCAGGCCGTTTGTTGCCGAGCATGTCGGCGGTGATTGGCTGACCGCGATGCGCGCCGGAACCGCAGCGGTGGCCGACGCGTACGAGGATGCGCTCAGCGCGATCCGGGCCGCGCCGCTGCCGGTGTTCGCGGTGCCCGGGCAGCTGGGGCCGACACCCGGAGGGCGGCTCGACACTGCGGGCGTTCCGTCGTATTACCCACCGGCACAATCTGTTTCGGCGGTACCCGCCTCCGCGCCTGCGTATGCCGCACCGGCTGCCGCGCCGGCGCCCGCACCAGCGGCCATGCCAGCACCCGCGGTCGCGCCGGCGGCCGGCGATCCGGCAGCGGCGATCGATCCGGCGGTGACGGGGGCGTCGGCACCGATGCCGCCCACCGGATCTGGAACCGGTGGTTGGGGTGCGGGGCTTCCCGGTGCAGGCAGCTCCGGCGTCGGCAGCCCTCTGGCGGATCTGGGTCAGCGCCTGGCCGACATGTTCGGCGGGTTGATCGGATCCGACGGCAGCACCCTGGGCGGCGACAGTGTGGACCCGTTCGACGTGGACCCGTTCGACGTGGACCCGTTCGACGCAGAAGACCCACTTGCCGACGAGGGTGAGGAGGTGTCCGAAGAATCAGATCTCGAAGAAGACCCCGAGGACGAAGCCGGTGACGAGACCGACGAAGAGACCGACGAAGAAGCCCCCGGCGAGCCCGGCGAGAATCCTGACGGTGAGGAGGAAACCGTGCCCCTCGACGGGGAAGCGGAACTGGGAGTTGACGACGCCGCCACCGAGGATGTCGTCGAACAACCTGAGGCACAGCCAAATTCGCAGCCCGCGCCACCGGTCGAACTGCCGACTGATCCGACGGCGCCGCCGACCGAGCCATTGGCCGATTCGACGGAGGACACCCCGTGTTCGATCGCGGCCGACGAGCTGCCGCAGGTCGGTGGGTAGCCCGAGGTGCGGCTATCGGGTCAGTGACACCAGCTCCTCGCAGAACTTCACCGTCTCGGCCGTGTCGGTGGCCAGCGGGTGAACCAGCATGGTGGTCACCCCGGCCTCGGCGTAGGCGGCCAGGCGTTCCTTGACGAATCCCTTCGGCCCCACGAGCGACACGTTGCGCACCAGGTCGTCGGGCACGGCCGCGATCGCTTCGGCTTTCTTGCCGGCCAGGAACAGGTCCTGGATGTGATCGGCCACCTCGCCGTAGCCGTACCGGGTGGCCAGTTTGTGGTAGAAGTTCTGCCCGCGGGCGCCCATCCCGCCGATGTACAGCGCCAGTTGGGGTTTCGCCCAGGCCAGCCGGTCGTCCACGTCGTCACCGATGGCGAGGCTCGCGCTGACCATGACGTCCAACGGTCCCAGCTCCGGATCGCGCTTGGCCGCTCCGGCCCGCAGCGCATCGCCCCACACGTCGTCGGCCTTCTCCGGTAGGTAGAACACGGGCTGCCAGCCTTCGGCGATCTCGGCGGTCAGCTCGACATTCTTCGGCCCCAGCGCGGCGATGGTGATCGGGATACGTTCCCGCACCGGGTGATTGATCAGATGCAGGGACTTCCCGAGCCCGGTCCCGCGGGCCCCGGGACCCTCGCTGGGCAGCGGCAGCTGGTAGTACTTGCCCTGGTAGTCGACGTTCTCACGCCGCCACACCTGGCGGCAGATCTCGACCACCTCGCGGGTGCGGCCCAGCGGCGCGTCGAACGGCACGCCGTGGAAGCCCTCCATCACCTGCGGACCGGAGGTGCCGATGCCGAGCCGGAACCGGCCGTCGGACACGTAGTCCACTCCGGCTGCGGTCATCGCCATCAGTGACGGTGTGCGGGTGTAGATCGGCACCACGCCGGTGCCGAGTTCCATGGTCGAGGTCTTGGCGGCCAGGTAGCCCAGCTGGCTGATGGCGTCGTAGGAGTACGCCTCGGCCACGAGGGCGATGTCGATGCCGACCTTCTCCAATTCGACGACCTGGTCGGCCGCCTCCTTGAAGCCGCCGGCGTAGCTCAGAAAGATGCCTGTGCGCATCAGGGAGTTATATCACCATCAACCGGTTGGTTGGGAAGCTGGTCTACGGCTTGAGCAGCGCAACGACTTTGTCCTCAAGGGCCACCGGGTCGGCGTTCGGATCGGCGGGCTCGGTGTGGGGGAGCACCACGTCGGCATCGGCGAAATCGCGGTAGGTCTTGTCCCCGGCCAGCGTGGCCAGCAGATATCCCGTGAGCATCGCGCGCACGATCTTCTGGGTCTGCCGGTCGGCGCCGGGCAGCCCGAAGAACCGCGCCAGCCGGCGACCCTCGACCAGACCACCCGCCTTGGCCTTGCTGACGGTGCGCAGAGTCGCACCCTCCCAGGCCCGGGCCAGCTCCACCGCGTTCGAGCGCAGCGTCATCGGATCTCCTGGCGCGGTCAACACCAGGCCGGGCACCCGCAGTGTCGATGCCGGTTCCTCGGCCCGCGGAGTGGTCACCGTCGGGAACAACGACACCACGGCCTTAGGGCGGTGCTGGTCCCCGGCCATCCCGGCGGCCGCGAACACCGCGGCGGACCCACCAAAGCCGTGCCCCACCACACCCCGCTTGCCCGGGTGCACGCTGATCTTGCCCGGGCCCAGCCGCACCCCGGTGATGATCTCCAGCGCGGCGCCCAGATCGAAGGCGAAGTTGAGCACCGACGGTGCCAACCCCTTCTCGGTGTCGGGTGCGGCGGCGACGATGCCCCATGAGGCCAGATGTTCCAGCGTGCGCGCGTAGTTTCCGGCCTGGGCCATCCAGTCGTGGCCCAACACCACCCCGGGCAGGTTCAAACCGGCCTGGGGCGTGTACACCACACCGGGCATGCCGGCGAACGCCAGGTCGCCGCGCAGAACCTTGTGCGGTCCGCGCCGGGTCAACCGTGCGAAGAGCTTCTTTGTGCTGGCCACGGGTTGACCGTAGCGCAGAGCGCACGGTGATTTACGTCAACCGCCGTCGCGCGGAATCGGGTCGGGACGGCCTCCTGCACTACCCTGGGACCCTATGTGTGGAATCGTCGGCTACGTCGGGACGCGCCCGGCGCGCGGCATCGTGGTCGACGCGCTGCGCCGGATGGAATACCGGGGTTACGACTCCTCTGGAATCGCCCTGCTCGACGGCCACGGCGGCATGACGGTGCGTCGCCGCGCCGGCCGGCTGGCCAACCTGGAGGCCGCCCTCGACGAGACCGACGACGCGGTACTGACCGGCACCACCGGCCTCGGCCACACCCGCTGGGCCACCCATGGCCGCCCCACCGACCGCAATGCCCACCCGCATCGGGATGCCGCAGGTCAGGTCGCCGTCGTCCACAACGGGATCATCGAGAATTTCGCCGTCCTGCGGGCCGAGCTCGAAGCCGAGGGCGTCGAGTTCGCCAGCGACACCGATTCCGAGGTGGCCGTGCACCTCGTGTCGCGGCAGTACCGCCAGGGAGCCACGGCCGGAGACTTCCCGGCCTCGGTGCTGGCCGTCCTGCAGCGCCTGGAAGGCCACTTCACTCTGGTGTTCGCCAATGCCGACGATCCGGGCACGATCGTGGCCGCCCGCCGGTCCACCCCGCTGGTGGTCGGTATCGGTGACGGGGAGATGTTCGTCGGCTCCGACGTGGCGGCATTCATCGAGCACACCCGCCATGCCGTGGAACTCGGTCAGGATCAGGCCGTGGTGCTGACCGCCGACGGCTACCGGATCACCGACTTCTCCGGCAACGACGATCTGCAGGCCGGCCGCGACTACCGCGAATTCCACATCGACTGGAATCTCGATGCCGCCGAAAAAGGCGGCTACGACTACTTCATGCTCAAGGAGATCGCCGAGCAGCCGGCCGCGGTCGCCGACACGCTGCTGGGACATTTCGTCGACAGCGGCATCGTCCTCGACGAGCAGCGGCTTTCCGATCAGGAACTGCGCGAGATCGACAAGGTCTTCATCGTCGCCTGCGGCACCGCCTACCACTCGGGTCTGCTGGCCAAGTACGCGATCGAGCACTGGACCCGGTTGCCCGTCGAGGTCGAGCTGGCCAGTGAGTTCCGGTACCGCGATCCGGTGCTGGACCGCAGCACGCTGGTGATCGCCATCTCGCAGTCCGGCGAGACCGCCGACACCCTCGAGGCTGTGCGGCACGCCAAGACGCAGAAGGCCAAGGTGCTGGCGATCTGCAACACCAACGGCAGCCAGATCCCGCGTGAGGCCGACGCGGTGCTCTACACCCGCGCCGGGCCGGAGATCGGTGTCGCGGCCACCAAGACGTTCCTGGCCCAGATCGCCGCCAACTATCTGGTGGGGCTGGCGCTGGCGCAGGCCCGCGGCACCAAGTACCCCGACGAGGTCGAGCGCGAGTACCGGGAGCTCGAGGCGATGCCCGACATGGTCAGCCGGGTGCTGGCCGGGATCGAGCCGGTGTTCCAACTCGCCCAGCGATTCGCCACATCGCCGACGGTGCTGTTCCTGGGCCGTCATGTCGGGTACCCGGTGGCGCTGGAGGGTGCGCTCAAGCTCAAAGAGCTGGCCTACATGCACGCCGAGGGTTTCGCCGCCGGCGAGCTCAAGCACGGCCCGATCGCTCTGATCGACGACGATCTTCCGGTCATCGTGGTGATGCCCTCACCGAAGAACGCGGCGATGCTGCACGCCAAGCTGCTGAGCAACATCCGGGAGATCCAGGCCCGTGGTGCGGTCACCATCGTCATCGCCGAGGAGGGCGACGACACGGTGCGGCCCTACGCCGATCACCTGATCGAGATCCCGGCGGTGTCAACGCTTTTCCAGCCGCTGCTGTCGACGATCCCGTTGCAGGTGTTCGCCGCCGGGGTGGCCCGGGCGCGCGGCTACGACGTCGACAAGCCGCGAAACCTGGCCAAGTCGGTCACCGTCGAGTAGGTCGGCGCGCCCCCAAGGCCCTTGGTGCCCAAGGGCTTTGGTCCGAGTTCCGTCGGCAGCGCGCCGCAAGCCGAATTGAGGTAGTCGACTACTCGTTTGTCGGGAGCCTTCGTCCCCATAACGTTCTGGTGTCTCGTTACAACAGAACAGTCGAATCGACTGAGGGGGAAGATCATGGGGAAGAGTCTGAATCAAATCCTCGAAGAGGTGGGGGACGGTTCACGGGTGGGCATCACGCTCGTGACGAACCAGGACAGCGGAATCGCGAGCTACGCCACCGGCGAAGCGACGTACCATCCCGGATCGTTTGTCGGGCCGATCTTCCGGCCGGCTCGACTGTCGACGTCCGGGGGCGAACCGCTCAAGTACTATTTCAGCGACCGGACCCTGGACATCGATCCGCCGGCCGGTGAGGGTGGATTCGGGCATACCCCGCGGCAACCGTTTTCCGCGAACGCCGTTGACAAGTTGGGCTTTTCGATTTCCCTGCTGCTCGCTCCCCGGGTGATCAAGTTCACGCTGCACAGTTGGGGCAACGCGACATTCAGTGTCTCCATGGAGGAGCGGGGGACGCTGTTGATCGGCCAAGGGCCCGCGATCGGCAACCAGTCCGAACATGCCCTGTATGTCGTCGGGTTCACCGGGGTCTTCCATCCGCCGCACTAGGTGGACTAACCAGGACGGCGCGTCGGCCCGAATTCAGCCGTTCCCAAGAGGAGCCGCGTAACCTGTTGGCACACGGGCACCTCGAGCGGGCGGGAGCTGATGCGGTACTACTACTCGGCTGATGCGATCCGTGCCGCCGAGGCGCCATTGTTGGCATCGTTGCCCGACGGTGGGCTGATGCGCCGCGCCGCGTATGGGTTGTCCACCGCGATCGGCACGGAGCTCACGCGACGCACCGGCGGGGTCGCCGGCCGGCGGATCTGTGCCGTGGTGGGTTCGGGTGACAATGGCGGCGATGCGCTGTGGGCCGCGACGTTCCTGCGCGGCCGCGGAGCGGCCGCTGACGCCGTCCTACTCAATCCGGAGAAAACTCACGCCAAGGGCCTGGCCGCGTTCCGCCGCGCCGGGGGACGGGTGGTCACCGAGATCGCCGGCGGAACCGATCTGGTGATCGACGGTGTCGTCGGCATCTCCGGGCGCGGCTCGTTACGTCCCGACGCCGCTGCGGTATTCGACGCCAACACTGCGCCCGTGGTTGCCGTCGACCTCCCCAGCGGAATCGACGTGCAGACCGGCGCCGCCGACGGTCCGCACGTGCAGGCCGCGCTGACCGTGACCTTCGGTGGCCTCAAACCGGTGCACGCGCTGGGTGAGTGCGGTCGTGTCGAACTCGTCGACATCGGCCTGGACTTGGCGCCCACCGACCTCGCCGGATTCGAGGCGGCCGATGTCCGGGCCCGTTGGCCGATCCCGGGTCCGCACGACGACAAATACAGCCAGGGTGTCACCGGCGTGGTGTCGGGCTCCTCGACCTATCCCGGAGCGGCTGTGCTGAGCGTCGGGGCCGCGGTGGCTGCCACCTCCGGCATGGTTCGCTATGCGGGAAGTGCTGCGCCACAGGTGCTTTCCCAATGGCCCGAGGTGATCGCCGCACCCACCGTCGAGGAGACGGGCCGGGTGCAGGCCTGGGCCGTCGGACCCGGGCTGGGCACCGACGAGACGGCGAAGGCCGCACTGCGTTTCGCCCTGGAGTCCGACCTGCCGGTGATCGTCGACGCGGACGGGCTGACCATGCTCGCCAAGGACCCCGGCCTGCTCGTCGGCCGCAGTGCGCCGACCGTGCTGACCCCGCACGCCGGTGAATTCGAGCGGCTGGCCGGCAATCCGCCCGGCAGTGACCGCGTCGCCGCGGCGCGCGACCTGGCCGAGCGTCTGGGTGCCACGGTTCTGCTCAAGGGCAACGTCACCGTCATCGCCGAGCCCGAGTCGGGGCGGGGGCGTGGCTGCGCCTACCTCAACCCGGCCGGCCAGTCCTGGGCTGCCACAGCAGGTTCCGGGGATGTGCTGTCCGGGATCATCGGCGCCCTGCTGGCCGCGGGCCTGCCCGCAGGAGAAGCCGCCGCGGCGGCCGCTTTCGTCCATGCCCGCGCCGCCAACCTTTCGGCTGCCGATCCGGGGCCCCGCCCGGCGCCGACGTCGGCGTCGCGCATCCTGTCTCATGTCCGTGCCGCAATCGCCTCGCTCTGACAGAGTTCTTACGAAGCCCAAACGAAAAGGACAACCCATGTCGCACAAGCACCATCGCAGTCCACACATCGCGCCGGCCTACACCGGCAGATTGGCGATGGCGCCGGTCCCGTCGTTGCGTCTACCCGACGACGCGATGGACCCCACCGCGGCCTACCGGTTCATCCACGACGAGTTGATGCTCGACGGCAGCTCCCGGCTGAACCTGGCGACGTTCGTCACGACGTGGATGGAACCCGAGGCCGAGAAGCTGATGGCCGAGACGTTCGACAAAAACATGATCGACAAGGACGAGTACCCGGTCACCGCCGCGATCGAGGGACGCTGCGTCAACATGGTCGCCGATCTGTTCCACGCCGAGGGCCTTACCGACGACGACCCGACCAGCGCCACCGGGGTCTCGACGATCGGCTCCAGCGAGGCAGTCATGTTGGGCGGGCTGGCCCTCAAGTGGCGTTGGCGCCAGAGCCTGGAGAAGGCGGGCAAGGACTGGAAGGGACGCACCCCGAACCTGGTGATGGGCGCCAACGTCCAGGTGGTGTGGGAGAAGTTCTGCCGCTACTTCGACGTCGAGCCTCGCTACCTACCGATGGAAGAGGGTCGCTACGTCATCACCCCGGAACAGGTGATCGACGCGGTCGATGAGGACACCATCGGTGTGGTCGCGATCCTCGGCACCACCTACACCGGTGAACTGGAACCGATCGCCGAGATCTGTGCCGCACTGGACCAGCTCGCTTCAGAGAAGGGTTTGGACGTGCCCGTGCACGTCGACGCGGCCAGCGGCGGATTCGTCGTCCCGTTCATCCATCCCGACCTGGAGTGGGATTTCCGGCTCCCGCGGGTGGTGTCGATCAACGTCAGCGGACACAAATATGGGCTGACCTACCCCGGTATCGGCTTCGTGGTGTGGCGCAGCCACGAGCATCTGCCCGAGGACCTGGTGTTCCGGGTGAACTATCTAGGTGGCGACATGCCGACGTTCACCTTGAACTTCTCCCGGCCCGGCAACCAGGTGGTGGGCCAGTACTACAACTTCCTGCGGCTGGGCCGGGCCGGTTACACCAAGGTGATGAAATCCCTGTCACAGACCGCCCGCTGGCTCGGCGATCAGCTACGCGAAAGCGAGCATTTCGAGCTGATCTCCGACGGATCGGCCATCCCGGTGGTCAGCTTCCGGCTCAAGGGCAAACCCGGTTACACCGAGTTCGACGTGTCCCAGGGGCTGCGCGCCTACGGCTGGCAGGTACCGGCGTACAGCATGCCCGACGACGCCACCGATGTCGTGGTGTTGCGGGTGGTGGTGCGTGAGGGCTTCTCGGCGGATCTGGCCCGGGCGCTCAAAGACGACACCATCACCGTGCTCAACCAACTCGACGAGCTCAAGCCGCGCGGGCAGTTCGACGATCAGCAACCCTTCGCGCACTAGTTGCCCTCACCACGCAGAAAGGCGATCACCGCCTGCACCCGGCGGTGATCGTCTCTGGTCTCGGTGATCCCGAGTTTGGTGAAGATGTTGTGCACGTGTTTCTCGATGGTGCCCTCGGCCAGATACAACCGGCGGGCAATGCCGTCGTTCGAGCGGCCCTCGGCCATCAGTCTGAGCACGTCGTGCTCCCGCGCGCTGAGCGTCGCCAGCGAATCCTGGTCTTCGCGTGCCGACACGAGCGCCTGAGCCACCGCGGGGCCGACGATGCACGCACCCCGGGCGATGCGCTTGAGAATGTCGACGAAATCGGCGATGTCGGTGATCCGACTGGTGAGCAGGTAGCTGATGCCGCCGCCACCGGCCAGCGCGTCGATCGCATGCCGCACCTCGACGCGCGCACACAACACCAGCACGCCCGTATTCGGAAACTCGGTGCGGATCGACCGCGCGGCCTCGTATTCCGCCGGGTGATCGGACGGATCGGGGATGTGGATCAGGACGAGATCAGGCTCATGTGTGCGCACCAGCTCCGGCAATCGGAGAGCACCGTCGGCCCGTCCCACCACATCGAAGCCCCAGCGATCGAGCAAACCCGCCAGCCCTTCGCGCGACAGCACGTCCTCGGCGGCCACGATGACACGGATCACGACGTCAGCACCGCTTGCATCTGCCATCGCCTGTCTCCACACCGACCGCGTCATCGTCGGCGGTCGGCGTAGTGATACCCGCCGCACGACGTTTGGCTTCGCCGGTGACCCGGCTACCCCTCAACAGTTAGGGGGGCTAGCCCCAATGATATTTCGTCGGCGCGCGGCAACCGTGGAAGTACAGGACAACTGAAGGAGTGTGGGCCAGGTGAACAGGACGACGAAGCCGGTTTCACTTGCAGCGGTGCTGACCGGCGCTGGAGCTGCAGTGGGTATCGCAGTAGGAATAGTCGCTGCACCAAGCGCTTTCGCAGCGCCCTCCGGGGACTGCACGCATGGTGGTGGCTCGGTGGTGTGTCAGACGCCGGGAAATGCCGAGGTGTATTCGGTGCCGCCGAGCACCACCCCCGGTATGGGTATCGGTAGTAACGGCCCCTACGGGCCATGGGGCAATGTGCCGCCGCTGCGCTAGCGTTTCCGCAAGGCGGCCCCTCTGACGAAGGGATGACCGAAACCACCGTCACCGCGCTCTGGGATAATGGTCGACGGTGACATGACATGCAGACGACCGAATTCACCTCAGCGCTGACCGAACACCCATCGCCGCAGGCGATGGTGGATCTCGCTGCGATCGACCACAACGTGCGCCTGTTGCGCGACCACGCCGGCGACGCCCAGGTGATGGCGGTGGTCAAGGCCGACGGTTACGGGCATGGCGCCCTCGAAGTCGGCCGGGCCGCACTGGCCGCGGGCGCCGCCGAGCTCGGGGTGGTGACGATCGCCGAGGCGCTGGCGTTACGCGCCGGCGGGATCACCGCGCCGGTGCTGTGCTGGCTGCACCCTCCGGGCAGCGATTTTGCCCCCGCGGTGGCCGCGGACGTCCAGATCGGGGTGTCCTCGGTCGACCAGGTCGACGACGTGGTCCGGGCCGTCCACCAGACCGGGTGCACCGCGACGGTGACGGTGAAGGTCGACACGGGCCTGAGCCGCAACGGGGTGAGCCCAACCGATTTCCCCGCGATGATCGCCGCGCTGGGCCGGGCCCAGGCCGACGGCGCGATCCGGGTCCGCGGGATCATGAGTCACCTGGCCCACGGTGACGACCCCGACAATCCGTTCAACGCGCTGCAGGGCCAGCGCCTCAGCGCGATGCGGGAACAGGCCGCCGCGGCGGGTGTGGTGTTCGACATCGCTCATCTGGCCAACTCGCCGGCGGTGCTGACCCGGCCGGATCTGGCTTTCGACATGGTGCGGCCCGGCATCGCGGTCTACGGCCTCAGCCCGATCCCGGAGCTCGGCGATATGGGGCTGCGTCCGGCGATGACCCTGAAATGTCCTGTTGCACTGGTCCGTTCGGTTCGTGCCGGGGACGGTGTGTCCTACGGGCATCGCTGGATCGCCCAGCGTGACACGACGTTGGCGCTGCTGCCGGTGGGTTACGCCGACGGCATCTTCCGATCCCTCAGCGGGCGGATCGAGGTGCTGATCGGGGGTCGGCGCCGCCCGGCCGTCGGCCGGATCTGTATGGACCAGTTCGTCGTCGACCTCGGTCCGGATGCCACCGACGTCCGGGCGGGCGATGACGCGATCTTGTTCGGTCCCGGCACCCAGGGCGAGCAGACGGCCCAGGACTGGGCCGAGCTGCTGGGCACCATCAACTACGAGGTGGTCACCAGCCCGCGCGGCCGCATCTCCCGCACGTATCTGCAGGCAGGTCACGAGCGTTGAGTCGCAATGCCCAGTGGCTGGCCGGGGTGGCCGGGATGACGGCTGTGGGAACGGTGGCCGGCAGGTCGGTGGCGCGGTCGCTGACGCGGCGCAGCGCGGGCGAAGATCCCTACCGGGGTGAGGATTTCGAACGCCTTGATGCCGATCGCAGTTCGGTGGTGACGACCGAGGACGGCGTGCCGTTGGCGGTGCGGGAAGTCGGCCCGAACGACGCGCCGCTGACCGTGGTGTTCGCCCACGGTTTCTGTCTCCGCATGGGCGCCTTCTACTTTCAGCGCACGCGACTGGCCGAACAGTGGGGCTCGCAGGTGCGAATGGTGTTCTACGACCAGCGGGGCCACGGGCAGTCGGGGACCGCGCCGCCGGAGACCTACACCGTGGACCAACTCGGCCGGGATCTGGAAGCGGTTCTGGCCGTGACGGTTCCGCGCGGCCCGGCGGTGCTCGTCGGTCATTCGATGGGCGGCATGACGGTGCTGTCACATGCCCGGCAGTTCAGTCACCGCTATCCGAAGCAGATCGTCGGTGCCGCGGTGATCTCCTCGGCGGCCGAAGGGGTGGCCCGCTCGCCGTTGGGCGAGATTCTGCGGAACCCGGCGTTGGAGGCGGTGCGGTTCTTGGCCCGGTACGCGCCGGGCGCCGTGCATCACACCCGTGGTGCGGCCCGCTCGGTGATCGGGCCGATCCTGCGCGCGGCCTCCTACGGGGATGAGGCCGTCAGCCCGAGTGTCGTCGAGTTCTCGCAGCGGATGATGCACGGCACCCCGATCACCACGCTCGTCGAATTCCTGCACGCCCTCGAGGTTCACGACGAGGCTGCGGCGCTGTCGGTGCTGGCCACGGTGCCGACACTGATCGCCTGCGGTGACCGTGACCTGCTCACCCCGATGGAATACTCAAAGGCCA
Organism: Mycobacterium sp. NS-7484; assembly: GCF_001953975.1. Classification (GTDB taxonomy): domain Bacteria; phylum Actinomycetota; class Actinomycetes; order Mycobacteriales; family Mycobacteriaceae; genus Mycobacterium. Next base: position 41,481 of record NZ_MBEJ01000067.1, read on the forward strand.
TGGCCGCACAGCTACCCCGCTCCGAACTGGTGATCGTCGGGGGAGCGGGTCATCTGGTCCAGCTGGAGGAGCCCCTGGTGATCGACGACGCACTGGTCCGTCTCGTGGAGCGGGCCACCCCGTCCAAACTGGTCACCCTGGGCCGGCGGGTCCGCGATCGGGTCCGGTTCCGTGGCTGAGCGCAGCGCCGGAACGGCACAGCCGGCCACCGCCGAGGACATGATCGCGCTGGGCGCCACCCTGGGGGCCGGCTTGAAGGCCGGGGACGTCGTGGTGCTGTCGGGCCCGCTGGGTGCCGGCAAGACCGTGATGGCCAAGGGCATCGCGGCCGCCATGGATGTGGACGGTCCGGTGGTCTCACCGACGTTCGTGCTGGCCAGGGTGCATCGCGCCCGCCGGCCTGGCCGCCCGGCGATGGTGCACGTGGACGTGTACCGGTTGCTCGACCATCCCGGTGTCGATCTGCTGGGAGAGCTCGACGCGCTGGATCTCGACACCGACCTGGACGACGCCGTGGTGGTCGTCGAATGGGGGGAGGGGCTGGCCGAACGCCTCTCCGACCATCATCTGGACATTCGCATCGAACGGGACACCGAGACCGAGACCCGCACGGTGATCTGGCAGTGGAGCACCCCATGAACGTGCTGACCATCGATACCGCGACCCCGGCAGTGAGTGCCGGTGTGGTCCTTCGTGCCGAGGACGGTTCGGTGCGCACGCTGGCCGAGCAGGTCACCGTGGATGCGCGCGCCCACGCCGAGCAGCTCACGCCCAACGTGCTGGCCGCGGTGTCCGACGCCGGCATCACCATGGCCGATCTCGGCGCCGTCGTCGTCGGTTGTGGCCCCGGGCCGTTCACCGGGCTGCGGGTGGGGATGGCCACTGCCGCGGCGTTCGGTCACGCCCTGGGCGTTCCGGTGCACGGGGTGTGCAGCTTGGATGCCATCGGCGTCCACACCGACGGTGACGTGCTGGTGGTCACCGACGCGCGCCGCCGCGAGGTGTACTGGGCGCGTTACCGCGACGGCGTCCGCGTCGACGGTCCGGCCGTCAACGCCCCCGCCGATGTTGCGGTGGATTCCTCGGCCGCGGTGGCCGGCTCACCCGATCACGCGGCATTGTTCGCGCTGCCTCGGCTCGACGCGGTGTACCCGACGCCCGACGGGCTGGTGCGCGCCGTCACCGATTGGAATGACCCGCAGCCGCTGGTGCCGCTGTACCTGCGCCGTCCCGACGCCAAACCGTCTGTGGCAGTCAAGAAATGATCGATCTCGACGTAATGACCCGCGCCGACGCCACGCGGTGTGCCGAGCTGGAGGCCCGGCTGTTTCCCGGTGATGATCCGTGGCCGGCCCAGGCGTTCTTGGCCGAGCTGGCCGCCAAACACAACCGCTATACCGCGGCCCGCAGCGACGGTCTGCTGGTCGGCTATGCCGGCATCGCCCGGCTGGGCCGGATGCGACCGTATGAGTACGAAATCCACACCATCGGCGTCGACCCGGATTTCCAAGGACAGGGCATCGGCCGCCGGTTGCTCGACGACATGCTCGAATTCGCTTCCGGTGGAACAGTTTTCCTGGAAGTCCGCACCGACAACGAAGCGGCCATCGCGCTGTATGAGAGCGCTGGGTTCGTCAACATCGGTCTGCGCAAGCGGTATTACCGCGTCAGTGGAGCCGATGCCTACACCATGCAACGCCTTCCCCAAGGGGGCCCGACGTGATCATCCTGGCCATCGAAAGTTCGTGTGACGAAACCGGAGTCGGCATCGCCGACCTCGCCTTCCCGAAAGATGGCGGGCCGGCAACGGTAAAGCTCCTCGCCGACGAGGTCGCCTCCAGCGTCGACGAGCACGCCCGCTATGGCGGCGTCGTGCCCGAGATCGCCTCGCGCGCACATCTGGAGGCACTCGGCCCGACGATGCGCCGCGCCCTGGACACCGCCGGTGTCGAGCGGCCCGACGTCGTGGCCGCCACCATCGGGCCTGGCCTGGCCGGCGCCCTGCTGGTCGGGGTGGCCGCAGCCAAGGCGTATGCCGCCGGCTGGAACGTCCCGTTCTACGGCGTCAACCACCTGGGCGGGCACCTGGCCGCGGACGTCTACGACCATGGCCCCCTGCCGGAGAGCGTGGGTCTACTCGTCTCGGGTGGGCACACACATCTGCTGCATGTTCGGTCACTGGGCGAGCCGATCATCGAGTTGGGCAGCACCGTCGACGACGCCGCCGGCGAGGCCTACGACAAGGTGGCGCGGCTGCTCGGGCTGGGCTATCCCGGCGGTCGGGTGCTCGACGAGTTGGCGCGCACCGGCGACCGGGACGCCATCGTCTTTCCCCGCGGGATGACCGGTCCGCGGGATGACCCGTATGTGTTCAGCTTCTCCGGGCTGAAGACCGCGGTGGCCCGCTACGTGGAAGGTCACCCGGAAGCTTCGCAGGCGAATGTGGCGGCCGGTTTCCAGGAAGCGGTCGCCGATGTGCTGACCGCCAAGGCCGTCCGCGCAGCCACCGATCTCGGGGTGTCCACGCTGCTGATCGCCGGTGGGGTGGCGGCCAACTCCCGGCTGCGCGAACTTGCCGAAGAGCGTTGTGCGGCAGCGGGTCTGACGCTGCGGGTACCGCGGCCCAGGCTGTGTACCGACAACGGCGCGATGATCGCCTCATTCGCGGCGCACCTGATCGCCGCCGGAGCGGCGCCGTCGCCGTTGGATGCCGCCAGCGATCCCGGCCTGCCGGTGGTGAAGGGGCAGGTGGCGTGAGTTCTGCGGCCGAAAAGCTGGCCGACAAGCTGGCCGAAAAGCTGGCCGACAGGCTGGAGATCACCGAGCTGCTGTACCGCTATGCCGAGCTGATCGACGCCGGCGACTTCGATGGGGTCGGGCAGCTGCTCGGTCGGGGCACGTTCATGGAGGTGACCGGGGCGTCGGCCATCGCGGAGTTGTTCGCCGCGACCACCCGTCGGTATCCCGAACACGGCAACCGCACCCGGACCCGCCACCTAGTGCTCAACCCGATCGTCGACGTGGACGGTTCGCGGGCGACGGCGCGCTCGACGTTTGTGGTGGTGCAGAACACCGAGACCGTCCCACTGCAACCCATCGTCGTCGGTCGCTACGCCGACGCCTTTGCCCGTGACGAGCAGGGCTGGTACTTCACCGAGCGCAGAGTCGATGTGGAGATGGTCGGAGACGTGTCCGAGCATTTGAACATCGCGCTATAGGCGTGGGAACGGGTAGGAGGACTATCCGCTACGCGGCAGCCTGCACCCGCACGACATGGATGTCGCTGGTCAACACGCGGGCTCCGGTCGGCAATGGTGGGGCGGTACTTCGATAGGTCCGGCCCGTCGGTGTGGTGACTTCGGTGGTGTGCCGGCCGAATCGGTCGTAGCTCGTGGTGGTGGTCCAGCCGGCGGTTTCCTTGATGTAGTTGCATCGTTCGCACAGTCCTTGGCCGTTCTCGGCGCAGGTGGGACCGCCGTCGGCATGGCGGGTGATGTGATCGATGTGGCGTACCGGTGCGTCGCAGTAGGGGGTGCGGCAGCGCTGGTCGCGCAAGGCGATCAGCCAGCGCAGGCCCTTGGGGAAGGTGCGCGACGTGGAATCAAGGGCGACCAGGTTGCCGGTGGCCGGATCGGCATAGAGCTTGCGCACCGCGGCCTCAACCTCGGGGTCCAACAGCGCCGCCAAGGCCATCTTCCGGGCCACCGCCGCCGGGATCGGGCCGTATCCCTGCAGCACCGCAGGTTCGGGACCGTGGGCAAACAGGCTCTCGTCGGAGACCACCAGATTGAGGTTGAGCGGGACCGCGGCGCCGACTTCACGCCCGGTGATACGCCGGTAGAAGGCGTCAGCCATCAACGGGCCCCGGCCCTCGCATCCGTTTCCGGCGGCGACTGAGGCCGCGGCGGCAGCGGCCGCCTCCACTTGCAGCGCCTCGTATGCCGCGCAGCCTTCGGCGGCAGTCAGCAGGGCCGTCAGATACGCCATGCCATGCGGAGCGGGACGCATCGTGACGGTGCGATCAGACTGGTGCCGGCTGATGCGCTCCATCACCGCGTCGTGGTCGAGCCGGATCGCAATGCGGCCCGCTTCGGCATCGACCTTCCGGTCGCCGAGGCCGTCCAGCTTTGCCGGGTCGGCGCACAGTTCGACGTCCATCGCGTGACGATCTGCTGGTGACAGGCAGTCGGCATGTTCGGTGATGATCATCGCCCGCACCTCGGTGAGGACGCCGGACTCCAGCGCCGCCAGGGTGTGGGGCATGTCGTCGACGAGGATTCGGGACATCTTCAGATACTTGGCCCCATGCCATGGCGAGGCCTTGCGGGCCAGGCCGACCTCGGAAGCCAGGCCTCGCCCGCGCTGTGCCGCAGGCACGCCCTCGGCAGCTCTGCGTGCCTGGCGCTTGGCTTCGAGCATCGCCGTCACCCGAGCCTGTCCGGCCGCGATGCTGGATGCGGCCCGGTTCATCGCAGCCAGCTGATCGGCCAACGCCTCTTCCGTGGCGTCGGAGTCGATCGTGAAATACGATCCGAACATATGTTCGATAGTAGGCCTGTCTGGATGTCGGCGCAATAACCAGAGACCACCCTTGAGTGCTAGCACTCGCATGTATAGAGTGCTAGGTGGCACGCGGCCAACTCCAGCGCCGGCACCCGCGACGACGGAGCGAGGGGACGGACGCATGCCGAACACCTGGTTAACCCGAGGGCCCCGGCGCACACCGGAGCTCAATACCCAAACAAGTGGAGGGCTTCCATCGTGGCAGTCAACATCAAGCCACTCGAGGACAAGATCCTCGTTCAGGCCAATGCGGCCGAGACCACGACCGCTTCCGGTCTGGTCATCCCGGACACCGCCAAGGAAAAGCCGCAGGAAGGCACCGTCGTCGCAGTTGGCCCCGGCCGCTGGGATGAGGACGGCGAGAAGCGGATCCCCCTGGACGTTGCCGAGGGCGACACCGTCATCTACAGCAAGTACGGCGGCACCGAGATCAAGTACAACGGCGAGGAGTACCTGATCCTGTCGGCCCGCGACGTGCTGGCTGTCGTCGCTAAGTAAGCACCCGTGTCCCGCCCCGGAGATCCCCGTGTTCGCACGGGTGGTTTCCGGGGCGGTATGCGTTGATGCCTCGACAGGTAGTCAAGCTCGACAGGTAGTCAAGAAAGAGACTTATGAGCAAGCAGATTGAATTCAACGAAACTGCGCGCCGGGCCATGGAAGCCGGGGTCGACAAGCTCGCCGACGCCGTCAAGGTGACGTTGGGCCCGCGTGGTCGCAACGTCGTGCTGGCCAAGGCTTTCGGTGGCCCGCAGGTCACCAACGACGGTGTCACCATCGCCCGCGAGATCGACCTGGAAGACGCGTTCGAGAACCTCGGCGCCCAGCTGGTCAAATCGGTTGCCACCAAGACCAACGACGTCGCCGGCGACGGCACCACCACCGCCACCGTGCTGGCGCAGGCCCTGGTCAAGGCCGGCCTGCGCAACGTTGCCGCCGGTGCCAACCCGATCGCGCTGGGCCTGGGCATCGGTAAGGCTGCCGACGCGGTGTCCGAGGCGCTGCTGGCCGCGGCCACCCCGGTGTCGGACCAGACCGCCATCGCCCAGGTCGCCACGGTGTCCTCGCGCGACGAGCAGATCGGTGCGCTCGTCGGTGAGGCCATGACCAAGGTGGGCCATGACGGCGTGGTCACCATCGAGGAGTCCTCGACGCTGAGCACCGAGCTCGAGGTCACCGAGGGCGTCGGCTTCGACAAGGGCTTCATCTCGGCCTACTTCGTCAACGACTTCGACACCCAGGAAGCGGTGCTCGAGGACGCGCTGGTGCTGCTGCACCGCGACAAGATCAGCTCGCTGCCCGATCTGCTGCCGCTGCTGGAGAAGGTCGCCGAGAGCGGCAAGCCGCTGCTGATCATCGCCGAGGACGTCGAGGGCGAGGCGCTGTCCACGCTCGTCGTCAACGCAATCCGTAAGACGCTCAAGGCCGTTGCCGTCAAGGCGCCATTCTTCGGTGATCGCCGCAAGGCGTTCCTGGAGGATCTGGCCATCGTCACCGGCGGTCAGGTGGTCAACCCCGACGTGGGCCTGGCCCTGCGCGAGGTCGGTCTGGACGTGCTGGGCTCGGCGCGTCGCGTCGTGGTGTCCAAGGACAGCACCGTGATCGTCGACGGCGGCGGCTCCAAGGACGCTGTCGACGGTCGGGTGAAGCAGCTCAAGGCCGAGATCGAGACCACTGATTCCGACTGGGATCGGGAGAAGCTGCAGGAACGGTTGGCCAAGCTGGCCGGTGGCGTCGCGGTGCTCAAGGTCGGCGCGGCCACCGAGACCGACCTGAAGAAGCGCAAGGAAGCTGTCGAGGACGCCGTCGCGGCCGCCAAGGCCGCCGTCGAAGAGGGCATCGTCACCGGTGGTGGCGCTGCACTCGTGCAGGCCCGCGCGGCGCTGGACAAGCTGCGCGGCGAGGTCAAGGGCGACGAGGCCCTCGGCGTCAACGTGTTCGCCTCCGCGCTGTCGGCCCCGCTGTACTGGATCGCTACCAACGCCGGCCTGGACGGCTCGGTCGTGGTGAACAAGGTCAGCGAGCTTCCCAACGGGCAGGGCTTCAACGCCGCCACGCTGGCCTACGGTGACCTGGTCGCCGACGGCATCGTGGACCCGGCCAAGGTGACCCGGTCCGCGGTGCTCAACGCCGCCTCGGTGGCCCGGATGATCCTGACGACCGAGACGGCCGTCGTGGACAAGCCGGCCGAGGAAGATGACCACGCCGGTCATCACCACGGGCACGCGCACTAGAAGTACGCGCGCTAGAAGTAGTCCGAAACACCCTCGGCCATCAGGCCGGGGGTGTTTTGTTTCGACATGGACCGGATTTTCCAGTGGGTATGGGACCGGCACGGGCCGCGATACTCCTGGGCCATCTGTGCCCTCGTCTACCTGGCCGGGCTCTCGGTCCATCTCGCCTACCCGTTGATCATCGTCGCCTTCGAAAGATCCGATCGCTACGTGCAGGCGGCCGTCATCACCTGCGTCGCCATGCTGGTGCGGACCTACCTGCTGGTCCTGCCCGGCTCGAAGCGGTTGCGTCTGATCGAGAAGTGGGCAGCGGGCCGCGACGTCGATCCGATGGAGGCGCTGCGCGGCACCTATGTGTACGGGCGGAGGACGACTGCGCGCGTGCTCGCAACCGACATCGTCTGGACGCCGTGCGTCGGGATGGCGGTCGCCACGCTCAACGGCGCGACCGGGTGGCGACTGGTTCAGTACGGGATCGTCGGCGCCGCATACGGCGCGGCCACCGGAGTGTTCGGCGTGCACAGCTTCAGTGAGGGATCGCTGCGACCGGCCCGGACCGCCATCGCCGGCAACACGGGAATCGGTGACTCCCTGCCGCGCTCTCGTCCCACGTTTGCCACCTGGTCACACCTCACCATCCTGGCGTTGGCGTTTGGATTCTCCATCGGCGCCGCGATCACGGCTTCGGTAATCGACCGTGCCCGCGAGGATCCCATCGTCTCGTTGGCGATCGGGTGCGCGCTGACGCTGGTCTCCGGACCCATCGCCGTCATGACGATCGCCCCCTTCCTGCGTCCGATCCGCGACCTCGCCGAAGGAACCGAACGCGTCGCCGTCGGAGACTACGGCCGGCGCCTGCCGGTGGTCCAAGACGACGATCTGGGTGCGCTGTCGGCGTCGTTCAACCGCATGCAATCGGGTTTGGCTGAGCGCCAACGACTTCAGGCGGCGTTTGGGACATACGTGGACCCGGCTTTGGCGGCGCGGCTCCTTGAGCAAGGCGACGACGTGTTCACCGGTGAACGGCGTGAAGTGACGGTCATGTTCGTCGACATCCGAGACTTCACGCCCTTCGCCGAGGCGAACACCGCCGAAGACACGGTCGCCCGGCTCAACGCGCTGTTCGAGATCGTGGTGCCCGCCGTGGTCGACGCCGGTGGGCACGTCAACAAGTTCCTCGGCGACGGAGCTCTGGCGGTGTTCGGCGCCCCCAATGACCTTGCGAATCATGCCAATGCCGCCGTCGGAGCGGCAATGCTGATGCAGCGCCTGGTTGTCGAGCGATTCGAGGGTGCGCTGCGAATCGGTATCGGCATCAACACCGGCGTGGTGATCGCCGGCACCATCGGCGGCGGAGGCAAGCTGGAATTCACGCTGATCGGTGACGCCGTCAACGTGGCCGCCCGCGTCGAGCAGCTCACGAAGCGGACCGGCGATTCGATCCTGCTGACCCAGCCGACCGTCGACACCTTGGACGCACATCCGCCCGAACTGACCGACCGGGGCTTTCACGAGCTGAAAGGAAAGTCAGCTGCGGTAAGGGTTTTCGGCCTCGCTAGTGCTACGGGGAATCAGGGGTAGCCGTCGGCTGAATCGACACCAACCGGAACGCGTCGGGCCGGGCCGCGTCAAAGGTGAAGCGGACGAGGAGAACATCAGGAGGAAACTTGGTGGCCAGGTCATTCAGCGTTCTGGGCAGGAACACGCGGGCCTTGGCATTGCCGTACCAGTTGGGGTCGGAGGGCGAGGTATCGAGGCCGCTGACCGTCTCGATCGACTCGTCCCACTGCTGAACCGGTTCCGGTGGAGTGTCGCCGAATCCTTGCGATTTCAGGTAGGCATCCGCTTGTCCGGTAAGGGTGATCGGTGCCCCGCCACCGACCGGCGACCCGGTGATCGTTCCGTCCACCACATCGGCCGTGACCGATGTCAGCCGCGCCGTGCAGACGTTGTCGACGACCTCGGGCTGAGCGCAGAAAGTGGGCAGGGGAGTCGAACGGGCCGGCGCGCTGCTCAGCATGGCGGCAACCGGAAGTAGCACCGCGGCGACACCGACAACTGTCGTTGCCCAACGGCGGTCATTCGGCGTCGCGGCGTCCCTTCCACAGATGCGGGGACGCATTCGGTCGATCACGAAATGTATTTCGGGTTTTTCGCCTCGGGAGTTACCGGCCGTCTCACGCGACGAGTTGCGGCTGTTCGCGTCGGGCTGTTGGGCCCGGACGCGCAGTGCGGGTATGAACGGCGATCAGCGAGCCCGACCGCACCGTCCCGATCGGACCCTGCCGGGCAAAACGAGCCAATTCCGTTGTGCGCAACGTGACTCCCCACTTCGCCTGGCGATACCCGATCCGCACACCGGTGACCGCTGCGGCGAACACGCCACCGAGCCCCGGCAGCGCCGTCGAGAGCAAGGCCCACAGTGAGATCGCCACCAGGGCGGTGACCGCCTTCTTGAGCGGCGTGGTCTTCGCGTTGCCGGGGTGACTCACGTCGGCCAGCACCGGTGCGGTGCGTTGCAGCACCGAGCTCAACGACACGATCTCGTCGAGGCTCAAATCGAATTTCAGGGCGTCGGCGGCAGCGGCGGCGATCGGTGATCCGACCGCCGGCAGCAACAGCGCATGCGACTTGATCTTCTGCAGAAGAGTGACGATCGAGTGGTACGGAAGCGCGGTCAGCGATTGCACGGCGCTCACGGCGCCGGTGGCCCACGGGAAGTTGAATATGGCGTGGATCTGCGACGCCAGTTCAATGACTACGTCGACAGCCGTCGTCACCAGCATCCTTAGGAACTCGACGACGGCCAGCCGGATCTCTGGTGTTGCGGCCGGCGCAACCGGCTCCTCGACGGCGGCCGACGTCACGGCCGGCTCGGTTTCAGCCGCCGGGGCGGTGGTCGCTTCCGCAACCGGGGCGGCCGCGGTACCGGTGGCAGCAGTGCTCGACGCCGAGGTCGACGCGGAGGTCGACGCCGAGGTCGACGTGGTGCCCGCGTCGACGTGTGTTGCTGGTGCGGTCGTCTCCTGAGTGGCGGTCGACGATGAGGATTCGACGGTGTTCGAGCCGCTGGAGCTGCCCTCGGTGTCTGACGAGGTGCTCTTGGTGGTGACGGGCGTGGGGAGATCGGCGAGAGTATCGAGATTCAAGGCGGTCGGGGACTGCGGGGCGCTCGTGCCGGCCGTGCTGCCCGACATCTCAGTCGTGTTCGATCCGCCGGACGTGCTCGACGTGGTGCCAGTGGTGTTGCCTCCGCTGACCCCGGTGTTCGTTTGAGCAGACACGGTCGAGCGCGGCTGAACGTTCCCATCGCCGGTGGAGGTGCTCATCGTCGTCGTGTGTTGCGTGGTGGTGGCCGTGGCAGAGCTCTCCGACGACGTCGTTGCGGTGGAATTCGTGGCGGAGCTGTTCGTGGCCGTGTTGTCGGTGTTCGACGTGGTGCCGTTCTCAGTGCTCGAACTGCCGGTGCTGTGACTGGACTCCGACGACGATTCACCGTCCGCACGCGCCATGGGCACCGAACCACACGCAGTACTCACCACGAGTCCGGCTGACACCAGGCACGCACCCGCGATCAGGTGAATACGTGTGGAACTCACGGTCTCCTCGCAGTGGACGTCATTCACGTAGACCACTGACAGCTGGAGAGCAAGTGTGATGTAGCTAACAGCGGTGCTCAATTCTGGAGCCGGGGCCAGAAGCGTGTCAATAGTCCGCGCAGTGTTTTTCTCCCTGGTCAAAGGGGTCAAGATCACTTGCACGGTGCATATTCGATACCCGACCGATACCGCGACACGTCGTCGGGCACCGCGGTTCGGCCCGCCCGGCCGCCCACAATTTGGGACATGACGGAACCGCGCGGGGTCTCGCGTCAGACGTTCCTGCGCGGTGCGGTCGGGGCGGTGGCCGCCGGGATGGTTTTCGGCACCAGCCGCGCCCGCGCCGATCCCGCCACGTCCGGGTGGGGTGAGCTGTCGCGCGCGATCAGCGGGCAGGTGATCCTGCCGGACAGCGGCGGCCAATTCGATTCGGCCAAGAGCGTTTTCAACACCAACTTCAACGGACTGGCGCCCGCGGCCGTCGTCACCCCGACGTCCGCGGTGGACGTCCAGAAGGCGATGGCCTTCGCTGCGGCCCACAACCTCAAGGTCGCGCCGCGCGGTGGCGGCCATTCCTATGTGGGTGCCTCGACCGCGAACGGCACGATGGTCCTGGACCTGCGCCAACTGCCCGGTGACATCCAGTACGACGCGTCGACGGGCCACGTCACGGTGACACCGGCGACGCATCTGTACGCCATCCACCAGGCCCTGGCCGCCGCCGGTCGGGGGATCCCGACCGGGACCTGTCCGACTGTCGGCGCGGCCGGGCATGCGCTGGGCGGCGGGTTGGGGGCTCAGTCCCGGCACGCGGGCTTGATGTGTGACCAATTGGTGTCGGCGACGGTGGTGTTGCCCGGCGGCGGGGCCCTCACGGCCTCGGCCCACGAGAACCCCGATCTGTACTGGGCCTTACGTGGGGGAGGAGGTGGCAATTTCGGGGTGACGACCGCGTTGACCTTCGCCACCTTCCCGATCGGCGATGTGGACGTCGTCGGCGCGCATTTCCCGCTGCAGGACTTTCCGCAGGTGCTCGTCGGGTGGCAGAACTGGCTGCGCACCGCCGACCGCAGTAGTTGGGCCCTGGCCGACACCGTCACTGACCCGCAGGGCGCGCACTGCCGCATCCTGGCCACCTGCCCGGCGGGCGCCGGTGACAGCGTCGCAGCCGCTGTGGTCAAATCGGTGGGACTGCAGCCGGCCTCGATCGAGCGCCGCACGTTCAACTACCTGGATCTGGTGAAGTTCCTGGCCGCCGACAATCTCAACCCGTCACCGCTCGGCTATGTCGGTGGCTCAGACGTGTTCGGCTCGATCACTCCGGCCGTCGCACAGGGAATCGCCGCGGCGTTCAACGCTTTTCCCGCGGGAGCCGGCCGGCCGTTGGTGATCATGCATACGCTCGACAGCGCGCTCGCCACGATCGGGCCGGGGGACTCCGCCTTTCCGTGGCGGCGGCAATCCGCTCTGGTGCAGTGGTATGTGGAGACTTCCGGTTCGCCTGCACCAGCTGCCAACTGGCTGAACACCGCGCACCAAGCCGTGGCACCGTATTCCGTCGGCGGCTACGTGAACTATCTCGAAGCAGGTCAGCCCGCGTCACGGTACTTCGGGGCCAACCTTGCTCGGTTGGCGGCCACCCGGCAGAAATACGATCCGGGGCGAATCATGTTCTCAGGCCTAAACTTTTGACGTAGATCCGGCAGAGGTCTACCGGGCCTACGGACTAGCGAAGGATCAGCATGCGAGCAACCGTGATGTATGAGGCCGGCGACGTGCGTGTCGAGGACGTGCCCGACCCGACGTTGAAGGAACCCACCGACGCCGTCGTGCGTGTCACGCGTGCATGCATCTGTGGCAGCGATCTGTGGCCATATCAGTCCATGCCCCACAACGACCACGGGCGACGAATGGGTCATGAGTTCATCGGCATCGTCGAAGATGTCGGTGCGGACGTGTCGTCCCTCAACCGCGGTGACCTGGTGGTGGCACCGTTCGTCTGGGCCGACAACACTTGCGACTTCTGCCAGGAGGGGTTGCAGACATCGTGCCGGCACGGCGGCGGATGGGGCGCCCCCGGTGTCGACGCCGGGCAGGGGGAGGCCGTGCGTGTCCCGCAGGCTCAGGGCACTTTGGTGAAGCTGCCCGTGGCAGCGGATTCGGCGCTCATGCCGTCACTGCTGACCTTGTCCGACGTGTTCTGCACCGGTCACCACGGCGTGGTGACCGCTCATGTCGGGCCCGGATCAGCGGTCACCGTGATCGGTGACGGCGCGGTGGGGTTGTGTGCGGTGTTGGCCGCCAAGCGGCTGGGCGCCGAGCAGATCATCCTGAACGGCCGTCACACCGACCGCACCGATCTCGGGCGGGAGTTCGGTGCCACCGACGTCGTGGCCGAGCGCGGGGACGAGGCCGTCGCGAAGATCCGCGAACTGACCGGCGGCGACGGCACACCGGCGGTGATCGAATGCGTCGGCACCGAATCGTCGCTCGCCACCGCGCTGGACGTGGTCCGGGACGGCGGACGGGTCAGCCGGTTGGGGGTGTCCCAATACACCCAGGTGCCAATGGGTTTCGGCACCTTCTTCCGCAACGTCACCCTCACCGGCGGTGTCGCGCCCGCCCGCGCCTATATCGAGGAACTCATGCCCGACGTCCTCGACGGCACCATCGAGCCGGGGCGCGTCTTCGACCACACGATCGGACTCGAGGAGACCCCGGCCGGCTACCGCGCCATGGCCGACCGCGAGGCACTCAAGGTGCTGATCGAGCCGTGACGCCGGTATGCGACATCAGGCGGCGCGATGCTCGACATCCTCCGCGCGTCCACCCTGAACCACGGTGATCTGTCGAACTGCGGGCGCCGTCTCGGTAGCGGCATCGCGGTAGCTCTGCAGATACCTGTCCACCTCGTCGCGGCGCAACGGGGTGGAGAAGATGCTGACGTTATGGGCCGAGGCGCCAGGCTCACGGCCGTCAGCCAGGCGGCGGGCGCCGGCCCGGAAACCGGCCACGGCACCGGTGACACTCACGATCAACGCGGCGGCGGCGACGGTCGCCAGGCTGCTGCCGAGGGACAGGGCCGCCACGAAGGTCCCGAGTGACGCAAACGCGAACAGCAGTAGGACGTACGCGACGGATGTGGCCGGAATGCGGCGGAAAACCTGAAACATGACATCACCTCGTGAATAAAAACGGTTTCTATTGAGAAACGATACGCGTAGCGTAGCGCTGCTACGTATAGCGTAGCGCACGGCGCGGCTGGGATATTCCCTGAAGGTGGTCGAGGTCAGGCAGGAGAAGGGGAGCAATGGCACAAGGGCGGGTGGAGGCCGGCATCGCTGAGTCCACGTTGCACTTACTGCGGGCCGCCGGTCCCCGTGCGGTGACAGTCGAGGCGGTCGCCGCCCACTCGGGGATCGCCAAGACAACGATCTACCGCCGGCATCCCAACCGGCGCGACATGTTGGCCGGGGCGCTGTCGCGACTGGCCGCACCAAGCCCGCTGGACGCCGACGCGGCAGCGCCCGACCGGCTCCGGTGGCTCATCGCACAGGCTGTCGGGACCATCGAAAACGGGATCGGTCTCGGGGGCCTGGCGGCGCTGCTCACCGCCGACGACCCCGAATTCACCACGTTGTTTCGCCGGATCCTCGTCGATCAACGGGCGGCGCTGGCCGGCGTGATCGACGCCGCGAAGGCCGACGGTTCGATGCGCGAGGACATCGACGCCGCGACGCTGATCGACGCCGTGGTTGGCGCCTATATCGCCGAATACGCCCGCACCGGGGCTGTCGAAGCGGGGTGGGAAGAGCGGTTGTTCGATCTGTTCTGGCCTACGGTGCGTGCGGATCACCGGCCAGCATCACCTCGACGTCCGCCAATCGGTCCGGATCGCCGATGATGTCGATGACCTGTATCCGGTCGTCGGTAATGCCAAGGCGCAGTAGAGTTTTCAGCTCGCCCGCCGGGGCGATCACGATGCCGGCGGCCCCGTCGAGCACGGCGACCTCGCCGCCACGGGCGACCGCGGCGAACATCTTGGACTCGTCGACGAACGCGCGCGCGCCGCGCAGTTCGGTGGGAATGTGCTCGCCGACCAGAATGCGGTCGACGCGACGCACCACGTCGGGGTCGAGGATTCTCAGCAGCGTGTCCAAGTCACCGTGTTGTGACGCGGCCAAGAATGCCCGCGCCATCTCGAGATGCTGCGCCGTCGGCCGCGCGGACGACGGCGCACCGTGAACGCGCTCCCGGGCCCGGCTCGCCAGCTTCTTGGCGGCGGCCGGAGTGCGGTCCAGTAGTACGGCGATGTCGTCGAAAGGCACGGCGAAGGCATCGTGCAAGACGAATGCCACGCGCTGGGCGGGGGAGAGTCGGTCGAGCACCACGAGCATGGCCCGACCCACCGACTCGGCCATCGCCACCTGATCGTCAGCCGCCGGCACGGTGTCCTCCGCAAGCAGGGCATCGCCGCCGAGCACCTCGGCACGCCGCTTGCCCTCGCGGAGCCGATCGAGGCACTCACGCGCGGTCACCGTGGTGAACCATGCGGTCGGATTGTCGACCCCGTCGATGCCGCGCCGGCTCACCTTCAGCCAGGCGGCCTGCACCGCGTCGTCAGCGTCGTGCACCGAACCGAGCAGGCGGAAGGCGACCGCGCGCAGATGCCTGCGGTCTGCTTGGAATCGGTCGGCCAAGGCTTCCAGGGCATGTCCCTCATTCATCGCGTCACCTTTCGGGCTCGGCAAGCGTCATCAAGGTGAACCACCACCGCGCAACCACCGAACACAGGAGACGACAATGACCCTACAACTCGGCCCGATCGCCACCGTGATCGTTGCGATCACCATCGCGGCCAATGCGGCAATGGCGCTCGCCGACCTTGCCGGGGCCCGTTTCGTGCTGGCCAACTCGGCGGAGGTCGGCGTGCCGCGGACCTGGGTGTCGCCACTGGGCCTGCTCAAAGGCGCGGGCGCGGCCGGATTGCTCATCGGCGTGGTGGCGTTCCCACCGATCGGTCTCGCCGCGGCCGTCGGGCTGACCGCGTTCTTCATCGGCGCCGTCGTCACACACTTTCGCGCCCGGGTGTTCTACAACATCGCGTTTCCGGCGGCGTTCCTGCTGCTCGCGGTGCTGTCGCTGGCGGCCTTCGCCACGGTGTGACCCAGCCGCGGGGCGGACCCGCCCGAAGGCCCCATCCCGCAACGCGGAATGGGGCCCCGGAAACGTTTGCTGGAACAGTCAGGCGCTACGGCGGATGCCGCGTTTGAGCAAGAGCTCACGTTCGGACTCGCTCAGCCCGCCCCAGATGCCATACGGCTCACCGACGGCCAGGGCATGAGTACGGCATTGAGTGATCACCGGGCAGCTGCGGCACATCTCCTTGGCCCGCATCTCCCGCTGGGCGCGAGCGCGTCCGCGCTCACCATCGGGGTGGAAAAACACCGACGAATCGACACCACGGCAAAGTCCCTGCATTTGCCAATCCCAGATATCCGCGTTCGGACCGGGAAGCTGCTGCGGTTGCGGCATATGGAAAACCCCTCTCTGCTCGCCCATTTCGTCGATATGGGCGGGTGTGAGTCGGTGGAATCGATCTGAGCTCGGGTCGCCGATGACCGCTCGTGCACACAAACTAGGGGGGCTCAATAAAGCGCGTCAATAGCCGTCGACTGTGCGAAAGCACATAACCGCAGGTCCAGAATTTACATCACGTTCATCGTGTTGATGCTTCGGCTGAGGTGCCGGTGACGACGATTGAGCCGCGTCGCTCACGTTTGTGCTGTTCGTGCTGGCAGGCGCAACAATTTCGACGTGGACCGCGCTTCGGAAAGTTGACGCGTCATTAACATGTCGGCCATCAATTGTTAACTAATGGCGTTCGTAAAAATTAAATTACGCGGCGGCGGGTGTCGGGTTGCCCGCGAGTATGCAATACCCGCGGTATTGATAGCGTCGCCATCCGATGACCGCAATCGCCGACCCCGCCACAGTGCTGGCCGAGACCGCCTTTGGCTCCGACCCGGGCCGATGGCCGCTGCCCCACGCGACCACGGCCCACGAGCGCTGGCTGCGCGCCGTCGCCGCCGGCGGTCAGGGACGGTACGGCTGCGCCCTCACCGAACTCGCGGTGATCGTCCGAAGCCCGGCGGGCGGCCCGCTGGTATCGCTGGCGCACAGCACGCGGGCGTCGTTTCTGCGCCAACTCGGCGGGCACGCCCGCGCCCGCGGTGCCGACGGTCTGGCCTGGGCGCACCGCGGTGACGATGCCGAGGCCGCCGCCGACGCGCTCGTCGGTCTTGCCGCCGACGCGCTGGGGGTCGGCCGGTTCGGCGTCTCGGCCCGGCTGCTCGAGCGGGCCGGGGCCATCGACACCACCCAACCGCGCCAGCGGATCCGGCTGTCGTGGGTGAGCGCCGAGTTGGCGATGGCCCGCGGTCACGGCGCCGAGGCCGTAGAACATGCTCGCCGCGGTATCGCGGCCGCCGCCGAGTACTGCTCGACGCGCCACGCGGTGAAATCCGATGTGGTGCTCGCCGCGGCGCTGTGTAGTGCCGGTGAACTCGACGCCGCGCGGCAGGTGGCCGATGCAGCGCTGTCGGCCACCGAGGCGTCCGGGCTGGTCCCGTTGCGCTGGGCGTTGGCCTGCCTGTTGGCCGACATCGGCAGCACTGCGCACGACGCTGCCCAAATCAGCCGGATTCGCGACCTCAGCGCCGATACAGTGCGTCGCAGAGGTGGAGTGTGGTCCGGCGCCTGATCTGGCACTGGCCGGATCCCACCTCATCGATCGTTATTGTTTAGCTCGACCATGCCGCCGAGAGTGTCGGTGCAACGTAACGCTGGAGAGATCGCCCACGATGACAAGTTCGGGAGACCGTCTCGACATTGTCGTTGCTGAGGCAGTGGCTGGTGATCGGAACGCGCTCCAGGAAGTGCTGGAGATCATTCGGCCGATCGTCGTCCGTTACGTGCGGGCGAGGATCGGAGCAACCGAGCGCAGTGGTCTCTCAGCTGATGACGTTGCGCAGGAGGTGTGCTTGGCCGCCATTACGGCGCTGCCGCGCTACAAAGATCAGGGACGCCCGTTCCTGGCCTTTGTCTATGGCATCGCTGCGCACAAGGTTGCTGACGCGCATCGCGCGGCGGCCCGCAACCGTGCCGAGCCCACGGACGTGGTGCCCGAGCGGTTCTCTCTCGACGCCGGGCCCGAGCAGTCCGCTCTGGACGCCGAGTCCTCGCAACGAATGGCGCGGCTGCTGTCGGTACTGCCCGAGAAGCAGCGCGAGATCCTGATCCTTCGCGTCGTGGTCGGCATGAGCGCCGAGGAGACCGCAGAAGCCGTCGGCAGTACCGCGGGTGCGGTACGTGTCGCCCAGCATCGCGCACTCGCGCGGCTGAAGACCGAGATCATGGCGACAGGACGTGACCATGCCTGACTTCGGCCGCTGGACGTCAAACGGTGGTGATCCGTCACTCAATGAGATCAACCGGTCCGAACGTTTCATCGAGGCGCTCTCACTTGAGCGTCAGGTCTATGCCACCGACCGTGAGGAAGCCGAACTGGCCGTCCTGCTGGCCGGTTGGCGAGACGAGGCGCGGCGCGCGCCGATGTCGGGCATCGCGACACCACGTGAGGCGGTGGCCGCCCTCAACAAGGCCACCTCGCACGGTCGGGTGCGGTTCCCCATGGCATTGGTCGGCTCGATGGCGGCCGCGGTGTTGTGCCTCGGCGGGTTCGGTGCAGCGGTGTACGGCTCCGGCCCGGGCGACGCGCTCTACGGGGTGCGCGGCATGTTCTTCGGCTCCGAGCCGGTGAAGCGCGATGTCGGCATCGACCTGGCCTCCAGTGAGCTCAAGCAGGTGCAGCAACTGATCGATGAAGGTCAGTGGGAACAGGCCCAGCAGAAGCTGCAGACCATCACCACCACCGTGGCCACCGTCGACGACGAGCAGCGCAAGCAAGAACTGGTCGACCAGTGGCAGCAGCTGTCGGTCAAGGTGGAAAACCGCGACCCCAACGCGACCGTGCCACCCGATGCGCCGCCAGTGGTGCTGCCAGAGGTTACGGTGACGACGACGCCGTCGTCCCCGGCCGAGAGCACGTCAGGGGAGTCGCCGACGTCCAGCACCGAGTCGACGTCTGAGCCCACGACGCCGGCGACGACGTCGAGTTCGCCGAGTGCCGGCCCGTCGGAATCCGCCACGTCTTCTCCGGCACCGTCGGAGACTGCGACGTCGCAATCCGCCACCGCGCCGCCATCCTCGACCGCGGTCCCGTCGCCGTCGAGTTCGACCCCGAGCAGCGCTGCGCCGACGACGAGTGCCCCGTCCTCGCAAACCTCGGCGCCCCCGGCGACGACACGCACGTCGTCTGCGCCCACGTCCTCGCCGGCACCGGCGGCTCAGCTACCGCCGGCGACCACGTCGACGGTCACGCTTGAGGTGGCGCCGACGTCCGTGCCATCGGCACCGCGCGCCACGAATCCACCGGAGACCGGTGGTGGTGCGAATCACGAAAGCCCGGCGGGCGGGCATCAAGAAGAGGGTGTGGCGGCACCGGGAGTCGAGCTGCCCCTGGTGCCGGGTCTAGGCGGTTCTCAGCGGTAGCCGTCGGTGCGGTAGCCGTCGGTGTCCGAGGTGGCCTCGTTGAGGGACGCGTCGGCGTAGCCGCGGCAGTAGTCCCATGTCACGTAGGCATCGGGTTCGGGATCGTAGGCCGGCTCGTGCGGGCGGACCGTGCCGTCGACGAGCAGCTGCAGCAGGTTGGCCCGCAGCATGTCCCAGTCGTGATAGTGGTCCTGCTGGCATTCGTCACAGCAGACCACGAGGCCGCGGATTCCCTTGTGCGCCAACAGCGCTTCGTACACCGCGAGATCGGCGAGATCTGCCTCGACAGCCGTTCGTTCCTGGGGGTCCAGGGGCTGGCCCGGCTCGATGGCGTCCAGCGCAGCCGAAGGATCGCAGGGATCATCGGCAAACGGATCGGGCGGCAAACCAGGGGGGAGGTGGTCACGCACGTGTCCCACACTACGCAGCCGTCCATGCATCGCGCCAGCCGTCCTGATCTGCGCCGCGATGTGTCCCTGAGGTGCGGGGAGCGGCAACATCACTGTCAATATCCGAGCCGATAGAATTGCTTCATACGCCCCACGCCTGCCACTGGAGGCCCCACCCATGTCGATCGCTGAAAGCAGCGTTCCCATCGCCGTACCGGTGCCGACCGGCGGCGACGATCCCACCAAGATCGCGATGCTCGGCCTCACCTTTGATGACGTTCTGCTGCTGCCTGCTGCTTCCGACGTGGTCCCGGCCACCGCCGATACCTCCAGCCAGCTGACCCGCAACATCCGGCTGCGGGTACCCCTGGTGAGTTCCGCGATGGACACCGTCACCGAATCGCGGATGGCCATCGCGATGGCCCGTGCCGGTGGCATGGGTGTGCTGCACCGCAATCTTCCGGCCGCCGAGCAGGCCGCCCAGGTGGAGACCGTGAAGCGCTCGGAGGCCGGCATGGTCACCGACCCGGTCACCTGCTCGCCGTCGGACACGCTGGGCGAGGTCGACGCGATGTGCGCCCGGTTCCGGATCTCGGGTCTGCCTGTGGTGGATGCCGACGGCCAACTTGTCGGGATCATCACCAACCGCGACATGCGCTTCGAGGTCGACGAGAACAAGCCCGTCGCCGAGGTGATGACCAAGGCACCGCTGATCACCGCCCAGGAGGGCGTGTCCGCGGAAGCTGCGCTGGGCCTGCTGCGTCGCCACAAGATCGAGAAGCTGCCGATCGTGGACGGCCACGGCAAGCTCACCGGCCTGATCACGGTCAAGGACTTCGTCAAGACCGAGCAGTTCCCGCTGGCCACCAAGGACCGCGACGGCCGGCTGCTGGTCGGCGCCGCAGTCGGTGTCGGCGACGACGCCTGGGCGCGCGCCATGAACCTCGTCGACGCCGGTGTCGACGTGCTGATCGTCGACACCGCCCACGCCCACAACCGCGGGGTGCTCGACATGGTGGCCCGGTTGAAGAAGACCGTGGGCGACCGGGTCGAGGTGGTCGGCGGCAACGTCGCCACTCGCGCCGCGGCCGCCGCGCTGGTGGCCGCCGGTGCGGACGCGGTCAAGGTCGGTGTGGGTCCGGGCTCGATCTGCACCACTCGCGTGGTCGCCGGTGTCGGCGCCCCACAGATCACCGCGATCCTCGAAGCTGTTGCGGCGTGCAAGCCCTACGGTGTCCCGGTGATCGCCGACGGCGGCCTGCAGTACTCCGGTGACATCGCCAAGGCGCTGGCGGCAGGAGCCTCGACGGCCATGCTGGGATCGCTGTTGGCCGGCACCGCCGAATCACCGGGCGAGCTGATCTTCGTCAACGGCAAGCAGTTCAAGAGCTACCGCGGCATGGGCTCACTCGGCGCGATGCAGGGCCGCGGCGGCGGCAAGTCTTATTCCAAGGACCGCTACTTCCAGGACGACGTGCTGTCCGAGGACAAGCTCGTGCCCGAGGGCATCGAGGGCCGGGTGCCGTTCCGTGGCCCGCTGGGCACCGTGATCCATCAGCTCACCGGCGGTTTGCGCGCGGCCATGGGCTACACCGGCTCGGGCACCATCGAGCAGTTGCAGCAGGCGCAGTTCGTCCAGATCACGGCGGCGGGTTTGAAGGAGAGCCACCCGCACGACATCACCATGACTGTCGAGGCCCCCAACTACTACACCCGCTGAATCGGTGGGGCAGGAGAAAATAGTCAGTCATGCGCGACATGGTTGAAATCGGCATGGGCAGGACCGCCCGTCGCACCTACGAGCTCGACGACGTCACGATCGTGCCGTCGCGGCGCACCCGCTCGTCCAAGGACGTCTCGACGGCCTGGCAGCTCGATGCCTACCGCTTCGAAGTTCCCGTCGTCGCTCATCCCACCGATGCGCTGGTGTCGGTGGAGTTCGCGATCGAGATGGGTCGGCTCGGCGGGCTCGGGGTGCTCAACGGCGAGGGCCTGATCGGCCGGCACGCCGACGTCGAGGAGAAGATCGCTCAGGTACTCGAGGTCGCCGCGAAGGCCGACGACGATTCGGCCTCCATCCGGCTGTTGCAGGAATTGCATTCGGCGCCATTGGATCCCGAGCTGCTCGGGGCGGCGGTGGCCCGCATCCGCGAGGCCGGGGTGACCACCGCGGTGCGTGTCAGCCCGCAGAACGCCCAGGCGCTGACCCCGACGCTGGTGGCGGCCGGCATCGACCTGCTGGTCATCCAGGGCACGATCATCTCCGCCGAGCGGGTTGCATCCGACGGTGAGCCGCTGAATCTCAAGACCTTCATCTCCGAGCTCGACATCCCGGTCGTGGCCGGTGGCGTGCTCGACCATCGCACCGCGCTGCACCTGATGCGCACCGGGGCGGCCGGCGTGATCGTCGGCTACGGGTCGACCTCGGGGGTGACGACCAGCGACGAGGTGCTCGGCATCAGCGTGCCGATGGCCACCGCGATCGCCGACGCGGCCGCCGCGCGTCGCGAATACCTCGACGAGACCGGTGGCCGGTACGTGCACGTGCTGGCCGACGGCGATATCCACACCTCGGGCGAACTGGCCAAGGCGATCGCCTGTGGTGCCGACGCCGTGGTGCTGGGCACGCCCTTGGCGGTGGCCGCCGAAGCGCAGGGCGGTGGCTGGTTCTGGCCGGCGGCTGCCGCGCACCCGTCGTTGCCGCGCGGGGCGCTGCTACAGGTTGCCGTCGACGAGCGGCCCGGGCTGGAGCAGGTGCTCAACGGACCGTCAGACGATCCGTTCGGGTCGTTGAACCTCGTCGGCGGCCTGCGCCGGTCGATGGCCAAGGCCGGGTACTGCGATCTCAAGGAATTCCAGAAGGTCGGCCTGTCGGTCGGTTCCTGATCTTGCTGCCGGCCGGGCTCGCGTCGCCGTTTTCCACCGCAGGGCGGTGATCCGGCGCGGAGGCCAGCCCTCACGTCGAAAGCGAGCGCCAGGAAAACGGGCTTTCCTTTACAAGTTAGGCCCTCCTGTCTAGAAGTTACCTGCCGGTAGCGTCATACTGAGAGCATGCAGCCTGACTACGACGTCTTGGTGATCGGTTCGGGATTCGGCGGCAGCGTCAGCGCGCTGCGGCTCACCGAGAAGGGCTATCGGGTCGGTGTACTCGAAGCCGGCCGACGCTTCGCCGACGCCGACTTCGCCAAGACCTCCTGGGACCTGCGCAAGTTCCTGTGGGCGCCGAAACTCGGCATGTACGGCATCCAGCGCATCCATCTGCTGCGCAACTGCATGATCCTGGCCGGCGCCGGGGTGGGCGGCGGCTCCCTGAACTACGCCAACACCCTGTACGTGCCTCCTGCGCCGTTCTTCAACGACCCGCAGTGGAAGGGCATCACCGACTGGCGCGAAGAACTGATGCCGCACTACGACCAGGCCCAGCGGATGCTCGGCGTGGTCACCAACCCGACCTTCACCGACGCCGACCGGGTGATGAAAGAGGTCGCCGATGACATGGGCTGTGGCGACACGTTCGTACCCACCCCGGTCGGGGTGTTCTTCGGGCCGGACGGGCAGAAGACGCCCGGCAAAGTCGTGCCCGATCCGTTCTTCGGTGGTGCCGGGCCGTCTCGCACCGGTTGCCTGGAGTGCGGTGAGTGTATGACCGGTTGCCGCCACGGGGCCAAGAACACGCTCGTCAAGAACTACCTCGGACTCGCGGAATCGGCTGGGGCCCAAGTGCATCCGATGACCACGGTGACCAGCTTCGGGCAGCGCACCGACGGCCTGTGGGAAGTCACCACCGTCCGCACCGGCAGCAAGCTGCGCCGTAAGCGCAAGACGTTCACCGCGACGCATCTGATCCTGGCTGCGGGCACGTACAACACTCAGAAGCTGCTGTTCAAGATGCGTGACACCGGGAAGCTTCCGAAGTTGTCGGCTCGCCTCGGTGTGCTCACCCGGACCAACTCCGAGTCGATCGTCGGCGCGGGCAGGCTGACGGTGGCACCGGATCTGGACCTGACCCACGGTGTGGCGATCACGTCGTCGATCCACCCGACTGCCGATACCCACGTCGAGCCGGTGCGGTACGGCAAGGGGTCTAATGCCATGGGCCTGCTGCAGACCTTGATGACTGACGGCGCCGGGCCCAAAGGCACCGATGTACCGCGCTGGCGGCAGTTCTTCGAGCAGGCCGGCGAGAATCCCCGCGAACTCGTGCGTCTGCTCAACCCCAAGCAGTGGAGCGAGCGGACCGTGATCGCGCTGGTGATGCAGCACCTGGACAACTCGATCACCACGTTCACCAAGCGCGGCCCGTTGGGCGCGCGCATCATGTCGTCCAAACAGGGGCACGGTGAACCCAACCCGACCTGGATCCCGGTCGGCAATGAGGTGACCCGGCGGATCGCCAAGAAGATCGACGGCGTGGCCGGCGGCACCTGGGGCGAGCTGTTCAACATCCCGCTGACCGCCCACTTCCTGGGCGGCGCGGCCATCGGCGAGGACGCCGAGCACGGCGTCATCGACCCGTATCAGCGCGTGTACAACTACCCGACGCTCTACGTGATGGACGGTGCGGCGATCTCGGCGAACCTCGGGGTCAACCCGTCGCTGTCGATCACTGCCCAAGCCGAACGGGCGGCGTCATTGTGGCCGAACAAGGGGCACAAAGACGACCGACCGGGGCAGAATGAGCCGTACCGCAAACTGGCGCCGATCGCGCCCGAGCATCCCGTGGTGCCGGCCCAAGCGCCCGCCGGGTTGCGGCGGCTGCCCATCGAGCCGGTCAACTCGGGCGGTTGACGTCCGGCCCGCGTCCCTGGGCAGCCCGGGACTGAAGGAGTGGGCGATGCGCGAGGCTTTCCGTGACGAGCTGGCGACACTGTGCAACCAGCTGGCCGAGATGTGTGGACTTGCCGTCGATGCGATGCAACGCGCGAACCAGGCCCTGCTCGAGGCCGACCTCACGCTGGCCGAGCAGGTGATCGCCGATCACGAGCACATCGCCGACTACAACCGTCGGATCGAGGAGTCGGCGTTCCGGCTACTCGTGTTGCAGCAGCCGGTCGCCAGCGAGCTGCGTACGGTCGTCGGGTCGATGCACATCGCTGCCGACCTGGACCGGATGGGCGCGCTCGCGGTCCATGTCGCCGACATCTCCCGACTCCGTCATCCCGGCTGCGCGCTGCCCGACGAAGTGCGTTCCAGTTTCGCCGAAATGGGCGCGCAGGCAGTGCGGTTGGCACGCATCGCCCAAGAGGTGCTGGTCTCACG
The DNA here is from genome assembly GCF_001953975.1 of Mycobacterium sp. NS-7484. Taxonomy (GTDB): domain Bacteria; phylum Actinomycetota; class Actinomycetes; order Mycobacteriales; family Mycobacteriaceae; genus Mycobacterium. The sequence continues at coordinate 66,135 of NZ_MBEJ01000067.1, forward strand.
CGATACCGACGCGGCCGCTCGCTTGCGCGACGAGGACGACGCCGTGGACGCCGAGCATCGGCACTTGTTCACGCTGCTGTTGGACCGGCATTGGGATGACGGGGTCGGCTCGGCGGTCGACGTGGCACTGCTGGGCCGCTACTACGAACGGTTCGCCGATCATGCCGTCGAGATCGGCAAGCGGGTCATCTTTGAGGCCACGGGCGGGCGCCCGGTGCACAAGAAATTGGCCTGATGGCGCTACGGCCCGGTGGCCGGGCTGGATTCCAGTAGCGCGCTGAACAGCCGGGTGAGGGTTTCGACGTCGATCGCTCCCGGTTGCAGCACTTCCTCGGTGGCGATGCCCGCGATGATGGTCACCACCAATTGCGCCAGAGCCGACAGCTGCTTGCCGGGCAATGCGGTGCCGGCCTGTTCGACGATGCCCAGCGCCTGATCGGCGGCGGTTCGACGGCGGGCCACCAGGCGCTCGCGCAGCTGGGGATCACGGATGGCGCGCAGCCAGTACTCCATGAGCACGATCTGGTACTCGGTCTGGTCGTGTATCGACTCCAGCGTGGAGCGGCTCAAGGCTGCCGCGATGGCGGCCGTGTCGCCGTGGCCGCTGTCGAGCGCGGTCGCGATCAACGCACCGCGGCTCTCGAACTGCCGGTCCAGCAGCGCCAGGAACAGCTCGTCCTTGGATTCGAAGTTCGAGTAGACCGCGCCCTTGGTGAAGCCCGCGGCGTGACCGATCGCGTCGATGGTGGCACCGGCGAACCCCTCGGCCGCGAACACCTTCAAGGCGGCATCCAGGATCCGATCACGGACCTCGTCGCGGGTGGGGCGGGTGCGTGCAGGTTTGACAGGCGGCATGAGCAACAGAATACTCGTGAGTATCGGATGGATACCAATGAGTATCGAAAGGTTTTCCATGGACGACAAGGACGAGGAGCACGTCGCGCCGCAGATCACTGCGGCGGGGTTGGGTGTCGACGGTGAACACGGCCCGTTGTTCTCCGACGTCGACCTCGAGCTGACGCCGGGCTTCCACGCCATCCAGATGCCCGGCGGCTGGGGTCAGACCGCCCTGTTGCTCACCTTGGCCGGCCGGCTCAAGCCCACCCACGGCACCGTGACCGTGTGCGGTGAGACGCAACCCCGGGCGATCCGGCGGCATTGCGCCATCGCCGCCTTCGCTGACATCGACGACCTCGAAGACTCGGTCACCGTGCAGACGGTCCTCGCCGAGCAGCGCCGCTGGCTGGCGCCGTGGTACCGGCGCGTGCCGCGCGACGCCGGTGAAGCCGAACTGCGCGAGGTGTTCGGAGAACTTACGCCGCCGGCGGCCGACACCTACATCAGTGAACTGTCCGATCTCGACCTGTTTCTGGTGAAGGTCACCCTGGCACTGTTCTCGAACCGCCCGATCTTGGTGGTGGGTGATCTCGAACAGGTCCGGGACAACGTCCGACGGGCCCTTGCGGTCGAGCGACTGGGAGCCATCGCCACGCAACGCAGTGTCGTTGTGGGCGTGACGAATCCGCTCGGCAACGACGCCCCCGACCACGATCTGCACGATCACCGCATCCTGACCGGAAAGAACTGACATGCCGACTACACCCGCTGGTCTCGCCTTCGGCACCCCGGCTGCCGGTCTCGCCTTCGGCACCCCGGCCGCTGGTCTCGCCTTCGGCTCGGAGATCAAACGCTTCAAACGCAGCCGCATGACCCGCGCCGCGATCGTGGTGCTGATGCTGCTGCCGCTGGTATACGGCGCCTTGTACTTGTGGGCCTACTGGGATCCCTTCGGCCAGGTGGACAAGATGCCCGTGGCGTTGGTCAATTCCGATCGGGGCGCGGAGGTTTCGGGCCAGCACCTCAACGCCGGGGCCGAGATCGCCAAGAGCCTGACCGACGACGCGAGCTTGAACTGGCACGTCGTGGATGCGGATGAGGCACGCACCGGAGTCGAGCACGGCAAGTACTACTTCATGCTCGAACTGCCGCCGGACTTCAGCGAGGCGATCGCCTCGCCACTGACCGGAAAACCCAAACAGGCCAACCTGATTGCGGTCTACAACGACGCCAACAACTACATCTCGTCGAACATCGGCCGTACCGCTGTCGACCAGGTCCTCAACGCTGTATCCACCCGGATCTCCGGGCAGGCGGTCAACCAGGTGCTCTCCGTGGTGGTCAGTTCCGGGGCGGGGATCAAGCAGGCAGCCGACGGTGCGGCCCAATTGGCCGACGGGGCGGTGAAAGTCGACGACGGAGCAGGCCGGTTGGCATCCGGTCTGCACGACGCGCGCTCCGGTTCGGCCCAGTTGGCCACCGGTGCCAAGCAGCTCTCCGACGGAATCACCAAGGCCACCGACCCATTGGTCGCGGTGACCTCCGCCCTGTCGAAGATCGGCGGCGACACCCAACAGTTGCAAGACGGCACCGCGGCGCTCCGGCAGGCCAATGACCAGATCGGGGCCATCGCCGCGGCGCAGGACGGGGCCGCCACGGCACTGTCCTCGGTGATCGACCAGCTATCGGCGAGCCCAGACCCGATCGCCAACAACGCCGCCGGAACACTGCGTGGCGTGGCCGACGACCTTCGGGCCCATCAGTTCACGCCGCAGATTCGTCAACAGCTGACCGACGCCGAGAACGCCGCGATCTCGATGACGTCGTCGCTGCGCAGTCCGGGCAGCCCGTTGAACTCCGCGCTCGATCAGGTGGGCAGCAAGAATGCCGATCTCAGTGCGAAGCTGAATCAATTGCGCAGCGGAGCTCAGCAACTCGCCTCCGGTAACGCGGAATTGGCGACGGGCATCGCCAAGCTCGACACCGGCGCCACGCAGTTGAAGAGTGGCACCGGGCAACTGCGAACCGGTTCGGCGGAGTTGGCCACCAAGCTCGCCGACGGTGCCGGCCAGGTGCCGGACTGGACGCCCGAACAGAAGGCGGCGATCGCCGACACCATCGGCGGCCCGGTTCACCTGCAGAACTCAGACGAAAACGCCGCGCCCAACTTCGGCACCGGGATGGCGCCGTTCTTCATCACGCTCGCTCTGTTCTTCGGCGCCCTCGTGCTGTGGATGGTGTTGCGGCCGTTGCAGACCCGCCCGATCGCCGCGGAGGTCCTGGCGATCCGGGTAGTCCTGGCGAGCTATTTGCCCGCCGCCGTGATCGGGATCTTCCAGGCGATCATCCTGTACTGCGTGGTCCGGTTCGCGCTCGGCATGCAGGTGGCACATCCGGTCGCGATGCTAGGTTTCATGATCCTGGTGTCGTGCACGTTCGTCGCTGCCACACAGGCGATCAACGCCTTCGTCGGCCCCGCCGTGGGCCGGGTGCTGGTGATGGCGCTGCTCATGTTGCAGCTGGTGAGCGCCGGCGGCATGTACCCGGTGGAGACCACCTCACGCCCGTTCCAGATCTTCCACACCTACGACCCGATGACGTTCGGGGTCAACGGTTTACGCCAGCTCATCCTGGGCGGTATCGACCATCGGCTCTGGCAGGCGATCATCACGCTGGTGCTGATCTCGGTGGGAGCGTTGACCGTTTCGGCGCTCTCGGCCAGGCGCAACCGGCTGTGGAACATGACCAGGCTGATCCCGGCCATCAAGATGTGATCAGACTGCCTGCAGCAGCGCCGCATCCGCGAGCGGCCGGCTGCGGTTCCCGTGGATGTCGACCGGCACGTCACCGGCAAGCGTCACGCGGTGCATCACCCGGCGCTGGTTGTCGTAGTCGTCGACGGCGCGGTGCTGGGTGGCCCGGTTGTCCCAGATTGCCACGTCACCGGGCGCCCAGGTCCAGCGGACCGTGTTCTCCGGCATGGTGATTCGACGCTGCAAGAGCTCCAACAGGGTGGCCGATTCGTGGCTGTCCAGGCCGAGGAAGCCACGAGCGAAGTCCCCGGCCACCAGGGTGCGTTCACCGGTTTCCGGGTGCACCCGCACCACCGGGTGCTCGGTGCGGAAATCAGGCTTCTCGAAGGCGGCTCGCATCTGCTGCTGTTCGTCGGTCAGAGCGGCCACCGGCGCCGCCGCGTAATCGAACCGATTGCTGTGTACAGCCCACAGGTTCTCGGTGAGGTGTTTGAGTGGCTCGGGTAGCGCGTCGTAGGCCGCCGCGGTCGACGCCCACAGAGTGGACCCGCCGTAGCTGGGCAGGGTCACCGCGCGCAGGATCGAGATCGCCGGATAGTCGGGCACGAACGTGACGTCGGTGTGCCAGCGGGTGGCCTTGGCGTACTCGGAGTCGATCGGGGTGATCAACGGCGCATCGGCAGACCTCAGCGCATGGTGACCGATCGGCCGCCCGAGCAGGCGGGCGAACGCGTTGTGTTCCTCGTCGGTCAGGTGGTGTTGACCGCCGAAGAACACCACCTTGTGTTCGAGTAGCGCCTGTCGGATGGCGGCGATCGTGTCGGCGTCGAGATCTCCACCCAGTTGCACGCCGTCGATGCGAGCACCGATGCGGCTGCCAAGCTTCGTGATGGTGGGGGGAGTGGCCACAGAAGCAGTCATCGAACGTCCTTTCCACTGATGAGACTTCACTGATGAGACGAGATGTAGTCAGGTGACTACACCCGGATGTGGGCTAGTGTAGCCGGATGACTACACCGCCGCCACCGTCGAAGGGGCCGGTCGGTCGCGACGAGGTGGTGGCCGCGGCGCTATCCGCTGCGGCGGAACTTTTTGCCGAGCGTGGGCCGTCGGCCACATCGATCCGGGACATCGCCGCCAAGTCCAACGTCAACCACGGGCTGATCTACCGGCACTTCGGCACCAAGGATCAGTTGGTCGGCGCGGTGCTGGAGCATCTCGGGACAAAGCTCACCGAACTGCTCGACGGCGACGGCCCGGCCGAGGAGATCGACCGGAACATGGATCAGCACATGCGGGTGATGGCCCGGGCGCTGCTCGACGGGTACCCGGTGGGGCAGCTGCAGACCCGGTTTCCGGGCGTCACCCGCCTGCTCGGTCAGGTCCTGCCGAACTTCGACGATCCGCGCGGCGGTCGACTGGCGGTGGCGAATGCGGTTGCCCTGCAAATGGGTTGGCGGTTGTTCGAACCGTTCTTGCGGTCGGCGGCCGGTCTGGATGCCGACGAGGAGGTCCGTGAGGCCGTCGGCGCGGAGATCGCACGGATGCTCCGCCCGACAAACCCGCGAGCGGAATAGTCAGCAGCCGTGGCCGGCGCGACGGCGCAGCGGCTCGCGTCCGGGCGGCTGTGGCGGCGGTGGCAGCAGGGCATGGCGCGGCACCACCTTGACCGTGGTCGGCTTCTGCGTGTTGAGCACTACGTCTTTTCCGGAGTGGCGGATGGTCAGCGAACCGTCGGGCCCGTCGCGCAAGGTGTAGGTGACGTCGTGATGCTTCGCTTCGACCGTCACCCGGAAATCCCTCCACCGCAGTCGGAAACGCAGGCAGGAAATGCCGTCGGGCAGGTGCGGGTCTACCGACAGGATGCCCTCGTCGTCACGTACCCCGCCGAAACCGGCCACCAATGCAGTCCATGACCCGGCCAGTGAGGCCATGTGCAATCCGTCACGGGTATTGCGGTGCAGGTCCCGCAGGTCGATCAACGCGGCCTCGTAGGCATAGTCGTGGGCCAGCTCCAGATGGCCCACCTCGGCGCACATCACGGCCTGGGTGCAGGCCGACAGAGACGAGTCCCGCGTCGTGCGCCGCTCGTAGTAATCGACGTTGCGTGCCTTCTGTTCGGGGGTGAAGGCGTGGCTCTGCCACTGCATGGCCAGCACCAGATCGGCCTGTTTGAGCACCTGGGTGGGGTAGAGCCGCACATATGGTTCGTTGAGCAGAAGCGGATAGGTGGTATTGGCCGAGAAATCCCACTCGGCCAGTGTGGTGAACCCCTGGCACTGTGGGTGCACACCCAATTCCTCGTCATAGGGAATGTGCGCGGCGTCGGCGGCGTCGCGCCAGGCCGCGGTCTCCTCGGTGGTCACGCCCATCGCGTAGGAGGCGTCGGGATGGCGGGTGCAGGCGTCGGCGGCCACCCGAAGGTTGTGTGCCGCCATCAGATTCGTGAAGACGTTGTCACGCACCATGGCGGTGTACTCGTCGGGACCGGTCACCCCGTCCAGGTGCCAGATCCCGTAACGGTCATGGTGGCCGAGTGACATCCACAACCGCGCGGTGTCCACCAAGACCGCCAGTCCGCACTCCTTCTCCAACGAATCATCGCCGGTGACAATGCGATAGCGCTCGAAGGCGGCGGCGATGTCGGCGTTGATGTGCCAGGCGGCCGTGCCGGCCGGCCAGTACGCCGAACATTCCTCGCCCCGGATGGTGCGCCACGGGAAACTGGCTCCCTTCAGGTCGAGGAGGGCGGCGCGTTCGCGGGCCAAGTCCAGCGTGGAGGCGCGCCAGCGCAGTGCGTCGGCGGCGGCCTGGGGCTTGGTGTACGTCAGCACCGGGAGCACGAAACCTTCGGTGTCCCAGAACGCATGGCCGTCGTAGCCGGTGCCGGTCAAGCCCTTACCGGCGATGGCACGGCGCTCGGCCCGGGCGCTGGCCTGAAGCACGTGGAACAACCCGAACCGCACCGCCTGCTGGCAATCCGGGTCGCCCTCGACCTCCACGTCCGCACAGTCCCAGAACTCGTCGAGGTAGGCCCGTTGGGAGTCGAGCAGACCTTGCCAGCCGCTGTAGCGGGCGCCGGTGATGGCGGCTGCGACCTGATCCTGCAGTGCCGGGCGTGAGCGCAAGCTCGACCAGCCGTAGGCGAGATACTTGACGATGCGCAGTTTCTGGCCTGGACGCAGCCCGCAGATCACGGTTGTCCGGGCCAGGTCCTCGTAAGAGTCGGTGCTGACCTCGACGCGGCCGGGTACCTCGACGTCGTGATCCATCCCGGCAGCCATCGTCAAAGCGCTGCCGGTGGTGCGATGCACGAGAAGTGCGCGGTGGTCGGTGTTTTCGTGATGAACAGCCTGCAGTGGCTTCTTGAGCACCGCCGACACCCGAGGGTCGTCGGAGGTCTCTGGCTGGTCTTCGTTGGTGACAAGCTCGGATTGCACCGTGACGCGGACGAATTCGTCGACTGCCTCGACGATGTACTCGATGGCGGCGACGCCGCGGTGGGCGAACGACACCAGCCTGGTGGAGACCAGCTTGACCTGCTTTCCCGCCGGCGAGCGCCAGTGGGCATGGCGGGTCAGGGTTCCGGCGCGCAGGTCGAGTGTGCGCTCATGGTCGATGAGTTCGCCGTAGCGCACGTCGAACGGTTCGTCGTCGACGAGCAGGCGCAGCAGCTTGCCGTTGGTGACGTTGACGACGGTCTGGCCGGCTTCGGGATAACCGAATCCCGCTTCTGCGTAGGGGAGTGGGCGTACCTCGAAGTATCCGGCCAGATATGTCCCGGGTAGGCCGTACGGCTCGCCCTCGTCGAGATTGCCCCGCAGGCCGATATGACCGTTGGACAACGAGAACAGCGATTCCGACTGTGCCAGCAGGTTGAGGTCCAACTGGGTTTCGCGCACCTGCCACGGTTCCACCGGGTAGGCCTCGTGGGTGATCATCATCGCGGCTCCAGCAGGTCGCCGAGGTCCGTCACCACGATGTCGGCGCCGTCACGGCGCAGCTCGGCGGCCTGCCCGACCCGGTCCACGCCGACCACGAAACCGAACTGACCGGCCCGCCCGGCCGCGACGCCGGCCAACGCATCTTCGAACACTGCCGCCTGTGCCGGGGGGACACCGAGTAGTTCGGCGGCGCGCAGGAAGCTGTCCGGCGCCGGTTTCCCCGGCAGGTTCTCGTCGCGCATCGTCACCCCGTCCACCCGCTGTTCGATGAATGTGTCCAGTCCCGTGATGTTGAGCACCTCCTCGGTGTTGGCGCTGGAAGACACCACCGCTCGGTGTAGCCCCGCTCTTACCGCCGCTTCCAGGTAACGGCGCGAGCCCTCGAACACCTCGACGCCGTCGCGCTTGAGGGTTCGGTGAAACATTGCGTTCTTGCGGTTGCCCAGTCCTTCGACGGTGTCGACGGTGGTGGCGTCGTCCGGCGTCCCTTCGGGAATGACGATTCCGCGGCTGGCCAGGAACGAGCGCACGCCGTCCTCGCGACGCTTGCCGTCGACGTAACGCAGGTAGTCGTCGTCGATGTCGAACTCGACGAACGGCTCACTGGTTTGTTCGGCCCTGGTGCGCAGAAACTCGTCGAACATGGCCTTCCAGGCCTTCTTGTGCACGCTGGCGGTGTCGGTGAGGACACCATCGAGATCGAACAGGCACGCGGTGATCTGCTCGGGCAGGCCCAGCACAGGGTCCTCGCTTTCGCCGACGTCTTCTCCATCATGCGTAATCACCACACGAGGCGGGGGTTTAAACATGCCGGCAGGGTCCAGTCGTGACCGGGCGGTGCTACCGCGTGCTCAGTCGCTGGAGAAGGCGAGAAAATAGGTCAAAGACGGTTCCACGTTTATTGATTCATCGCTGAACGAAAGAAGTTGGTTCAACGTCGCAGGGTCATTGGCCTCGAACAAGAACGGTTCGATCGGTTGATCGTCGTCGATGTGAAGAATTTGTCGAACGCCGGAGCTGTCGAGCTGCGGGAGCGGGATTTCGCATTCCAGATCCTCGGTCTTCGCATTATAACCTTCAAGTTGCCACATAGGTCAGGGAGTCACTTTTCTTGTAGGGTCCGCAGGCTTGGTCTGAGCACCGGTGTTGGGATCAAATTCACCCTTGTGTGTACCCCTCTTGTCATAAACCTCGACTTTTCCGTGCTGACTATCCCACTCATAAATATTGTCTTTATCGTCCTTCCAGCGTGCTCGCATCCGACCGCCACTCATCCGTGTCTTGGGCGGTACGCGTTTAGCCTTCGGGAAAGCGTTGAGGTTATTCGGTTTTGGGTAGAAGTTACCCGCTGGACCGCTCACCATGCCGGATCCGTCGGAATTGTAGACCGAAGCATTCGCCTGAAGTAGAGGCTGCAGATCTTGAGAGATTTCGGCCGCTGCGACCCCGACGGCAACAGTTCCACCGACGACTGCACCTGTTGCGATGCCGGCGGCGACGTCGAGGCTGACGAGAATTGGAAGTATCGAGGACGCTGCCCCCGACGCTGCTGACCCAGCTGCTAGTCCCGCTCCGCCGACGGTGCCTTCCGGCCCAACGAGACTTCCGACGATTCCACCGACGATCCCTGCAGCGATCGCCCAGCCGAGGCTGTCGGAAATGATCTCACGGATCTTCCGATGCGCCTCGTCAATCTGGTGCGCCCAGTTATCGCATGAGTGGCCAAGGCTTTCGAAGTGACTGGCGAGTGCCTCGACGTTGTTGGCCACCAGGTCCATCTGTGCCAACGCCTTGTCAAACTCAGGAGAGGACAGGTCTTCGATCGCTGACCACGCAGGCCCCGCCTGGGTGCTGGCTGCGCGAAGCCCCTTTGCGGCTTCGGCCCATGCGCTGCCGAGCTTGCGAAGTTTGGATGGATCGCCGTTCGGCCAAAGGTGTCCCTGCAGCCAACGGCTGACTAAACCCCAACCGAGCGGTGCGTCGGTGTCGCCTCCGTAGGAACCTTTGAACGCTCCTGCGGAATATTGTGAGGCCAATGCGGGCGGGGCCATTTTTTCACCGGGTGGCGTCGATGCAGCACGCTCGGCGTTGGCGTGGTTGACGCCAGTGAATGCCAAAAGGTCCTGAAGTTTAGCGAAGGCGTTGACCGCGTCGAAGCCCGCTTTTACGGCGTCGAGGGCGGCTGGGTCATAGCCGTTCGCCCAAGTGTGACCAGAGTTGTCGGTACCGGCACACCCCCAGTTTTCATCAAGCGTGGAGGTCAGTTTGTTCAGCACCATTGGAGCGCTTGTCCGCGCGTTATCGTAGAGTTTTGCCGCGTTTAGCAGAACTTCCGAATCTGCAATTATCGGTGCCATTTAGTCTAAATTCTCATAGTCGGCGAAAGTCATCTCCAGCAAGGGCGTTTGGTCTTGAGAGATCACGGCCACATTGCGACGTTATGGGCTACCGTACCCGAATAATCACGGTGCGCCGAGGCGATCTTCGTCCGCAATGCATTCAACGCCTCGCGCATTTGACTTACGGCGTCCATCCATTCCGTGTGGTACCTGCGGTGAGCGTCGGCGGCGTCTCCTGTCCACGAACTGTGTAACACGGCGACTTGCTGTTCCGCCTCGCCTGCGACATGTTCGGCACTGGAATTGAACGCGGCCAACCGATCAGCGAATTCTTGAAGGCGATCCAAGTCTACGGAATACCTGCTCATAGCGCACCGCCACTATTAATGCTGCTGGCAATAGCCTGCGCGCCTTCATTATCTTGATCGACGTATGTGGTCGCCGCCTGTCTGAGCAGATCACACGATTCGTCCAATGCCCGGGCGACGCGTTGCGCCCCGTCGTGCCATTCTCGCCACACAGGCGCGAACGTCGATGCAGCAGCCCCTGTCCACGTCGATGTCAGGTCATCCCACTCTTTCTCAATATTGTCCAGTTCAGCAGCTAGCTGAGCAGCCTGCTCCGCCAAGAGTCGAGCCGACGAGACCATGGATTCCCAGTCGGTCGTCAATGACTTTGCCACTTCTCTCCCCCTCGGTCGTTCCCCTGAAAGTCTATGGTCAGAGTGCAGCTGTCGATGCCATGAGTTTGTGCGCCTCAGCTGCGCGGATGGGCCACCACTAGACTGTGGCGGTGACGTCTGCATCTCCCCGTCCCGTCCTCGTCGTCGATTTCGGCGCCCAGTACGCACAGCTGATCGCGCGCCGGGTCCGTGAGGCGCGGGTGTTTTCCGAGGTCGTCCCACACACCGCCAGTGTCGAGGAGATCAAGGCCAAGGATCCGCAGGCCATCGTGCTCTCGGGTGGCCCGGCCAGTGTGTACGCCGAAGGCGCGCCGCGGCTGGACCCCGCGCTGTTCGATCTCGACGTTCCGGTGTTCGGCATCTGCTACGGATTCCAGGCCATGGCCCAGGCGCTCGGCGGCACTGTCGAACACACCGGCACCAGCGAATACGGGCGCACCGAGTTGACCGTTGCCGGCGGCGACCTGCACTCCGAGTTGCCTACCACGCAGCCGGTGTGGATGAGTCACGGCGACGCCGTCACCGCCGCGCCGGAGGGCTTCGACGTCGTCGCCTCCAGCGCCGGTGCCCCGGTCGCGGGCTTCGAGAACCGGGCCCGCCGCCTGGCCGGCGTCCAGTACCACCCCGAGGTGTTGCACTCTCCGCACGGCCAACAGGTGTTGAGCCGGTTCCTGCACGAGTTTGCAGGGATCGGTGCCGGCTGGACCCCGGCCAACATCGCCGAGCAGTTGATCGAGGCGGTCCGCGCCCAGATCGGGGACGGCCAGGCGATCTGCGGGTTGTCCGGCGGTGTCGACTCCGCGGTGGCCGCCGCGCTGGTGCAACGCGCCATCGGAGACCGGCTGACCTGTGTGTTCGTCGACCACGGTCTGCTGCGCGCGGGGGAGCGGGCCCAGGTGCAACGAGATTTCGTCGCCGCCACCGGAGCCAAACTGGTGACCGTCGACGTTGCCGATCGGTTCCTCGAAGCGCTCAGTGGGGTGACCAACCCCGAGGGCAAGCGCAAGATCATCGGCCGCGAGTTCATCCGCGCTTTCGAGGGTGCGGTCCGCGGCATCGTCGAGGAGGGTGGACCGGACGTCGAATTCCTGGTGCAGGGCACGCTGTACCCGGACGTCGTGGAGTCCGGCGGCGGCACCGGCACCGCCAACATCAAGAGCCACCACAACGTCGGGGGCCTGCCCGACGACCTGAAGTTCACGCTCGTCGAGCCACTGCGGCTGCTGTTCAAGGACGAGGTGCGGGCGGTCGGCCGTGAGCTCGGCCTGCCGGAGGAAATCGTTGCCCGCCAACCGTTCCCGGGGCCCGGGCTGGGTATTCGCATCGTCGGCGAGGTGACCGCCGACCGGTTGGACACCCTGCGCCGCGCCGACGCCATCGCCCGCGAGGAACTCACCGCCGCCGGTTTGGACCAGCAGATCTGGCAGTGCCCGGTGGTCCTGCTTGCCGACGTGCGCTCGGTCGGGGTGCAGGGCGACGGGCGCACCTACGGTCACCCGATCGTGCTGCGGCCGGTCTCCAGTGAGGACGCCATGACCGCCGACTGGACTCGGGTGCCTTACGAAGTGCTGGAACGGATTTCGACCCGGATCACCAACGAGGTGCCCGAGGTCAACCGGGTGGTGCTGGACGTCACCAGCAAGCCGCCGGGCACCATCGAGTGGGAGTGATCAGCGCGGCGGATCCCCGCGCCAGCGAAAGCTGTTGACGTACTTGCCCATATCCTGAGCAAGGTCGAGGTTGGCGCCCGACGGCATTCCCGGCCCGAAATCGGGGCCGTACTCGTGGTACGGGCCGGCAGCCACGGCGATCAGCGCCAGGTCGTCCTTGACCGCGGCCAGGATGACCACCCGCAGCCGCAGGTAGTCGCCGGTGGCGTTCTGCGGCCAGCTGTCGACGACCATGCCGTACCCGGGTTGGTATCCGACCATTGCATTCGGAATCTCGTAGTCGACCGCAGCATCCGGGTAGGTCTCCTCGACCAGGGCCTTCGTGATCTCTTTCGGCGTCCGCTCCGCGGCGGGCCGCCCGATGAGCTGCATGGTGCCGCCGTCGTCGATCAGATAATCCACGGTGACGCCGTCGTCGGCGATGGTCGCCTGGTACACCGCGCTGGACGCGGGATACGAGACGGAGAACGCACCGTCAGGGGCGGTGAAACGGGGATTGGTCGCCACCGCCTCGCTGGTCGGCGGGCGGCCGCAATCCGGTGGACAGACGTACCGCGCAGGGGGATCGCTGACCGCCAGCGACACCGCCGCCAGGGCGACGGTGAGCAGCGTGACGCCGACGCCCCAGGTGACGATCGGCCGGACAGTACCGGGTAATCGCACCGGGTCGAGGCCCGCGCCGGCGTGCGAGGTCGTCCGCAGGCCGGCCCGTGCCGCCAGTACCGCCAAGGCCATCACGATCAGATGCACGGCCAACACCACCAGCTGCGGTGCCGGCGCGACGTCGATCAGGCCGAGGACGGCGTACAGGCCGACCACGGTGACAGTCGTCAGGCCGATGGCCCGCACCCGCCGATGCCGAGTGTCGGATGGCGGGGAGAACCACAGCATCACGCCGACGAGACCACCGGTGGCCGCGGCAGTCACCGGCACGGCCACCGCCTGGATACCGGCTTGCACCAACAACCCGGTCAACGGCCGGTCGTTGTCCACGATCCCGTCGTCGAGCTGCGTTCCCAGCCGGCAGAGCGTAGCGGCCGCGGTGAAGGCCACTGCACCCAGAGCGCCGAATGCAAAGCCGTTCTGAGGCTTTGGCTGCCGCGTCACGAGCAGGCAGATCACCAGGGCCGGGGCGAGCATCAGGGTCATGGCGCCGAGCGGGACGGCCAACCCATCCCGGACGACTCGCAACGGCTCGGTGCCGACGCCGACGGGCACGTCGTATTCCCGGGCCACGACGGAACCGGTCATCAGGGTCCACCCGGCGCCCAACCCCATCCCGAGCGTGACGGTGAGCAGCACCGCGCGGACCGGAAGAGTTTGCCCCGCAGCGGTTTCCCGCAGGTACGTGCCGAACAGCAGCGGCAATCCGAAGGCGGCGAGACCGATCATGGCCGACGGCAGCCGCAGCACCGCGGACGCCGTCACCGCGGCCAGAAACAATCCGACGGCCAGCCAAAACGGTGCCGCGAAACGGGACTCGGTCCCGCTACTCATCGCCTGCCGGCCGAATCAAGAGACGGCGATATCGGGCACTTATTGCCGATGCGGGCTGCCGGCCCCGTGGCGCCCGGTGGGCGGCGCCGGTGGCCCGGCGTGGGTCGGGGTGAACTTGTTGGCGCCGCTGGGCACGACGTTCTTCTCGGTCGGTGCCACGGGCGCTGGGGACGTCGACATCGTGGTCGTTGTCGTCGTGGTCGGCGTCGTGGTCTCGGGTGCCTTCTCGCCGGTGCCGCAAGCACTGAGCGTGGTCATTCCGACAATGGCGGCAGCGGCCGCAGCGACTGCGAGGCGACGAGTAAATCGACGTGACCTCATGTTTTGTCCTAACTTCCCCCGGCGGGTGGTTCACATGCAGCCGTCGAAATCGACCGGCTGGCAAACTCTAACCCGGGGGGTCGCGCCGCGGACGTCAATTGGCGGTTTCGGTGGTCAGCGGTGAGGGTCGCCACGCCAACGGAAACTGTTGACGTACTTACCCATGTCGAGCGCGAGCTGGAGGTTGGCCCCGGACGGCTTGCCGGAGCCCGATTGCGGCCCGAATTCGTGATACGGACCAACGGCGGAGGCGATCAGCGCAAGGTCGTCCTTGACCGCGACCATCACGATGACGCGCATGCGGGCGTAGCTGCTGGTGGCGCTCTGCGGCCAGCAGTCCGCGACGACGCCGTAACCTGGCCGGTAGCCCACCATCGCGTTGGGAATCTCGTAGGCGGTGGTGGTGTCCGGGAACGTCGTGCCGATAAGGGAATTGGCGATGTCCTTCGGTGTCCGGCCGTCGGCGGGCCGGCTCATCAACTGCATCATCCCGCCGTCACCGGCGGTGAATTCGGCGGTGACGCCGGTACGGGCGGTGGTGACCTTGTAGGCCGTCCCCGCCGCGGGGTACGAGACCGAGAAGCTCCCGTCGGGCGCGGTGAACACCGGGTTGATCGCGACGGCTTGTCCCATCGGTGGATGTCCGCAATCGGGCGGACACATATACCGCGCAGGCGGCGCACTGGTGGTTTTCGAGATCCAGGCCAGCACACCGGCCACCAGGGCGATGGCGGTGCCGAGGACGGCCAGCAGTTTCAGCACCGAGGTGCCGCGAATGGCGCGGATTCTGCCGGTCGAGACGGGTACCGCGTAGCCGGGAAAAAACGTGCTCACCTGTCGTCGGACCCCGGATCGCGTACCGGACGGTGTCTACGGCGTTCGGCGCGAGACGTGCGTGACGACGCATGGGTGGCCGCACCACAGTGCGGACAGAACGCCATGTCGGGCACGATGTGACCGCAGCGCGGACAGAAAATTGGTCGGTCCGAGGCGATCTCGTCGTGTGCTTCGTGCAACAGGGCCAAGTGCAGACCGACACGTAGCGCCAATATCGCCGTCAATGCGACCACGATGTGCACGGTCAATTGAATCCACTGGGGGATGCGTGCCACGTCGACGAGGCCCAGTGCGGCGTAGATCGCCAGCACCGCAAGCGCGCAGGTGAACATCACCAGGCGCACGTATCCGACGTGTTTGTCGGCCTTGGTGGCAGGTCGGGTGAACCACAGCGCCGCGCCGATCAGCCCGCCGATGGCCGCCGCGGTCAATGGCACTGCGATACCACGGATTCCGGCCTCGACGAGCAGACCGGACATCGGCCGGTTGCGCGCCACCATACCGGTGCTGAGCTGGGGGGCCAGCCGGGTCAGGGTGGCTGCCGCGGTGAAAGTCGTCGCACCGAGAGCGCCGATCATGAACCCGTCCAATGATTCCCGGCTCGCCGGGCGCAACAGGCGGACCACCACCGCCGGCGCCAGCATCAAAACCGCACCGCCCAAGGGAATCCCCAAGCCGTTGCGCATGATCCGGAATCCGCTCACGCCGGCGCCGAGCGGTACACCGTAGGACTTGGCCATTATCTGGCCGGTGAACAACACCCACCCGATGCCCAGGGCAATGCCCAGCACGATGGTGAGCACCAGGTTGGTGCGGTGCAGGTCGCGGAAGGCGTCGGACTCGTAGAGGTAGATCAAGAACAGCAACGGGACCCCGAGCGCGGCGACGGCGATCAGGGCGGCGGGCAGCTTCAGCAGCGCACAACCGACCAGGGCTACCACCAGGACCAGCATCGCCACGCGAAACGGGGTGCGCGACTGCTGCGGCAGGTGGGGGAACAGTGAGCTGGCGATGGACGGCCGTAGCAGGTGCTCGTCGGGAGCTACACAGGATGCATTGAGCCGCAACCACTCCGGCCCTTCCGACGCCTCCTGGTCAAGTGGTACACCGCACAATCCGCAGTACGTGCCGTCGGGGACATCGACCTTGCACACGCGGCATTCGGTGGTGGGCACGTCGATGTCGTTGCCTGGTTCGGTCATCGGTTCGCCTTTTGCAGGATGAGCAGGTTCTTGGCGAGATTCTCGACGTCGGGCGTGCCCAACCCGGTCACCAGGTCGTACCCGGGCCCGGCGGTGGCCACGGCGTTGCCGCCGAGGGTGACGTCGCGGAACGCCGGCAGGGGCGCTCCTCTGGCGATCCGGTACAGCATCGGATTGAGGTCGCCCATCGCCCGGCCGCCGTTGGCGGTCAGGTACTGGTTGATCACCGCGGCGATACCGGCCCACAGCGGTGCGGCTTGTGATGTGCCACCACCGACCAGGACTTGGCCGTTGAGAACGATTTTCACGCCGGTGAACGGATCGGCGACGGCGGCGATGTCGGGGGTGAGTCGTTTCTGGCTGCCGGCCTCAGGACTTCCCGGAGCAGACACGCCGCGTTGCCATTCGGGTCGGTCGAAGAGCGCCGACACCCCGCCGCCGGTGCCCTGCGAGAGCGGGACGTCGAACCAGGCCTGCTCGGCCAGCCAGCGGCCCTCGGCATCGGTGGACAGGGTGGTTCCGCCGACGTCGGTGATCTCGGGTAGGGAGGCAACCGAATCCAGGCCGATGTCGCCCTCGCTGGGAGCAGATGACCAGTCTTGTCCACCTCTGCATTCCAAACCGGCCAGATCGCCGCTGGCGTTGAAGGCCGTGGTGCCGTGGGTGTGCGCGGTGCGCAGGGCGGAGCGAACCGGGGCGAGATCGGCTGCGGTGATCAGCTTGTCGCAGCCCCAACCGATCGAGAAGCTCCACACCGCACCGGGAAACTGTTGGTCGGCGGCCTCCAACATCTTGCCGATCTTCTCGTAGGCGCCGTCGCCCTGTACCGTCGGCCGGGCGTTGATCACGACTTTCCGTGCGTCCGGGGCGATGGCGTGGGCAACCTGCAGATCCATCGTGGTCTCACCGTGCGGTGTGCTCGGTTGTCCGCCGATCAGGACGGGCGTGAACGTGGGCAGCCCGAAGGTAGTGGCGAAGGTGTCGAGATCAGCCTGGTCGAATCCGTCGAATGCGAAGATCACGATGGTGGTGTTCTTGCCGGTGTAGCCCTGTGCCGCCAATCCGTCGAGGTTGTAGGTGTTGAGTAGCGCCTTCGGCACCAACCCCTGATCGGGGACGTCGGTCGGCAGATTCCGTAGGTCCGGTAGGGACATCCGGTAGGGCGTGTAGCCGAGGATGCGGCCGATGCCGGCTATTTCTGCGCGCAGGGGCGCTGGCACCGACGGCTGTTGCGGTGAGGCATAGAACTCCTGTCCGCGCCGACCCCGGTAGTCGTGCACATCGACGTCGAAAGCGGTTGCCAGGTCAGAGGATCGGCCTTCGGCTATCGCCCACCCGGCGCCCGGCTGCCACCGGACCGACAACGCATGCTCGCCGGCCCACCGGTATAGCGCCGCTGGTCGTGACGTGCGGTGCAGCGTCACGGTCACCTGTGCTGAGCGGTCACTTGAGGGGCCGAGATCTGTTGAGGCAGCCAGTAATTGGGCATACGGGCCGGTGATGTGTCCGCGCGCCTCATCGTTCAGGGCAGGGGTGGCCCGCAGGTCTGAGACCAGCAGGACGCTGAGCATGATGAGTGCCAGTAGCGCGCGCCCGGGCGCGATGTGTATCCCGGCCATGGGCGAATGACCGATTCCTCTAGTTCGAGGCCTAGTTGTCGCCGGGCAGGGCGGTCGGCGCCGGCGGTGCCTTGACGCCGGGGGTGAACAGGTTGCCGCCGGTGGGGCTGATCGACTTCTCGGTCGGCTCGACCGGTGCCA
>NZ_MBEJ01000068.1 GCF_001953975.1 Mycobacterium sp. NS-7484
TCTCGATGCGGTAGTGGAAGTTGAACAGCCGTTCCACCCGGGGCCGGAAGAAGATCAGCGGGTCGAACGGGCACAGCAGGGCAGTCCCGCGGTCATCACGCGGCAGGTTCTGGCCCGCGCGCAGATAGGCCGGCGTGGCCCACCCTTCGACCTCCACCGGCTCGAGTTCCCCATCGGCGACCAGCTTCGCGATTGCCGGCTTGACCTGCCGGGCCGACATCCGGAAATAGTCGCGGATATCGGCCTCGGTGCCGATTCCCAACGCGGTGGCCGCACGTAGGGCCAACTCGCGAACCGCCTCCTCGTCGTCGACCTGCCGGTCGAGCACCTCCGGCGGCAGGACCCGCTCGGTGAGGTCGTAATGCCTTGCGAACCCGACACGGGTCGCGGTGGTCAGAACTCCCGATGACCACAACGCCTCGGCCACCCATTTGGTCTCGCTGCGATCCCACCACGGCCCCTTGCGACCGCGCGGCTCGGCTTCCAGATGTGCCTCGATCTGCCCCGCGGTGGCGGGCCCGAGCTCGGCCACTGCCGCCACGATGTCCTCAGCGAGCTTGGGGTTCTTGCGCACGATCTCCCTGCCCCACCGGCCATGGGTGTATTCGCGCATCCGCCACCGCAGCAGCGGCCAGTCCTCGACCGCCATCAGCGCGGCCTCATGCGCCCAGTACTCCACCAGAAGCCGTGGCGAACGGGCACTGTGCGACCATGCCGCGCGGTCGACTATCTCGCGGTCATACGGCCCCAGCCGGCTGAACACCGGCGCGTAGTGTGCCCGCACCGCCACGGACACCGAATCCAGTTGCAGCACCTGGATACGGGAGATCAGCGTGCGCAGGTGGGCGCGGCTGACCGGCCCGCGAGGTTTGGCTTGACGGAAACCCTGCGCGGCGACGGCGATGCGGCGAGCTTGTGCCGCAGTGATGGTGGCCACCGTGCCATCGTTCCCTACATGCCCGACAAGTAGCGCGGATTGGATACTGGTTCGCGTGGCGTTCGACTGGGATGCGTTCGAGACGGATTTGACCTTGGCCGCTGCCGATGCGGTGCGCACGCTGATCGCGTCAGCCCCCTCCGAGACGCCGTATGCGGTGGCATTCAGCGAGTTCTACGCCGAGACCACCGGGGTGATCTACCTGCCGAATCTCGCACTGGCCACCGAGGAATCGGTCGACGATCCCGATTGCCGGTTCAGTCCGCCCGATTGGCAGTACGAGGACGACGAGTGGGACAAAACCGACCCATCGTGGGGGGATCGACTCTGCGCTGCGATGACGGGACTTCCCCGCGCCCAGTGGGAGCAGGAGTGGGATCGCTTCGCCCAGGCGATGCTGACCGTCGCCGCCGGAACCCGCCGCGCCCTCGTCGCCGAGGGCACCCTGCCCGAGAGTGCGGTGGTCTATCTCGACGACGAAGCCGGCGACCTCCTGGTTCGTTCGGTCACCCCAGAGGAGTTGCGGCGCCACTTTCCCGAATATGCCGCCGCTGCCGAGGCCGAGCGGGCCGTTCTGGCCATGCCGGTCCCCCGGCGCATTGAGGCGCTGGCCGTGGCGGCGGGCCTCATCCCCGGGCCACCGTCGGAGTTGGGAGCCGAACGTGCCGCCGAGCTGCTGATCGCGTCGGGTGATGCCGCCGTGTCGGTGGGGATCGCCGCGCTGGCCCGACGCGACACCGCGTGGAGAGGCGCCAAGCTCCTGGCCGACCTGAACCTGCCGGCCCCCGACGTCCTCGAGGCCCTCTGGGCGGCCGTGCCGCTGAAAGGCAATGGCCACGACTGGGCGGCTGCGGCCCTCGGCCGGCTCGGCGCGGGCCGGCAGGTACTGGCCCGCTCAGATTTGCCTCCGGCTAGCCGGGCAGCGGCGGTGACGGCGTCCTACACCTCGTTTCGCGATCACGGCCGCGGTTCTGCCCCGCTGCATTATGAGCTGCTGGCCGCGGGTTTGGCCGACGGATCGATCGCGGGTCTGGTGGCCGATGGCCTCAAGCCGGGGCGTGGCTACTGCACGCTCACCGTCGCCGATCTCGCGGGCGTGCGGCCCGGGCTGGACCACGTCGAACCGGTGATCCGGCGCCACGCGGTCGCCGTCATCAGCGATCTCATCGGCCCGATGGGACCTGGCGACGTCGACCCTGACGAGGTGAGCGCACTGCGGCAGCAGATTACGGCGCTGGCCACCGACGATCCCGACGGTGAGGTCCGTCGGCTGGCCGGCTACCGCGTGCGCACGTAACTGCAGAACCGGTATCGCAGCCCCGAGGCGCTGGTCAACCACTCACCCGTGGTTTTGGTCCACGACGCGTCCAGCGCGGGAGCCAGGGCATCCCCCTCCGCCGGTGGCAGGTCGATGTCGATCTCGGTCACCTCGCAGCGGACCGCGAACGGAAGTGCCTGGGCATAGATCTGCGCGCCGCCGATCACCCAACCGCGGAAGACATCGTCGAGTCCGGCCAGGACCTCGGCCCCGTCGGCGACGTATCCCGGATTGCGGGTGATGACGACGTTGCGCCGCCCGGGCAACGGACGGACCTTGGCCGGCAGCGATTCCCACGTCAGCCGCCCCATCACCACCGTCTGCCCGAGGGTGAGCTGTTTGAACCGGGCCTGGTCCTCGGGCAAGTGCCAGGGGATGTCGTTGTCCCGACCGATGACGCCCGAGGTCGACTGGGCCCAGATCATCGCCAGTTGTCGAAGATCATCGGTCATACCGCGACGGGCGCCTTGATCGCCGGGTGCGGATCGTAATTGACGATCGCGATGTCCTCGTAGGTGTAATCGAAGATCGAATCACGATGCGCCAGAACAAGTTCCGGATAGGGCCTGGGGTCGCGGCTGAGCTGCAGGGCCACCTGCTCGACGTGGTTGTCGTAGATGTGGCAGTCACCGCCGGTCCAGACGAACTCCCCGACACCCAGGCCGGCTTGCGCGGCCATCATGTGGGTCAGCAACGCGTAACTGGCGATGTTGAACGGCACGCCGAGGAACAGGTCGGCGCTGCGCTGATACAGCTGGCAGGACAACTTGCCGTCCGCCACATAGAACTGGAAGAACGCGTGGCACGGCGGCAGGGCCATCTGCGGGATCTCACCGACGTTCCACGCCGAGACGATGTTGCGCCGCGAATCGGGGTCGTTCTTGAGCAGCTCCAAGGCCGCCGAGATCTGGTCGATGTGCTCACCAGAGGGCGTCGGCCACGACCGCCACTGCACGCCGTACACGGGACCGAGATCGCCTGTCTCACTTGCCCATTCGTCCCAGATCGTGACACCGTGCTCTTGCAGCCAACGCACGTTGGAATCACCGCGCAAAAACCACAGCAACTCGTAGATCACCGACTTGGTGTGCACCTTCTTGGTGGTGATCAACGGAAAACCGGCGGCCAGGTCGTAACGCATCTGATGCCCGAACAAGCTGCGGGTGCCGGTGCCGGTGCGATCGGATTTGGGTACGCCCTGCTCGGTCACCTTCCGCAGCAGGTCCTCGTACGGAGTCTGGATCGGCACGCCCTCAGCTTACGTGCCGGCGCAGGGAGTAGAACGGTAGCCATGCCGACCACAAAGGACACCATCACCACGCCCGCCGGAACCTGCACCGTCACCCTGGCCACCCCCGAAGGCACGGGACCATGGCCGGGCATCGTCATGTATCCCGATGCCGGCGGAGCCCGTGCCACGTTCGACGAGATGGCCGCGCAGCTGGCCGGCTACGGCTACGCGGTGCTGGTTCCCGACATGTACTACCGCGATGCCGACTGGGCTCCGTTCGAGATGGCGACGGTGTTCGGTAACCCCTCCGAGCGTCAACGTCTGTTCGCCATGATCAAGAAGGTGACCCCGGAGATCATGGCGGATGACGCCACAGCGTTCTTCGACTACCTGCAGTCCCGGCCGGAGGTCAAGGGCGAGAAGTTCGGCACCACCGGCTACTGCATGGGCGGGCGCACGTCACTGGTGGTCGCCGGGCGCGTGCCCGACCGGGTCGCCGCCGCAATGTCCTTCCATGGCGGCGGGCTGGCCTCCGACGATCCGGGCAGCCCACACCTGTTGGCCGACAAGATGACGGCGGCGGTCTACGTGGGCGGCGCCAAAGGCGACGCGTCGTTCACCGCCGAGCAGGCCAAGACCCTCGATGCAGCCTTGAGCGAGGCCGGCGTCGAGCACACCATCGAAACATATGACGCGGCACATGGTTTCGCGGTTCCGGACAATGCGCCCTACGACGAGGCAGCCGCCAAACGGCACTGGGCGGCAATGGAGAGCTTCTTCGGCGCCCACCTGGGTTGAGCGTCGGCCCCTGGCGGGGTCGACGGATCCGGCTGCGCCCTATGACTTGTCGTTGCGGTGCAGGAACGTGCGGATCGCCCGGGCCACACCCCGGCCCGCATAGATGCCGGCTGCCACGGACACGATGATCATCGCGACGAACATGACCAGCCAGTTGGTCCGGCTGTGGCTGACGTTCCACCAGACGATCGTGAACAGGACCGCGCAGACGAAAACGACGATGTCTCGCCAATTCCCGCGGTAGGACATTGCGGCTTCGCGGATTTCTCGGCCGCGGTCACTCGCGTCGATCAAGCCGTCGATACGTTCGTCGATGCTGGCCTTGAGCCGCGCCTTGCGTTCGACGTCCTCGGCCGGCAACCGGTCCAGCAGGTCGAGATCCTTGGCGATCATCCCACGGATGTCCGGCGGCTTGAGATTGCCGGCGATCACTCCGAGCATGGCGCCGCCCGCTATCGGGGCGGCACCAAGAGCCAGTTCGGCGATACCCGGCATCGTTTCCCTCCATCACTCCATGAGCATTGCGGCCAGGGTGCCACCGAGCTCGTAGCCGCGTTCCCGGACACCGGCATCGACCGCACCGGTAACTTCAAGTACGTCAGCCGCTTTGGTCAACGCCAAGCCCGTGACGATCCTCTCGACAGCGTTTACCGCACCGGCCGTGTCATTGTTGCCGTGTACCCACAGACCGTACGGCCGCCCGGCCACATGGTCCAGGCTCGTGTAATACACCGTGTCGAAAAAGTGTTTCAACGCGCCGCTCATGTAACCGAAATTGGCGGTGGTGCCGAACAGATAGCCGTCGGCACTCAACATGTCCGGCAGCGTCGCAGCCAGCGCGGGCCTGGTTTCGATTGCCACGCCGGAGATGTCCGGATCCCGGGTCCCGGCAAGCACCGCCTCCAGCAGCTCCCGCGTCGCCGGCGAGGGCGTGTGATGCACCACCAGCAACGTCTTCGTCATGCCGAGCGTTGTTCCTGCATCCGCACCGCCGTACGCATGGTCTCCCGGGCGCGGCCGCGATCACCGGCGAAGTCATAGGCGCGGGCCAGGCGGTACCAGCGAATCCAGTTGTCCGGATCGGCCTCCAGTTCGGCTTTGACGGTGGCGAACAGCTCATCGGCGGCGTCCCGCTCGATGCGCCCCGAGGGCCGTGTCGGCAGATCACTGACGTCAAGTTCCATGCCTTGTTCGCGCGCGAGACGAGCCAACCGCTGGTGGGCCAACCCGGCACGCAGGGTGGTGACCAATACCCAGATACCGATCAGCGGGAACACCAGCAGCGCCAAGCCCAGGCCGATCGCGGCGGGCTCACCGGAGGTGATGAAGACGAACGCGGCGCGCCCGAGCATCACGAAATAGGCGATCAAGGCCAGGCACATGAAGCCGATCACCAGTTGGATGCGCAGCGACCGCGCGCCGTCGTTCACGACAGATCGAGCAACGGTTCAATGCCGATGGTCAAGCCGGGCCGCTCACCGATCTTGCGGACCGCCAGCAGCACCCCGGGCACAAACGAGGACCGGTCGAGACTGTCGTGACGGATCGTCAAGGTCTCCCCCTGCGTCCCGAACAGCACCTCCTGATGCGCCACCAACCCGGCCAGTCGCACCGAGTGCACCGGCACGCCGTCCACATCGGCACCGCGGGCCCCGTCCAGGCCGGTGCTGGTGGCATCCGGGTTGGGCGGCATGCCTTTTCGCGCCTCGGCGATCAGCTTGGCGGTACGTGCGGCCGTGCCCGACGGCGCGTCGGCCTTGTGCGGGTGATGCAGCTCGATGATCTCGACGGACTCGAAATACCGCGCCGCCTGCTGGGCAAAGTGCATGGACAGCACCGCACCGATGGCGAAGTTCGGCGCGATCAGCACCGCGGACTCGGGCTTGTCCTTGAGCCAGGTCTCGACCTGCTCGATGCGCTCCCAGGTGAAGCCGGTGGTCCCGACCACGGCGTGAATGCCGTTGTCGATGAGGAACTTCAAGTTGTCCATCACCACGTCGGGATGAGTGAAGTCGATGACCACGTCGGTCTTGGTGTCGGTGAGCTGAGACAGCGGATCGCCCGCGTCGACACCGGTCGAAAATGTCAGATCCTCCGCGGATTCGACCGCGTGCACCATGGTCGCGCCGACTTTGCCCTTAGCCCCGAGAACGCCAACTCGCATGGCTGGGAGCCTACCGCCCGACAACCGAGGGAAATCGGCACTGGTCTCGCGTCGCGACGAGCTCGCGCCACGATTTACTTCCACTTGACTTAGTTTATTTTGGAAGTAAATTGTGAGCTGCACCACTCGTCCCGCTTCTTTGGAGGTCAACCGATGTCAAGCGACGTGTCACTCGCCCGCGCGGGCGCCGCCGACGTGGACTTCACCCGCTCGGGTGTATCCCGTTTCCCCAACCGCGACCTTGGGGTTCCGCGGTTCGGCTGCGAAGTCGGAGTCCCGCTCGCCGATCAGAAAGAACTTGGCCACAACCGCTGGCATCCCGACATCCCGCCGCTGCACCATCTGGGCCCCGGTGACGAGGTCATCCTCGAGGCAGGCGGATACGACGACTACCAATTGCATGATGTCGACGACGACCAGGACATCCGCGACTTCGACCTGACCCGTACGCATCCGATGGCCGGGCCCATCTACGTCGACGGTGCACAACCCGGTGACCTGCTGGTCGTCGACGTACTCGACGTGCTGCCGTTGTCCGGTATCGGCTACTCCAACATCCTGCCCGGTATGGGCGGACCCCTGGCCAGTTGGTTCCCGAACGGGTTCAAGACCGTGTGGGATCTGCACGGATTGTTCGCCACCAGCCGCCAGATCCCCGGCGTCGAGATCCCCGCGATCAGCCACCCGGGGGTCATCGGTGTCGCACCTTCGCACGAACTGCTCTCGATCTGGAACGAGCGGGAGGACCCGCTGATCGCCGAGGGACTCGCCGCGCCGCGGGCGGACGCCATGTCGACCGCGGTGTTGCGCACCCTGGAGGGCGAGGAGTGGGAGCGCGTCGCGGCGACCGCGGCCCGCACCGTGCCCCCGCGGGAGAATGGCGGCAACCTCGACATCAAGAATCTCTCGCGCGGTTCGCGGGTGTACTTCCCGGTGTTCGTCGAAGGTGCACTGTTCTCCACCGGTGACTTCCACTTTTCCGAGGGCGACGGCGAAATCACTTGGAACGCCATCGAAATGGACGGCGTCGGCTGGTTCCGGTTCAACCTCATCAAGGACGGCATGGCGAAGTACGGCGTGCGCACACCGATGCTGCGACCGTCACCTGTCGACCCGAATCTCGGCACTCGGTACCTGTCGTTCACCGGCCTGTCGGCCCGTGGCAAAGAGCAGAAGTACATCGACGCCACGATGGCCGCGGTCGATGCCGTCGAGCAGGCGATCGATTATCTGGGCAAGTTCGGCTACACGCCCGAGCAGGCCTACACGATCATCAGCGTGGCGCCCTGCGAGATGCACGTCGGTGGCATCGTCGACATCCCGAACGCGGCGGTGACACTGAAGGTTCCGCTCGACATCTTCGACAAGGACATCCTGCCCAGGTGAACCGCCGGTTGCGGCGCCGGGCTCTACCCGGTCCGGCGCCGCAACCGTCTGCAACCGAAAGCCCGTGCCACAGAAAGCGACCACTGATGAGCAATGTCGGTTTGTTCTACGTCGGTGCCGTGCTGATCGTCAACGGCATCATGCTTCTCGGGCGCATCACACCGTCCTCGGCCGCACCACTGAACCTCTTCGTCGGTGCCATGCAAGTGGTGTTCCCGACCATCATCCTGGTGACCGCAGACGGAGATGCCGCGACCATTGCCGGCGCCTCCGGCCTCTACCTGTTCGGATTCACCTACTTGTGGGTGGGCGTCAACGGTGTCACCGGCTGGCCGGCCGAGGGCTTGGGGTGGTTTTCTCTGTTCGTCGCGGTGGCCGCAGTGGGATACGCCGCCCACACCTGGAGTACCGGGGGTCGGGTCTTCGTCGTGATCTGGCTGGCGTGGGCGGCGCTGTGGCTGCTGTTCTTCGTGGTCCTCGGCCTGGGCAGGACCGAGTTCACCCGGTTCACCGGAGCACTGGCGGTCACCGAAGGCGTTCTTACCGCAGCCGTCCCCGCGGGGGTGGCGCTGGCGGGGCTGTGGTCGGACTCTGGTTCCGCAGCGATGGTCGCGGCCGTTGTCGGTTGTTGCGTAGTGGCGGCGCTGTGGCTGATCTTCCGCCCCGCAGCACGGCCGGCCGCCACCGCACAATCTCGGTCCGTGCGCGCCGAGGCCTGATCTACGCCGCGCACCCCGTCGGCGCTACTGATCGGCGAGCTTGCCCAAAAGGGTTGCCAGTTCTTCCATTTCGGATGGCGTCAGCGGTGCATACACCTGCGCAAGAGCAGCCGACACCGACGGAGCCAATTCGCGGTGTCGGTCGATTCCCCGCTCGCTGAGCCGGACCATCATGCGTCGGCGGTCATAGGAATCCAGCGTGCGATAGACCAGCGCGGCGTCGACCAGTCGATCCACCGTGCGCGTCAGGCTGGGCCCGGGGATCAGCGTGAAGGCCGAAACCGAACTCATGGTGGCCTCCTGCACCGTCGCCAGGTGATCGATCACCCGCCACTGATCGAGTGTCAGTGACGAGCCGGCAAGTCCGGCGCGTACCGCAGAACGCATCACGGCGGCGGCGCGGTCGACGGCCAGGGAGTCCAGCAGCTCGACGACATCGTCGCGATCGGTCGGCATTTGCGACTCCCCTTGCTGGACTTCGTTCCGAACGCAATACTTTCAAATGAATATTACGCTGCCGTGCCCGCATGCCGGGCGCAAGGAGGCATGACGATGTCGCGCGATTACCGCATCGGGCTTGTCATTCCACTGCGTGGTCCGGGCGGGATTTACGGACCCTCTTGCGAAGCCGTGGCAAAGCTCGCCGCCGCGACACTCAACGACAACGGTGGCATCCTCGCCCGCGAAGTACAGATTGAGGTAATCGACGCCAGTTTGCCCGGACCTGCGTTGCAGGAGGAGATCACCCAGCTGCTGGCCCGCGACCGGATCCACGCAGTAACCGGCTGGCACATCTCGACGGTGCGCGAGCAACTCGCACCGATCCTCACTCACCGGATTCCGTACGTGTACACCTCGCTCTACGAAGGTGGAGAGTCCCGCCCGGGCGTCATCTGTTCCGGCGAGACCCCGGCGTTACAGATCGCCCCGGCACTGCGGTGGCTGCAGGAGAACACCGGGACCCAACGCTGGGCGGTGGTGGGCGCGAACTATGTGTGGCCGCGGCGCACCGTGCCCGTGATCCGGCAGTATTGCCACGATCTCGATCTGGAAATCGTCGACGAGATATTCGTCAACTACGGCACCACCGACTACTCGCGCGCCCTACCCCGCATCGAGCGCAGCGGCGCCGAGGGCATCATCATGCTGCTGGTCGGCAGGGATGCGGTCGCGTTCAACCGGGCCTTCAGCAGACAGGGCCTGCATCACCGGATCCTGCGGTTCAGCCCGCTGATGGAGGAGAACATGCTGCTGGCCAGCGGCAGCGAGGCCACCGAGAACCTGTATGTTGCCGCGAGCTACTTCCAATCCCTGGTGTCGGCGAGCGCCCAGGATTTCATGTCGGACTACGTCCACAGGTTCGGACCGAGTGCGCCGCCACTGAACAATGCCGCCGAGTCGTGCTACGAGGGTGTGGCCACCCTTGGCGCCCTGGCGACGGCAGCAGCCTCGACAGACGTCGACGAGATGGCGCTGCACCGGGGTTCGGTGAGCTATGACGGTCCGCGCGGCTTCGTACATGCCCGCGATGGGTTGATGCACCAGGATGTGCACATTGCGGTGGCGGATGGATACGAGTTCGACGTCGTGGCCACGCTGTGACAACCGGTGTCCACAATTCTGACCACCGAGTCGCATACCGCGAATGCCTCGAAGCCGGTCCCGTTTCCCTTACCGTGGGCGTATGCGCCTGTGGCTGATTGCCCTCACCGTGCTGGTTGTTGCGGGTTGTTCGAACGGAGCCGCTGACAACCATGCCGACCTCAACGGCCACACCTTTGTGTCGGTGCAGGTCGAGGGCGAACAGATCCCCGGCGGTGGCCCGTTGACGGTCGGATTCGACGGCAATCAGATCAGCACCTTCGCCGGATGCAACCACGGCTCGGGCACCGCCGACCTCTCCGACGGCCGGATCACCACCCAGTTGGCGATGACCATGATGGCCTGCCCACCGCCGGTCGGCGACTCCGACGCCTGGGTGTCGAAGTTCTTCGAGGCGCGGCCGACGTGGACGCATTCCGGTGACGACCTGACGTTGCAGACCGACGCCGCGAAGGTCACGTTGCGCGATAAGAAGGTGGTCGACCCCGACCGCTCCCTGACCGGCACCACCTGGCGGGTCGTCAGCTTGGTGTCCGCACAGGCGGTCAGCACTTCGGTCGCGCTCGAGCAGTCCAAGCCCACCTTGACCATCGCCGCCGACGGCGCGGTGAGCGGTTCGACCGGGTGCAACCAGATCACCGGGCACGCAACGGTTTCCGGATCGCCTGCGGTGATCGAATTCGGCCCGCTCGGCGTCACCAGGAAGGCCTGTCCCCCGGACGTCGACGAGGTTGAGCAAGCGGTGTTGCGGGTTCTCAAGGGGACGGTGCAGACCGCGATCGACGCCGACGAGCTGAGGCTGACCGGCGCAGACGGCAACGGATTGATCCTGCGGGCGCAGTGAGCGTTACAGCGGTGACGCTCCGCGCAGATGCTCGAAGATCAGCGAGGTCTGGGTACCGGCAACATCGGTGTCGGCGTTGAGGTTCTCCACCACGAACGCCCTCAGATCCTCGGTGTCCCGCGCAGCGACATGCAGGATGAAGTCGTCGCCGCCGGCCAGGAAGTAGACATCCATCACCTGAGGCAGCGTGCGGATGTGCGCGATGAAGCTACGGATCTTGCCGCGCGCATTCGATTGCAGGCGTACCGAGATCATCGCCTGCAGGCTCAACCCGACAGCCGCGGGATCGATATCGGTGTAGAACCCGCGGATCACCCCGATCTCCTGAAGCCGGCGTACCCGACCGTGGCACGTCGACGCGGCGATACCGACCGCATCGGCCAACGCACTGTTGGACATGCGGGCATCGCCGTGCAGAGCCAACAGGATGCGCCGGTCCACCTCGTCGAGATCGGGCCGAACATCCTTCGACGCACGCCGAGCCCCACCCGCTGAAACCGACGATTCCTCTGCCATAGATGGACTGTATCGAATTATTGACACACATATTGTTCAAAGCCCGAAGTTTCTTCACAATTTGAGTGCACATCGATTCTAAGGAGCGATCATGCTCATCGGCATCCCGGCCGAGATCAAGAACAACGAATACCGCGTGGCGATCACACCGGCAGGGGCGGCGGAGCTGACCCGACGCGGTCACGATGTCCTCATCCAGGCCGGCGCCGGAGACGGCTCGGCAATCAGCGACAGCGACTACAAAGCCGCGGGTGCCGAGATTGTCGCCACGGCCGAACAGGTGTGGGCGGAAGCGGAGTTGCTGCTCAAGGTCAAGGAGCCCATCGCGGCCGAATACTCGCGGATGCGCCGTGGCCAGACCCTGTTCACGTATCTGCACCTGGCCGCGTCGAAGGACTGCACCGATGCCCTGCTGGCCTCGGGCACCACCTCGATCGCCTACGAGACGGTGCAGACCACAGACGGCGCGTTGCCGCTCCTGGCCCCGATGAGCGAGGTCGCCGGCCGATTGTCCGCCCAGGTGGGTGCCTACCACCTGATGCGCAGCCACGGCGGTCGTGGCGTGCTGATGGGCGGGGTGCCCGGCGTGGCCCCGGCCGAGGTCGTCGTCATCGGCGGCGGCGTGGCCGGCTACAACGCCGCTCGCATCGCCAAGGGCATGGGCGCCCACGTCAACGTGTTTGACGTCAACATCAACACGCTGCGCCGGATCGACAACGAATCGGGCGGCAGCATCGAGACCCGCTACTCCTCGACGCTCGATCTCGAGGACGCGGTCAAGGGCGCCGATCTGGTGATCGGCGCAGTGTTGGTGCCCGGCGCCAAGGCCCCCAAGCTCATCGCCAATTCCACTGTCGCGCATATGAAGCCGGGCGCAGTGTTGGTTGACATCGCCATCGATCAGGGCGGCTGCTTCGAGGACTCACGTCCCACCACACATGACGATCCGACGTTCCCCGTCCACGGCACCGTCTTCTACTGCGTGGCCAACATGCCGGGCGCCGTGCCACGGACGTCCACCTACGCCCTGACCAACGCCACCATGCCCTACGTGCTCACACTTGCAGACAGGGGCTGGCAGGCCGCCTGCGCTGCCGACCCCGCACTGGCCAAGGGACTGTCCACGCACGAGGGGGCGTTGCTGTCGGAGCAGGTCGCCACCGATCTCGACCTGCCGTTCACCGATCCGGCGACATTGCTCTGGTAGCCACTTCGACCCTTGTTGACAGGTGTCAAGTATCGTGGGCGCCATGCTGCAGGAGTTGTTTGCCACCGTTCCGATCACCACGGATGAGGCGCTGGGCGCCTTCGACGCCGCCGATGCGGTCGAACCCGACTTCATGATCGGTACGTGGCATGGCGCGGAACTGCCCACGCGCCATCCCATGGACGGCATGCTCGCCGCGAGCGGCTGGTGGGGTAAGCAGTTCGTCGACGCCGAAACGGTGCATCCGCTGTTGTTCCCGACCAGCGACAAAACCGCGCTGTGGCCGCTCAACCCGCTGCCGGCCTTCGGCGGCCTCGGCGTGGCCATCAAACTGCCCTTCCTCAAGAAGCAGCCGATGTCCGGGCCGATCACCGCCCTGCGACCGGTGTTGCAGACCCGTTCAGCCAAGGCACGGTTGCGCACCACCCGCTACCGCGGCGTCGACACCGCCACGATGATCTACGACCAGCTGCCGATCCACGACGTGTTCCGTAAGCTGTCCGAGGACGCGGTGATCGGGGCGATGGACCTGCGTGGCTCCCGCCGGCCGTATTTCTTCGTGCTGCAGCGCGACAATTCGCTGCCGGTGATTTAGCCGTCGAAACTCAAAGAACCGACGGTAGAACCAGAGCCGTCAGCTCGCCGATGACCGCTCGCTGGTTCTCGGCCTTCGGGTCGTCGGCCTGCGACCGCGTCAGCATCACCAGCAGAATGCGCTGCCCGTCGGGCCCGTAGGCGATACCGGCGTCATTGGTACTGCCGTAGTCGCCACTGCCGGTCTTGTCGGCGGTGGTCCACCCCTCGGGTAGGCCGGCACGCATGCTCGATGTCTGGTTGGCGCGCATCCAGTCCTCCAACTGGCGGCGTTGCCGCGGGCTCAGCGCATCGCCGGTCAGGATTGCGCGGTATCCGACCGCCAACGCCGCGGGCGTGCTCGTATCCCTGGGATCACCGGGTATCGCCGAGTTCAGTTCGACCTCCCAGCGGTCCAGACGGGTGCGTTGGTCGCCGACGCTGCGGGCGAACTCGGTGACCGCGGCCGGACCGCCAATGGCTTTCAGCAACAGGTTGGCTGCCGTGTTGTCGCTGCGCTGCAGCGCAGCCTGGCACAGCTCGCCCATCGTCATCTCGGCGCCGGCGTGAGTCTCGGTGACCGGTGAATTGGACACGATCGCCTGCGGGTCGACGAAAACCCGGTGATCCAACGACAGCTGTCCATGCTCCACCAGCTGCAACACCCTGGCCACGGCGTAGGCCTTGAAGGTCGAGCACATCGCGAACATGTCGTCGGGCCGATGGGTCACCCGCCGGCCGGTATCGAGGTTTTCTGCATACAACCCGACCAACAGGTTGTGGCGGCGTTCCAGTTCGGCGATCTGGTCGTCGACCGGAGCTGCGAGCGCCGGTACGGCCCCGCCCATCCCGGCCCCGACGGCGGCTGCCGCCACGAGCGAACCGATGAGAACGTTGCGCCGCGAGAGTTCCATCACCGGGCTACCCTAACGCGTCAACCTGCGATGGACTGAAGCCGTTGCGGCAGTTTCTTTTTCGAGCGATACGGACCAAGCACCGCGGCCCCGTAGTCGCGGGTCAGCAACTGGTGCGCCACGGCGTTGACCTCTTCGAGGGTGACGGCGTCGATCTGGGCCAGCGTGTGATCAATCGTCCGGTGTTCACCGTAGTTGAGCTCGCTGCGCCCGATCCGATGCATACGTGAGCCGGAGTCTTCCAGGCCGAGTACCAGACCACCCCGCAACGAGCCCTTGGCGATCCGGCACTCGTCGGCGGTGATGCCGTCGCGGGCAACACCTTCCAGCACGTCCGTGGTCACCCGGACCACTTCGTCGAACCGGTCGGGCTGGCAACCGGCATACACCGACAGAGCCCCACTGTCGGCGAAGGTGTCCACCGTCGAATACACCGAGTAAGCCAAGCCGCGGGATTCCCGAATCTGTTGAAACAGACGGGAACTCAACCCACCACCGAGCGCGGTGTTCAGCACCGACAGCGCCCACCGGTGTTCCCAGTGCCGGCCCGGGGTGCGAACCCCCAGCGACACGTGGGACTGCTCCCCGTCGCGGTCGACCACGAGCAACGACGGCTTGCCACCGACCCGCCCCGAGCCCTTGCGCGGGGCCACCGCGGTACGTCCGGCTTCCAACCGTGGACCGAAATGCTCTCGGACCAACGACACCACCACGTCGTGGTCGATGTTGCCGGCCACCGCGACGATCATCCGCTCGGGCGTGTAACGACGGACGTGGAACGAGTGCAGCTGCGCACGCGTCATCGTCTCGATCGACTCGACGCTCCCGATCACCGGGCGTCCCACCGGGTGATCGCCGAACATCGCCGACAGGAAGACATCACCGAGACTGTCCTCAGGATCGTCGTCGCGCATGGCGATCTCTTCGAGCACGACGTCGCGCTCCACCTCGACGTCCTCAGTGGCACAACGACCCCGGAGCACGACGTCGGACACCAGATCGACCGCGAGTTCCAGGTCGGTGTCGAGCACATGTGCGTAGTAGCAGGTGTGCTCGCGCGTGGTGAACGCGTTCAGTTCACCGCCGACGGCATCGACGGCCTGCGCGATGTCGACCGCGCTACGCGTCGGAGTGGCCTTGAACAGCAGGTGCTCCAGGAAGTGGGCGGCACCCGCGACGCTTCGTCCTTCGTCGCGGGAGCCGACACCTACCCAGACCCCGACGGATGCCGAACGCACCGACGGGACGTGCTCAGTGACCACCCGGAGCCCGCCGGGCAGATCTGTCCGGCGGACGTGTGTGGTGTTCAGTGCAGACGCCTTGGGTCGAGCTGGGCGGATCAGGACTCGGCGGGGGCCGCTTCGGCCGGCGCCGACGCGCCGTCGGCAGCTGCCTCAGGCTTGTCCGCACCCTCCTCGTCGACGAGCACCAGCGAGATCTTGCCGCGGTTGTCGATATCGGCGATCTCCACGCGCAGCTTGTCGCCGACCTTCACCACGTCCTCGACCTTGGCGATGCGCTTGCCGCGGCCCAGCTTGCTGATGTGGACCAGCCCGTCACGACCCGGCAGCAGCGACACGAACGCACCGAAGTCGGTGGTCTTGACGACCGTGCCGAGGAAGCGCTCGCCGATCTTGGGCAGCTGCGGGTTGGCGATGGCGTTGATCTTGTCGATCGCGGCCTGCGCCGACAGCCCGTCGGCCGCACCCACGAACACCGTGCCGTCGTCCTCGATCGAGATCTGGGCGCCGGTTTCCTCGGTGATCGAGTTGATCATCTTGCCCTTGGGCCCGATGACCTCGCCGATCTTGTCGACCGGAACCTTGATCGTGGTGATCCGCGGTGCGAACGGGCTCATCTCGTCAGGCGCGTCGATGGCCTCGGCCATCACCTCGAGGATGGTCAGCCGCGCGTCCTTGGCCTGGCTCAGCGCACCGGCCAGCACCTTGGACGGGATGCCGTCGAGCTTGGTGTCCAGCTGCAGCGCGGTGACGAAGTCCTTGGTACCGGCGACCTTGAAGTCCATGTCGCCGAAGGCGTCCTCGGCGCCGAGGATGTCGGTCAGCGCGACATAACGGGTCTCGCCGTCGACAGTGTCCGAGACCAGGCCCATGGCGATACCCGCAACCGGGGCCTTGAGCGGCACACCGGCGTTGAGCAGCGACAGCGTCGAGGCACACACCGAGCCCATCGAGGTGGAGCCGTTGGAGCCCAGCGCCTCGGACACCTGCCGGATGGCGTAGGGGAACTCCTCCACGCTGGGCAGCACCGGAACCAGGGCCCGCTCGGCCAGCGCGCCGTGGCCGATCTCGCGACGCTTGGGCGAGCCGACGCGGCCGGTCTCACCGGTCGAGTACGGCGGGAAGTTGTAGTGGTGCATGTAGCGCTTGGTGGTCGCGGGCCCCAGCGAGTCGATCTGCTGGGCCATCTTGATCATGTCCAGCGTGGTGACACCCATGATCTGGGTCTCGCCACGCTCGAACAGCGCGCTGCCGTGGGCCCGCGGGATCACGGCGACCTCGGCCGACAGGGCCCGGATGTCGGTGATGCCACGTCCGTCGATACGGAAGTGGTCGGTCAGGATGCGCTGGCGCACAAGCTTTTTGGTCAGCGACCGGAAGGCGGCGCCGATTTCCTTCTCCCGCCCGGCGAAGGTCTCGCCGAGCCGCTCGAGCACCTCGACCTTGATCTCGTTGGTGCGGTCGTCGCGGTCGTGCTTGCCCGCGATGGTCAGTGCCTCCGACAGGGCGTCGGTGGCCACCGACGCGACGGCGTCGTAGGCGTCGGCCTCGTAATCGGGGAACACCGGGTACTCGCCGGTGGGCTTGGCGGCCTTCTCGGCCAGCGCCTGCTGGGCGGTGCACAGTTCCTTGATGAACGGCTTGGCCGCTTCCAGACCCTCGGCAACGATGGCCTCCGTGGGCGCCTGCGCGCCCCCGGCCACCAGGTCGATGACGTTGTCGGTGGCCTCGGCCTCGACCATCATGATCGCGACATCGCCGTCTTCGAGCACACGACCGGCGACGACCATGTCGAAGACGGCCTTCTCGAGCTGTTCGACGGTCGGGAAGGCCACCCATTGGCCGTCGATGAGGGCGACGCGGGTGCCGCCGACGGGGCCGGAGAACGGCAGGCCGGCCAGCTGGGTCGACGCCGATGCGGCGTTGATGGCCAGCACGTCGTACAGATCCTTCGGATCCAGGCTCAGCACGGTGACCACGACCTGGATCTCGTTGCGCAGGCCGTCGACGAACGACGGGCGCAGCGGACGGTCGATCAGGCGGCAGGTCAGGATCGCGTCGGTGGAGGGCCGGCCCTCACGACGGAAGAACGAGCCGGGGATGCGGCCCGCGGCATACATGCGCTCCTCGACATCAACCGTCAACGGGAAGAAGTCGAAGTGATCCTTGGGGCTCTTGCTGGCAGTGGTAGCGCTCAGCAGCATGGTCTCGTCGTCCAGGTAGGCGACGACCGAACCGGCGGCCTGCTGCGCGAGCCGCCCGGTCTCGAAGCGGACGGTGCGGGTGCCGAAGCTCCCGTTGTCGAGGGTTGCGGTGGATTCGAACACACCGTCTTCAAGTTCAACTACAGACATAGAGTCCGTTGGCCTCTTTCGATTTCATTCAACTGTTTCGCGTCGTCACGCCGGCGATACGCCGCGGGGCCTCGACGCGGCTACGGCCGTCGATCGAAGCGGCCGGATGACCCCCAGGGACAGGACCCTGGTGCAAGGGTTCCGGCAGCCACTACCGAAGACCGCCCGAGTCGGCGGGCCCGATATGACTCGCAGGAACAACCTCCGCGGATCGCGGATGTCGCACCTGGTGTTCAGCGCAGATTTCAGCCGCTGAACGCCCTCATGTTACACGGGAGCAACGCCCCGACAGCCATCCGTGCCAGCTAAGACACGTCCTCCACGCACACGGTGAACTGGCGTTCGGAGTAGGCGTAGCCGACGCCGCTGGCGCACTGATCGACGTTGGACACGCCGCGCAGCACCTCGGTCGCCCGTTGCCGGTGCGGCGCAGACGAATCCGCGCAGTCGACCCGATAGGGATCAGCGCCGTTGTCGGGGTCGATGTTCATACAGCCCCCGGTGATCCAGTCGATGTCCAGACACAGCGTCTGGGTCTCGTCGCTGAACGCGCTGTGCACCGAGTAGTAGGTGTCCACGTCGATCGGGCACTGGGCACTGTCGGTCACGGTGGAGATCACCTTGTAATTGGACGCGTCGCTGCCGCACTCCGCCCGGTTTGCCTCCGGACGCTCGAACGTGCCGCTCATCTTCAGGCAGTCGCCTGCCTTCATGTCCGCAGCCGCCGCCGACGAGCAGCCCGTCAAGCCGAGGAAAAGTATCGCGGGGGGCCCCGAAAGGGGGGGGGGGGGGTGTGGGGGGGCGGGGGGCGCGGGAGGGGGGCGCGCCCGGGGGGGGCGGGCGGG
>NZ_MBEJ01000069.1 GCF_001953975.1 Mycobacterium sp. NS-7484
GGTGACCCGTGACGACACGGTCGCGGTGATCGGCTGCGGCGGTGTCGGCGACGCCGCGATCGCCGGTGCCGCCCTGGTCGGCGCCAAGAAGATCATCGCGGTCGACACCGACAACAAGAAGCTGAACTGGGCCCGCGATTTCGGCGCTACCCACACCATCAACGCCCGCGAACTGGACGCGGTCGAGACCATCCAGGATCTGACCGACGGATTCGGCGCCGACGTGGTGATCGACGCGGTCGGGCGCCCCGAGACCTGGAAGCAGGCCTTCTATGCCCGCGACCTGGCCGGCACCGTGGTGCTCGTCGGTGTCCCCACCCCGGACATGACCCTGCAGATGCCGCTGGTCGACTTCTTCTCCCGCGGCGGATCATTGAAGTCCTCCTGGTACGGCGACTGCCTGCCCGAGCGGGACTTCCCCACCCTGATCAGTCTGTATCTGCAGGGCCGGCTGCCGCTGGAGAAGTTCGTCTCCGAACGCATCGGCCTGGACGCGATCGAAGACGCGTTCCACAAGATGCACAACGGTGAGGTGCTGCGCTCGGTGGTGGTGCTGAAGTGAGTGCCAACATCCAACGGGTCGTCACGTCCGGCAAGTTCGAACTCGACGGCGGCTCCTGGGACGTCGACAACAACATCTGGCTCGTCGGCGACGACAACGATGTCATCGTGTTCGACGCCGCCCACACCGCCGCCCCGATCATCGACGCCGTGGCCGGCCGCAACGTCGTCGCGGTGGTCTGCACCCACGGGCACAACGACCACATCACCGTCGCCCCCGAGCTCAGCAAGGAGCTAGACGCCCCGGTGCTGCTGCACCCGGCCGACGAGATGCTGTGGCGGATGACCCACCCCGACAAGGACTTCCGCACCGTCGAGGACGATCAAGTGTTGCGCGCCGGCGGCATCGAAATCCACGCCCTGCACACCCCCGGACACTCCCCCGGTTCGGTCTGCTGGTCGATCCCCGAACTGAACGCCGTCATCTCCGGTGACACCCTGTTCCAGGGCGGCCCGGGTGCCACCGGGCGGTCGTTCTCCGATTTCCCGACGATCCTGGAATCCATCTCCAAGCGGCTTGGGATGCTGCCCGGTGAAACCGTGGTCTACACCGGCCACGGCGACACCACCACCATCGGTGACGAGATCGTGCATTACGACGAATGGGTCGCCCGCGGGCACTGATCCCGCGCCGCGAGCGTGCGTGTCTGCTGCCCGCCACTCCATGTGGTGGCAGCATTTTCCGCACGCTCGCGGGTTGCGATCACGCTGAGCCAGTTGCTTAACACCGCGGCCCGGCGGTCCGATAGTGGCAGCCATGACGAGTTCGCATGGGCGTACCGCCGCGGTGATCGGCGCCGGGCAGACCGGCGTCACCGCTGCCCTCGGGTTGCTGGACAACGGATTTGATGTCACGGTCTACAGCAATCGGGACCAACTCGGCCTGCGCAACGACGTGCCGGCCACCGGAACGGCACTGATCTTTGGGGCGGCGCAGCGGGCCGAGGAGAGCCTGGGGCTGAACACCTACCTGGCCACGGCTCCGACATCGACCGGTGAGAGCGTCCGCGTGGTCGAGGGTTCCGGCCCCGACCGCACCGAGGAGATCGCGTTCGACGCCGCCTTCGACGGATTCGTCGGCATCGCGGTGGACACCCGCCTCAAGGCCGACGACCGGCTCACCCTCTTTCAGCGGCGCGGTGGGCGGTTCGTGGTCGACTCCGTCGATCTGCAACGCCTCGACAGCATCGCCGCCGGTGTCGACCTGACCTTGGTGGCCACCGGCCGCGACGGGTTGTCCTCGCTGTTCCCGGTCGACCCGCTGCGCTCTGCCTACGACCGGCCGCAACGCAGCCTGTTGACGGTGACCACGACTGGATTGCCGCACAGCCCAGAGGTTTTCACTCACCGCGGGCCGGCCGGCGGACGCCACAGTGCTTTGACCGTGGTCACCGACCAGGGTGAGGCATGGTGGGGCGGCTACCTACACAAGGACGCCGGGCCGACGTGGGCGTTCCTGGGCTGGGCCCGCCCGGGCAGCGACTGGGAACACCGCTTCGCCGGCGCCGACAGCGCACAGTCGGCACTCGACATCGTCACCGCCCTGCACCGCGATTACATCGACTGGGATCTTCCTGAGGTCAGCGAGCTCACGATCATCGAGGACGACCCGCACTCGTGGTTGAAGGGCGCGGTGACCCAGGTAGTGCGTAGCGGTGTCGGGCGCACCGCCAACGGCCTCCCCGTGGCGGCCCTGGGCGACACCGCGGTCTCCTACGATCCGATCGCCGGGCAGGGCGCCCAGGGTGGGTTGGTGCAGGCCGCTGCCCTGGTACGTAAGGCGGCCCGCCACGACGGACCGTTCGACGAGGCCTGGCTGCGCGAGACCTTCGAAGAGTTCTATGCCGACCGGGCGCGGGCTGCGCAGCTGGTGACCCGGTTGTTCTTGTCCGATCCAGAACTGTCCGAGTACGGCAACCTGTTCTTCGCCGCGGCACAGGGCAGCCCCCGATTTGCCACGAAACTCTATGGCCTGCTGGATGATCCGCGGCCGGTGGAATCACTGATCTCCGAGGCCGCGGCCAGGCAATTGATCAGCGACTTCGCCGGCGAACCCGCCGACGCGCTGTTGGCACGGTTCACCCCAGCCGGCTCGTTCCAGCGGTCCGGCCTGCCCCGCCGAGTGGCGTGACGGGCCGCGCCCCCGCGTCAGCTGTCCAAGATCCGGCGCTTCTCCGCCTCGAACTCCGCTTCGGTCAGCGCTCCGCTGTCACGTAGGGCGGTAATCGTTTTGAGCTGTTCGATCCGGATCGCCTGCTCGTCGGGAACGTAGGGGGCCGAGGGTGGCCCGCTCTGATACGGACTGCCCGATCCCGATCCCGGCCCCGCCGCCGGCGGCGGCCAGGCCACCGGGTCGCCGGACATCTGCGGCGCCACCGGATAGGTCCGCTTGCCGGAGCGCATCGACCACACGATCGAGGCGGCGAGTGCGCCGCCGGCCAGCACCCCGAGCCCGACGAACGGCCACACCACCCAGTAGTAGGGGCTGCTGTGGCCGAAGACCAATCGGGGCTCCTGAGATTCGAACACCGAGGCCTTGGCGTTCACCCGGTAGGTGCCGGCCTGCTTGACGTGCACGGTGAAGACCCGCACGGTGACCTCGCGGTTGCTCTTCGTCGAACTGCTCATCGAGTCGTTGATGAGCGGCCGGTCGACACCCGCCGGTGGGTCGATGCTCAGTTCGATCGGGGGAACCATCACCCCCTTGCCGCCGACGGTGAGGGTGTTGGCGCGGTAGCTGATGTCCACGTCGCCGGCCGGAAATTCCATATCGGCCGATCCGGGCAGCGGTACCTCGCCGTAGGCGACGGGATCGGCGATCACGAACGCATTCACCATCAACGATCCGACGCCGCCGAAGATCGCCACGGCAAGGGCGACGATCGACGCGATCATCGCGATCCGGGAGCCGCTGGGTCCGTTGCTCACCGCCGAAGTGTGCCACAGCCGGTGAGCGCGGGTTACCGTCGGAGTATGCCTCGCAACGGGACCGACAACCTCGAGACCGCCCGGCCGGCACACCGGTTGGCGCCGCTCAACTAACCATGGCCAGACCGCGCCCATCGGCGCCCCGCCCCCACACCGCTGGAATGACTTCGGCGATCAAACTTCTCGAGGAAGCTGCACGTACGGTTCCGATCCCGGAACCACCTCAGCCGATCGTGATCGCCGACTACGGAGCGGGCACGGCGCACAATTCGATGCAGCCGCTCGGTGCGGCGATCACCGCCATCCGCAGCCGCACCCGGCCCGAGCACTCGATTCTGGTGACGCACACCGACACCGCCGACAACGACTTCTCCACGATGTTCCGCGTGCTCCAGGACGATCCACAGTCCTACCAGCACAAGGATTCGGCCACGTTCAGTTCGGCGGTCGGCCG
Source organism: Mycobacterium sp. NS-7484 (assembly GCF_001953975.1). Taxonomy (GTDB): domain Bacteria; phylum Actinomycetota; class Actinomycetes; order Mycobacteriales; family Mycobacteriaceae; genus Mycobacterium. The sequence goes on from NZ_MBEJ01000069.1 coordinate 3,944, forward strand.
GTCGTTCTACACCCAGATTCTGCCGTCGAACTGTGTGCACCTGGGCTGGTCGGCCTGGGGGGTGGTGCGGTTGGGCCGGGTGCCGATGCCGGTCACCGGTCACGTCGTCGCGGCGTACTGCAGCGACGATCGTGTGCGCGCCGCCTATGCCCGGCAGGCGGCGCACGACTGGCATGAGTTCATCGCCTTCCGAGGACGTGAGCTGTTTCCGGGTGGCCGCTTGGTGGTGCTGACGATCGGCGAGGCCGACGACGGCGATTTCGGTTACCACCCGTTGTTCCGGTCCATCGTCGACACGTTGGCCGAACTGCGCACCGACGGTCTGGTCAGTGACGACGAGGTCGCCGGGATGTCGCTGCCGATCGCCGGGCGGCGTGCGGTGGATTTCACCGCGCCGTTCGCCCCGTCGGGCCGGTTCGAGCGGTTGGAGATTCAGCACCTGGAACTGTTCGACGCCCAGGACCGCATCTTCAACGCCTACCGCAGTGACGGGAATTCAACGGCTTTCGGCATTCGCTGGGCCGACTTCTGCCGCTTCACGGCGTTCACCGATCTGGGGGCTGCGCTCACCGGCGCCCCGGAGCGGGTACCGGTGTTCTACGAGCGGCTGCACGCCGGCATCGCGGCACGGTTGTCCGCGGCGCCCGAAGAAATGCGGATTCCGATCGCGGCGGTGGTGTTGCAGAAGCGCCGCCCGACGTCGTGATCCCGCCCACCTGAGCATCTCAGCGCGGCGACCAGGTCGGCAGGGCCGCATCGATCAGGTGCGGCCCCGGCGCGGCGAGTGCCGTGCGGAACTGCTCGGCGAGGTCCTCGGCGGTGGCGGCCCGGGTGGCCGGTACCCCGAAACCTTCTGCGATCGTGGCGAAGTCGATATCAGGACGGCCGAGGTCCAGCAGTGAACGCGACCGCTCGCCGTCGGTCTGGGTGCCCACCCGAAGCAGCTCCAGCTGCAGGATTGCGTAGGCATGGTTGTTGAGGATCACCACCGTGATGTCGAGCTGTTCCCGGGCCATCGTCCATAACGCGGAGATGGTGTAGGCCGCGCTGCCGTCGGACTGCAAGGCGATCACCGGTCGGTCCGGGGCGGCAATGGCGGCGCCGACGGCCACCGGCAGACCTTGACCGATGGCGCCGCCGGTCAGGGTGAGGACATCGTGGCGCGGGGACGACGCGGTGGCGGCCGGCAGAGCCACTCCGCTGGTGTTGGCCTCGTCGGAGATGATGGCATTCTCGGGTAGCAGCGCGGCGACCACCTGCGCCAGGTTCTGCGGGTTGAGCGGACCGGTCGGCAGCACGGCCGGCTCGGCTTGCGCAGCAGACGGCGATTCCCCACCCAATTCGTCTGCCACACCGGACAACTCGTCGGGATGCAGCGTATGCACGTCGGCGCCGTCAGGCACGAGCACGCTCGGCTTGCCGGGGTAGGCGAAGAAGGTCACCGGCGACTTGGCGCCGACGAGCACCAGATGCGTTGCCCCTGCGAGCTGTTGAGTGGCCTGCTCGGCCAGATAGCCGAGCCGCTCGATCGCCGGCACGCCGCGGCCCCGGGTCAACCGGGCCGGAAAAGTTTCGACCAGGACGCGCGCCCCGGTAGCCGTACGGATGCGGTCCGCGGCCTGCAGGGCGGCGGCGTCGGTGGCCGCACCGCCGAGCAATACCACCGCACGGCTTCCGTGGTCGCGCAGTAATTTCGCTGCGGTGGCGACGTCGACGCCGCCGGCGCTCCGAGGCTCCGCGGCAGTGTCGGACAACGGGTTCTGCGGTGTTGTACCCCAGGAGTAATCGGCCGGGAGGATGACCGTGGCGATCCCGGGCCGGCCCGTCGCGCTGCGTACCGCATCGTGGACGGCCGCGTCGAGGTCGGCGGCCGATTCGGGGCGGTGCACCGAGCCATGTGTCCAACGCCCGAGCGCGTCGATGTCGGATTCCAGTGGCGCGTCGAGAGCTTGGTGGTAGGTCGCGTGATCGCCGACGATGTTGACCACCGGACTGAACGCCCGCCTGGCGTTGTGCAGATTGGCCAGGCCGTTGGTCATGCCGGGCCCGAGATGCAGCAGGGTGGCCGCCGGGCGTCCGGCGATCCGGGCATACCCGTCGGCGGCACCGGTCGCGACACCCTCGAACAGGCACAGCACCGGACGCATCGCCGGGGCGCCGTCCAGCGCCGCGACGAAGTGCATCTCCGAGGTGCCCGGGTTGGCGAAGCACACCTCGACGCCTTCGGCGAGCAATCGATTGACCACCACTTCGGCGCCGGATACAGGTTTCTGGCTGGGTTCGTGCACCCGTCCATCTTGATGGGCGACCACCGTCGATGCCAGCCACCGCGGCCGGCTGAACTTTCACCCATTGCCCCACGCAAGCGCGACGGCGTACTACCATGCGTTAACTTGCAGTACCGTCAATTCAAGATCACAAGGGAATGAAGATGTTTCGTGTGTTTCTCGTCGCCGCTGCCCTGGCTGCCGGGGCTGTCGGAATCGCACCCGCGGCCCAGGCGGATCCGCCCTACCGGTACTGCAAGGACGCCTATGCGGACGGCAAGGCAAACATGACCACCGACGATCCCGGCTATGCCGAACACCTCGACCGTGACGGCGACGGCATCGCATGTGAGAAGAACTGACAACGACCGGTGACATCGACAGTGCGCCTGACCGACGCGAGGGCCTTCCTCGCCTTGGTGGTGCTGCTCGTGGCCGCGTTCCTGCGGCCACCGGCGGTCGCCGCTGAGCCGGTCACGGCCACGGCGCAGGTGCTGCGGGTGGTTGACGGGGACACCATCGACATCCGCGACGACGTGCGGGGCCGCCTCCGGGTCCGCATCCTGGGTATCGACACACCTGAAACCAAGAAGCCCGGTTACACCGTGGGCTGTTGGGGACCGGAGGCCACGGAGTTCGCCCGGGCGAACATGGTCGGGCAACGGGTTGCGCTGCAACCGGATCCGACACAGGACCGGACCGACCGCTATGGGCGAACGCTGGCCTACCTGGTGCGTGCCGACGGTTGGGATTACTCGGTGGAAGCGGCCCGCGCCGGTATGGCCCACGCGTACATCTACGGCGGTCATCCGGTGGCCCGATACAGCGCAATCGCGGCTGCCGAACATGAAGCGCAACAGGCACATCGGGGGCTGTGGGGCCCGCCGTGTCACGGCAACACGGAGTCGGTACCTCGCTGAGACCTGCGGTAGAGCCTCAGCCCCCGGTGTGACCACCGCCGGGCGCCGGAACCCACGGCAGGCCCGGGATCGTCGGGTACGGCGCGGTCGGACTCCATGGCGTGTGCGTCGTGGTCGGCGCCTGTGTGGTGGTCACCGGCGCTTCGGTCGTCGTCGGTGGCGCTTCGGTGGCCGGAGGTGTTGTGGCAGTGGGCGTCTCGGCCGGTGGCGGGTTCTCCGTTACCGGTGGAGCCTCTGGCGCAGGTTGCTCAACGGTCTGGGTCACGGTCTGCGGAGCAGGTGCCTGTTCGGTCACGGTCTGTGGGACTTGTTGCGGCGCAGGGTCGTCGGCCGGCGGGGCCGGCGCGGGTGCGTCGTCTGCGGCCGGCGTCGTCGAGGTGACCGCCTTGGTGGTGTTCGCCGGTGCGGCGGGCTCGTCGCTGCCGGTGATGGTCACCAACGCCGCCACCACGGCAACCAGCACCGCAGCGGCGCCGGCACCCACCATCACCGGCGGTCGGCGATACCAGGGGCGGGCCGCGATCTCGTCGTGGTCGGTGAGCTCACGCTCGCCGAATTCGAGCCGAGGCCGCGCCGTGGTGCGTCCACCGTCGGGTTCGAAACCGGCGTCGAGATCGGCACCGTACTCCTCGACCGGCGCGACATCGGGCACGTCCTGCGCGTCCGACCAGGCCAACGCCTGAGGCGCGGCGGGCGGCTCGGGAGCCACCAGCGCCGCGGCCATGGTCTCGGGCGCGGCTGCCGGGGCAGGCGCCAACGCCGTCATGCCGTCCTCGGCAATGCCACGCACGGCGATCAGACCGCCACCGATCGCCGCGGTGAGTTCCGGTTGCGCCGCGGTGATCACCGGCAGGCGTGCGTGTTCGGACAACGCCGTGGTGATCGCCGGGATCCGGGCGCCCCCACCGGTCGTGGCCACCGCCACGAGGTCACCGGGACGCAGCCCGCTGCGCCGCACCGCGTCGTCGAGCACCGACGTGAACTCGCGCAGCGGGTCGGCCAGCACCTCGTCGAGCTCCTGGCGGTTCAGCCGAACCTCGCTACGGTGGCCGGGCAGGTCGGCGAGCAGGGCCGTGACCGACTCGGTGGACAGCCGCTCCTTGGCCCGCCGGCACTCACCACGCAGCCGGCCCAGTGAGCCGATGGCCGACGTGCTCGCCAGGTCGATCGTCCCGGCCTCGGACAGGTCGTTGACCACGTGGGTGAGCAGGCCCTGATCGATCAGGTCGCCGGAGAGGTCGGGGTGGCGGATGGTCGGCGCGATCGGCTGGAAGCCGTTGCCGGCATCGGCCAGCGTGATGCTGGTGCCACTGCCGCCGAAGTCGCACAGCGCGATCACGCCGCGCGTGGGCACCCCCGGATCGTCCTGCAGCGCGACGAGCGCCGCCGACGCATCCGGGGTCAGCGCCGGATCGCCGAATTCTCCAAGAGCCGCCAGCGCAGCCCGAAGAGTCCCGACCTGATTGGGTCGCCAGTGTGCGGGGTGAGTGATCGAAATGGGGTCGACCGGTGGGCGTCCCCGGGTCAGCGCACGCAACAGCGCCGCGAGCGCCTCGGCGAGCAGGTCCTCGCCGCGATGCGTCGAACCGTCGGAGGCCAGGATCCCCACCGGGTCGCCCACCCGGTCGACGAAGTCGGTGAGGATCAGCCCACGCTCGTTGAGGTTCGGATTCTCGTTGGGTACGCCTACCTCGGCAGGCCGGTGCGGGTAGACGGTGAGCACCGGCGACCGCGTCACCGCGGCCCGGCCCACCAGCACCGCCCTGAGGGTTGTCGATCCGATCGACAACCCGATCCCGTCAGCCATGTCACCCCGTTTCGAGAAGAACCCTATCCGGTAGTCCATCTCATTTGACGGGGCGGGCGTTACTCAGCGAATGGTGCCCAGGCCGGGAATCAGTGGTAGATCCAGGGGTGTCACCCAACCTGGCGAATGGTCGTTGACCGCGGGGACGGCGTTCAGTGCTCGCAGACCGGTGGCCAGGCACCCGGCGGCCGCGGCATCGCGCCCCGAGCCGTCGGTGAACCGGAAGGCGGTCTCCTGAGAGATGCTCGGAGTCCCTTCGATGTCGACGCGGTAGACGTCGTTGTCGTTTCCCGACGGCCAGTCCGGGGCGGCATCCAGACCGATGCGGTTGACGTGCTCGAGCTGGATGCGGGTCTCGCCGCGGTAGATGCCGTTGATGGTGAACCGCACCGCGGCCACATTGCCGGGCGCGATGATGCCCTTGGCCGATTTGCGTTCGTCGGGGGTGATCCACTTGTCCCACGTGGTGGTGATCTCGTCGAGCTCGATCCCGGCGGCCTGCGCGATCATCGGAACCGTTGCGCCCCAGGCGAAGATGAGGATGTCCGGGGTCTCCAGCAGGGCTCGGTGCTCGGGCGGCTTGCCGATGCCCATCTCGAATTCGTAATCGCCGGTGTAGTTCGTGTAGTCCAGCAGCTCCGAGGCCCGCACGCGGCGCACCTCGGAGCACAACCCCATCAAGGTCATCGGGAACAGGTCGTTGGCGAATCCGGGGTCGATGCCGGTGGTGAAGCACGACGCCCCGCCCACCTCGCAGGCCTCGGTGATGGGTTCGATCCACGCCGGCGGGTTGAGATGCATCTGCGGCCACACCCAGGGCGTCATCGCGGTGGAGCAGACGTCGATGCCGGCCCGCAGGAACCGCGTGATCACGTCGATGTTGACGTCGGCATGCGCGGCCGTGGGCCCGTAGTGCACGACAGCGTCGGGCTTCAGCGCGATGAGCGCCTCGATGTCATCGGTGGCCTTGACCCCGACCGCAGCGCCGAGCGAGCAGATCTCCCCCACATCGCGGCCCACCTTGTCCGGATTGCTGACCCCTACGCCGACGAGTTCGAACTGCGGATGTTTGAGGATCTCGGCGATCACCATGCTGCCCACAAAACCGGTGCCCCAGACCACGACGTGTTTCGTCACGGACCCACCATAGGTGATCTGAGTCACATGGGGAATCATCCGGGCGCGATCGGCTTTGATCCCAACATCATTCGCGTTCATCGACCATCCACGAAGGACCGACATCATGACCACTTCGACTTTGACAGGCCGCCGGGCACTGGTAACCGGTGGTTCCCGCGGTATCGGCGCCGAGATCGTGCGACGGCTGGCCGCCGACGGCGCCGCGGTGGCGTTCACCTACGGGGCCTCGGCGGTCGAGGCCGAGAAGCTGGCCGCCGAGGTGGCCGCGAACGGTCAAACCGCGGTCCCGATCCAGGCCGACAGTGCCGACCCGGCGCAGGTTTCGGCCGCGGTCGAGCAGGCGGTGGCGGCCCTGGGCGGGCTGGATGTGCTGGTGAACAACGCCGGGACAGCCCATATCGCGCCGATCGACGAGTTCACGCAGGAGCAGTTCGACCGTCTGGTGGCGGTCAACATCGGCGGGGTGTACTCGGCGATCCGCAGTGCCGTCGGCCATCTCGGGGAGGGTTCACGGATCATCAACATCGGCAGTATCAACGCCGATCGGGTGCCCACCGGTGGGACGGCTGTATACGCCATGACCAAGGGCGCGGTCTCGTCGCTGACCCGGGCGCTGGCCCGCGAGTTGGGTCCGCGCGGGATCACCGTCAACAACGTGCAGCCCGGGCCGATCGCCACCGACCTGAACCCCGATGAAGGTGAATTCGCCGACGCGGTAAGGCAGACCACCGCACTGGGCCGCTACGGGCACACCAGCGACATCGCCGCGGTGGTGAGCTTTTTGGCCGGCCACGAGTCGGGATACGTCACCGGCGCCAACTGGAACGTCGACGGCGGATTCACCGCCTGAGGCTCACAGGTTGACGGGGTCCGGCGGCTCCGGCGTCGCGGCGGTGTCCTTCAGCTTGGCCTTGAATTGCATTGCCCGGTAGGGCCATCCGCCTTTGGTGTGCCATTGCGAGACCACCAGCCCGACGCCACCGGTGATCCCGAACCGGGAGCCCGGCAGCAGGTAGCCGCCGTAGAGCTGGGCCACCTGGCCGGCCGCGTGATCCTCGGCTTCCCACGACGACCCGAGGATCGGGGTCTGGATCGGTGTGGTGTGCAGGTTGGCCACCGGTGCGGCCACCACCCGGTAGCCCAGCGCATAGGAGGACGCCAGAAATCCGCCCAGCACCCAGGTGCCAGGCGCGGTGCGACGGAACGTCAATTCGCCCCAGCGCTCACCGACCGGCGTGATGGGCGTGGCCCGCCGGCCCCAACCCCAATGCCCGCCGGTGAAACCCCAACTCCAGTACTGCGAACGTCGGCCGATGTCCTCTGGGCGCACGCGCATCAGGATGATGCCCTTGTCGCGCTGAAAACCGGTGGCTGCCACGTACACCCAGCCGTCGTCGGAATCGAAGTCCCACGACCAGCACTGGGCGTGGCCGTCATGGAGATCGGCCGGGAACTTGGCGTGCTCACCCAGATGCATCCAGGACACTCCACAGTCGTCGGAGCGCCAGATCTCGGTCCATGCCACCGTGCCGAAGCCGCGGTTGACGATCGCATGCAGATACAGCGAATCACCGACGCACAGCAGATCCGATGGGATCACGGTGCTGATACCGCCGCGGCGCCAGCCCGAGGCAGCGTCGTCGTGAATGTAATGCCAGAGCTGTCGCGCGTAGGCAGGATCGGGGCCGCCGGCCGATTCGTAGACGATCTCGTGGTTGGCATCACCGGTGCCGATCAGCACCACCGGGGACCGCCAATCTCCTTGTCCGACACGGTGTCCCGAGAAGGTGTCGCCGAACACCGACACCAACTTGCCGTTGGGGGCGGTCACCGACGCACCGAGGTCGGTGCAGGTGACCCCGAACCGGTCGGTGCGGCCGGGGCCGGTGATGTCGGCGACCTTGCCGTCGAGCAGCGGGACGGCACCGCTCATATGCACAAGCGCAGGCCCCAGGTCTGACAGTTCAGCGGATAGACGTCGACCGGAATCGGCAGCGGTCGATCGTATTTCAAGGTGAACGGGAAGGTGTGCACCGCAGGCGCCAGCCCGCAATCGGCATTGTTGGAGACCGAGCGGGTGCCGGTCAGCGACACGTCGTCGAATTTGTACGTCTCGTTGGTCTTCGCCCACGTGCCGTCGGCGCATTGGATGCCTTCGAGCACGTCGGTCGAGTAGACCCACTGCCCGCCGGTCAGTCGCGCATCGCCGCCCTTGGTGCCGCGCGACGACGCGACGTGCAACCGGCAGGCTACCGCGAGCTCGAGCGGCTCACGCAGATCTCCGACCGTCGGCACACACGAGGGGTAGATCGACCACGTCTCGTGCCCGAGGCCTTCCTGCAGGTAGTTGTACACACCCTGCATCACGGGTTCGGCCTGCGCCGGTGCGGCCGTCCAGGAGTTGACCCCGGTGGCGAACGCGATTGTCAGGGCGGCCGTGGCGGCGATTCGCTTGAACGTCACAATGGGTGAGTATCGCAGTCTTCGTCAGCGCCGTCACCGATATGGGTCCGGACAGCCCGGTCCGGCCCCCCGGGGCGGCCCCAGCGGGCGAGCGGATCGGCGGATCGCCCGCGGTGACCCTGGAGAAATCGTGACCACACGACCAGCGGTGAAAGCGTTGGCAACAGTCCTGGTGTTCGTGCTGGCTGCCTGTGCGGCGGCCTGTTCGGCGGGCAGTCGAGTGGACCTCGGCGCCGAATCGTCGGGCAATCTCATCGCGGCGATCGCCGGGGAACCCGACCAACTCGACCCGCATCGCACCAGTGCCTACTTCTCCTTCGAGGTGCTGGAGAACGTCTTCGACACGCTCGTCGAACCCGACGAGAACCTGCAGATGCGTCCCGCGCTGGCGGAGTCCTGGGAAGTCACCCTCGACCAACTCGCCTGGACGTTCCACCTGCGCCCCGGCGTGCGCTGGCATGACGGCAGCCCGTTGACCGCCGAGGACGTCGTGTATTCCTACCGTCGCATCATCGACGAACAGCTGACGAACGTCGACAAGCTCAGTGCGGTCACCGACGTCAGCGCGCCGGATCCGGCCACCGTGCGGATCACCGTCGGCCACCCCACGCCCAACCTCCTGACCAACCTGGGCGGGTTCAAGGGCATGGCGATCGTGCAGCGCGCGAACGTCGAGAGCGGCCAGATCGCCACTCATCCCGTCGGCACCGGCCCGTTCTCGTTCGCCGGACGCCGCAGCGGTGACTCGATCACGCTCAAGGCCAACCCGCAGTACTGGGGCGGCGCTCCCCCGGTGTCGGGCGTGACGTTCCGGTTCATCTCCGAGCCCTCCACCGCGCTGTCGGCGTTGCAGGCCGGCGAGATCGACTGGACGGATTCGGTGCCACCGCAGCGCGTGGCCCAACTGCGCGACGACGACTCTCTGACGCTGGCGGTCATCCCCGGTAACGATTACTGGTATCTGGCGCTGAACGAGGCCCGCACGCCGTGGAACGATCCCAGGGTCCGCCAGGCGATCGCCTACGGCATCGACCGCGACGCGATCGCGGCGGCGACGAGCTATCGCACCGCGGCCGTCAACCAACTGGCCATCCCGCGCGGTAGTCCGTGGTTCACCGAATACCACCGCTACCGGTATGACCTGGACCAGGCACGGCGGCTGCTCCAGGACGCCGGTGCCGCTCCCCACGACCTCGACATGCTGGTGACCAGTGAGTATCCCGAGACGGTGACGGCGGCTCAGATCATCGCCGACAACCTTGCGCCCCTTGGCATCACGGTGAACATCCGCACGGTGGACTTCGCCACCTGGCTCGACGAACAGAACACCGGCCACTTCGACATGCTGATGATGGGGTGGCTGGGCAACATCGATCCCGACGACTTCTACTACGCACAGCACCACACCGACGGGACCAGCAACGCCCAGAAATTCTCCGATCCCGAGGTCGACCGCTTGTTGGACGCCGGCCGCACCGAGACCGATGTCGCCAAGCGGAAAGACCTCTACGCCAAGGCCGCCACCCGGATCGCCGACCAGGTGAGCTACATCTACCTGTACAACCCGTCGGTGATCCAGGCCTGGGCCAACAACCTGTCGGGTTACCAGGTGCGCCGCGACGGTGCCGTCCGCTTCCGCACCGCCGACCTGGATCGAGGGGAAAACCGGTGAACCTGACCGCATTCCGGGAGAGACATCCGATCGCCGAGTTTCTGGCCCGACGGCTGGTGTACTCGGCGGTCGTCCTCGTCGGCGTGCTGATCGTGGTATTTGCCCTGGTACACCTGGTCCCCGGGGACCCGGTCCGCATCGCGCTCGGGACGCGCTACACCCCACAGGCCTACGACGCGCTGCGGGCGGCCAGCGGCATGGACCGCCCCATCGTCGAACAGTTCTTCTCCTACCTCGGCTCGGCGCTGACCGGAGATCTGGGCGTCAGCTTCCGCAACGGCGACCCGGTCACCGTCACCCTGCTGGAGCGGCTGCCGGCGACGCTGTCCCTCGGCGTGGTCGGCATCCTGATCGCGCTGGCGATCGCCGTGCCCGCCGGGATCTTCTCCGCACTGCGGGAGGGCCGGCTCAGTGATGCGATCGTGCGGATCGGCAGCCAGTTCGGCGTATCGGTGCCGGATTTCTGGTTGGGCATCCTGCTGATCGGGTTGTTCGCCTCGACACTGGGCTGGCTGCCGACCTCCGGGTACCGGCCCCTGCTGAGTGATCCGGGCGGCTGGTTGCGCCACATCATCCTGCCCGGGCTGACGGTGGGTCTGGTGGCCGGTGCGATCATGACCCGCTATGTGCGCTCGGCGGTGCTGGAGGTCGCCGCCATGGGCTATGTCCGAACCGCACGGTCGAAGGGGCTGGCGCCCCAGGTGGTGACCTTCCGCCACATCGTGCGCAACGCGTTGCTTCCGGTGTTGACCATCACCGGAATTCAGCTGGCCACGATCCTCGGCGGGGTGATCGTGGTGGAGGTGGTGTTCGCCTGGCCCGGTTTGGGCCGACTGGTATTCAATTCCGTTGCGGCACGGGATTACCCGGTGATCCAGGGCGCGGTGCTGTTGATCGCGGTGCTGTTCCTGTTGATCAACCTGCTGGTGGATGTCCTGTATGCCCTCGTCGACCCGAGGATCCGGTTGTCATGACCACCACCCAGAACTCCCGCGTCGCGTCCTGGCGGCTGCTGTTGGCCAATCCGGTGACGGCGGTCAGCGCCGCGGTGCTGCTCACGGTCGCCGTGGTGGCGGTCGCCTCGTCATGGATCGCCCCGTACGGCATCAACGACATCGACGTACCCAGCGCACTTCAGGGCCCCAGCGCAGCGCACTGGTTCGGTACCGATGAGCTTGGCCGTGACGTGTTCTCCCGCGTGCTGGTGGCGATCGCGGCATCGCTTCGGGTGGCGGTGGTTTCGGTGCTGCTGGCCGCGGTGGCCGGGGTGTTGATCGGCGTAGTCGCCGGTTACCGCGGTGGGTGGATCGACACCGTGGTGATGCGCGTCGTCGATGTGATGTTCGCCTTCCCGGTGCTGCTGCTGGCGTTGGCGATCGTGGCGGTGCTGGGCCCGGGCGTCACCACCACGATGCTGGCCATCGGGATCGTCTACATCCCGATCTTCGCCCGGGTGGCGCGGGCCTCCGCGTTGGGTGTGCGGGTGGAGCCGTTCGTCGCGGTGTCTCGCAGCATGGGCACCGGCGACGGCTACATACTGGTCCGACACATCCTGCCGAACATCGCCGGGCCGTTGATCGTTCAGCTGTCGCTGTCGCTGGCGTTCGCGATCCTGGCCGAGGCGGCGCTGTCATTTCTGGGGCTGGGCATCCAGCCGCCGCAGCCCTCGCTGGGCCGGATGATCTTCGATGCCCAAGGCTTCGTCACCCTGGCGTGGTGGATGGCCGTGTTCCCAGGCGCGGCGATCTTCGTGATGGTGTTGGCGTTCAATCTGTTCGGCGACGGACTGCGCGATGTGCTCGATCCGAAACAGCGCACCTCGATCGAGGCGAGAAGGGCGGGCCGGCAGTGAAACCGGTGTTGAAGGTCGACGACCTGCGCGTGCGGATCGGCCGCCGCGAGATCGTGAAGGGTGTGTCGTTCACGGTGCACCGTGAGCAGACGGTCGGCATCGTGGGCGAGTCGGGCTCGGGCAAGTCCATGACCGTGCTCGCCGCCACCGGCCTGTTGGATGCACCGGGAGCGGTGGTCACCGGCGGCAGCACGCTGTCCGGTGGCGATCAGTTGATCGGGGCGTCGGCCCGCACGCTGCGCGCCGTGCACGGCAGCCGGATCGGCTTCGTGTTCCAGGATCCCGGGACATCGCTGAACCCGCTGCTGACGCTGGAACGTCAGATCACCGAAACCCTGCAGGCCCACCGCACGACCACCCGGCGTCAGGCGCGCGTCCGGGCCGGTGAGTTGCTCGAGGCGGTCGGGCTTCCGCCGGATCGACTCGACAACTACCCGCACCAACTGTCCGGCGGGCAACGCCAGCGAGTGATGATCGCGATCGCGCTGGCCTGCGATCCCGAACTGCTCATCGCCGACGAGCCGACCACCGCCCTCGACGTCACCACCCAGGCTCAGATCATCGACCTGATCGCCGACCTGCAGCGGGATTTCGGGACCGCGGTCGTGTGGATCAGCCACGATCTCGGTGTCATCGGTCAGGTTGCCGACGGGGTGACCGTGCTGCGCGACGGCGAGGTCGTCGAGCAGGCACCGATCCTCGACGTGTTCGACCATCCGCAACACTCCTACACACGGGAACTCCTCGAGGCCCGCCCACTGGTTGACGGCGCCGGGCCCGATCCCGCTCCGGCAGACGCACCGGACATGTTGCGGGTCAACGGAATTGATGTTCACTACGGTGCGGTGCACGCGGTCAAGGGCGTGTCGTTCGAGATACGGCGCGGAACCACGCTCGGGATCGTCGGCGAATCGGGGTCGGGCAAGTCGACCGTGGCCGCCGCGCTGACCGGGTTGGCCACCCCGTCGGCCGGCACTGCCACGCTCGACGGACTCGATGTCGTCGCCGGCGGGCGCGACGTGCGTCGGCGGATCAGCCTGGTGTTCCAGGATCCGTTCGCCTCGCTCGATCCTCGCGCCCGGGTCAGCTCCGCGATCGGTGAGCCGCTACGCGTGCACCGGCTGGCCACCGGCCGTCGCGGCCGCGCCGATCGCGTCACCCAGCTTCTCGAAATGGTCGGACTCACAAAAGATTTCGCTTCCCGCTATCCCCATGAGCTGTCCGGCGGGCAGCGGCAGCGGGTCAGTATCGCCCGGGCCCTGGCCACCGAACCCGATGTGCTGATCCTCGACGAGTCCACCGCGTCGCTGGACGTGTCGGTGCAGGCGCGGGTTCTGGACCTGCTGACGGACCTGCAGCGCGAACTCGGTTTGACCTACCTGTTCATCGCACATGATCTGGCGGTGGTGCACCGCATGTGCCACGACGTGCTGGTCATGCGCTCCGGCGAGGTGGTCGAGTATGGCCCGGCCGAGCGGTTGTTCACCGCCCCGGAGCAGGAATACACCCGCACACTGCTGGCCGCGATCCCACCGGCGCACCCGCGTGAGAAGGTCTAACCCATGACTGCACTTGATGGAAAAGTCGCGTTGGTCACCGGCGCCTCGTCGGGACTGGGCGCGGCGGTCGCCCAGTTGTTCGCCGCCCGTGGCGCCTCGGTGTTCGGTGTCGCCCGCGACGCCGACCGGATGGCAACGGTGTTCGACGACGTGCCGGGCGGCGCCTACGCCTCGGTCGACATCTCGTCGTCCGAGGCGTGCCGGGACGCGGTGGCACAGTGCGTCGAGAAGTTCGGCCGCCTCGACGCACTGATCAACGTGGCGGGTTTTCACCAGATGCGCCACACCGTGTCGATGACCGACGCCGATTGGGATCAGGACCTGGCGGTCAACCTCAACGGCCCGTTCTTCCTGTCCCGCGCCGCCCTGCCCCACCTGCTGGAGACCGGCGGCAACATCGTCAACGTCGCGTCCATCGCAGGCATCGAGGGCGAGGTGTACTCGGCGGGCTATTGCGCGGCCAAGCACGGTCTGGTCGGCCTCACCCGGGCCCTGGCCATCGAGTTCACCTCCGAGCGGCTGCGGGTCAACGCGGTATGTCCGGGTGGCATGATCACCCCGCAGACAACCGAGTTCGCCGCCCCCGAGGACGCCGACTGGAATCTGATCATGCGGATCGCCGCGCCGCGCGGGATGATGGACGTGGCCGATGTCGCCAAGACGATCGCGTTTTTGGCCAGTGACGACGCGGCCGCCGTGCACGGCGCGGTCTACATCGTCGATGCCGGAAAGACCGCCGGATGAGCGCCTTGGCGGTCTGAGGCCCTAACCGCCCGGCACCACGAGCACGGGCCGGTAGGTGCGCTGCAACGTCGCCGCCGCCACGCTGCCCAACAGCACCTTCTTCAGCGCCGATCGCCCGCGCGAGCCCACCACCACCACCGCGGCCCGCTGCTCCTCGGCGGAAGCCACGAGAGCGTCGGCGGTGGCACCGGCACCCGACCCGCGGAAGCGGGGCACCCGACGTGCCCCCTCGACCACGCCGTCCTCGCTACCGTCGTCGACGGCCACCGCGGTCACCTCGCGGTCGGCGAACAGCGCTCGGGCGACCGCCAGCGCGTGATCGGAACCGGCGGAGCCGTCGACGCCGACCACAACGGGACCGTGGGCCACTGCCTCATACTCCGCGGTGACCATCGTCTGCGACACCACGAGCACCGGTCGAGATGAGTGGTGTACCACCAGATCTGACACACTGCCCAGCTTCGAATCAGCCGCGCCGATACCCCGGGCACCGACGATCAGGACATCGGGTTCGATCTGCTCGGCCACCTGCGCCAGTCCCAAACCCTCCCCGGCCCAGGTGCGTTTGACCAGTGCCTCGCCCTGCCAGCCGGCAGCGCGGGCGAGGGTGACGCCGGTGTCGACCAATCGGGCGGCCTCGTAATCACTTTCGCTGTCGACGAGATCGATCAGCTCGTCGACGTTGCGGGCCGAGTGGCGCAACCGGGCACGCAACCCCTTGCTGCCGAACGGTGGCGTGCACAGATAGACGAGGACCGCCTCGGCCGCCGGGAACAGCGCGGCCCCATTGCTGATCGCCGCGTTGGCCGCGAGCGACCCGTCATAGCCGAGCACTACCTTCATCTGCGTCCCCTGTCCCGTTGCGTTCGGTTCCAGACTAAAGGGATCTGTAACCAGCGCGATTTTCGAACTCAGACAATGTCAGCGTTCGCCGTACTCCAGCGGCGGCTCCGACGAATCGACATGCCCATAGCTACTGATGGTGAGCCCGTCGGGGCTCACCTCGTAGCGCGCACCGTCAGCCGGGTTGACGGCCACGAAGCCGTTGCCCGAGCGCTGGGCGGTCGGAATCTGCAGGTTCGCACCGTCGCTGAGCCGCTCCCCACGGTAGGAGAAATCGTCCGGACCGTTCTGACAGATCACCGCCAGTGAGGATTCGGTACGGATCACCGCGGCCGGGGTGCTGCCTTCGGGGCAGCGTGCGGTGTGCCCGACGAAACCCTGCTCGTCGGTACCGCTGACGCCGGCCGTCGCCGACCCGCTCGACGTCGTCGTGGTCGGCGTCTGCGACGTCGCGCTCGGTGGGCTCGGCGGGGTGAGCGTCTCCCGCGTCGAGCCGCCGTCGCCTCCGCTGGCCAGGACGGCCGCCAGTATCGCGGCGAGGCCGAACAGCACCAGCGACACCAGGATCAAGGTGAGCTGGGCACGGCTGAACCGGGGTTTGCCCGTCGGCCTTCGCACCGGCGCCGGCGCCTGCGGCGGCGGCGGTGGCGGTGGCGGTGGATACGGGGTGAAACCGGTGTGGTCGGGGTTGGGGTAGATCGACGAGAACTCGCGGGTGCCCGGTGGCGGTGTCGGTGCCGGTGTCGCTGCTGGCGACGGGGGCGACGGGGGCGGCGTCGGAACAGGCGGGGCAGGCGCGGCTGAAGCCGACCCGACGGCCTCCCGCGCGGCCCGAGCCAGCTCACCGGCGCTGGTGTACCGGTACCCGGCATCTTTGGCCATGCCCTTGGCCACCACGTCGTCGAACGCCCGCGGGATGCCGCGACGCATGATGCTCGGCCGCGGCGGCGGGGAAAACATGTGCGCGCTCATCAGTTGACGCAGGTCGCCGGTCTCGAACGGGGGCCGGCCGACCAGCATCTCGTACAGCAGGCAGGTCAGGGCGTAGACGTCGGCGGCCGGGCCGACCGTCCCCCCGGAGAACCGTTCGGGCGCCATGTACGCACTCGAGCCGATCAGCACGCCCGTCATCGTCACGCTGGCTTCACCACCGACGTGGGCGATGCCGAAATCGACCAGATAGGCGAAGTCGTCGGCGGTGAGCAGCACGTTCTCCGGCTTGATGTCGCGGTGCACCAGGCCGTCGGCATGCGCGGCGTCCAATGCCGCGGCCACCTGACCGACGATCGAGGTGGCGCGCGCCGGATCCAGCGGGCCGTTGGTCCGCAACAGCTCCTTGACACTGGCCCCCTCGACCAGTCGCATGTCGATGAACAGCACTCCGTCGATCTCGCCGAAATCGTGCACCGGGATCACGTGCGGTTCCTGCAACCGGGCCGCCACCCGGGACTCGCGTCGGAACCGTTCCTGGAAGCTCGGGTCGGCGGCGATCTCGGTGCGCAGCAGTTTGACCGCCACCATGCGTTCCTTGACCGTGTCGTAGGCCCGGAAGACCTCGCCCATTCCCCCGACACCGATCAGCGTCTTCAGTTCATACGGTCCGAACCGGGTGCCGAGGCGCGAGGCACCGGGAGGCGGGGTCATTTCACGATCCTTTCCGGTTGCACCAAGCCCCCGACTAGGCGCGCACATCTGGAGTCTGACTGATCTCGGTGACGAGGATAGTTCGACTCCGGCCCGGCCCGCCCGAGGTGACGTCCGGCGGTGTCAGTCGAATGACGAGTGCGGTGCCCCCATCCCCGGGTCGATCTTCACCGGTCCGGACGCCGACGGCGCGACCGGAAAATCGAAGATGGCGGTCGGGATGTATACCGTCGCACAGGCATTCGGGATGTCGACCACTCCGGACAACCTGCCTTCGATCGGCGCGGCGCCCAGCAGCAGATACGCCTGCTCAGGGCTGTAGCCGAATTTGGTGAGGTAGTCGATCGCGTGCAGGCAAGCCCGCTGGTAGGACAGGTGCGAGTCGAGGTAACGCTGCTCACCGTCGAGGGTTACCGAGGTGCCGGAGAAGGCCAGCCATTCCGAGTACTGCGGATCGGTGTTGCCGGGCATGAATATGGCGTTCTCGCTCACCCCGTAGGTCTCCATGCCGCCGGGGATGACGTCGACACGCAGGTCGATGAACCCACCCATCTCGATGGCTCCGCAGAACGTGATCTCGCCGTCCCCCTGGGAGAAGTGCAGGTCGCCAACTGACAGGTTGGCCCCGTCGACGTACACCGGATAGAAGACCCGACTGCCCTTGGTGAGGTTCTTGATGTCCTGGTTGCCGCCGTTCTCGCGTGGCGGCGCGGTGCGGGCGGCCTCGGAAGCCGCCTTGGTGAAGGCGTCACCGGTCAGCCCGCCGAGGATCGCGTCGCGCGGCTCCGGCGGCAGTGCCAGCGGTGGCACCCGGTCCGGGTCGGTGGCGATCAGCGCGGCCTCACGCGTGTTCCACTTGGCCAGCAGCCCGGTCGAGGGCGCGGTCCCCATCAGACCGGGGTGCACGATGCCGGTGAACTCCACGTGCGGCACATGGCGCGAGGTGGCCTTTTGTCCGGAGAAGTCCCAGATCGCCTTGTAGGCGTCGGGAAACTGATCGGTGAGGAATCCGCCACCGTTGAGCTTCGGGAAGATGCCGGTGTAGCCCCAGCCCTGGCCGGCCAACGGACCGGAATCCTCCTGCGGGATCGGGCCGACGTCGAGGATGTCGACGATCAGCAGATCGCCCGGCTTGGCGCCCTCGACGGCGATCGGACCGGACAGCACGTGCACCGTCGTCAACGGCGCGTTGAGGATGTCGTCGGCGGAGTCGTCGTTGACGATGGCCCCGTCGAACCACTCGCGACAGTGCACGCGGAACGAGTCGCCCTGTTTGACCGTCACCGCGGCCGGGATGTCAGGGTGCCACCGGTTGTGGCCGAGCTTCTCCTGATCGGTGAACTTCTTGGTCGAGTCGAGCGGGAAGACAACCTCGGGCACAGATCCTCCTTCAGGGACGGGGCAACTTGTGATGAAGCGGATTGGTGGTGACCTTCTGGCGCCGGCCGCCCGGTGGTGGTCCGGCCACCACCGCGGGACGGTCGGCCGTCGCGCGCGTCGCATCCTGAAGCGCCATGGCGGTCGAGCCGCCACGGCCCAGGTTCGGCGAGGAGATCAATCGGCGGGCGGGCGCACCACAGTCCGGGCAGTCGATCGCGTCGGGACGAGCGTTCATCGGATACAGCTTTTTCGTCACGCCGCAACTCGAATCACAACGAAATTCGTAGAGAACCAACGGGTTTCCTTGCCGATTTAGTACGGATACGACGCATGCGACGTTACCTATACATGGCGCTTTTGGCGCGCCGATTGGCCGACAAGCCGCCCTCGGCCGTCCGCGAGATTGCTCTGAGGGACAAATCCGGAGTGGATTCTGTCCCTGGCTTCAATCTCGGCGCTCGCCGCGCGTCCGGCCGGGAGGCCACGTCCTGCGGTAGCTTCACGCAGACGCATCGGCAGATCGGGAGGCCCAGGTGAACGACCTCAAACCGTTCTCACCCTCGATCGACTGGAGCGTCGAACTGTTGCACTCGTTGTGGTGGCTGGCGCAAGCCTGGACCATCACGGCGATCTGCACCCTGGCCGTGCTCATCCTGTTGGCCCGATACACCACCTGGGGCCGGCAGTTCTGGGCGGTCACCGGCGCCTATTTCACCGGGCGCCACAGTGTGAAGCCATGGCTGACCCTGGCCGCGATGCTGATGTCGGTGATTCTCGGCGTGCGTTTGTCGGTGTTGTTCAGCTATCAGGGCAACGACTTGTTCACGTCCGCCCAGGTAGCCGTGGAGGGCTTGGCCACCGGCAACGACGAGGTGAGAAGCTCAGGGATACGCGGCTTTTGGTTTGCGTTGTTCACCTTCATGGTGCTGGCCGCGATCCTGGTCGCCCGGGTGCTGATCGATTTGTTCATGACCCAGCGATTCATGCTGGCCTGGCGCGCCTGGCTGACCGACCGGCTCACCGGCGACTGGCTCGACGGCCGCGCCTACTACCGCTCGCGGTTCATCGACCAGACCATCGACAACCCCGATCAACGCATCCAGTCCGACATCGACGTGTTCACCGCACTGTCGGGCCCGCAGCCCAACACCCCGCATCAGACCAGCAACGGGACCCTGCCGTTCGGCGCCATCTCGTCGATCGTCTCGGTCGTGTCGTTCACCTCGATCCTGTGGAACCTCTCGGGTGATCTCGATCTGTTCGGAGTGCAGATCCCGCGGGCGATGTTCTGGTCGGTG
The DNA here is from genome assembly GCF_001953975.1 of Mycobacterium sp. NS-7484. Taxonomy (GTDB): domain Bacteria; phylum Actinomycetota; class Actinomycetes; order Mycobacteriales; family Mycobacteriaceae; genus Mycobacterium. The sequence goes on from NZ_MBEJ01000069.1 coordinate 23,533, forward strand.
TTCGTCTACGTCGCGTTCGCCACGGTGATCGCGTTCGCGCTCGGGCGCCCGCTGATCCGGCTGTCGTTCAACAACGAGAAGTTCAACGCCGCCTTCCGGTATGCCCTGGTGCGGCTACGCGATGCCGCCGAGTCCGTCGCGCTGTACCGCGGCGAGAAGGTCGAGCGCTCACACCTGCGGGACCGATTCGCCGCCGTGGTGACCAACTACAAGCACTTCATCAACCGGACCATGGCCTTCACCGGCTGGAACCTGTCGATGAACCACATCATCATCCCGTTGCCGTGGATCCTGCAGGCACCGCGCTTGTTCGCCGGTCAGATCCAGCTCGGTGCGGTCAATCAGTCGGTGGCCGCCTTCGGCGCGATCCAGGATGCGCTGTCGTTCTTCCGCAATTCCTATGACACGTTCGCCGGTTACCGGGCCTCGATCATCCGCCTGCACGGTCTGGTGGCCGCCGATGAGCAGAGCCGGCAACTGCCCAAGGTGGATGTCACCGATCTCGATGCGGACACCGGGAGCTTGATCGAACTCGGCGATGTCGAGGTCCGCAACCCGGCGGGCGAGCAGTTGATCGACGATCTGAGCCTGCAGCTGGCCGCGGGTGAGGCAATGATCGTCACCGGGAAATCGGGCGCGGGAAAGACGACGTTGCTGCGCAGCATCGCCCAGTTGTGGCCGTATGCGTCAGGCACGGTGCGGTGTCCGCAGGGCGCCAACGAGACGTTGTATCTGTCCCAGGTTCCCTACGTGCCGTTGGGGGATCTACGCACCGTGGTGTCCTATCCACACGAGCCCGGAGAGCTCTCCGACCAGGCCCTGAAAGATGCGCTGCTGGCGGTGGCGCTTCCGCGCTATGTCGATCGGCTCGACGAGGACGGCGACTGGGCCAAGGTGCTGTCCCCCGGCGAGCAGCAACGCGTGGGGTTCGCCCGGGTGCTGTTGACCAAACCGAAGGTGGTGTTCCTCGACGAGGCCACCTCGGCGCTCGACGAGCCGCTGGAGTTCATGATCTACAGCCTGGTGCGTCGCGAGCTTCCCGAGACGGTGTTGGTCAGTGTCACCCACCGCACCACGGTCCATCGTCACCACACCATCCACCTCGAGCTGCTGGGCGAGGGGCGCTGGCGGCTGGGCCGGGTCACCGACACCGAGTCCGTCGGCGTGTGACCTGCCGTACGAAAGGGCCTGCTGGAGCGGGCTGGCGGTCCGTTGCCCCGGTTCATCTGGTAAGACGGGGGACGACACGACGTAGTAAGGGAAGGCTGCGCACACTGCCCGACGGCTACGTCGCGCTCTCCCGTCCGACCACCAAGGGTTCCTGATGGCCGATTCCAGAGCCCCCCACACGGGGGTTGCTCGATGGATCCGTCGATTCGCCATTCCGGTGATTGTCGGCTGGATCGCCCTTCTCGCGTTCATGAGCGCGACCGTGCCCTCCCTCGAGGTCGTCGGCCAGATGCGCTCGGTGTCGATGAGCCCCGAAGAGGCACCGTCGGTCATCGCGATGAAGCGCGTCGGCCAGGTGTTCGACGAATTCCACTCGGACAGTTCGGCGATGATCGTGCTGGAGGCCCAGGGGGACGGAAACAAGCTCGGCGACGACGCCCACCGGTTCTACAACGACATGGTGGACCGGCTCGAAGCAGACAAGAAGCATGTCGAGCACGTCCAGGATTTCTGGGGCGACCCACTGACCGAGGCCGGCGCGCAGAGTAACGACGGAAAGGCCGCCTACGTCCAGGTCTATCTGGCCGGCAACATGGGTGAGTCGCTGGCCAACGAGTCAGTGGAGGCGGTGCAGGACCTGATCGCGGGCCTGTCCCCGCCGCCGGGGCTCAAGGTGTATGTCACCGGGCCCACCGCACTGGCCGCCGATCAGCAGATCTCCGGTGACCGCAGCGTCAAGATCATCGAGGCCGTCACCTTCCTCGTCATCATCACCATGCTGCTGCTGGTCTACCGGTCGGTCGTCACGGTGATCCTGGTGCTTCTGATGGTGGTCATCGAGCTCTCGGCGGCGCGTGGGGTGGTGGCGTTCCTGGGCTACCACGAACTGATCGGTCTCTCCACGTTCGCGACACAGCTCCTGGTCACGCTGGCCATCGCCGCGTCCACCGATTACGCGATCTTCTTGATCGGGCGATATCAAGAGGCCCGCACCGTCGGTGAGGACCGAGAACAGGCGTACTACACGATGTTTCACGGCACCGCGCACGTGGTGCTCGGCTCCGGTATGACGATCGCCGGCGCCACCCTGTGCCTGCACTTCACCCGGCTGCCTTATTTCCAGACCCTGGGCATCCCGATGGCCGTGGGCATGACGGTCACGGTTCTGGCCGCGTTGACCCTGGGCCCTGCGGTCATCACCGTGGCCAGCCGGTTCGGGAAAGTGCTCGAACCCAAGCGCGCCATGCGCATTCGGGGCTGGCGACGGCTCGGCGCCTTCGTGGTGCGCTGGCCGGGACCGGTGCTGCTGGGCACCATCCTGCTGTCGCTGGTCGGCCTGCTGACCCTGCCGGGTTACCGCACCAACTACAACGACCGCAATTACCTGCCCCAGGATCTGCCGGCGCAGGAGGGTTACGCCGCCGCGGACCGCCATTTCTCGGCGGCGAAGATGAACCCCGAGTTGCTGCTCATCGAAACCGACCACGACGTGCGCAACTCGGCGGACTTCCTGATCATCGACCGGATCGCCAAACGCATCTTCGAGGTGTCCGGCGTCGGCAGCGTGCAGGCCATCACCCGCCCGCAGGGCGAGCCGCTGGAGTTCAGCACGATCCCCGCACAGATGAGCATGGGCGGGGTCATGCAGACCATGAACCGCAAGTACCTCAGCGACCGCGTCGACGACATGCTGCTGCAGGCCGACGAGATGCAGACGACCATCGACACGATGGATCGGATGATCGAGCTGATGGACGAGATGACCGCCATCACCCACAACATGGTCGGGAAGATGGACCAGATGGTTGTCGACGTCGCCGAATTACGGGATCACATCTCCGATTTCGACGACTTCCTGCGCCCGCTGCGCAACTACCTGTACTGGGAACCGCACTGTTACAGCATCCCGATGTGCGCCTCGATGCGCTCGGTGTTCGACGGTCTCGACGGTCTCGACACGATGACCGAGAGCATTCAGCAACTGATGCCCGACATGCACAAGCTCGACGCCCTGATGCCGCAGATGGCCGCGATGATGCAACCGCAGATCGAGATCATGCGGAACATGAAGACGATGATGCTGACCATGTACCAGACCCAGAAGGGTCTGCAGGATCAGATGGCCGAGATGCAGGACGGCCAGACCGCGATGGGCACGGCGTTCAACGACTCCAAGAATGACGACAGCTTCTATCTGCCCCCCGAGACCTTCAACAACCCCGACTTCAAGCGCGGCATGAAGAGCTTCATCTCGCCCGACGGAAAAGCGGTGCGCTTCATCATCTCTCACGAGGGTGACCCGCTGACGCCGGAAGGCATCGGTCTCATCGACAACATCAAACTGGCCGCCAAGGAAGCGATGAAGGGCACTCCCTGGCAAGGCTCGAAGATCTACATGGGCGGCACCGCCTCAGCCTTCAAGGACATGCAGGAAGGCAACAACTACGACCTGATCATCGCCGGGATCTCGGCGCTGTGCCTGATCTTCATCATCATGCTGATCATCACCCGCAGCCTGGTGGCCGCCGCGGTGATCGTGGGCACGGTGCTGGTGTCGCTGGGCACGTCGTTCGGGTTGTCGATCCTGGTGTGGCAGCACCTGATCGGCATCGAGCTGCACTTCATGGTGATGGCGATGGCGGTGATCGTGCTGCTGGCGGTCGGTGCCGATTACAACCTGCTGCTCGTCGCGCGGCTCAAGGAGGAGCTGCCCGCCGGGATCAACACCGGCATCATCCGGGCCATGGGCGGCAGCGGGTCGGTGGTGACCGCGGCCGGGTTGGTGTTCGCCTTCACGATGATGTCGATGGTGGTCAGTGAGATGACCGTGGTAGCCCAGGTGGGTTCGACGATCGGGCTCGGCCTGCTGTTCGACACCCTGGTCATCCGCTCGTTCATGACACCGTCGATCGCGGCGCTGATGGGCCGCTGGTTCTGGTGGCCACAGCTGGTGCGCCAGCGCCCGGCACGCGGTGTGGTGGCCCAGGCGCTGGCGCGGTCCAACGCCTGACGGGTCAGTTCTTCTCGAGCCCCAACGCCCGGGCCATGGTGAAGAACAGATCGGTCTGATCGGAGAGGCCCACGACGTTGGCCGCGCCCGGGCCGTAGGCGGCGATGCGCAGCTGGGATCCGGTGTGACCCTGGTCCATCGCGTCGAGGTTGTCCGAGGTGCCGTAGGAGACGGTCAGATCCTGCCCGTCCTTGCTGCGCAGCACCCGGGTCAGGCCCGGGTAGATGGCGTCGCGGACGGTTTCGAACGGCAGCTTCGCCTCGGCCGCGGCAGCGCGGACGTCGTCGACGCTCATGGTCTCCACGATCTGACTGCTGTGGGCGTGGTCGGCCGTGACGATGACCAAGGTGTCCTTGTTCTCCTTGGCGAAGTCGAGCGCCACCTTGGCGGCCTCGTCGAGGTCGACGGTCTCGCCGATCTGGCCGCATGGATTGGCGGCGTGATCCTGCTTGTCGATCGAGGCACCCTCGACCTGGAGGAAGAAGCCATCTTCGTCGCCCTTGAGCAGGTCGATGGACTTCTTGGTCATCGCCGCCAGCGTCGGCACCTCCGCAGTGCGGTCCGGGTTGTCACGGCACTCGACGGCCGGCTCCAGGTATCCGCCCTTGCCGGCGACGGGCCCGTTCCACCGGGTCGGCATGTTGCCGTCGGCGAACAACCCCAGCAGTGGGGCGTCCTGGTCGGCCGTGCCGGCCCGGTCGAGCTCGTCGGCATTGCGCACGATGGTGAAACCACGTTCCTTGGCCTGCACCTCCAGTGTCTTGCCCTGGTAGTCGCCGGCTTTGGCGACTTGTTGGAAGGTTTCGGCGCCGCCGCCCATCACGAGGTCTGCCCGCGTGGTGAGCAGCTGCTCGGTGATCGAACCGTGGCCACCGTTCTCCAGGGCATTGGTCGGGCAGGTCTGGCTGGTCTCGTCGGGCCCGTAGCACTTCCGGGCCGTGACGTGCGCGAACTGCACCGCGGGTGTGGCGTCCTGGATTTCTGCGGTGCTGATGTCACCGGTCGCCTTGCCGGCCTCCTTGGCGATCTGCAGCAGCGTCTTCTGGTCCTTGCCGCCGATGTCCACCGAGATCGCGCCGTTGTAGGTCTTGGTACCGGTGGCCCACGCCGATCCGCTGGCCGCCGAGTCGGTGACGTATGTCGGCTTGCCGTCCTTGTCCAACGAGTAGTGGGTGTACTGGCCGGTCAGCGGAAAAGCGTCCAGACCCGGGAACGCGCCGGCGGCACCATGCGCATAATTGCGGGCCACGGTGATCTCCGAATCCCCATGCCGTCACCGATCAACAGGATGACGTTGCGGGCGCCGGTGTTCTCGATCGAATCGGCAATCAGTGCGCTGCGGTCGTCGCCGGCCCGGGTCGCACCTCCGTGCTCGGACAGCGTGCCGGTGGCAGCCGGGTCGAGCAACGGCAGCGACGCCTCGCCCTTGCTGCCACCACACGCCGCGGCCAGCGCCGCCGTACACACCAGCGCTGCCGTCACCACGTACCGCCTGCGAGTCATCCCGGTCTCCCTGTCGTCGTCTCCATACAGCCCACACATGGTTGAAGTCGCATATGAACCGATGCTTGCCCGACAGCAACGCCCGGATGACCGGGGGACATCGAACTCCTTGCCTTCGGAATGACGTCGGGTTCTGACACGTCGATAACGATCACTGCACTTTGGCGGCGTTGGTACCGTGCGCCCAGAAAGAACGGGGCCGCCGATGACGAACCACACCACAGCCTGTCTCATGGCGACGCTGGCGATCGGCTTGACCGCCTCGGCCTGCGGCTCGGTGAGCGAGAAGGCCGAAGCCACCACGACGGCCCCGCCGGCCACCTCCGCGTCCCTGACCTCGTTGTTGCCGACGCCGGCCGACGTGCAGCAGACCCGCGGGCCCGATGACGTCGCCGACGGCGGCATCCACCTGCACTACCAGGTCAACAAGGCGCCGACCGAAGCGATGGCCGCATACAAGACGGCCCTGCAGGACAAGGGCTGGACGGTCACCACGATCGTCAGCTCGGGCGGCAACGGGGGTGGCGGGGCCACCTACACCGGCACGCACGGTGACGCCTACGGCGTGTTCGACGGCGGCGGATATGCCAACACCACCTACATCGACGTCTGCACCTGGCCGACCAAACCGGCAGACCCCAGCTGCAGCCGCGGGGAACGTTAGCCCCACCCCTTCCGGACCGTTGCCCGGGCGAACGCGAATCATGTTGCCGCGTCGATGATTCGGTCCGGCCGGGCGCGCTCGCACCCGCGCCGAGATGCCCACCCGGACAACGAGTTGCGTGCGATTTGCACACCACGACCCGCTGCCGGTCCTACGCTTGAGTACATGTCCGGCCCGCCCCCGAGGTCGAGGTCTACAGTTGCCAAGCTGGCAATGCACTGTGTGCTGGCCGGATTGCTCGCGGCCACACTGATGTTCCCGATCGTCGGCGGGATCGGGGTCATGTCGGCGCGGCTGTCCGACACGGTGGCACAGGATTCGGCAGAGGTGCTCAAGGGCGATGCGCCGATCGTCACGACCATGGTCGACGCCTCGGGCGCCCCGATCGCCTGGCTCTACGAACAGCGACGATGGGTGGTACCCAGCGATCGGATCGCCGACACCATGAAACTGGCGATCGTCTCGGTCGAGGACAAACGTTTCGCCGAGCACAACGGTGTGGACGTGCAGGGGACCCTCAACGGGCTCATCGGCTATCTGCGCGGCATCGATCAGGTTCGCGGTGGGTCGACCATCGAGCAGCAGTACGTCAAGAACTACAACCTGTTGGTGAAGGCGAAGTCTGATGCCGAGCGCCGGGCCGCGGTGGAAGTCAGCCCCGCACGCAAACTGCGTGAGATCCGGATTGCGCTGGCGATGGACAAAACGCTGCCCAAGAGCGAGATCCTGGCCCGGTACCTGAATCTGGTGTCGTTCGGCAACGGCGCATTCGGCGTTCAGGACGCGGCGCGCACCTACTTCGGCGTCGACGCCGCAGATCTCACCTGGCCGCAGGCGGCCCTGCTCGCCGGCGTCGTGCGGTCCACCACCACACTGAACCCCTACACGAACCCCGACGGCGCCCTGGCGCGACGAAACGTGGTGCTCGACACCTTGATCGACTATCTGCCCGACCGCGCCGAGGAGCTGCGCGCCGCCAAGGCTGCACCATTGGGCGTTCTCCCCCAAGCCGATCCGCTGCCCCAAGGGTGCATCGCCGCGGGTGATCGCGCGTTCTTCTGCGAATACGTGCTGCAGTACCTGGCGCGGGCCGGCCTCACCATGGAGGACGTCGCCCGCAACGGCTATCTCATCCGCACCACACTGGATCCCACGGTGCAGGACAGTGTCAAGACGGCGATCGAGAAGTATGCCGACCCCGACAGCGACGGTGTGGCAAGCGTGATGAGCGTGATCACCCCGGGCAAGGACACGCATCACGTGGTCGCGATGGCCGACAGCCGGCGGTACGGGCTCAACCTCGACAACAACGAGACGGTGCAGCCACAACCGTTCTCGCTGGCCGGTGACGGCGCCGGTTCCATCTTCAAGATCTTCACCACGGCCGCCGCCCTCGACATGGGGATGGGGATCAACACCCAACTCACCGTCCCTGGCATGTTCATCGGCAAAGGGTTGGGCAGCAGCGATACGCCGGGCTGCCCGAAGGAGACCTGGTGTGTGCGCAACGCGCACGGCTTCCCCGGTTCGTTGAATGTCACCGACGCCTTGGCTCAATCACCCAATACCGCGTTCGCCAAACTGATCTCGCAGATCGGTGTGCCACGGGCGGTGGACATGGCGGTCCGGTTGGGGTTGAGGTCCTACGCCGAGCCGGGCAGCGCTCGTGCCTACCACCCCGATTCCGACGAGAGCATCGCGGATTACGTCAAGCGCCAGAACATCGGATCGTTCACGCTCGGCCCGCTCGAGCTCAATGCTCTCGAACTCGCCAACGTGGGGGCGACGCTCGCATCGGGTGGCACATGGTGCCCACCAAGCCCGATCGACAAGATCTTCGACCGCAACGGCCGCGAAGTGAGCGTGGAAACGCTGCCTTGCGACCAGGCCGTGCCCGAGGGGCTGGCCAACACGTTGGCCAACGCGCTGGGCAAGGACCATTCGAACGGAACCGCTGCCGGGGCAGCCAGTTCCGTCGGCTGGTCACTGCCGATGTCGGGCAAGACCGGTACCACCGAAGCCCACCGATCGTCGGCGTTCCTCGGCTTCACCAACCGGTACGCCGCCGCGAACTACATCTTCGACGATTCCTCGTCACCGTCCGGACTGTGCTCATACCCGTTACGCACATGCGGCGAGGGCGACCTATACGGCGGGACGGAGCCGGCGCTGACGTGGTACGCGGCAATGAGTCCCATCGCAGAGCACTTCGGCCCCGTCGCCATGCCGCCCACCGACCCGCGTTACGTCGAGGGCGGTCCAGGAAGCCACGTACCCAGTGTCACCGGCCTGAAGTTCGACGAGGCACGTAAACGCGTGCAGGACGCCGGTTTCCAGGTGGCCGACAAACCCACGCCGGTCAACAACTCGGCGTCGAAAGGGACGGTGGTCGGAACCACCCCGAGCGGCAAGACGATTCCCGGATCGATCGTCACGATCAACACCAGTACCGGGTATGTGCCTCCGCCGGTCTACATTCCGCCTCCGGCGGCTCCCCCGCCCCCACCTGGCGCACCACCACCGCCGGCCGAAAACGTCATCCTGATCCCGGGACTGCCGCCGATCACGCTGCCCGCCCCGGCACCCCCACCTCTACCGGCACCGCCGCCTCCACCTCCGCCCGGCGCACCTGCCTTCTGAAGATCGTGGTTTGAGTATCGACGGATGTGGCAATTACTGGTGGCGACAAACCCATACTGTTCCTACGTCGATCGGAATGACAATGATCGTGCTCGGCATCATCCTTCTGTTGATCGGCTATTTCGCCGGTATCTCGATCCTTTATACGATCGGCGGAATACTCGTGGTGATCGGCATCATCCTGTGGATTCTCGGAGCCGTCGGTCGTCCCGTGGGCGGGCGAAAAGTTTGGTTCTGACCACGGCGGAAGGTGTATAGCGCCTTACACTTTCCGCCTACGGCCGTTGCGGTGGAGCGTCAACCCGTGCGGAAATCTGTTGAGCAATCTTGACAGCAGAGTCCGCGGGGTTGGCGCTACACGTATTGACGTCGACCACCACATTGTTGTTCGCGGTCAACGCGCGGCCACATGCCCAGCCACCTTCCTTCGCGTTTGACTGCGTGGCGACCGTGCTCAGCACACCGTTCTCGTCGGTGATGGGATCGGCATCCCACAGCGAGCCGGTTTGCGTGTGGGTGTAGTGCTTACACGCCGGCCACTGCTTGGCCGAGGAGTCATAGAACGCCTTGGCTTGGTCGGCGTTGGCGAACAACACCACCGCCTGGTGGGCGTAATGCGCCGAGGTTTCGGGGTCCCGCAGCGTCACCTCCCGCATGTCGGTGAACCCGCTGTCGGCGTAGGTCAGCGCCTGCGCCGCACCGTCAACGGCGAGGCACTCGCGCGGCTCCATCGTCGAACTGTCATCCGACATTTCGGAACCGGTGGACGCCACCGTCATTCCATGTGCCGCCATCGCCGCGTCGATCTGTTCGGGTGACAGCAACAACCGGGGCAATATTTTCTGGGTGAGCGGTACCGGCGCAAACGATGTGATCATCGGTTTGTTGTTGGTCGTCGTCTCGGCCGTTTGTTCTTCGGTTTTCCCGCCGCAGCCCGCGGCCAGGACGCAAGTGGCGGCAACGGCGATCGTGGTTGTCACAAAGCGCATTCGAAACTCCCCCTTGGACGCATGGTGGCCAATTCCAGGGAAACAACGAAGTCACATTCGGCGCAGAACATCTGTGGTACTGGGTGAAGTATTTTCGCAAACGTTACCGAAACACCATCAGCCAGGACAGGGCTGTGCGCCCTGAGCGCTCCACGACGGGTTTGCCTCCGCCCTTTCCGCAGCGCCCTGCCGGATCGAGCGTCCTAGGAGTACGTGATCCGGCGACGGCGATTGCGGAAGCTCGCAACTACGCATTTCGTAGGTTATTAGCCTATGATATGCATACTCAAGGAGGGGCTATGGCGCAAAAGCACACTACGGCGGTCCCTCCGAGCTTGGCCGCATATCCTCTCAGCACCTTCCGCACGGCGCAGGCGAAACAGGCGTACGCCCATCCCGCTGCTGAAGTGGCGCGCCTCCACGAACGCGGCCTGTTGCACCGATTAACCCACGGGTACTACGTCGTGGTACCGCGGGACATGGTGGGGCGCAACTGGATGCCAGGACTGGAAACCGCGGCGGCAGGCATCGCTTCCGCGATCTACGGGCCGGAGGACATCGTCGTCATGGGGGTCAGCGCCGCCCGGCTGCACGGAGCCATTCCGCGCACACTGGCCACCGCGACCGTCGCCGTTCCTGAGCAGCACCGCCGCATCGAATTATCTGACCGCCCTGCGGTCGTCCGGTTCGTCAAACGCAACACAAGAGGATTGGACGCCGAACGTCTCGACACTGAGCTCGGCCCGACGCTGGTGACCACGCCCGAACAGACAACTCTAGATTTGGCCCATCGACCGTCCCTGGGGGACAACGAAACCGACGTGCTGGCCGCCATCGCTGCCCTCCACGCGCACAGCGACAGGCGCCGCCTCGGGCGGCTCGCAGTCGAACAACGTCGAGTAGCTTCCCTACGCCGCGCGGAGGATTGGGCTGAAACTCATGACCGGGCCTGATGAACTCAACTCCGTGGCAACTCGATTCGGTGTCGCCATGATCTCATTGCCGAGGCCCTTTAGGTCCGTGGATGGTGATACAAAACGTCTACAGATAGCATTATCTATATACGTTCCGTATCATCGGTTGGGCAGAAGAGGAGATATCAATGGATGCCCTGACGCCGAGCACGGCCGATCGGGCCGGCCTATCACGCGTCGGGCTCTACCGCGCAGCCCGCGCCGGTCAGTTCGACCGCATCGCCCGCGGCATCTACCTGCCCACCGAAGCGTCGGCGGCCGATTGGGATCAGCTCGAAGCCGCCATCAAGCGACCCGATGCCACCATCTGCCTTATCTCAGCACTTGCCCACCATGACCTCACCGACACGATCCCCGCTGCGCTGGACATTGCGATTCCCCGAGGATCACGGACACCGGCCAGCACCGGCGCTATCGCGTGGCATCACTTCGACCAAGCCACCTTCCAAGTCGGACGCGAGCAGACCACGATCCCGGGTTCAGCCCAGACAATCGGGATCTACTCCCCCGAACGGTCGATTGCCGACGCGTTTCGGCTACGCGGCGATGTCGGCTACGAACTGGCCCGTGACGCACTGCGGGAGTGGCTCCGTCGCGGCGGCAAACCGGCTCGGTTGATCGACATCGCCTGCCGGCTCCCCCGGGCGAAATCCCCAGTCATGCAAGCGTTGGACATCCTGGGATGAGTTCCGGCGACGAAGTATTCCGCCGCATCCAGTCCGCGGCCCGGTCCGCAGCGACGAAGAACGGAACCGCCGCGCCGACACAGGAGTACCTAGTACGGCACACGCTTGAATCGTTCCTCGACCGACTCACCCTCACTTCCCACGCCGGCGAATTTGTACTCAAGGGCGGAATCCTGCTAGCCGCCTACGGGGTAAGACGCCCGACGAAAGACACCGACTCCAACGCCATCAGCACCGACGTCACTCCCGAACATCTCGACCGAGTGGTCCGTGACATTGCCGCGATCGAGGTCGCCGATGGCGTGATGTTCGACGTGGACACGATCACCGTGCAGGAGATCCGGAAGCAGGCCGACTACCCAGCCCTGCGCATGCGAGTCGCGGTGTCGATCGGACCATGGAAGGGCAACGCAGCCTGGGATGTATCCACCGGAGACCCCATCGTTCCGCCGCCCCGACAGGTAACCATCGACCGAATCCTTGGCGAGCCGATCACGCTGCTCGGCTACGCGCCCGAAACGACCATCGCCGAAAAGGGCGTCACCATACTCGAACGCGGCATCACCAGCACCCGCTGGCGCGACTACGTTGACATCGTTGCGCTCGCCCGAGCCGGAATCAACCCCGCCGAGCTCCTCCGGGCAGCCCGGGCCGTCGCCAGACACCGCGGCGTCAATCTCGAAGCCGTCGGACCACACCTCGCGGGCTACGGCGCAGTAGCACAAGCGAAATGGGCCGCATGGCGACGCAAGGAACATCTCGAAACCGCCTGCGAAGAGATCCTCGACAACCAGCTCGCCTTGGTTGCAGCATGCCTCGACGCCGTCTTCGTTCTCGGCCCTGACTAGCCAGAGGCTTGCGATCGATGAGAAAGAACCGACTCATGATCAGTCAGCCTGAAGTGGGGCGGCGGGGCTCGAACCCGCGACAACCCGACCAATGGAATATAAGTCCCCACGGTCAGCCTTTCTCGACAGCCGCGCTACCCGCGAGGGATACCTTCGGCGATCGACCTGATCGAGGCACGCGCGAAGTCAACGCGGTTGTTAGGTGACGTGTCTTCCTTGTTGACCTGCGAAAGCCAGGGAGCGTCGGGAAAACTTGCCGCAAGGCGAATGGTTGCTTCGTTACTGAATAATTGGAAAAGCGTATCGCCGTTAAAGGCAAGTTCTGGCGAGACGCCATCTTTGCCTTGCCACTTGTTCACAGTCACCATCGCCGGTACGACGCGGCTCAAGAGCGAAGCGGAATCTGCATTTAATAGCTTCTCGCCGATGCTATAAAGATTCGCTTTATCGTTAAGAAATGCCACGACAGAAACAACTGTATTTAGATCTAATCCAGAATCAAGTAGGCCGACCAGATCGGTCGTTAGTCGACGGTAGTAGTAGCTGCCCAACTCCTGAAGCGCAACGCCGCTTTGGTATTCCGTATGGCGTCGATCGCGCAATATCCGGACTACGAGGTGAAGAACATCTTTCGGTTCGAGGCTCCCTAGCACATCTGAGGCTCCGAGAACCCCGACGGAAAGGGCATTGAACACTTCCGCTTCAAGCCAGCGCCAAAGCACCCGCTGCGCCGAATCGAACGCCGGCTCATCCTCGCTAGACTTACGTTTTCGCTCAAACAAAAAAAGAGCCAGGTTCTTACTCGGCTCCACAAGGTGTCCAGATCTATAGGTCAGGCTCTTTTCGTACGCCAGCGCGGCTCGCTGATTATTCGAACCGTCAACAATATCGAGGTATCTCTTGACATTATCGACCGCTTCAGAGCCTTTTATTATAGAGTCAACCGCCGCTTCAATAAGCTGATCCTCGACGTCATCTTCCGCTATACCAAAAACGAAATATCGCTGAAAGTACGCGTCATCGGACAGAGCTTTTTTATGCTCCTTAAAGTACATTTTGTTTGATTTGATTCCCGAAAAGAGCCCACTTAACACTTGCTGTACGAGCGCCGCATCCTCATCGGTATCAACCGAAGATCGAATACGACTGAACCATTCCCTCTGGTCAATTTCAGCCTCTTCTAGTAGACCCACCCGCTCTTTACCGGTTTGAAGGGAAGTCTTCCACGAAGGAATCCTGTCATAAATGCTATGGAAAAAGACCCGTAAGAAACTAAGAGCTATGAAGTCGACGATATCTACCTCTTGAAGAGGGAACATCGCTGCATATGCTGACAATTGCTCCCGAAATCGTGCATGCGCCCTTGGCGTTACCAGCGCGTGGCCGAGTATCTCAGTGTACTCAGACAGGCGATCGGAGTGCGTCGGATTGAGGCGCACTCTGTGGGCCTCAATCAGTTCGATAATCGTTTGCGTCAAGAGTCTTCGTTGGATTACCCCGGCAATTGGTGGTACCTCAAACGGATATTGGACTATCTTCTCCATAAATTCCGTTGATCGAGACGCCAAATTTTTGCCTCTCAACAGGCTGACAACCGTGGCTTGATCGTACGCAATTAGATAATGCACATTCGGGAATCGGCCAAGTAGTCGCACCACCTTGAGTAGGGACAGGAGTTCGTCTGCATCAAGCCGATCAACATCATCCGCAATCAACAACACTCTTGACCCAAGAGACGCCAGCACTTTGGAAACATCCTCAAACTGTCTGTGCCACGGGGGATTAGAAAGCTCCAACGCCTTCTCAGCAGCTCCTCCGAGGCCCGCACCCGCATATGGAATCGCCTTCAACAGCGGAGCGCACACAGTCGCGTACTTCCTGAGGCTTTCCCTGGCCTTTCGCGATTTCTCGTCTTCCCCGTCGAGCAGAGATGCGACGGCAGCAAGGAATTCGAACTGTATCCCAGCAGCCGTGTCCGACGCCCACGGTGAAAATACTGCAATTTTCCAGTCATCGCCCAAGCGCTTCCGAACCATATTTATGAGTGACGTCTTCCCGCTCCCCCAAGGACCCACAAGGCCAAACACAGTGCTCTTCTGACCAGGCACGCAAGCCTCCATACGGGCAGCGACCATATCCGCGAATCGTTTCCGGTCGAGGACGTCTCCATCATCGGAGTCGAGTGCGTCATCGGTCCAAAGGGCGTCGACTAGCGGATCGGAACGCTCAACTTCGCCGGCAAGTGTTTCAGTGTTTTGCGAGCGCCGAGACTTCATCCCAAACATTCGATAGCCTTCCCAGATCAATTGAAGGCTGAAGTTACCCCAAGCGTTTCGCGCCTGGCGCATGGGTGCCGCAATCGCTGTGGCAACGGGTCCGAGGAAAGACGGCGCTGCTGTGTCGCGTCCTCCCTAATGAAGTCGCTGCTTTCGCGAAGTCTGATGACGGACCGCTGAAATTGGACGTTACTTCCAAAAATTCTCGGTGGGGCGGGCGGGGCTCGAACCCGCGACCAATGGATTATGAGTCCACGGCTCTAACCGACTGAGCTACCGCCCCCGGGCGCGTCTGCGCGGCAATATGGTCCCACACGCACGCCGCGCACCTGCCAATGAGGGGTTGTGGACCCGCCGCCCGCGGTTACGCTCACCGCATGGTCCGCTTTCTGCTGCGTATCGCGATCTTCCTGGGCTCATCGGCTGTCGGCCTGCTGGTCGCGGCGTGGCTGGTCCCCGGTGTCTCGGTGTCGGCGTGGGGGTTCATCACCGCGGTGGTGATCTTCTCCGTGGCCCAGGCGGTCCTGTCCCCGTTCTTTCTCAAGATGGCCACCCGCTACGCGTCAGCGTTCCTCGGTGGCATCGGGCTGGTCTCCACCATGGTTGCGCTGATCCTGGCCTCGGTGTTCACCCACGGGCTCAGCATCCGCGGCCTCGGCTCGTGGATCGCGGCGACGGTGGTGGTGTGGCTGGTGACGGCGGTGGCCACGGTGGTATTGCCGGCGCTGCTGCTCAAGAAGAAGGTCGCCTCGACGTAACGCTCGCCGGTGGGATCATGGCGGACGTGCACTCTCACGCGTTCGCCTCCGACAACGCCGCCCCCGCACATCCGAAGATGATCGACGCGATCGCCGCGGCCAACGCCGGCGCCGTCGCCTCCTACGGCAATGATCCCGCCACCCGACGCGCCGTCGACGCCATCAAGGCCGCCTTCGACTGCCCCGACGCCGAGGTGCTGTTCGCGCTCACCGGCACCGCGGCCAACGTCATCGCGCTGGCCGCAGCGGTGCGGCCGTGGCAGGAGATCCTGTGCAGCGACGTCGCACATTCGCTCGTGGACGAGGCCGGCGGCCCGGTTCGGCTCTCCGGCGCCCCGCTGACCAAGCTGCCCAGCGACAACGGTCTGATCGACCCGGCCGTGCTCGACACCGCGGTCACTCGGCGCGGGCCGGTGCACCACTCCCAGCCGCGCATCGTCACCATCACCCAGTCCACCGAGAACGGGCGGGTCTGGACTCCGCAGGCGATCAAAGACTTCGTCGACCACGCGCATGACCTCGATCTGCTTGTCCACGTCGACGGCTCCCGCCTCGCCAACGCCATTGCCGCACTGCAGATCTCACCACCGGAGGCGATCGCCGATGCCGACATCGTCACCATCGGCGGCACCAAGAACGGCATGCTGATGGGTGATGCGATCCTGGTGCGCCGCCCCGAGCTGTTCGAGGGAATCCGCTTCGTGCACAAGCAGATCGGTCATCTGGCCAGCAAGCAGCGGTTTGTGGCGGCCCAGTTCGAGGCGATGTTGGACGACGGATTGTGGCTGCAGACCGCTGCCCACGCCAACCGGATGGCCGCTCGGCTCAGTGTGGGCCTGGAAGCCCTGGAGCTAAAGCTGGCCTGCCCCACCGAGGCCGACGAGGTGTTCGTCGACCTCGACCCGGTGGCCTACGCCGCGGTGTCGGCGCACTATGCCGTGCACCGGCCCGACCCGCAGCGGCCCACGGTGCGGTTCGTGTGCTCGTGGGCGACCACCGAGTCCGAGGTCGACGATGCGCTGAGACTTTTGACGTCGGTTTCCACGACTGGGTCGTAGATCGGCCGCGCGCGCCGCCCTGACGTGGAAAACGGCGAAACCGTACAAGCGTCAGCTGTAGACCGGCTGCCCGTCGGCGCCCAACCGGTACTGTTCGGTGCCCTCGTCGACATGGGCCTCGTCGACACCGAGTGCGACAGCCACTTTGTTGCAGGCGTTGCGCATGACGTCAAGGGTCAACTCAACGGCCTCTTCCTGCGAAAAGTGTTGCCGTAGTTCAGTACCGGGCACCTGGGCTGGAGTCCAGATCAGCGCGTCGACGTAGCGCAGGGCCGCCTTGTGCCGCTCCGACAGATTCGATTGCTCAAAGTGGTCGATGCTGTCGTAGTCCGACTCGGTGGCGCCGGCCTCCAATGCGGCGACCTCCCGCAACGATTTGCACAGCCGGCAATTGTGTTGGCGAGCCCCGCGCAGCCGCACGATCTCGGAGGTCACCGGGTCAAGCGCACGCATCCGGCCCACCGCGGGCACAAATGAGTCCAGCACGTAGTCGGGCGGGTTGGTGTCGTGGTCCCACGCCACGGGGCCGGTGGGCCAGTCCACCCCCAACGCCGCCAATCCGGCACGCACCCGCGGCACGAAATCGGCGATGTAGATGAGCGTCGACACCGTGAAGACGTCGGCGCCGAGCAGATCCGAGAACGCGGCCCGCTGCGCGGCGTTGATGGCGCTGACGTCGATGCTGAATTGCTCGGCGAACTCGGTCACCATCGGGTCGACGGCTCCGCCCCCGGTCTCGGCCGGTAGCGGCGGCAACCCCAGCGTCGAGGCACACACTTCCCGCACCGCGGCGTTGATATCGGCCAACCGTGGTGGCGATACCGCGACCAGGTGCATCAATTCCCTGAGCAGATCGGCAGACACACCGGCAGTATCCAACACCACCGGCGCCGATGGGCAGGTTTATCGGCCCGCAGCGTTTCGCCGGCGTCGACGTTCCCACGGCCACGTCATCAGCGCCCACACCCCCGCCACCAAAGTGCTGGCCACCAGGACATAGACCGGCCATGGCCCCATCAGGTCGAGCAACGAGGCGGTGGCGGGTTTGGCATTGAGGAATCCGTAGTTTGTGCCCGCAACACCGTTGAACGTCATGGTGACCGCCGCCCATATCGCGGTCACCAGCACCACAAGCCGGTAACTGCGCCAGGTGGGCCGCATCCCGCGGCCCCAGGTGAGATAGATCGCCGCCCAGACCACGAGCAGGTGGATCGACCAGAACGCCAGGTATTCGTAGTGCGGGAAATCGGGGCTCTTCAGTACCGGTGAGATCAGCGCCTGCGTGCTCAACACCAGGCCCCAGTAATAGGTGAGCACGAAAGCCCATTGCCGTTGCGACCACAGCGCATACGCGCCGGCGACGGTCGCCAGATCGGTCAATCGCAGCGGTACCGACCGCTCGATCGACGGCGGGGTGAGGGTGTACACCAACATCGCGAGGTAGATCGCGGCCGTCAGCCCGCCGAGAATACGGCCCAACACTCGCGATTGGTGCTCGGTCTGGCGGCGCCCCACCCAGACCAACAGCACCGCACCGACGACAAACACGGCGATCGCGGCCCAGTGCGACGGGCCGTACACCGTGAATTGCCGGTGAATCACCGTCTACCTCATTGTGCTTGGCTCACCGAGGACATGTGGAAATCCGGGATCCGCAACGTCGGCATCGATGCGCGGGTGGCCCAGTCGCCCCACTCCCGCGGCAGCGTGATCTCGCTGACGCCGGCCTCGGTGGCCCGCCGCAAAAGATCCAGCGGGCTCTCGTTGAACCGGAAGTTGTTCACCGCAGCGCTCACCTCACCGTCCTCGATCAGGTACACCCCGTCCCGGGTGAGCCCGGTCAACAGCAGCACAGTCGGGTCGACCTCGCGGATGTACCACAGCGTGGTCAGCAACAGCCCCCGCTCGGTGCCGGCAATCATGTCGGCCAGTTCAGTTGTGCCACCGGTCATCAGCAGATTGTCGGCGGGCACGGCGACCGGCGCGCCGTATTCGGCGGCCACGGCCCGCGGATAGGCCAAGGCGTTGACCGTCCCGTCTCGGATCCAGTCCACCCGGTCGATGTCCATACCGTTGTCGAAGATCGACACCCGCTCCGAGGAACTGGGGACGGCGATAAACGGCTGGCAGGCCAGCGCATCGGCGAACGGGTCGGAGTACAACGTCAGCCCCAGATCGGTGAGCTTCTCCCCCACCCGGGTTCCGCCGGGCGCCGACAGTGCGGTGCGTCCTTCCTGGGCTCCGCGGCCGTCCATGGTCCAGGCCAGGTAGATCATCATGTCGGCCACCGTCGAGGGCGGCATCAGCGTCTCATAGCGGCCGGCGGGCAGCTCGACGCTCCGCTGCGCCCACCCCAACCTCAGCGACAACTCCTCGAGCAATGAATCGACCTGCACCCCAACGAAATCCGGGGTGCTCACCCCGGCCCAGGCGCTGGCACCGTTGCGCTTGGCATTGATCTCCACCGACCCGGTGGGCTGGGTGTAGCGCCGGCGGAGACCCGACGAGGTGGCCACGAACGTGGTCTCCATGATGTGGCGGGCGTATCCGTAGAGCTGGTCAGAGCCGGCGAAACCCTTGGCCAGGTCGTCGGCGATACCGGTGAACACCCGTGCCCCGGTATCGGCCACGGGGGCATCCCAGTCGGCGGGAACACCGGTGCCCGGCAGCGGTGGTGCGGCGTCGCGCGCTTCCGGTGAGGCGGCGGCGGCGCGCTGCGCGGCGGCCACCAGCTCGGGGATCACGGCCGGATCCACCTCGGTCGATCGAACCGACCCGACGTGCGCCTTGTCACCGCGGCGCAGGATCGAGATCACCGTGGTGGTGCGGCTGACCGTCTCACCGTTGGTGGTCATCGAGTTGCCGGCCCACCGCAGTGACGCGTCGGCCCGGTCGGTCACCAGAACCATGGTCTCCAGGCCGGGATCGGCTGCAGCCAAAGCGATCTCGACAACCTGCTGTGCGCCGATCATCGGCCGCCCTCCGCCCGGGTGTTGAGGATGTTGATGCCGCGGAACAACGCGCTCGGGCAACCGTGACTGACCGGCGCCACCTGTCCGGGTTGGGCCTTGCCGCAGTTGAACGCCCCACCGAGGCGCCAGGTGGACGGTCCGCCGACGGCTTCCATCGCGCCCCAGAAGTCGGTGGTGGTGGCCTGGTAGGCCACGTCACGCAGCTGCCCGTCCAGACGCCCGTCGCGGATCCGGTAGAACCGCTGCCCGGTGAACTGGAAGTTGTACCGTTGCATGTCGATCGACCACGACTTGTCACCGACGATGTAGATGCCGTCGCTCACGCGTGAGATCAGGTCCTGCGTGCTGACGTCCTCCGGTCCGGGCTGCAGCGACACATTGGCCATCCGTTGGATCGGAACATGGTGGGGCGAGTCGGCATACGAACAGCCGTTGGAACGGGGCTGCCCGAGCCGGGGCGCGAACACCCGGTCCAGTTGATAGCCGACGAAGACGCCGTCGCGCACCAGGTCCCAACTCTGAGCCCGCACGCCCTCATCGTCGAACCCCACTGTGGCCAAGCCGAATTCCACCGTGCGGTCGGCGGTCACGTTCATCACCGGCGAGCCGTAACGCATGGTGCCGAGCTTGTCCGGGGTGGCAAACGAGGTCCCGGCATAGGCCGCCTCGTACCCGATCGCCCGGTCGTATTCGGTGGCGTGGCCGATCGATTCGTGGATGGTCAGCCACAAATTGGACGGGTCGATCACCACGTCGTAGGCGCCGGCGACCACCGACGGCGCCTTGACCTTCTCGGCCAGCAGCGTTGGCAGCTCGGCCAATTCGGAGGTCCAATCCCACACGTCGTCACCGGCCAGCGCTTCCCAGCCCCGGGCGGTCGGTGGGGCCAGAGTGCGCATCGTCTCGAAGGAGCCGGCAGCGGAGTCGACGGCGACGGCCTCCATCGTCGGCATCACCCGCACCCGCTGCTGGGTGATCGTCGATCCGAAGGTGTCGGCGTAGAACGCCTGTTCCTTGACGGCGTGTAGCCCAGCCGACACATGGTCGATGCCGTCGGCAGCCAGCAGCCGCCCGGAGTACTCGCCGAGCAACGCGATCTTGTCCGAGGTCGGCACCGCGAACGGGTCGGTGCGGTAGTCGGACACCCAGCTCACGTCGGTGTAGACCGGTTCAGCGGCCAGCTCGATGCGTTCGGCGTTCAGGGGCGCCAGGGTGGTGGCCACCTGCACGGCCCGTCGGGCGGTCTGCGCGGCCACGTCGGCGGCCAGTTCGGCGTGCGAGGCGAACCCCCACGCGCCGTCCACGATCACCCGCACCGCCAGGCCGATCTCCCGGTTGAGAACCGAGGTCTCCAACTCGCCGTCGCGCAGCTGGACGATCTCGGTGGTAATGCGGTGAATCCGCAGGTCGGCATAGCTGGCACCAGCGGCGCCGGCCACGGCCAGCGCCGCGTCGGCCAACTCCAACCGGGGCAGCTCCAGGAAATCGGCGTCCACGTGTCGTCGAGCTGTCACGGTTTCCCACAGTAAACGGTGCGCTCTCAGCATGACCTCATACGCTGACCGGATGGCAGAGCTCAGCAGACGGGCCGTCCTGGGCGGCGCGGCGGCCGTGGCCGGTGCGGCCGCGGTGGGTTTCGGCGGGTACGAATTGCTCGCGAGGCGCAGCCCCGGGACAGCCGGACAACCCAACATCCTCGTCGTCATCGTGGATCAGATGCGGGCACCGCAGTGGTTTCCCGATACTCAACAACTCGGCGCGCTGCTGCCGAACCTCGAGCGCCTCCGAATCCGCAGCACGTCGTTCGGCTCGCACTACACCGCCTCGAACATGTGCACGCCGTCGCGCGGCGTGATGACCACCGGGCTGTACTCCCACCAGACCGGCTGTCTGTACACCGGTGAGGGGCCCACCGAGTCGACGCTGGCCGTGCGATTTCCGACCTGGGGGACGATGCTGCGCGACGCCGGCTACCGCACCTGGTGGTGGGGCAAATGGCACCTGGGCAGTGCGGCCGACAACACCCCCGACGGGCTGGACGTCCACGGGTTCTCCGGCGGTACGTACCCGTCGCCCAACGGTGCACCCAACCAGGGCTTGCAGCAGGACCCGTCGATCGTCGACCAGTTCGCCGGATGGTTCGACGCGCACGCCACCGACGGGCCATGGTGCACGACGGTGTCGCTGGTCAACCCGCATGACATCTGTTGGTGGCCGAAAAACCCACTGCCGGAAGATGTTCCCCACCGTTTCACGGCAAAGCCGGTCAACTTCGAGTCCGCCGAAGATTTACGGCGACGAGGTAAACCCCAGTTGCAGATCGATTACATGAACTTCATGTCACCGCTGATGACCGGTGCGATGGACTACACCGGCCCTGAGGCCGAGGCGCAGTGGGCACGGTGTCTGGACATGTATCTGTGGTTGCAGCAACAGGTGGACGCCCAGATCGGTCGGGTGCTCGACATCCTGTCCGCCAGGCCAGAGGTCGATGACAACACCGTCGTGGTGTTCACCTCTGACCACGGCGAATACGCCGGCTCGCACGGACTTCGCGGTAAGGGCGCGGCGGTCTACGAGGAGAGCATCCGGGTGCCGCTCTATATCCGGGATCCGTTCGGGCACCTCACCCCCAGCGCGGGCGAAACCCGGACGCAGCTCACGTCCACTGCCGACCTGGCACCGCTGTTGCTGACGATCGCCCACGGTGGCGCGGGGTGGCGCTCCGATTCTCGCTACACCTACCTGGCCGGTCGCGCCGATGTCGCCGCCATCGCCGCCGACGCGGGTGCGCCCGGCCGGCCCTGGATCGCACACGCCACCGACGACATGTCGGTGGAGGAGATGGCCGCGTTGATGAAGTCCCCGCTGGCACAGAAGTTTTTCGGACCCACCGGATCTCCGACGAACATCCCGACGTCGGCGCCCAGCCACATCGTGGCCGTCCGCACCCCCGAGGCCAAGCTCGGCATGTACACGTACTGGAAGTCCGGCTCCATGGACATCGACACCTCCCGACCGCGCCATCACGAGCTCTACGACTACACAACCGATTCCGGCATCCAGGAACTGGACAATCTGGCCGGCCGCAGCGCCAAGCAGGCCGAGCTGCAGGCCCTGCTCGACAACGAGGTGCTGCCCGAGCTGCGGGCACCGTTGCCCGATTTTCTCGATGAGGCGCAGGAGCAGGGGTTGGCGAATATGAGGGAGCTCGCGGAGTTGCGCGGAGGCTGAGCCGACAAATCCAGCACGGAGGCTGAGCCGACAAATCGGACACGGAGGCTGAGCCGACAAATCCAGCACGGAGGCTGAGCCGAGTGAGCCGACCAAAACGCCTCCCGGCGGCGCCTGAACTACTACCTTTGCCGCCATGCGCGTATTGGTCACCGGGGGAACCGGATTTGTGGGTGGTTGGAGCGCAAAAGCAATCGCTGATGCGGGCCATTCCGTCCGGTTTCTGGTCCGCAACCCTGACCGGCTGCACACGAGCGTCGCCAGACTGGGGGTCGATGTCTCCGATTTCGCCGTGGGCGACATCACCGATCGGGATTCGACGCTGCAGGCGATGCAGGGGTGTGATGCCGTCCTGCACAGCGCGGCCTTGGTCGCCACCGATCCGAGTCAGAGCGCACAGATGTTGGCCACCAACATGGATGGCGCCCAGAACGTACTCGGCGGTGCCGCCAAGCTGGGGCTCGATCCGATCATCCACGTGTCGAGTTTCACCGCGCTGTTCCATCCCGGACTCAAGACGCTGAACGCCGACCTGCCGGTGGTGGGTGGGACCGACGGGTATGGGCAGTCCAAGGCACAGGTCGAGATCTACGCGCGCGGAATGCAGGACGGCGGTGCACCGGTGAACATCACCTACCCCGGCATGGTGCTCGGACCGCCGGTCGGCGACCAGTTCGGTGAGGCCGGCGAGGGGGTGGCCGCCGCACTGCAACTCGGCGGCATTCCCGGGCGCAGCGCCGCCTGGACCATCGTCGACGTGCGTGACCTCGCCGACCTGCACGTCGCGCTGCTCGAACCCGGACGCGGACCGCGCCGCTACATGGCCGGCGGAAAGCGGGTGGTGGTCAGTGAATTGGCAAGCCTGCTCGCCGATGTCGGCAAGAAGCGCATGCTCACCGTTCCGGTACCCGATACGGCGCTGCGGATGGCCGGTCAGGTGCTCGACCGTCTCGGCCCGTTCCTGCCGTTCGAGATACCGATCACCGAGGCCGGAATGCAGTACTACACCCAGATGCCCGAGTCCGACGATTCACCCAGCGAACGGGAACTGGGTATCTCCTACCGCGATTCCCGAACCACCCTGGCCGATACGGTCGCCGGGTTTCGGCAACTCGACCGCTGAAGGGGCGGGTCAACTTCCGGCGATCTCACCCGCGGTCTGCACCACGGCCGCCGCCGGCGCCGGGGCACCCAGTTGGCGGGCGGCGAAATCCGCCGCTTGGATTGCCATCCCGTTGCTCTTGTACGAGCTGTGTGCTGCGCGGTCCCGGCCGCCCGGGAAGCAGATCGGGTCGCCCGTCGCACACAGCTGGATGGTCTTGGCCACATACGGCTGACCGATCGTCAGAGGCGGTGCGCTGCGATCGGCCAGTCCCAGCACCCACTCGTCGGGGGTCCCGAACAGGGCCACCGCCGCCACATGCGAGGCGACCGAGGCCGGCATGGGTCCACTGATACCGGCCGGCAAGATGAAGCCGTCGGGCACGCTGCTGGCCGTCGTGTAGCCGGCGACCGCAGCACCCTGCGAGTAGCCGCCGAGCACGATCTTCGTGGCCGGGCAGTTGGCGGCGATCGACTGGATCCTGCCGCTGGCGTCGGCGATTCCGTCGGCGGCCTGGCCGAAGTTCAGCGATGCCGGGTAGTTCACCGCATAGACGTCCACACTTTCACCCGGCAGCCTGGCGGTGAGCGCATCGACGAATGCCTGTCCGGTCGCGCCGATGCCGGGGGCTTCGAACGTGCCTCGGGCGAAGACGACCTCGACGTCGGCGCAGGCGTCGTCCGCCGCACCGGCCGAGGCGATCATCGGGCCGGTCAACGCGCCAACCACGATTGCGGCCGAGGTCAGCACGGTGAAGATGCCTTTTCGAGCCAGCTGCCTGATGTTCATGTGCGTCCCGCCCATCCGTCCCGTGTGCCATCACCCGCTGTGGAAGTGGCAACTACCTGCTACAAGACCAACGAGCCGGGCCCTGATTCCGGATCAGTCAAGTGATGTACGCCACCTGAGCACAGTGCGGTTGTGGGAATTGCGCAGCAATGGCTGAGTGATCAACGCTGCCTGCATCGCAGTCTGGTCGGTGAGCCCGGCGTGACACACCACATCATCGACCCGCTTTAATGGCCCGATGGCCACCTCGCGTGTCCGCACAACCGCCCTGGGGTACGCCCTTGTCGCGCCCAGCCTGTTCGGCGTCGTCACCTTTTTGCTGTTGCCGATGCTGGTGGTGGTCTGGCTGAGCCTGCACCGCTGGGATCTTCTGGGCCCGATCGAGTATGTGGGCCTGGACAATTGGACCTCGGTGTTGACCGATTCGTCGTTCGCCATGTCGTTGGCTGTGACGTTGCTGTTCGTCATCCTCGTCGTGCCGGTGCAGACCGTGCTGGGTCTGATCGCGGCCTCGTTGCTGGCCCGTAACCTGCCCGGCACCGGATTCTTCCGCACCGTGTACGTGCTGCCGTGGATCTGTGCTCCACTGGCCATCGCGGTGCTGTGGAAATGGATTCTGGCCCCGACCGACGGAGCGCTGAGCACCGTGCTGGGCCGGCCGGTCGAGTGGCTCACCGATCCGGGTCTGGCCCTGCCGGTGGTGTCGGCGGTCGTGGTGTGGACCAATGTCGGCTACGTGACGTTGTTCTTCCTGGCCGGCATCCTCAACATCCCCGCCGACGTGCACAACGCCGCCCGGACCGACGGCGCCACCGACTGGCAGCGGTTTCGCCACATCACGTTGCCGATGTTGCGTCCGACCCTGTTCTTCGTGCTGGTCACCGGAATCGTCAGTGCCGCACAGGTATTCGACACCGTGTACGCGCTGACCGCGGGCGGACCGCAGGGGCGCACCGATCTGGTGGCCCACCGCATCTATGCCGAGGCGTTCGGCGCGGCGGCGGTGGGGCGCGCCTCGGTGATGGCCATCGTGCTGTTCGTCATCCTCGTGGGCATCACCCTCGTCCAACATGTGTACTTCCGCCGCAGGATCAGCTATGACCTCACGTAACGCACTGATCTATGCGGGGCTGCTCCTCGGCGCGGTGATCACGCTGCTGCCCTTCGGGCTGGGACTGCTGACCTCGGTCACCTCGGCCGAGCAGTTCGCCACAGAAGCCCCGCTGTCGCTGCCCGCTCCGCCGACCCTGGCCAACTATGTCGGGCTATCCGATGCGGGTTTCGGTCGCGCCCTGATGGTGACGGCATTGATGACCGCAGTGATCTTGTTGGGCCAACTGGTGTGCTCGGTGCTGGCCGCCTATGCCTTTGCCCGGCTGCGTTTCCCGGGACGCGACGTGCTGTTCTGGGTCTACATCGCGACGCTGATGGTGCCGGCAACGGTGACCGTGGTGCCGTTGTATCTGATGATGGCGGAGGCCGGGCTGCGCAACACTTTCTGGGCGCTGGTGTTGCCCTTCATGTTCGGTTCCCCGTACGCGATCTTCCTGCTGCGCGAGTACTTTCGGTCGATTCCGGGTGACCTGATCAGCGCCGCCCGCCTCGACGGCGCCAACACTCTCGATGTGATCACCCATGTGGTGGTGCCGGCCAGCCGGCCGATCCTGGTGACGTTGGCGTTGATCACCGTGGTGAGCCAGTGGAACAACTTCCTGTGGCCGTTGGTGATCACCAGCGGCAGCAAGTGGCAGGTGCTGACGGTGGCGACTGCCGGGCTGCAGACGCAGTACAACGCACAGTGGACGTTGGTGATGGCGGCGACGACGGTGGCGATCGTGCCGTTGATCGGGTTGTTCATCGCCTTCTCGCGCAACATCGTCCGGTCGATCGTCGTGACGGGGATCAAGTGAGGCGCTCCACGTTGCTGGCCGCGGGGCTGGCCCTGACCATGGTGATCCTGTTGGTGGCCGCGGCGCTGTTGGGCCGGACCACCGAACCCGCGGGCCGCACGGTGGTGACCGTCCGGCTGTGGGATCCGCAGGTGGCCGCCGCGTACCGGGAGTCCTTCGACGAGTTCAGCCGGGCACATCCCGACATCGAGGTACGGGTCAACACCGTCGCCTACTCGTCATACTTCGACAGCCTTCGCACCGATGTGGCCGGCGGCAGCGCCGACGACATCTTCTGGCTGTCCAACGCCTACCTCGCCGGCTACGCCGACAACACCCGGCTGCTGGACATCGGGAACACGTTGGGCGCCAACGCCTCCCGGGCCTGGGAACCCTCGGTGGTCAACCAGTTCACCCGGAACGGCACCCTGTGGGCGGTCCCCCAGCTGACCGATGCCGGTATCGCGGTGTACTTCAACGCCGACCTGCTCGACGCCTCCGGAGTGGACCTGGCCGAGCTCACCACGCTGCGCTGGTCGGACGGCCCCGACGACACACTGCGGTCGGTGGCGGCCCGGCTGACCCTCGATGAGCAGGGCCGCGACGCCACGGCCGAGGGATTCGATGCCGGCCGGATCCGGCAGTGGGGCTACAACGCGGCCAACGATCTGCAGGGCATCTACCTCAACTACATCGGCTCGGCCGGTGGAGTTTTCACCATCGGCGACCGCTTCGCATTCGACAATCCGCAAGCGGTCACGGCGTTCCGGTATCTGGTGCGGTTGATCAACGACGATCACGTCGCCCCGCCGGCCTCGGCCACCAACAACAACGGCGACTTCTCCCGCAACGTCTTCCTGCAGGGCCGCATGGCGCTGTTCCAATCCGGCACCTACAACCTGGCCGCCGTCGCCAACCAAGCTCGGTTCCGGTGGGGCGTGGTGATGCTGCCCGCCGGCCCCAAAGGGCGCGTCAGCGTCACCAACGGCATTGCCGCAGCGGCAAACTCGGCCACCCGCCACCCCGACGCGGTGCGCGAGGTGCTGGCCTGGATGGGCAGCAAACGCGGCAACGAATACCTGGGCGCCGGCGGGGCGGCCATCCCGGCCGTACTGGCGGCGCAGCCCGTGTACCACGACTACTGGGCGGGGCGTGGGGTTGATGTCAGCCCATTCTTCCGCGTCCTGCGCGGCCCGCGCATCCCGGCGCCCGGAGCCGCCGGTTTCCCGGCCGGTTACCAGGCGCTGCAGCCGTATTTCGACGAGATGTTCCTGGGTCGCGTCGATGTCGAGAAGACGCTGTCCGATGCGCAGTGGGCGGCCAACGCCGCCGCGACCCGCTAGCGCCCGGTCATCGACGCGGCAGGCTGGTCGGCAGGATGGTCAGCTCCAAGGCCAGGGCGCTACCGCAGACCAACACGAGGACGGCGAAGGTGATCCAGTCCCGCGCACCGGGCCGCGACGGCGCGGCCGAGAACTGGCCGGCCCCACCGCGAGCGGTGATCGCGTCACCCATCTCGTCGCCGCGGCGAAGCGCCACGGTGACCGCGGCCGCCAACAGGTCGACGAGGTTGGACACCCGCTGCTTGCGTCGTTCCCGAAACGTCTCGGCCGGTTCGACCGGACGTAGCCGGTGCGCGGCATACAACGTGCGGAACTCGTCGATCAGCATCGGGAAGGCCCGCAACGCCAACGCGATCGTCACCGCCCAGTCGTGCACCGGAATACGCACCAGCCGCAGCGGGCGGCCCAATGTGGCCACCGCCGGGGCGATCTCGGCGACGTTCGTCGTCCAGGACACCAGCGCGCCCAGGCCCAGGAGCACGACCGCCAGAGCGGTGATCCGCAGGAAATTGAGCAGACCGCCCAAACCGATCTGCACCGAACCGATGTCGATGAACGGGGATCCGCCGGCCAGCGATGCCAGCGCACCACCGATGAACAACAGGATCCACAAGAAGAACGGGATCGACGGCACCACGCCACGCGGAATGTGCGCCAGCCGGGCCGTCACCAAGACCAGCACCGCGACCGAGGCGATGGGCACCCATCCGGGATAGAACGTCAGCAGAACGCCGATGCCGGCCACCGCCAACAGTTTCGTACCGGCCCACAACCGGTGGATGACGGTGTCACCGGGGACCGGGCGCAACAGCACCACGGGCTTGCGTTGCCCCCGCGCAGGTGTGGTCATCGGGCACCTCCGGCAGCCGTCGGGGCCAGCGCCAGTTCGCCGCGGTGCAGGTGCAGCGTGCGGGGGCACAGGCCTTCCAGGCCGGTGAAGTCGTGCGAGATGACGACGACGGTCAGCCCGTTGTTGTGCCGCAGGTCTTCCAGCAGCCGCAGCAGCCCCCGCTGGCTGGCGGCGTCGAGCCCGGCGAGTGGCTCGTCGAGGATCAGCGCACGCGGCGAGCGGGCCAGCAGGCCGGCCAACACCACCCGACGCATCTGACCGCCGGAGAGTTGGTCGATGCGCCGCTCGCCCAGCGCCGCATCCAATCCCACCATCTCCAGCGCAGCAGCGACCCGGTCATGCTCCCGCACCGAGAAGCCTGCGGCCGAGGCGATTTCCTTGTCGACGGTACTGCGCATCAATTGCAGCCGAGCGGCCTGGAAGGACAGCGCCACCGAGCCCACCTGTTGGGCCACCGGCACCCCGTCGAGAAGGCAGGCGCCGTAGGTGGGCACGGTCAGTCCGGCCATGATCCAGGCCAGGGTCGATTTGCCCGAGCCGTTCAACCCGTGCACCAGGACCCCATCGCCCTCGTTGACCGTGAAGGTGATGTCACGTAAAGCTGTTTTGGCCCACGGGGTTCCGCTGGCGTACTCGTGCCCGACACCGGTCAGCTCCAGCACCGGCGCACCGGCATGCGTGGTCGATGCGGCGGCAGTGGGTACCGCCGACGTGTGCACCATGTCGGTGTTGTCTGCGGTGCCGCCGTTACCGCTGAGCGCCACTGTCCGGTCGGCGGAATCGGCCTCGTCGTTGTAGTGCGTGATGTGCACGAGCGACATCTGGTGATGGTCGGTCAGCCCGGACAACACGTTCATCAGGGTGTCGCGGCCCTGTTGGTCGACCATGCTGGTGACCTCGTCGGCGATCAGCAGCGAGGGTTCGCGGGCCAGCGCACCGGCGACGGCCAACCGCTGCAGTTCGCCACCGGACAGTCCCCCGGTGTCGCGCTCGGCCAGGCCGTCGAGCCCGACCTCACCCAGCAGTCGCTCCACGTCGACGGCCGTGCCGACGGGAAGGCCCCACACCACGTCGTCGGCCACCCGGGTACCCAGCACCTGGCTTTCCGGATGCTGCATCACCACCGCGGTGCCGCCCATGCGGCCCAGCCCCACCGCCCCGGCTCGCTCGATGCTGCCCGCGCTGGGTTGGCGCCCGGCCAAAAGCAACATGAGGGTGGTCTTGCCCGAGCCGTTGGGACCGGTCACCGCGACGTGTTCACCCGGCTGCAGCTCCATCGACACCGGCCCCAGCGCATCGCGCTCGACACCCGGATAGCGGAACCGCACGTCGTTCAGCCGGGCCGGAACCGGGGCGACGACGGCGTCGCCCTCGGCGTCGGCGTCGAGCTTGTGGACGTCGGGAACCCCGAGCAGGCGCGCCAGGATGCGTGACAGCGCCCACCAACCGACCATGCTGACGGAGGTGATGCTGAGGACACCGAGCAGCAGCATCAACAGCGGCCAGTAGTCCAGCATCGTGGCGAAGGTGGCCCGCAGCGGATCGGCGGCCGCGTCGAGCATCGGGATCTGCTCGAGCACCTTCGCGATTCCCTCGATGCCTGCGGTCAGCGAATCGAAGATCAGGTTGCGCAGCCGGGTCAGCACGGTGAGCGCCACGACTGCTGCGGCCCCGAACACCACGCCGGCGACGACGGCGGCGCCGAACGCCGTGGCGGTGCCGCGGCCCCGGCGCTTGACCACACCGGTCAACCCGCCGATATAGGCGCAGTCGATGACGGTCATCATCCCGCCCATGCCGGCGATGAGGAAGGCGATGGCACCCGCGGCGACGGTTGCGGCGACCAGCACCCGCAGCCGGTAGCGGTAGGCCAGCAGACCCATCGGCACGGTTCCCAGGACCGAGAGGCCTCCCGCGAACGGCACCACCACTGCGATGATCGCGGTGGCGGCACACAGCGCCGCCATCACCGCTGCCTGCGCAAGTTCGCCGGGAGTGAGGCCGCGCCGAGGCGTCGTCGCCGGAGGTTTCGCGGTCATTGCTCGATTCTGCCAGCCGGAATCGTCCCCGTCGGATGGCCGTCCTGTGAGGCAGAGCACGCGAAAGAACTCGACTGCATAGTAAATCTATGTAATTATGGGCAGATGCCCACCGAGGATGTCATGGTCACCGACGAAACCGAACTCGGCGCCGACCTGCTGTCGGTCGTCGCCCGGTTGAACCGGCTGGCCACGCAACGCACCCGGCTGCCCCTGCCCTGGGCGCAGGCCCGGCTGCTGTCCACCATCGAAGACCAGGGCGAGGCACGCATCTCCGATCTCGCCCTGCTCGACCACTGCTCACAACCCACCATGACCACACAGGTGCGCCGGTTGGAAGATGCCGGCCTGGTCACCCGCACCACCGATCCCGGCGATGCTCGCGCGGTCCTGATCCGCATCACTGAGCAGGGCCGGCGGACCCTCGATCAAGCCAGGGCCGATCGTGCCGCGGTGATCAACCCGAGGCTTGAACGGCTGAGCCCGCAGGACCGCCAGACGCTGGCGGCCGCCGTCGACGTGATCCGGCGCATGCTCACCGACGTCAACGAGCATCCGCTCTCCCACGAAACCAGTTAGGAGTTACCGCCCTGATGTGGCGCCAACCCAAGGCCGTTTGGGCCGTCGCTTTTGCCTCCGTCGTGGCCTTCATGGGCATCGGACTGGTCGATCCCATCCTCAAACCGATCGCCGACAACCTCGACGCCTCGCCCTCGCAGGTGTCGTTGTTGTTCACCAGCTACATGGCGGTGATGGGGGTGGCGATGCTGATCACCGGTGTGGTGTCCAGCCGCATCGGCCCCAAGCGCACCCTGCTGCTCGGCCTGGTGATCATCATCGCCGGGGCCGGCCTGGCCGGCATGAGCGACACCGTGATGCAGATCGTGGGCTGGCGCGCACTGTGGGGCCTGGGCAATGCGCTGTTCATCGCGACCGCCCTGGCCACGATCGTCAGCTCCGCGAAAGGGTCTGTGGCGCAAGCCATCATCCTCTATGAGGCCGCACTGGGCCTGGGCATCGCGATCGGGCCGCTGGTCGGCGGCGTCCTCGGCTCACTCTCCTGGCGCGGCCCGTTCTTCGGCGTCTCGGCCCTGATGGCCTTCGCGCTCGTGATCACCGCGTTGCTGTTGCCGGCCACCCCGCGTGCCGCGCGCGCCACCACGCTGGCCGATCCGTTCCGGGCGCTGCGCCATCGCGGGCTGCTCGGTGTCGCGATCACCGCACTGCTCTACAACTTCGGCTTCTTCACCCTGCTGGCCTTCACGCCCTTCCCCCTGGACATGACCGCCCACCAGATCGGGCTGATCTTCTTCGGCTGGGGCGTGGCCTTGGCCTTCACCTCCGTGGTGGTCGCCCCGCGACTGCAACACCGGTTCGGCACCGTGCGGGTGCTGATCCTCAACCTGATCGCCTTCACCGCCGTGCTGACGGTGATGGCGGTCTGGACCGATTCCAAGGCCGTACTGGCCTCAGGCGTGGTGATCGCCGGTTTGTTCATCGGCATCAACAACACGCTGATCACCGAGACCGTCATGAAGGCCGCGCCTGTCGAGCGCGGCGTGGCCTCGGCGGCGTACAGCTTCCTGCGCTTCGGCGGCGCGGCCGTCGCACCGTGGCTGGCCGGCGTGCTCGGCGAACAGGTCAACGTGCACCTGCCCTACTGGGTGGGCGCGGCAGCCGTGTTGGCCGGCGCGGGTGTGCTCTTCGCGACCCGACCACACCTGACTGGGATCGATGCCGAGGAGGACGAACTCGACGAGCTGACCGATGAGGCGGCTGCCGTCACCGTCGGCTCCGACACCTGACGACTGTTGCGCGCCGGCCGACTCGCCGAGATCGACGTGAGGGTCGTGCTTGTGTCGATTTCACGACCCTGGCGTCGATCTCGATGCGCCACAGGCCTACATCGCGAACAGTAGGAACTGCGTGACCTGGGTCGGTGAAAAATTGTCGTCACTCACCGCGATCACCGATTGCCGGCCGTCGGGCAGCTTGGGCCCCAAGGTGATTCCCTCGATGTTGTCCAGCGGCGCCAGTCCCGCAGTGTCGGTCAGATCTACCAACAGCGTCTTTCTCATCTCGGACGAACCGTCGTCCAGGCGCGCGGAAAAGATCCGAACCGCCACATGGGTGCCGAAGCCGCGCTCGATCACCAGAAAGCTGCCGTCGTCGAGCGCCAATAGATCAGACAGACCGTTGTCGCCGCCCGGCCCGGCGCTGACCGGGTCCAGCGGATAGGTGTACTGGCCGTCCACCGCCCCGGTGTCCGGGTCCAAGCGGACGACGCGGGTCCGTGCACCGTGGTGTTCATCCGGTGGTGGCCCGTCGTCGTAGCCGGGACCCTCCATCGCGGCCCACAGGTACCGCCCGTCCGGACTCAGTGACAGGCCTTCCAGTGCGCTGTTGCGACGCGGGCCGTGCTCGCCGGCCGACATCCGCATGGCGTCGGGCAGGGCGAACTCACCGAGGAAGCTGCCGTCGAGCCCGGCAGTCCGCACCCACGGGTCCAGCAGACTCGGTGGCCCCGGCCCATCCACCCGCCGCTCCCCCTCACTGGTCCAGTACAGCCGCTGCCGGCCTGGATCGAACGCGATGGCCTCGGGATCCGGCGGAACCACCGGCGGGACGACGTCACGGCGCAAGGGGCGAAAGGGTTGTGCGTCACGGTCCAGCCAGGGGTGCGTCCCGATGAATTGGACGTCATCGATACCGTTGTCCGACAACGTGATCCGGGCGGTGTAGAAGCGTGCCGGATTGTGGGCCGAGCGGTCGTCGCTGACGATGTAGTAGAGGTCGGCGGCCGGGTCGTAGCTGATTCCGGACAGGCCCCCGATCACCGTGCCGTCCAGCGTCGCGCCGGGGGCGACCTGGTGTTGACCGAGAAATTCGAATTCCGCCGAGGCGCGGGCCGGCGCGCACCCGGCCAACACCAGTAGACCGGCCGCCAATATTCGGATCAGCATCAGGTGATGACGGCGCCAACCAAGATGCCGACGACATAGGTGCAGGCGATCGCGATGGCTCCGAACAGCAGTTGCCGCAGCCCCGCGACGGCAATCGGCTTGCGGGTGAACCGTGCCGCCACCGCGCCGGCGATCAACAGGCCCACCCCGCCACAGGCCAGCCCAGCCCACAACAACTCGAAGCCGAGCAGGTAGGGAATGAGCGGGATGATTGCGCCGATCGCGAACATGACGAACGACGAACCCGCGGCCACGAACGGCGACGGCTTCTCCCGGGGGTCTACACCCAATTCCTGCACGAGATGGAAGTTCAGGGCCCGATTCTCGTCACGGTGGATTTCCTCGGTTGCCTTCAGCGCGGTTTCGGGAGTCATTCCCATCTCTTGCAGCATGGCCACGAGTTCGGCCCGCTCAGCGCTGGGGTTCTTGAGGAACGACTTACGTTCCACACTCACCTCAGAATCGACCTGCTCATTGGCCGTGGTCACCGAGGTGTACTCACCGAGCGCCATCGAGAAGGCCCCGGCCAACAGGCCCGCCACACCGCTGAGCACGACCGTCTGGGCCGAGGCGCTGGCCCCGACACCGGCGATCAACGCGGTGTTGCTGACCAGACCATCCATCGCACCGAAGGTCGCCGCACGTAGCCAGCCGCCGGTGACGTCGGCGTGCCGGTGATAGCTCACATGCGGCAAACCCGTGGGAGACAGTGACTTACCGACAGACTCCGGCATGACGCCAATCTTGCGCTGCGGTGTCACCAGTGTCCAGGAAGGTAGACCTTGGTAACAACCGCCGCACAGGAACCGTCGCACACGTTACCGTCGGGTATGACCACCACTGCCGAGCATCTTCGAAACGCGTTGGACGGCCGTTGGCGCGACGTCAAGAACGCCATGCGGACCAGACTGTCGGACGAGGTCTTCCGGCCGCACTACACGCCCAACACCGTCATCGCCCGGGCCAAGGTGGCCGAGCAACTCAAGATCATGGCGGCGGCCGGGGCAGCCGAGGACGGCTTCCGCAAGGAGCACGGCGGCAACGGCGACGTCGGGGCGGCCATCACCCAGATCGAGATGCTGGCCATGAGTGATCTGTCCCTGATGGTCAAGGCCGGGGTGCAGTGGGGCCTGTTCGGCGGCGCCATCGAGAACCTGGGCACCGAACGCCACCACCAGGCCTACGTCCGCCCACTGATCGACCTGGAACTGCCGGGCTGTTTCGCGATGACCGAGACCGGTCACGGCAGCGATGTGCAGTCACTGGAGACCACCGCCACCTACGATCCGGCGACCCAGGAATTCGTCATCCACTCCCCCACCCCGTCGGCCCGCAAGGACTATATCGGGGGTGCGGCCGAGACCGCCCGCGTGGCAGCCGTTTTCGCGCAGCTGATCACCCCGGACGGCGAAGGGCATGGGGTGCACTGCTTCGTCGTGCCGATCCGCGACGACGCAGGCAACGACCTGCCGGGCATCACCACCTCGGATTGTCACTACAAGGGCGGGCTGCCCGGCGTCGACAACGGCCGCATCGTGTTCGACCAAGTGCGTATCCCGCGGGAGAACCTGCTCAACCGCTACGCCGACGTCGCCGAGGACGGCACGTACTCCTCGCCCATCGAGAACCCGGGGCGGCGGTTCTTCACCATGCTGGGCACCCTGATCCGCGGCCGTGTCACCGTGGGCGGAAGCGCGGCGGCGGCCGCCCGGGTGGCCCTCGACATTGCCGTCCGATATGCGTTGGAACGCAGACAATTCGACGCTCCCGACAACGAGGGCGAAGTTTTGATCATGGACTACCTGGTGCACCAGCGCCGGCTGTTGCCGCTGATCGCAAAGTCATACGCGCTGCAGTTCGCCCAGAACGAACTGGTGGCCAAATGCCATGAGCTGCAGACCTCCGACGACCCCGACGCCGAGGAGCAGCGCGAGCTCGAAGCGCGGGCCGCCGGCCTCAAGGCCGCAAACACCTGGCACGCCAGCCGCAGCATCCAGGAGGCCCGCGAAGCCTGCGGTGGCGCAGGTTATCTGGCCGAGAACCGGTTGATCGCGCTGCGCGCCGACACCGACGTGTTCACCACCTTCGAAGGGGACAACCATGTGCTGACCCAGTTGGTGGCCAAGGAACTGCTGACCGCCTACGCCGATGACATCAAGGGCATGAGCCCGGTCGAATGGGTGCGGTTCGCCGCGAACTATGCCGGGGAACGGGTGCTCAAACGCACGGCCGCCCAGACCATCATGCAGACCATCCTCGACACCCGCCAGGACAACGAGGAGGAAGGCAGCCTGTTCAACCGCGGGACCCAGGTCCAGATGTTCGAGGACCGCGAGGAGTACATGTTGGCCTCCGTGGCCAGGCGACTACAGGGCAAGGCCAAGGAGATGTCGGCCTTCGACGCGTTCAACGCCGTGCAGGACCACGTGCTGCACGCCGCGCAGGCTCATATCGACCGCGTGATCCTGGAGGCCTTCGTCGCCGGCATCGACGCCTGTGAGGACGAGACCGCCCGCGGCCTGCTCTCCGATGTCTGCGACCTGTACGCCTTGTCGGTGATCGAGGGCGACAAGGCCTGGTTCATCGAGCACCGCTTCCTGTCCACCGAACGGGCCAAGGCCGTCACCCGTGGCATCAACGAACGCTGCCGCTCACTGCGCCCGCACGTGGAAACCCTCGTCGACGGGTTCGGCGTCCCCGAGCAGCTGCGCTACGCGGCGATGCTCGATCCCGAGGAACTGGTCAACGGTTAGGGCTTCGGAATCGGGTCGACGGCAACCAGTTTGCCGTCGTCCCCGATCCGGAACCGCACCGTGGCGATGCCGGTCGGCGACTTCGGCGAATCCTGGCCCTGCTGCCACTGGTAGTTGACCACCACACTGTCGTCGGCATTGGTGACCACGTTGATGTAGGGCCGCGGCTCCGGGGTGGCGGGGCCCAGTGGGGTCTGCCGGTCGAAGAACAGCAGCTGCCCGACGCTGTTGGGCTCGGGATCGGACTGGCCCACCTGTACCCAGTACAGCCGGCAGTTGGTGGTGTGTCCGGTGTTGACCTGGGTCCACTGCTTACCCGCCTCGGGGGCGGGCAATTTGGCGATCTCGGCGGCGATCGTGTCGGCGCTGGGACCGTCGGACGGCGCGCAGGTATCGGGCTTCGGCGGCGGTGCCGAAGGCGGACTCCAGCCG
Source organism: Mycobacterium sp. NS-7484 (assembly GCF_001953975.1). Taxonomy (GTDB): domain Bacteria; phylum Actinomycetota; class Actinomycetes; order Mycobacteriales; family Mycobacteriaceae; genus Mycobacterium. Next base: position 60,475 of record NZ_MBEJ01000069.1, read on the forward strand.
CACCCGACCGCGAGGAGACCGACGAAGGCGACGATGGCGATCAGCCGTGGATACACATCCCCGAGCGTAGCGAATCCGGCCGGCTCGACGGGCGGGCTGACGGCGGCGCGCCGATAGGTGACACTGTGTGCGGTCTGATCACGGACCGTCCCTACCACCTACCCAAGGAGACACTGATGGCTTGGTTCCTCGCGATGGAAGGCCCCGCCAACAAGGCCGTCCTGTACGAACTGCAGGAATCAGTCAACGTCCACCAGATCGCCGAGGAGATGGCCAGTGCGGCCACCCTCGACCGCCCGGTGCCCGTGCCCGCGGTGCTGCAGAACAACAAGCAACAGGTGACGGTGTACGTGCGGCCGGCAGCCTGGGGGGTGTGGACGTTCTACCAACTGACCGAAGAGGAGCGGAAGGCCCTCGCCTCGGTGTCGAATCCACTGGTGGAAGCGCTTGCGCAGGCGGCCCGCCAGAAGCAGGCCCGGCCTCAGGGCTGAAGCCGGGTCGGGAGAACTGGCTCCCCCGGATGGACTCGAACCATCAACCGCCCGATTAACAGTCGGGAGCTCTGCCAATTGAGCTACAGGGGACTACCTTCCGCGGAAGCTCCGCGGCCGAGCGTTGACTCTAGCGTACGGACCGCCGCCGCCGCCAACTCGCTCCCGGACGGGCGCGCCGGGCCGGTGGTGAGGCAGGATGGAACCCGCACACATCTGTCGTCTGGGATGCCCGTCGCTGTGGGAGGAATGCTGTGATCCGCTATGCCGCCGTGATCGCCGTCGGCTACGTGCTGGGCGCCAAAGCCGGCCGACGCCGCTACGAGCAGATCGCCAGCACCTATCGCGCGGTGACGGCCAACCCGGCCACCAAGGCCGTCCTGGACGCCGGGCGACGCAAGATCGCCAAGCGCGTGTCACCGGATCCGCAGTTTCTCACCTTGACCCCCATCGACGCAGAAACGTCGGTGTTCTCCACGAAGGAGAGCACCGACGCTTCGTCGAAAACTCGCTGGTAGGGCGCCTAGCCTATTCCCTGGCTGATCGTGCTGCCGGGCAGCAGCGGGCCCGTCACCACACCGTTCTGCCCGACGCCGACCCACGGCGTGCCGACCTGGGCGGGCATGCCGTTGGAGTAGGACAGGCACTTGCCGTCCTCTTTGTTTCCGAACCAGGCCAGGCAGGCCGGCCCGGCCGTGACCTCGGCCGGGGTGGTCGCGACGAACGCCGGGGCGGCCGCTGCGGCGCCGGCCGCCAGGACGAATGCGCCGACTGCGACGAACCGCCGCGTCTGTGTGCTGAAAAGTGTCACCGGGATTGCCTCTTTCACATCTGGGTGCCCGACTGCGCTCACCCTATCGCGATGTCGTCGATCACGCAGTCAGGTCGTCCCCGCTGGCCTGTTCCAGCAGGCTGCGCCGGTAGGACTCCATCGCCACCAGGTCGCCGAACAAAGCGTGATATTCGTCTCCCTGCTCCACCGGCGACATCCGCTGCAGCTTGGACTTCACCTCGGCGATCTGCCGCCCCACCCACACTTCCTGCAGGCGGGCCAGCACGCTGCCGATGTAGCGCGGCAGATGCTCGTCGTCCTCGACGTTGATCGCCTCCACGCCCAGTTCGTTGACCAGGCCGGCCGCCGCCGGGGACGACGCCTGTTCCCGGACCGCCTCGATCCACTGCGCACCGGATATGCCCGCCGCGGTGCCGCCGGCGGCCTCGATGGCCGAGCGCACCGCGGCGTAACCGGGGTGGGTGAAGCTTTCGGTGGTCAACGAGTCGAAGACCGGTCCGGCGATCGCCGGGTACTGCAGGCCGGCTTTGAGCGCCTCGCGCTGCGGCCATAGCGTCGGGTCGGACGGATTCGGGCGTTGCACGGCCGGCGCCGCGGGACGGCCCGGCGCCCCTGAGGAACGTCGGCTGTCCTTGCGGCCGCCGGTGGCCTCCTCCCGCACCCGGCCGATCACCTGAGCCACGTTGTCCCAGCCGACCCAGCCGGCCAACTGGCGGGCGTACTCGTCACGCAGCGTGGGGTCTTTGATGCGCGCGGCCATCGGCACGCACCGCCGCAGCGCGGCCACCCGGCCCTCGGCGCTGTCCAAGTCGTACTCACCCAGTGCGCTGCGAATCACGAACTCGAACAACGGAGTTCGTCGCGCCACCAGATCCCGCAACGCGCCGTCACCGGAGCGTAGCCGCAGATCGCACGGATCCATCCCGTCGGGAGCAACCGCCACGAACGACTGTCCGGACAGGTTCTGCTCACCCTCGAACGCCTTGACCGCGGCGGCCTGGCCCGCGGCGTCACCGTCGAACACGTAGATCAATTCGCCGCGGAAGAAATTGTCGTCCATCATCAGCCGGCGCAACATCGACAGGTGTTGCTCGCCGAAGGCGGTGCCGCACGAGGCCACCGCGGTGGTCACCCCGGCCAGGTGCATCGCCATCACGTCGGTGTAGCCCTCGACGACGACCGCCTGGTGCCCCTTGGCGATGTCACGTTTGGCCCGATCCAGCCCGAACAGCACCTGAGACTTCTTGTACAGCACCGTTTCCGGGGTGTTGACGTACTTGGCCTGGTTCTGGTCGTCGTCGAACAACCGGCGCGCGCCGAAGCCGATGGTCTCGCCGGAGGACACCCGGATCGGCCACAGCAGGCGGCGGTGGAACCGGTCCATCGGCCCGCGTTTACCCTCCCGGCTCAGCCCGGCGGCTTCCAGCTCCTTGAACTCGAACCCTTTGCGCAACAGGTGTTTTGTCAGCGTGTCCCAGCCTGAGGGGGCGTACCCGCAGCCGAATTGGGCGGCCGCCGCAGCGTCGAAGTTTCGCTCGGTCAGGTACTTACGCGCCTCGGCCGCGTCCTCCGAGGCCAGCGCCTGGGCGTAGAACTCCTGTGCGGCGGCGTTGGCGGCCAGCAACCGGCTGCGGCTGCCCCGATCCCGCTGGACGTTGGTGGTGGATCCGCCGGTGTAGGTGACGGTGTAACCGACTTTGTCCGCCAGCAGCTCGACGGCTTCGACGAATGTGACGTGCTCGATCTTCTGGATGAAGGCGTAGACGTCCCCACCTTCGCCGCAGCCGAAGCAGTGGAAGTGACCGTGGTTTGGCCGCACGTGGAACGACGGCGACTTCTCGTCATGGAACGGGCACAGCCCCTTCATCGAGTCGGCCCCGGCCCGCCTCAACTGGACGTAGTCGCCGACGACGTCTTCGATGCGGATTTTTTCGCGAATGGCGGCGATGTCGCGATCAGGGATTCTGCCAGCCACCGGCCTAGTGTATGCGGGCGCCGAGGCCCGCAATTCGCGAACATCGATCGTCGGCTTGTGTTCGACGGCTCTCAGCCCAGGGGCCGGGGCGAGCGGGCCTCGTGCACTCGTTCCAACCGGCTCTCGGTGTAGGACGCGATCTGATCGACCACGACGCGCAACCGGGCGCCGTCGTCGTCGGCCCGGTCGAATTCCGGGGCGAACTGCGGGTCCAGACTGCCCGGGGCCTGCGCCCACAGCGCCAGCGCCACCTCGTGGATCAGGGTGCGCTGATCGGCCTGGATCTGCAGGTGCCGGTGGTCGGACATGATGAACTGCAGGGCCAGCATCTTGAGCAACACCACCTCGGCGCGCACCAGTGGCGGCACCGCCAGGTCGGCATCGAACCTCCGCAGCGGCCGGTCGTCGGCGACGGCCCGGGTCTGGGTGATCGCCGCATTGGCAAAGCGGCCGACGAGTTCACTGGTCATGGTCTTGAGCGCAACCGAGGCCGCCAGGGTGCCGTCGTAGCGCCCCACCGCGGCGACCACCGGGATCTGCGACAGCCGCTCGGCGGCGGCCAGCAGATCGTCGTGGCCGACGCTGGGAAACGACCTCGCCCCCAACTCGGCCAGCGAGGCAGCGGCGTCGCGATCGCCGAGTACCCGCAGGTCGATCCGCCCGGAGATCACCCCGTCCTCCACGTCGTGCACCGAGTACGCGACGTCGTCGGCCCAGTCCATCACCTGGGCTTCCAGGCACGGCCGATCGGCCGGGGCCCCGGCCCGCATCCAGGCGGCGGCCTCGGCATCGTCGTCGTAGAAGCCGTACTTCTTGCGGGTGCCGAGGCTGGCCCACGGGTACTTTGCGACGGCATCCAACGCCGCCCGGGTCAGGTTGAGCCCGGCCGAACGTCCCTCGCCATCAAGGACTTTGGGCTCCAGCCGGGTCAGGATGCGGAAGTTCTGCGCATTGCCCTCGAACCCGCCGAACGGTTTGGCGATCTCGTCGAGCGCCCGCTCACCGTTGTGTCCGTAGGGCGGGTGGCCGATGTCGTGGGCCAACCCGGCCAGATCCACCAGGTCGGGATCGCAGCCCAGCCCGATCGCCATCCCGCGCCCGATCTGGGCCACCTCCAGCGAATGGGTGAGCCGGGTGCGTGGGGTGTCCCCGTGCCGCGGACCGACCACTTGCGTCTTGTCGGCCAGTCGCCGCAGCGCCGCGCTGTGCAGTACCCGGGCGCGGTCGCGCGAGAAGTCGGTCCGGTGTTCGGCGTCTGTCCCGGGCAGGGCAGCACCCTTGGGCGCTTCGACCACCAGACGTTCCCGGTCGAAGTCGTCATACACCGACTGCCTATCCGCGTTCACCGACGCACAGTCTGCCAGGAACCGACGCGCCGCCTCTGCAGCGCACTAGATTGGCGGTCATGCGTATCGCTCGTGTGCTGTCCATGCTGCTCGCGATCCTGATGACCGGGCTGCTGGTCGCCCCGGCCGCCGCCGCCGAACCGCCGCTGCGCTTGGCCACCCAGCTCACCGACGACGCCAGGGTGCTGTCGGCCGCACAGACCGGCAACGTGCAGCGCGCCATCGACCGCCTTTACGACGACCGTCACATCAAGCTGTGGGTGGTCTTCGTCGAGACCTTCGACCGGCAGAACCCGATCGGCTGGGCGCAGAACACCATGCAGCTGAGCGATTTCGGCGACGACGACGTGCTGCTGGCGGTGGCGACGGTGGACCGGGCGTTCGCGTTTCAGGTGCCCGACACGGTGAGCACCTCGGCGCGCGCCGACGACCTCCGGCGCAACAGCGTCACCCCCGCCCTGCGTCGCGACGACTGGGCCGGGGCGGCGATCGCCGCAGCCAACGGGCTGAACTCCGAACCGGAATCCCCCGCCACAACCGATATCTCGTGGCCGGCGATGTTGATCGCCCTCGGCGTGGTGCTGGTGCTGGTCGGGTTGTTGTGGTGGTGGTCGCGCCGGCGTCGGGCCAAGCGCCGCCGCGCCGAGTTCGAGGCCGCCAAACGTGTCGACCCCACCGACGCCAATGCGCTGGCCGCGGTCCCGTTGGAGGCGCTCGATGAACTGTCCCGATCGATCGTGGTCGACGTCGACAACGCCGTGCGCACCAGTGCCGCCGAGCTGGAGCTGGCCGTCGAAGAGTTCGGCGACCACCGCACCGAACCGTTCAGCGCGGCCCTGCAGAATGCGAAAAAGGCCTTGGCCCAAGCGTTCAACGTGCGCCAGACCCTCGACGACGACGCACCCGAGACACCGCTGCAACAGCGTCAGCTGTTGACGCAGGTGGTGGTGTCGGCGGCCCGGGCCGACCGTGAGCTGGAGGCCCAGAGCCATGCCTTCGAGCAGTTGCGTGACCTGGTGATCAACGCGCCGGCGCGCCTGGACACCATGACCCAGCAGATGGTCGGCCTGACCGCGCGCATCGAACCGTCGGCGCAGACGTTGCAGAACCTGCACACCCAGTTCGACGCGAGCGCACTGAGTTCGGTGGCGACCAACGTGGACGCCGCCAAGGAGCGGCTCGCGTTCGCCGACCGCAGTATCACCACCGCCCGCGGCCTGGTATCGCGGCCCGCCACCGATCAGACCGCACTGGTCGATGCGGTGCGCTCGGCCGAATCCGCACTCGATCAGACCCGGACGCTGCTCGACGCCGTGGACAGTGCGGCATCCGACATCAACCGGGCCCTGGCCGGGCTGCCCGCAGCCATCACCGATATTCAGGCCGGCATCGACCAGGCGAATTCTCTACTGGCCCAACCTGATACACCACAGGCTGACAAGCTGAGCGTCACCCGGGACGCCGCGGCCAAGGCCGCCGAGGACGCGAAGTCCAACGGCAACGCCGACCCGCTGGGCACGTTCACCCGGCTCACCAAGGCCGACGCCGAACTCGATCAGCTGCTGGCCGGTGTGCACGAACAGCAGGAGGCGGCCGAGCGGCTGGCCCGGGCGCTGGAGCAGGCGGTGTTCACCGCCCAGTCACGGATCAAGGCGGTGTCGGACTTCATCGAGACCCGGCGCGGCAGCATCGGACCGGAAGCCCGCACTCGGTTGGCCGAGGCCCAACGGCAACTCGAGGCGGCGGTGGCCAAGCGGGCCGACAATCCGAACGAGGCCGTCGCGCACGCCAACGGCGCCTCGACACTGGCCGCACAGGCACAAGGTCTGGCCAACGACGACGTCCGCGCCGCACAGCGGTCTTACACCTCCCAGTACGGCGGAGGTGGCGGGTCCGACATGGGCGCGGTGCTCGGCGGGATCCTGATCGGCAATGTGCTGAGGGGCGGCTTTTCCGGTGGCGGCTTCGGAGGTGGATTCGGCGGTGGGTACGGCGGCAGCTGGGGCGGAGGTTTCGGCGGGGGCCGCAGCATGGGCCGGCCGACCTCCTACGGCGGCGCGTCGCACTCGTCGGGCCGCAGCTACAGCGGAGGCAGTGGTCGCTTCTGATCGCGAGAAATAGCTCCTATGTCAAGCCGCCGCTGATTGTGGCGGCTTGACTGTGTTTTGGTGGTCGTTGTGAAGTCCTGCGTCGTGGCGTAGGGCTTGGTAGACGCGGCGGGCGATGCGGCGTTTGACGCAGCGACGGGCCGCGGCTTTGGGTTTGCCGGCATCGCGCAGTTTCTGGAAGTAGATCTGCCCGGCGCTGCCGGTCATCCGGATCTGTGTCACCGCGATGCGATGGATGGCGGCGTTGAGTTGACGGTTACCAGCCCGGCTTAGCCGCATCTGCCCGGCGCTGGCGCCTGACCAGGCCGGGATGGGCGCGACTCCGGTGTGGCAGCCGAACGCGGCCTCGCTTTTGAACCGGCCGATGCCGGCGACCTCACCGAGGATCTTGGCCGCGGTCAGCTCCGCGCACCCGGGGATCTGCAGAAGAGTCGGAGCGTGCTGCTGGGCGCTGGCGGTCAACCGCTTGGCCAAGGCGTTGATCTCACCGGTGAGCCGGATGATGTCGCCCACCTCGGCACGGGCGATTTCAGCGACCACACCCACTCGGTCGGCCAACCAGGCCATCAACGCCTTCTGATGCTTGAGCGCGGTCAGCGAACCCAACGCCGCGGCCCACTCGGGATCCAGGTCATGAACATGCCACAGCACCCGGTTGATCGCTGAGGTGCGCTGGGCGACAAGGACATCGCGGCGATCGGTCAACAACTTCAATTCCCGCGAGGTCTGGTCATGAGAGGCGATCGGCAGGTCAGGTTCGCGCAGTGCTGCTCGGGCCACCGCGGTGGCATCGATCGGATCGGACTTGCCTCGAGTGCGGGCGGACTTGCGGGTGGCGGCCATCAGTTTGGTGGGCACCCGCACCACGTTCTGCCCTGCGCCGAGCAGATCACGTTCCAACCGCGCGGACATGTTGCGGCAGTCCTCGATAGCCCAGAGCAGCTCGGTACCGAACTGCTCGCGGGCCCACTTGATGGCCTTGAGATGCCCGTCGGTGGTGGCCTTGACGGTCTTCTGCCCGAGCGTGCGCCCGACCTCATCGACGGCGACAAAGGTGTGAGTGGACTTGTGCACATCGGCTCCAACAACAACCATGATGGTTGCCTCCTTCAGTCATGAAGAGGGGTGTGTTGAGGTTGGGCCGGTCGGCGGACACTTCTCAGTCGGGGGCGATGCCACGCTCCTATCAAGTCACGCCGGCCGGTCCTTCACATCTGATGCCGGCACTACTGCTCAACGCCAACCCCCACACGAGGACGGCAGACACAAACTGAGCCAGACACCAGATGATCCAGACCCAACCACTGCAACGCGGCAAAATCCAGACTGACACTGAGACACAAACCCGTACCTTTTCGGCCGAAAAAGTACGGGTTTGTGTCTTCTCGGCGAGGAAAGTCAGCAGCCCTTGAGCCGCACCGCCAGGTAGTCCGACACCTTGTCCAGCGCGATGCGCTCCTGGGTCATGGCGTCGCGCTCGCGGATGGTGACCGCGTTGTCCTCCAGGGTGTCGAAATCGACTGTCACGCAATACGGTGTGCCGATCTCGTCCTGACGGCGGTAGCGCCGGCCGATCGCACCGGCGTCGTCGAACTCGACGTTCCAGTTCTTGCGCAGCTCGGCGGCCAGGTCGCGGGCCTTGGGTGACAGGTCGGCATTGCGCGACAACGGCAGCACCGCGGCCTTGACCGGGGCCAGCCGCGGGTCGAGCTTGAGCACCGTGCGTTTGTCCACCCCGCCCTTGGCGTTGGGCGCCTCGTCCTCGGTGTAGGAGTCGACCAGAAACGCCATCAGCGAGCGGGTCAGGCCGGCCGCCGGCTCGATCACGTACGGCACGTACCGGGTGTCGGTGCCCTGATCGTAGAACGACAGCTCCGCGCCGGAATGCTTTGCGTGCGTGGACAAGTCGAAGTTGGTGCGGTTGGCGATACCTTCGAGCTCACCCCACGGGTTGCCGGCGAAGCCGAACTTGTACTCGATGTCGACGGTGCCGTCGGAGTAGTGCGACAGCTTTTCCTTGGGGTGGTCGTACAGCCGCAGGTTGTCGCGGTCGATGCCGAGGTCGACGTACCACTGCAGCCGCGTCTCGATCCAGTACTTGTGCCATTCCGGGGCGGTCGAGGGCTCGACGAAGAACTCCATCTCCATCTGCTCGAACTCGCGGGTGCGGAAGATGAAGTTGCCCGGGGTGATCTCGTTGCGGAAGCTCTTGCCGATCTGGCCGATGCCGAACGGCGGCTTCTTGCGTGCCGTGGTGACCACGTTGGCGAAGTTGACGAAGATGCCCTGCGCGGTCTCCGGGCGCAGATAGTGCAGACCTTCCTCGGACTCGATCGGGCCGAGGTAGGTCTTGAGCATCATGTTGAAGTCACGCGGCTCGGTCCACTGCCCCTTGGTGCCGCAATCCGGGCAGACGATCTCGTCCATCGACACCGAGTCAGGGTCATCGAGCCCCTTCTTCGCCGCGTAGGCCTCCTGCATGTGGTCCTGACGATGACGCTTGTGGCAGTTCAGGCATTCCACCAGCGGGTCGTTGAAGACATCGACGTGACCGGAGGCCACCCAGACCTGCCGCGGCAGGATGATCGCGCTGTCCAGGCCGACGACATCGTCGCGGCCGGTGACCATGGACTTCCACCATTGCCGCTTGATGTTCTCTTTGAGTTCCACACCGAGCGGCCCGTAGTCCCACGCGGACTTGGTGCCGCCGTAGATCTCTCCGGACTGGTAGACCAGGCCACGGCGTTTCGCCAGGTTCGCAACGGTGTCGATGATCGAAGACGGAGCCACGGTGCAACAGCGTAGCCACCGGCACGCTGGCAGCGATAATCCGCCGCGAGGGCCGGACCGGTTGACATGCAATATCGCGCATGTATTGTGAGCGGTAATGAAAACGGTTTCCAATTTGGCGGACATTCAGCACGATGACGCCCGCGAGCACACCACTGCCCCGGCACCGGCGATGCCGCCGCGTGAGGTCCTCGACACCGCAGGCGAACTGCTGCGTGCGCTGGCCGCCCCGTTGCGGATCGCCATCGTGCTGCAGTTGCAACAGTCGGCACGGTGCGTGCACGAACTGGTCGATGCGCTCGACGTGCCACAGCCGCTGGTCAGCCAGCATCTGCGGATTCTCAAACAAGCCGGAGTCGTCTCGAGCGAGCGCGCCGGACGTGAGGTGCTCTACCAACTGGTCGACCACCACTTGGCCCACATCGTCGCCGATGCCGTGGCCCATGCCGGGGAGGAGCACCCGTGACGGGCGCGGTCCGCTCCACCCGGCAGCGGGCGGCCATCGCCGACCTGCTCAACGAGACCGACGGCTTCCGCTCAGCCCAGGAACTGCACGACGAGTTGCGCCGCCGCGGCCAAGGTATCGGCCTGACCACGGTGTACCGCACCCTGCAATCCATGGCCACCACCGGCAGCGTCGACACCCTGCGCACCGACACCGGTGAATCGGTCTACCGACGCTGCTCGGAAGACCATCACCACCACCTGGTGTGCCGGGCCTGCGGCGCGACCGTCGAGATCACCGGAGGCCAGGTCGAGACCTGGGCCGCCGACGTGGCCCGCGAGCACGGCTTCTCCGACGTCAGCCACACCATCGAGATCTTCGGCATGTGCCGCGGTTGCAGCGACGGGGACAGCTGACGCGACTTTCCGCGTATGAAGCGTGGTGGCGGTTTCACGGCCGTTTTTCCGCCCTGGCGCTTCACACGCGGGGACGCTAAGCGCGCTCGCGTACCAGCGTCAGCACCGTGTGCTCGGTGAGCGGCGCCAGCCGAACGCCGCCCGGCTCAAGCGGGTCCACCCACAACATTTCCTCGATCTCGGCCTGCACCTGCGGCGTGCCGCCCAAGCTCACCAGGTAGAGCCACGCGTCGACGAAGTGGCCGGGTTCATTGGCCGCCGGCGCCTGGAAGTGGCCGAGCTCCTCGGCGGTCGCCGGGTCGAATCCGACGCCGAGTTCTTCGCGTACCTCGCGAAGAAGCGCCTCGATCGGCTGCTCCCCCCGCTCGATCTTGCCGCCGGGTTGCATGAAGGCCGTCGTCCCGCGTTTGCGCACCACCAACAGCCGGCCGCTCGCGTCGAGCACGACCGCCGCCACGATCCGAATGACCGGGGCGCTCACGTCATCAGGTCGCGGCGCACGTCGGCACCGGTGGCCAGCACCATCAGGATCAACGTGCGCAGCGCGTCGTCGGTCAGTCCGGCGGCCGGGAAGTTGTAGCGCAACATCACATCGGCGACCTTCTTGGCCGGCCGCTTGCGGGTAGCGCCCTTGGGCGTCGCACCGTTGGCGGGGGTCTCGACCAACTTCTCCACCAACACCACCGTGCCCAGCATGGTCTTGCTGGCGTGCTCGGACACCCGCTCGCGAATCTTGTTGTTCAGCGGCAGATCCCAGGCCAACGGCTGGGTCAGCGAGACCATCTCGAGGTCCTCGGCGATGGCCACCACTCGCACCGAGGCCACCGATCCGTCGACCGTCACCGTCAGCGCACCGTCGGGCTCCTCGACGACCGAGGACACCTCGCCGAGCACCGTGGACAACCGCTGAAGAAGGTCGGTCATGTCAGGCCCGTCCGAAGCGCCGGTTGCGGTTCACGTACTCCTCGCAGGCCGCCCACAGATCGCGCCGGTCGTAGTCCGGCCACAGCTTGTCCTGGAACACGAACTCGGCGTATGCCGACTGCCACAGCAGGAAGTTGCTGGCCCGCTGCTCCCCCGAGGTCCGGATGAACAGGTCGACGTCGGGGATGTCGGGACGGTGCAGATGCTTGGCGAAGGTCGCCTCACTGATCCGGTTGGGGTTGATCTTGCCTTCGACGGCCTCGGCGGCCAGCGCCTGTGCTGCCTCGACGAGCTCGGTGCGCCCGCCGTAGTTGACGCAGTAATTGACGGTGATGACGTCGTTGCCGACCGTCATCTGCTCGGCGATGTCGAACTCTTTGATGACGCTGCGCCACATCTTGGGCCGCGACCCCACCCAGCGCATGTTCACGCCCATGGCGTTGAGATTTTCCCGACGGCGGCGCACCACCTCCCGGTTGAAGCCCATCAGGAACCGGACCTCTTCGGTGCTGCGCTTCCAGTTCTCGGTGGAGAACGCATAGACGCTCAGGTGTTTGATGCCCAGCTCGATGGCGCCGCAGGTGATGTCGATCAACACCGCCTCACCCATCTTGTGTCCCTCGGTTCGGCCCAGCCCGCGCTGAGTGGCCCAGCGGCCGTTGCCGTCCATCACCACCGCGACGTGGTTGGGCACCTGGTCGGCCGGGATCCGCGGCGCGACGGCCTTGGAGGTGTGCTGGGGCGGGCGGGCGAAGCGCCCGTTGGTGCCGGGCGGGATCTCCGGGAAGACGACGGGCCACGTCGAGGTATCCGGGAAGACCGGATAGTCCTCAGGCGCCGGGGGCAGCTGTGGGTAGGTGGTCTTGTCCTGCTGCTTGTCCCGCTTCAAAACCATGGGCCATATCCTGCCTGACCAGCGTGGCCCGCTGCTCGGCGACTGTCCGATCGATCCGGTACACGCGCTCGACCAGAGGCAATGTCCGCAGCTGTCTTTCCAGATGCCACTGCAGATGCGCCGCGATCAATCCACTGGCCTGGCTGCGATGGCTCGATGAGGAGGCCTCGGCATATTCCCAGTCACCCTCGTGCAGCGCCGACATCAGCTCCAGCACGGGCTGCGGTGGGGTGGACGATCCGCTGGGCCGACAGTGCACGCACACGCTGCCGCCGGCGGCGACGTGAAACGCCCGGTGCGGGCCGGGTGCGGCACAGCGGGCGCATTCGGTCAGCGCCGGTGCCCATCCGGCGATCGTCATCGCCCGTAGCAGGTAGGAGTCCAGCACCAGCTCCCGGGCCCGGCGGCCGTCGGCGATGGCCCGCAGCGCGGCCACCGTGAGCCGGTGCAGGTCGGGCATCGGCGCCCGCTCCTCGCCGGCCAGCCGCTCGGCGGTCTCCAACATCGCGCAGGCACTGGTGTAGCGGCCATAGTCACTGACGATGTCGGCGGCGAACGCGTCGATGGCCTGCACCTGGGTGACGATGTCGAGGTTGCGGCCCGGGTGCAGCTGCACGTCGATGTGGGCGAACGGTTCCAGCCGGGCGCCGAACTTGCTGCGGGTACGCCGAACCCCCTTGGCCACCGCGCGCACCAAGCCATGGTCGCGGGTGAGCAAGGTGACAATCCGGTCGGCTTCGCCGAGCTTGTGCTGGCGCAGCACCACCGCCCGGTCCCGATACAGCCGCATCGTGACAGTGTCGCATCATGGCCGGACAGGTTCCGTGACGCAGCGCCGATATCCTCGAAAGTGATGGCCAAATCCACCGACTCCACTGCTCCACTCTTTCCGACCCTGACCAATCAGCTCTATGAATTAGCCAGCGGCGCCCTTACCTGCCAGGAGCTGGTAAGCCGTTCCCTGCAAGCGATTTCGGCCAGCCAGCCCACCCTCAACGCCTTTCGGGTGGTGCTCACCGATCAGGCCATGGCCGACGCCGCCCGCGCCGATCGCGAGCGGGCCGCAGGTCGGTATCGCCTGTTGTCGGGGATCCCCATCGCGGTCAAGGACGACGTCGACATCGCCGGGGTGCCGACCCGGTTCGGCACCGTCGGCGACGGGTACGTGCCCACCGCCGACGCCGAGGTGGTACGCCGACTGCGCGCGGCCGGCGCGGTCATCGTCGGCAAGACCAACACCTGCGAGCTGGGCCAGTGGCCGTTCTCCGGCGGGCCTGGCTCCGGGCATACCCGCAATCCCTGGTCGCGCAAGCACAGCCCGGGCGGCTCCTCCGGCGGCAGTGCCGCGGCGGTGGCCGCTGGTCTGGTCACCGCGGCGATCGGATCCGACGGCGCGGGCAGCATCCGCATCCCGGCGGCGTGGACACACCTGGTCGGCATCAAACCGCAGCGAGGCCGTATCTCCACCTGGCCGCTGCCCGAGGCGTTCAACGGCATCACCGTCAACGGCGTGCTGGCCCGGACCGTCACCGATGCCGCCCTGGTGCTCGATGCCGCCTCCGGCAACGCCGACGGCGATCTGCACAAGCCGGCGCCGATCCAGGCCGCGGAATATGTCAGCCGCGCACCCGGACCACTGCGAGTGGCCCTGTCCACCAAATTTCCTTTCACCGGCTTCCCAGCCGAGTTGCACCCCGAGATCCGCCGCACGCTGAAGTCCGTCGGAAAGCAGCTCGAGCAACTGGGGCACAGCGTGGTGGAAAAGGACCCCAACTACTCCCTGCAGATGTCATGGGACTTCCTGGCCCGCTCCACGGCCGGCCTGTTGGACTGGGCCGAGCGGCTCGGCGATGTGGAATACGACGAGCGCACCGTGGCCAACATGCGGATCGGCCGGCTGCTTTCGGAGAATGCGCTGCGCAAGGCCCGTGTGCACGAAGCCGCCGCACAGCGTCGGATGTCCTGGATCTTCAACCTTGTCGACGTCATCGTCGCGCCCACCACGGCCCAACCACCGCCGCTCACACACGAATTCGATCGTCGCGGGTGGTCGGCCACCGAACGCGCCTCGATTGCGGCCTGTCCACTTACCTGGCCGTGGAACCTGCTCGGCTGGCCTTCGATCAACGTGCCCGCCGGATTCACCTCCGACGGTCTGCCGATCGGTGTCCAGCTGATGGGGCCGGCCGACAGTGAGCCCCTGCTGATTTCACTGGCCGCCGAGTTGGAGGCGATCACCGGCTGGGCCGCCAAACAACCCGACATCTGGTGGAACACCCCGTCCCAGACCGACGCCTCCCAGGCGGCCGCTGCGATCAACGCGTTCGAGAGGCGGGCTGGTTAGCCGAAATTTGGTGCGTTGGATGCATCCTGCGTGGGTCGGCGAGGAGCAGTCAGGCGCTGCGGCTCAGAACCCCAGCCGGCCCAACTGCTTGGGATCGCGCTGCCAGTTCTTGGCGATCTTGACCCGCAGGTCGAGGTAAACCTTTGTGCCGAGCAGCTTTTCGATCTGAGTGCGGGCGGCCGTGCCGACCTCACGCAGCCGGGCGCCGCCCTTGCCGATCACGATGCCTTTCTGGCTGTCGCGCTCGACGTAAAGGATGGCGTGCACATCAATCAGGTCGTCGCGCCCCTCACGCTCTTCCACCTCCTCGATGACCACCGCCAGCGAATGCGGCAGCTCATCGCGCACGCCTTCGAGCGCGGCCTCGCGGATGAGCTCGGCCATCAATACTTCCTCGGGCTCGTCGGTGAGCTCGCCGTCGGGGTAATACGCCGGCCCCGGCGGCAGCTTCGACACCAGGACGTCGGTGAGGACGTCGAGTTGTTCGCCGGCAGTGGCTGACACCGGCACGATGTCGGTGTCCGGGCCGACCAGCTCGCTGACCGCCAGAAGTTGTTCGGCCACACGGTCCTTGGCGACCTTGTCGGTCTTGGTGACCACAGCGATCAAGGTGGTCTTGGGCGCCACTGCGCGGATCTGCTGATAGATCCAGCGGTCGCCGGGACCGATGCGCTCGTCGGCGGGAATGCACAACCCGATCACGTCCACCTCGGAATAGGTGTCCTTGACCAGGTCATTGAGCCGCTGCCCGAGCAGGGTGCGTGGCCGATGCAGCCCGGGGGTGTCGACGAGGATGATCTGGAAGTCCTCGCGGTGCACGATGCCGCGGATGGTGTGGCGCGTGGTCTGCGGGCGGTTCGAGGTGATCGCGACCTTCTGGCCCACCAGCGCGTTGGTCAACGTCGACTTGCCGGTGTTGGGCCTGCCGACGAAACAGACGAATCCGGAACGGAATTCCGTCATCCGAGCTCCTCGAGTGTGCATACAGATCGCGAAATCAGCTGAATCGACGATCTCACCGCACGCTCGGCGGTCATGAAACGTTCCCCGCCCGATCGGTGACGATCACCGCGGCGTCGGCGGACAGTTCCCGCACAGCAGCCACGCCCGCGTCGTCAGCGGCACCGCCGACCAGCACGGCGGCCTCAATGCCGGTGGCACCACTGGACACCGCCGCGGCCACCGCCGACTGAAGCGCCGTCAACTGCAACGCCGCCAAGGACACCGGCGCGCCGGCGTAGGTCCGTCCGTCCTGGTCTCGCACCGCCGCGCCATTGGACGCCTCGGCGCGGCCCATCGCCCCGCGTGCCAGCACCACGAGTTTGGTGTCTTCAGCGTCGAGCTCAGTCATCTATATCTCGCGTCTCCTGTTCCGCAGTTTCAGCCGGGCTGACCAGCACCGTGCCGATCCGCACCCGTCCGCGATGGTCGGAACCGCCCTCGGCGCGCAACCGCAGACCGTTCCACGTCACTTCGGCGCCCGGCAGGGGCACCCGGCCCAGTTCGAAAGCGACCAACCCGCCGACGGTATCCACGTCGAGATCCTCGTCCGGAGCCAGATCGTAGAGCTCACACACGTCTTCGATCGGCAGTCGTGCCGATACCCGGTACTCCCGCTCGCCGAGGTCTTCGATCGGCACCACCTCGCCGGCGTCGTACTCGTCGACGATCTCGCCGACAATCTCTTCCAGCACGTCCTCGATGGTGACCAGACCGGCGATTGCGCCGTATTCATCGACCAGCAGTGCCATGTGGTTGCGGTCGCGCTGCATCTCGCTGAGCAGTTCGTCCAGTGGCTTGGAATCGGGGACGAACACCGCTGAGCGCATCACCTGCGCCACATTGGTGTCGCGGCCGCCGTTGGTCGAGTAGTACGTCTGCTGGACAAGGTCTTTCAGGTAGACCACGCCGACGATGTCGTCGACGTTCTCACCGATCACCGGGATGCGGGAATGGCCGCTACGCACCGCCAACGATGTCGCTTGGCCGGCTGTTTTATCGCTTTCGATCCACACCATCTCGGTGCGCGGCACCATCACCTCGCGGGCGGCGGTGTCGCCGAGTTCGAAGACGGACTGGATCATCCGGCGTTCCTCGTCGGCCACCACGCCGCGCTGCTGAGCCAGGTCCACGACTTCGCGCAGCTCGATCTCGGAGGCGAACGGCCCGTTGCGGAAGCCCCGGCCCGGGGTCAACGCATTGCCCATCAACACCAGCAACCGGCTGATCGGGGTGAGCAGCACCGATATCGCCTGCAGCGGCAGCGCCGACATCAACGCGATGGAGTAGGCGTTCTGCCGGCCCACCGTGCGCGGGCCGACGCCGATGGCCACAAAGCTCGTCACCACCATGATCGCGGCCGAGGCCACCAAGCCCCAGCCGACACCGAGCAGCCCGTCCAGGAAGGACACCAGCAGCACGGTGGCGCTGATCTCGCAGGTGATCCGCAGCAGCACAACGAGATTGGTGTACCGGGGCCGCTCGGCGACAACTCGACCGAGCCGCGCGGCGCCGGGGCGCTCCTCGCGGACCAGTTCCTCGATGCGCGCGATCGAGACGGTGGACAACGCAGCGTCGATGGCGGCGAACAACCCGCCGAAACCGACCAGCACCACGGCGCCGAGCAGCGGAAGGATGCCGGTCACGGTTCGTCGAAATATCGTGACTTGTCCAGCAACCGCTGGTCCTTCTCGCTCTGCCGGTCGGCGTGGTACGCCTCGACCTGCTCGGCCACCCACTCCTCCAGCAGCTGACGTTGCAGCGCGAACATCTCTTTTTCCTCGTCCGGCTCGGCATGGTCGTAGCCGAGCAGGTGCAGCACCCCGTGCACGGTCAACAGCGCCAGCTCCTGACCGAGCGAGTGCCCGGCCTTGGCCGCCTGCTGTTCGGCGAACTCCGGACACAACACGATGTCACCCAACATGGCCGGACCCGGCTCGGGCGCATCGGGGCGACCGCCGGGCTCCAACTCGTCCATGGGGAAGCTCATCACATCGGTGGGACCGGGCAGGTCCATCCACCGCATGTGCAGGTCGGCCATCGCCGCGCTGTCCAGCAACACCATCGACAACTCGGCCGCCGGGTGCACGTCCATCTTGGCGATGACGAAGCGGGCGACGCTGATCAGCTCGTCCTCGGAGACGTCGATGCCCGACTCGTTGGATACCTCGATGCTCATGATCGGCGGGGCCGTCCGTTCGACGAACGGCGTTGGGCACGGTTGAGCAAAGCCGGCTCCTCATGTCGGGCGTAGGCGTCGACGATCTCGGACACCAGGCGGTGGCGGACGACGTCGGCGCTGGTGAGTTCCGCGAAATGGATGTCCTCGATGCCGTCGAGGATGTTCATCGCGGCCCGTAGGCCCGATCGCGCCCCGCCGGGCAGGTCGACCTGCGTAACGTCGCCGGTGACAACGATTTTCGAGCCGAACCCCAGTCGCGTCAAGAACATCTTCATCTGCTCGGCGGTGGTGTTCTGCGCCTCGTCGAGGATGATGAACGCGTCATTGAGGCTTCTGCCACGCATGAATGCCAGTGGTGCCACCTCGATCACCCCAGCGGCCAACAGGTTCGGGATCGCCGCCGGATCCATCATGTCGTGCAGCGCGTCATAGAGCGGGCGAAGGTACGGGTCGATCTTCTCGGTCAACGTCCCCGGCAGAAAGCCGAGGCGCTCACCGGCTTCCACCGCGGGTCGGGTCAGGATGATCCGGTTGACCTGCTTGGCCTGCAGCGCGCTGACTGCCTTGGCCATCGCCAGGTATGTCTTTCCGGTACCGGCCGGTCCGATGCCGAACACGATCGTGTGCGCGTCGATGGCGTCGACGTAGCGCTTCTGGTTGAGCGTCTTGGGGCGGATGGTCTTGCCGCGACGGCTCAGGATGTCGAGGGTGAGCACCTCGGCCGGCGATGCATCTTCGGCACCGGTGAGGATGGCGACGCTGTGGCGCACCGCCTCGGGTGTCACCGCCTGCCCGCTGGAGGCGACGGCGATCAGCTCGGCCACC
Organism: Mycobacterium sp. NS-7484; assembly: GCF_001953975.1. Taxonomy (GTDB): domain Bacteria; phylum Actinomycetota; class Actinomycetes; order Mycobacteriales; family Mycobacteriaceae; genus Mycobacterium. The sequence goes on from NZ_MBEJ01000069.1 coordinate 79,008, forward strand.
ACCCGCTCGGCCAAGGCCACGTCGGCCGGCTCGCCGGTGAAGGTGATCTCGTTGCCGCGCGCGTGGATGTCGGCGGTCAGAAGCCTTTCGAGGGCCCGCAGATTCTCATCGGCCGAGCCGAGCAGGCCCACGATGATGTCGGGCGGAACAGTGATGCTGGAGCGGACCGATTCCGATGCGGTGGTCGACGAGTCAGCGGTCGTGTCGCGGGGCGTCACGTGGAGTTTGTGCCTGCTTTCCGGGTTCTCATAACGGCCGGCTGCCGTTGTACTGTTGCCAGTTTACCGCTGGCCGGCGACACGCCCCAATGATTGAGCAGGCGGGCGGTGATGTGCCGGGCCAGACCCTGTGACGAGTGTGTCGGTTGTCGTGGCATTTCGGCCCGTCTGGCACGACGACGTGCACATTCGTCACAGTGCGCGGCAACGTCTGTATGCCGGGTCTGCGTGCCCGACATACATGCGCTACAGCTCCCAGCGCGCGGTCAGCGCCCCGATCGCCCCCAGCGCGACGGCCGCTGCCGTCGACGTCCGAAGCACGGTCGGCCCCAACCGCACCGCCCTGGCACCGGCGCGGGTCAGCGACGCGATCTCGTCGTCGGCGATGCCGCCCTCGGGCCCGACGATGATCATCACCGAATCTGCTTGGGCCACAGGCAATTCGATAAAAGGCGCGGTGGCCGATTCATGCAGCGCCAGCACCACTGCCCCACCGGCCACGGCGTCGGCGACCCGCTGGGTCAACGCTGCCGTGGAGACCACGCCCTCGATCGCCGGGATGTGGGCGCGGCGGGACTGCCGAGCCGCCGAACGGGCCACCGCCTCCCACCGTCGCAGGCCTTTGTCCACCTTGGGGCCCTCCCAACGGGCCACGCACCGCGACGCCTGCCAGGCGACAAAGGCGTCCGCACCGGCCTCGGTGGCCAGCTCGACGGCCAGCTCGGATCGATCCGATTTGGGCAGTGCCTGCACCACGGTGACGGCCGGGCGCGACGGCGCGATCTCGAGCCGCTCGGTCACCCGCGCCGACAGCCGGCCCTTGGCGGTCTCCTCGACCACGCAGTGCGCCAAGCCTCCGGCACCGTCGCTGAGGTCGATCTGTTCGCCGACCCGGATGCGACGCACGTTGGACGCATGGAATCCCTCGTCACCGTCGACGACGGCGAGCTGCCCCGTGCCCGGCAGCACATCGACGTAGAAAAGCGCCGCACTCACCGGGTCAGCGGCCGGAGAACGTCTCGCGCAGCCGGCTGAACAGGCCGCCAGAACTCGTCGAGGCCTGCGTCGAGCGCACCTCGGCGGCGTCGCGGGTGCGGTTCTCCTTCAGCTTGCGCAGCAGCTCGGTGTCGGTGCTGTCCAGCCGGGACGGCACCACGACGTCGATGTGGGCGTGCAGGTCGCCGCGGACGCCCGAGCGCAGATGCGGCATACCGTGCCCACGCAGCGTGGTCACCGCACCGGGCTGGGTGCCCGCCTCGATGGTGAGTTCGGTGGCGCCGTCGAGGATCGCGTCGACGGTGACCGTGGTGCCCAGCGCCGCATCGACCATCGGCACCGAGATCGTGCAGTGCAAATCGTCGCCGTCCCGGACGAACGTTTCGTGTTGCTTCTCGTGCACCTCGACGTAGAGGTCTCCGGCCGGACCGCCGCCCGGCCCGACCTCACCCTGGGCGGCCAGCCGCACCCGCATGCCATCGCCGACACCGGCCGGGATCTTCACACTGATCTCGCGGCGGGCCCGCACCCGGCCGTCACCACCGCAGCGGTTGCACGGATCGGGAATGACCTCGCCGATGCCGCCGCACACCGGGCAGGGACGGGTGGTCATCACCTGGCCCAGCAGCGAGCGTTGCACGGTCTGGATCTCGCCACGTCCATCGCAGGTGTCGCACGCCACCGGCGTGGAGTTTCCGTTGGTGCCCTTGCCGTGGCACAGATCGCACAGCACGGCGGTGTCGACGGTCACCTGCTTGGTGACGCCGGTGGCGCATTCGGCCAGATCCAGCCGCATCCGCAACAGCGAATCGGCTCCGGGCCGCACCCGGCCGATCGGCCCGCGCGAGGACGTCCCGCCGCCGAAGAATGCCTCGAATACGTCGCCGAGACCGCCGAAGCCGCTGAACCCGCCGGGGGCGCCGCCGACGGATTCCATCGGGTCGCCGCCCATGTCCACGATTCGGCGCTTCTCCGGATCCGAGAGCACCTCATAGGCGACCTGGATCTCGGTGAAGCGGCTCTGTGCCTCTTCGTCGGGGTTGACGTCGGGATGCAGCTCACGTGCCAACCGCCGATAGGCACGTTTGATCTCCGAATCACTCGCGCCCTTGCTCACTCCGAGCAAGCCGTAATAATCGCGTGCCACGCTGACCTTGCCTGACCTTTCCGTGCCGGATGACCGGCTGTCTTACCGGGTACCTAAGACTTCGCCGATGTAGAGAGCAACCGCCGCGACGTTGGCGATAGTTCCCGGATAGTCCATTCGGGTGGGACCCACCACACCCATACCGCCGTATACCTTGCCCGAACTGCCGTACGCCGTGCTGACCACCGATGTCCCCAGCATCTGTTCGGCCTCGGTCTCATGACCGATACGCACGGTCACCTTGCCCGCTTCCTGCTGGGCTGCCAGCAGTCGCAGTACCACCACCTGCTCCTCGAGCGCCTCCAACACCGAACGCAGCGATCCGCCGAAATCGGCGGTGTTGCGGGTCAGGTTGGCCGTGCCGCCGAGCAGCAGCCGTTCCTCGGTGTGCTCGACGAGCGTCTCGACCAGGACCGTCGCCGCGCGGCCCACCGCATCGGCCAGCGCGTCGCGTCCGGTGAGGTGGCTGGCCAGATCGCTCACGGCGATCGACGCGGCGCTGATCGGTTTGCCTTCCAGCGCTTGCCCCAGCATCTCGCGCAGCTTGGACAGTTGGTGCTCGTCGATCGAGTCGCCGAGTTCCACGATGCGCTGGTCCACTCGGCCCGAGTCGGTGATGACCACGAGCAGCAGGCGGGCCGGGGTCAACGCCACCACTTCCAGGTGTCGCACCGTCGAGGTGGACAGCGTGGGGTACTGCACGATGGCGACCTGCCGGGTCAGCTGGGCCAGCAGCCGTACCGCGCGCCGCAGCACGTCGTCCAGATCGACCCCCGACTCCAGAAACGACAAGATGGCGCGACGCTCCGACGACGACAACGGCTTGACGTTGTCGATCCGGTCGACGAACTCGCGGTAACCCTTCTCGGTGGGCACTCGCCCCGAACTGGTGTGCGGCTGGGTGATGTAGCCCTCGGCTTCCAGCACCGCCATGTCATTGCGTACCGTGGCGCTCGATACGCCGAGGTTGTGCCGCTCCACCAGGGTCTTGGAACCGATCGGCTCCTTGGTGGCCACAAAGTCGGCGACGATGGCCCGCAGCACCTCCAAACGACGTTCGTCGGCACTCCCCACCAGTTCACCTACCCTTCGCAGCCGCGACATGTCCATGTTGCCCGGTTCATTTTACTGACCAGCCGCAGGTTGACCGATCGAGCGTATTAGCCTGGGCAACCATGCCGATGTCGACACCGCGCGACGCTGCGACCGAGGTGGGCCGGCGATGATCTTCAAAGGCGTCCAAGAAGGCAAACCGTACCCCGAGCACGGGCTGTCCCACCGGGATTGGTCCCGCATCCCGCCGCGCCAGCTGCGTCTCGACGAACTGGTCACCACCACCACGGTGCTCGCGCTGGATCGGCTGCTGTCGGAGGACTCCACGTTCTACGGCGATCTGTTCCCGCACGCCGTGAAGTGGCGCGGTGACATCTACCTAGAGGACGGCCTGCACCGCGCGGTGCGCGCGGCCTTGCGTAACCGGACCATCCTGCACGCCCGGTTGTTCGACATGGACGCGCTGGCGCCCAGCCCGGCCTGACCGCCGGGTCGGGCGAGGTCGTCAGTTGCTCATCGCCTCGCGCAGGCTGCGCGGGCGCAAGTCGGCCCAATGCTCTTCGACGTAGCTGAGGCACTCCGTGCGGCTGGCCTCCCGGAACACCACCCGCCACCCGGCCGGCACATCGGCGAACGCCGGCCACAGGCTGTGCTGGTCCTCGTCGTTGACCAGCACGTAGAACGTGCCGTCCTCATCATCGAACGGATTGGAACTCATCAAGACTCCTCGTCGAGGGGTGGGCCAGGTTCGCCCCCAGTACCCGGTCGGACAACAGGCCGAGGCAACTGAGGTTCGGGAAGCCCGGCCCCTGGGTCAGCCCGGCCAGCCCGGGCAGGAACAACTTGGGGTAGACGTCGGTCAGGGCCAGGTCGTGGCCGATGTGCTCTTGCAGCGTGTCACCGGTCAGCGGTCCGCCGAGCCCCAACTCGAGCAGGTCCAGGGCGTCCTGGCTGAACAACGGGGCGAACCACAAGGCGTCGGCGCCGGACCCGTCGATCACCAGGTCGAAGCCGTGCACGGTCTCGACCGCTTCACCACCGGTGTTGGTCGACAGCGTCAACCGGATCCGCTCGTCGCGAGCCACTGCATGGGCAACGCGGCCGCGCAGGTGACGGATTCGGTCATCGGCCAGCAAGGCGTCCTGCACCCGCGCCGAGAACACGCCACGATCGGTGCGGGCCAGGGCATCCCGGCGCTCGGCCAGCGTCAGCCCGGTCCATCCGGTCGGATCGGAGAACAACGTGTTCTCGAAGAATCCCTCGCCGCGGGTGAACAGGGTGACCGTCGGGGAGATCACCGTGATCGTCGAAACCCGGTGGCGAAACAGCTCGTTGAGCATCGAGGCGGCGGTCTCACCACCACCGATCACCGCCACCCGCTCGGCGGTGATCAGCTCGTGCTTGCCGGCCTGATGCCAGAACTGGGCGATCGACATGACCCGTGGGTTGCCGGGCAACACCGAGCGTTCAGCCTGACCGGGCCCGGTGATCATCAACCCGTCGGCGTCGACGGTGTCCTCGGCGGTGTGCAGCACCCAGCGCTGGGCGTCACCACCGACCGAAATACGTTCCACTTCACCGGAAATGACGCGCATCCCGATGTCTTCGGCCACCCAGCGCAGGTACTGGCTCCAGCGCCGGTGGGTGGGTGCGGGCCGGCCGCGGTCCACCCATTCGGCGAATCCGCCGGTGGCGATCAGGTAGGCCTGCCAGCTGTGCCGAGTCATCCGCTCGTCGAGTTCGGCGTTGCGCCGCGGCACCAGCGACGACCGGTACGGGAAACCGACGTCCTTCTCGGGGCCGGTACCGAGCCGGTGATTACCGTCGGTCCAGCCGCCGACGGCCTGCCAGTTGGCGGCCACCCCGGCCCGTTCGACGACGACGACCTCCGGCGCGGGCACCCCCATCGCCCGTAGTTCGGCAGCCTTGGCGGCCACCGCGATCGCCTTGGGTCCGGCACCGATGACGGCCAGCCTCGGGGCCGACGGGGCACTCATGAACTCACCTCTTGCAACACCTCTCGCAACGCGTCCAGCCACATCGCCTGCATGGTGGCGACGTCGTCGGCGGACAAAATGTCGGGCAGGGTCCGCCACTGGGTGCCCAGCACCGCCGAACCGTCGCGATCGATCACCGCTGCCATGATCGTGAGTTCATGGCGCACAGCGACATTCGGTTCCGGCACCGGCGTCACCCCGCGTTGCAGGGACCGGTCCTGCACCAGGGCGTGGTCGGCGGCGTCGAGTTCGATACGGCCCAGATAGTTGAGCAGCACCTGTGGATCACGATGGGCGCCGAGCCGCTCGGCGGTGTCCTCGCGCAGGTACCGCAACAGTCCGTAATCGACGGGGTCGCCGGGGATGGCGGCCACCTGGGCGGCCACCCCGCGGGCGTCGTCGGCAGTCAGACGCAATGGGTAGATCATGCTGAGCAACCCGGCGGTGTCACCGGTATCCACCTCATCGCCCTCGGAGACCACCGCATCCACCCTGCCGTGCGTCTCCAGCGCCAACAGCGGCGCCGGGGTCGGCCGGCCGCAGTGCCGACGCCAATCTGTCACGGCGCGGGCGGTTGCCGCGGCCAGCACCTCGGTGACCGGCACGTCACCGGTCAACAACCGGCCGGTCACGTCGGGATCGGCGACGGCCATCGTGATCGTCACATCGGCCATCCGGTCGACGGTCGGGTCGACCCGTCGGGCACCGATGTCCGGATCGGCCCCGTCGAACTGGCGCTCCCAGAAGTCGCACGTATCGAGTTCGGCCGCGCGGGCCGTCAGCAGTTGGGACCACTGCCGCAGCGAGGTGTGTTCACGCACCGGGACCGGAGACCGTCCGGCCGCCAGTGCATGCCAGGCGTTCTCCAGCTCACCGACCACGATCCGCCACGACGCCGGATCGAGGGCCAGCACGTGCGCGGTCAGGATCAGCAGACCACCGTCGGTTTCCGGGTGGTGCAGCCAGGCCGCGTCGAGCATCGTCCCGGCCTCGGGGTTCATGCGTTGCACGGAGAGCTCGGCCTGCTCGGCCACCGCGGCGTCGAGATCACCGGAGCCGCTCGCCTCGGACAACACCTCGCCGGGGCTGTGTGCGACGAGCGTCAGAGTGTCACGGTCCAACCGCGAGCGCAGGACCTCATGTCCGTCGATCACGTTCTGTAGCAAGGCTTCCAGGTGTGCCCGGGTGATGCCGGCGGGCAGCCGGAACACCTCGGTCTGCGCGATCCGCCGCGGGTCGCCGTACTGGTAGAGCCAGCGGCCGTTGGGCAGCAACGGAATCGGGCCGGTTCCGGATGCGGCGGCGTCGGCTCGGTCGACGACGGCCGCATCGGCATCCATCGCGGCCGCGAGTTCGCGCACGGAAGCACAGTCCAGCATCAGCCGGGCCCGCAATGGCAGGCCACGCCGGCGCACCGCCTGGACCACCGACAGCGCCACGATGCTGTCCAACCCCAGGTCGAGGAAGTCCGCGGTGACGTCCAGGTCGGATTCCTGCGACGTGCCCAGCATCTCGGCCAGCACCTCGGCGAGCACTCGTTCGGTTTCGGTGGCCGGGCGCTCGGCACCCTCTGTCGCGCCGCCGACGCTGATTGCCGCCAGGGTTGCGTCGTCGACCTTCCCGTTGGTGGTCAGCGGGATCTCGTCCACCATGACGATGTGATGCGGTACCAGATGCCTTGGCAGCGTGGCGCTGAGCATTCGGCGCAATTCGGCCACCGGCGTATCCGACACCACGTAGGCGATGAGTCGCGGGCCGCTGCGATGCTGCCGCACGGCGACGTGGGCGTGCCGCACCCCGGGATGGGTGTGCAGTGTGGCGGCCACTTCCCCGGGTTCCACCCGGAAACCACGGATCTTGACCTGATCGTCGCTGCGGCCCAGAAATTCGATGGCGCCCGATTCTGGATTGCGGCGGACCACGTCACCGGTGCGGTACATGCGCGCTCCCGGCGTGAACGGGTCGGCGACGAACCGCCGCGCGGTCTCCCCCGCCCGGCCCAGGTAGCCGCGGGTCAATTGGCCTCCGGCCAAATACAATTCGCCGTACACACCGTCGGGAACCGGGCGCAGCCATCCGTCGAGCACGTAGGCCGAGGTGGAGTCCGTGGGGCGCCCGATACACGGCTGGCCGTACTCGGCGATCGCCGCCACCAGCGCTTCGACCGTGGTCTCGGTCGGGCCGTAGCAGTTGTGTGCCGACATCCAGGTGCGCTCGCACTCGTCCTGAATCCCCTGCCAGGTGGCGGTGTCGATGGCCTCACCACCCAGGGCCAGCACGGCCAGCGGCACCCGGGTGAGCAGTCCGGCTGCCCGCAGCGAGGCGAACATCGACGGCGTGGTGTCGATCATGTCGATCGCGAAACGTCCGATGGTGTCCACCAGGGCCTCGGCATCGCGCTGCACCGCATCCCCGATGATGTGCACGGTGTGCCCGTCGAGCAGGGCCGCCAACGGTTGCCACGCCGCATCGAACGTGAACGACCAGGCGTGCGCCACCCGCAGCGGCCGGCCGAGCCGTTTGGCCGCCGGCTGTAGTACCTGACGGGCGTGGTCGGCGGCGTAGGCCAGCAGTGCCTGATGGGTTCCGATGACGCCCTTGGGCTTTCCGGTCGTACCTGAGGTGAACACGATGTAGGCGCCTTGGCCGGGATACACCGGTGCGGGCCGGTAGTCGGTCTCGGATTCGGAGTCCGAGTCGGCGTTGACGGCCGCCAACAGCGCGTCATCGATGAGCACCGGCGACGATTGGTCCGCACTGATCTGACGGACGATCTCGGCCACCCGCTCCTCGGGCATGGCCGGATCCAGCGGAACGATCAGCCCGCCGGACTTGAGCACCGCGAGCATCGCCACCACATAGTCGGGCCCGCGACGCAACCGGATCGGCACCGGGGTCTCGTCCGTGACACCACGGCGGCTCAGCTCTGCGGCCAGCTGATCCGAGGCATCATCGAGTTCGCGGTAGCTGAGTTCCCCGGTCTCCCAGCTCAATGCCACCGAACCGAGCCGGGTTGCCGCGACCCGACTGAACGCAGTGTGAAAACCACCGTCCGACCGGGCCTGCGTGGGTGGCCCGACCGGTTGCGGCTCGTCATCGAGCAACGACGAGACCTCGCGCAGCGGGCGGTGCCAGTTGTCCAACAGTCGCCGCACAACCGTCAGCACCCGCAGGCCCAGACTGTGCGGGTCGAGCATTCCCAGTGCCCCGTCGAGGATTTCGACCAACACCGTGAGCCGGCCATGGGTGGGATGCGCGGCGATGGTGACCGGGAAATGCGACAGGCTCTCCAGGGCCGAGGGCCGCAGCACCGCCCCGCCGAGCTCGAACTCGTCACTGCCGACCAGCCCGCCGGGCGGGAAGTTCTCGTACACCAGCAGCGTGTCGTAGAGCTCGCCGATACCGCCGAGCGAACGCAGCTCGGTGTGGCTGAGGTAACTGTGGTCACGCAACTCGGCGGCCTCGCGTTGCAGGGCCAAACACTGGCTCGCGACGGAGGCGGCCGGGTCGAGCCGGACCCGCAATGGCACGGTGTTGATGAACAGGCCGACCATCGACTCCACCCCGGCCAGCTCGTCCGGGCGTCCCGACACCGTGACCCCGTACACCACGTCGGTGCGATCGGTGAAGACCGAAAGGATTGCCGCCCAGGCCATCTGGAACAGCGTGTTGACGGTGACACCCTGGCTCCGGGCCGTCTCGAAGATCGCGGCGGACTGCTGCTCGTCGAGGGTCACCTCGGTGCGGGCGGGCAGGCCCGGTTGCGTTTCCCGGCCGGACAGCACCGGCGAGAGCAACGTGGGTGCGGTCAGGCCGGACAGATGCGCCTGCCAGCGGGCCCGGCTGGCCTGCTGGTCACGGCCGGCCAGCCAGCCGATGTAGTCGCGATATGGACGCACCGCGACAGGCAGTGCCGCCACGTCACCTTGGGCCCCGTAGAGCGCGAGCAACTCACCGACGAATACCGGCAACGACCATCCGTCGATCGCGATGTGATGAGCCACGATCACCAGACGCCAACGCAGATCCGGCTTCTCGATCAGCAGGAACCGGATCAACGGTCCACGGCCCAGGTCGAAACGCCGGGCGCGTTCCTCGGCTTCCAGCCGTAGCGCCTGCTCGTCGTCGGCCTGGACGTGGTGCCACGGCAGGTCGACAACCGAGGGCACCACGGCCACCGGACGGCTCAGATTGCCCTGGAAGAAGCTGGCTCGCAGGTTCGGATGGCGCACCAGCATCGCCTCGGCACAGGACCGCAACAACTCGACGTCCACTGCACCCTCGACGTCGGCGGCCATCGCGATGACATACGGGTCGGCACCGTCATCACCTTCGGTCAGCCCGGCCAATGAGTACAGCCCCTGTTGCAGCGGGCTCAGCGCCAGGACGTCCTCGACGCCCGGCGGCGCTCCGGTCGTGGTCATGTCGAGATCCCTTGGTCCTGGCCCCATCCCGCGGTCAGCGCGGCCAGTTCGTCCGGGGACAGGCCGGATGCGGACATCGGGGCATGGTGCACGTCATCACCAGCGCTGTCCTCGGTCGGCTTCGCGTCGATTGCGGCCGCGAGCTCGGCCAGCACGGGGTGTTCGAACACCATCCGCGCCGTCATCGCGACACCGGCGTCGCGAGCCCGCGCCGCGAGTTGGACCGCCAGGATGCTATCGCCGCCGAGGGTGAAGAAGTCGTCATACCGGCCCACGTCGGTGACCCCGAGCAGATCCACCAACATGTGTGCCAGGGTCTGCTCGGTCGCAGTGGCCGGCGGCTCCGCCGGTCCCGATGCGGTGGCCCGCGGACGGGTCAGCGACGCGGTGTGCAGGTCGGCGACGACAGTGAGCACAGCGCCGGCGAACTCCTCGGGCAGTGCGGCGCGCGCACCCTCGAGGACACTCTCGGCGTCGGCCACCGTCGGCTCCAGCACGAGGTAGCCGGCCAGCGTCGCGGCGCCCCGGGTCTCCCAGTAGCGGGTCGTGGCGGCCACCACCCCGTCAAGGGCTTCCAGCGCGGCCTGCAGGCGCGGCTCCCCCGCAGTGACCGGCTCGAGCCGACCGTCGGCCGTCCAGCGGGCCCGGTCACCGGTGCGGTAGAGCACCCCGTCCCCGAACGGATTGGGCACGAATCGTTCCGCGGCGATCCCGTCGGCTGTGCGGGCAGCCTCGTCGACGGCACCGCCGGCGTAACAGACCTCCCCGGTGACGCCGATGGCCACCGGACCGCACCACTCGTCGAGCACGTAGACGCGGTCGGCATCGCGGGTCTGCGGCAGACCGGCCGGTGGCACCGCCTTGCGGCTCCAATCCTGCAGCAGCAGTTCACGTTCGGCTGCGTCGATGATCGCGATGTCGCGCAGCGACTGATCGGCGTCGGTGGCGAACGCCGCGACGATGCGCTGCAACCAACCGACAAACCGCTGCGCGGTGGCAGGTTCGTAGAGCTCGGTGCGGTAGATGACGGTGCCCTTGTACCCGGAGTCGGATCCGGTTTCGGCGAAGAAGTTCAGCGATAGGTCGGCGTGCGCCACCTCGAAGGTGGGAACCAGTGCGGTGAACCGGGTTTCACCTTCTGCGCTGGAGTCGATGAGCTGGTCGGCCGGCACGTCCTCACGCACGTGCACCACCACGCCGAACAACGGGTTGCGTGCCAGGGACCGCACCGGGCTGACCGCATCGACCACCCGGTCGAACGGCAGGTCCTGATGCTGATAGGCCGACAGTGCCATGTCCCTGGACCGGCGCAGCACCTCGCGCAGCGTCGGGTTGCCGGACAGATCGTTGCGCAACACCACGATGTTGATGAAGAACCCGATCAACGCGTCGAGTTCCGGTGCGGTGCGCCCGGCGACCGGGGTGCCCAGCGCGATGTCGGTGCCCTGTCCGGCTTTGTGCAGGGCGAGCGCCACAGCGGCCTGCAGCAACATGAACTCGGTGACCCCGAGCTCGCGGGTCAGTTCGATGAGTTTGGCGCGGGTTACGCCGTCGATGGTGAAGTCGAACGCCGCGCCTTCGCCGGTGGGGGCCGGCGGCCTCGGGAAGTCGGGCTGCAGCCCGTTTTCGGCGTCGCTGTCGCCTGACAGACCGGCCAGTTGTTCGCTCCAATACGCCCGTTGGCCCTCGATGGTCTCGTCGGCACTCGCGAACAGCTCGGCCTGCCACGAGGCGAAGTCGGCGTACTGCACCGGCAGCGGCGCCCACTCCGGAGCGTGGCCGGCCCGGCGGGCGTGGTAGGCGGTCAACAGATCGGTGAACAGCACCGTGCCCGACCAATGGTCGGCAGCGATGTGGTGCACGATCAACGAGAGCACATGCGACTCGCGGGTGGACAGCATGGCCGCCCGCACCGGCCACTCGTGCTCCAGGTCGAAGCAGTGCCGTCGTTCGGCCTCGAGTTCGCGCTGCACCCATTCCTCGCCCTCACCGTCGGCACGACGCACGGCCACCGGAGCGGCCGGGTGGACGATTTGGTAAGGCACACCGTCGATTTCGCGGTAGGTGGTACGCAGGATCTCGTGTCGGGCCACCACATCGCTGACCGCGGCCGCCAGCGCGTCGACGTCACACGGTCCGGTCAGCCGTGCCGCGAAGGGCACGTTGTTGACGGGGTTGGGGCCGTCGATGCGGAACTGGAACCACTGCCGGTGCTGGGCGGCCGACATCTGCGACGGACCTTCGTGCGCGGTGGCGACGATGGCAGGCCAGCCCCCGGCGACTCCCGAGGCGCGCAGCTCGTCGACCCGGGCGGCCAGGCCCGCCACGGTGGCGTGCTCGAAGACATCGGCCACCCCGAGTTCGACACCACAGCGGGCCCGCACTGCGGCAACCAGTTTGGTGGCCAGCAGTGAATGGCCGCCGAGGTCGAAGAACGAATCGTCGGCGCCGACGCCGTCGCGCTCGAGCAGTTCGCCGAACAGCGCCACGATCTCGTGCTCGGTTTCGGTCTCCGGAGCGCGGAACTCGGTGGCCGACTGTATCTGCGGCTCCGGAAGGGCCCGGCGGTCGATCTTGCCGTGTGCGGTGATCGGGATCTCGGGCAGCTCGACGAACGCGGCCGGGATCATGTACTCGGGCAGTGCGGCGGTGACCCGGGCCCGGATGCGCTCGATCTCGACCCGCTCGGCATCAGCGGCCGGCGTGATGTAGGCGACCAGGCTCTTGCCCAGCGACGGCAGATCGCTGACGACCACGACGGCCTGGCCGACCGACGGATCGACGGAGATGGCCGCAGACACCTCACCGAGCTCGATGCGGAAGCCGCGGATCTTGACCTGTTCGTCGGCCCGGCCGACGAACTCGATGTCCCCGTCGGCGTTGCGCCGGGCCAGGTCACCCGAGCGGTACATCCGTCCACCAGGATTGAACGGGTCGGCGACGAACCGTTCGGCGGTCAACCTCGGGCGGTCGTGGTACCCGTGTGCGACATGGGTTCCGCCGATGTAGATCTCGCCGATCACGCCGACCGGGACGGGTTGCAACGCGTCGTCGAGCAGGTGGATCGTGGTGTTGATCTTCGGCTTGCCGATCGGCACGATCCGAGCACCCTGCTTGCTCTCCACCTTGTATCGCGTGCAGTTCAGCACGGTTTCGGTGGGGCCGTAGAAGTTGTGCAGCAGCGAGTCGAAGGTGGCGCGGAACTTGTCGGCGATCTCGCCCGGCAGCGCCTCGCCACCGATCGGAACCCGCTGCAGGGTGCGCCATTCGTTGACGCCCGGCAGCGACAGGAACAGGCCGAGCAGCGACGGAACGAAGTGCATCGAGGTGATGCCCTCGTTGCGCAGTAGGTCGGTGAGGTATCCGATGTCGGCCAGACCACCGGGCTTCGGGATCACCAGGCGCGCACCGGCGGACAGCATGCCGAAGATCTCACCGATCGACACGTCGAAGCTCTGCGAAGCCACCTGCAGCAACCGTTCATCCTCGGTCACCTGGTAATCCCCGCCGAACCAGACGAAGTACTCGGCGATCGGACGGTGCGGTACCGGCACGCCCTTGGGCAGGCCGGTCGAGCCTGACGTGTAGATCAGGTAGGCGGTGCTGTCCGGGTACAGCGGCCGCACCCGATCGGCGTCGGTGGGGTCGGTGGCCGGGTAGCTTTCCAGCCCGGTAACCGGCTCGCGCAGAACGATTTTCGGGTCCGAGTCGGAGAGGATGTAGGTGAGCCGATCTTCGGGGTAGGTCGGATCGACCGGCAGGTACACCGCGCCCGCCTTGACGATGCCCAGTGCGGTGATGACCAGCTCCGGGGACTTTTCCAGCAGTACCGCCACCCGGTCCTCGGTGCCGATGCCCTGCTCGATCAGCCAATGCGCCACACGGTTCGCCGACTCGTTGATCTCGCGGTAGGTGTAGTGGCGCCCCTCGTAGACCACCGCAATGGAATCCGGTGTGCGCGCGGCCTGCTCGGAGAACAGCGCGGTCAGTGTCGTCGCCGGGGTGTCGAACTGCTCGCCGGTGGACATCGCGTGCAGCCACTCGGCGTCCTCGGCGGTGAACAACTCCAGCCGCGACAGCGGCCGCTCGGGCTCGGCGAGGGCACTGTCCAGCAGCACCACGAAGTGGCGCAACATCTGTGCGGCCAGGTCGGCATCGACCACCTCGGTGAGGTGCTCGGCCTCGACCACCGCACCGTCGCCGTCGAGTTCGACCATGAAACCCAACGGCAGCTGGGTGTGGTTGCCGCGCAGGTCCGCCCGCTCGGACACCACGCCGTCTGGGGCGAATCCGCCGCCGTCGGATTCGCGGAATCCGAAGCTCACCCGGGTCATCCGCTCGGCGCCGTGACGCCGGTCCGGGTTGAGCTCGGCCACCACCCGATCGAGGTTGACGCGCTGATGCGCGAAGGCACCGATTGCGGTGTCCCGGGTGGCACTCACCAGATCGCGGAAACCTTCGGCGCCCCGGGGACGAAGCCGCATCGCGACGGTGTTGCCGTAATAGCCGATGGTCTCGTCGGTGTCGCGGTTGAGCACCGGCGTGGCGATCAGGAAATCGCCGGTGTGGGTGTAGCGGTAGACCAGGGCACCGAAGGCAGCCAGCAGCACCATGTAGGGCGTGGACCCGGTGTCGCGAGCCAACGCCGACACGCGCTGAACGGTGTCGGCGGACAACCGCACGGTGCTGCGCTGGGATCGGAAGCCGGTGGGTACCACCGAGCCCGCGGGGCCGGGCAACTCCAGCGGCTCGGGCGGATCGGCCAGTACCTCGCGCCAGTACGCCAGATCGTCATCGGTGTTGGCCGCGGCGGTGGCCGTCACGCGCGGCGTCTCGGGCAACTCGGCTCCGGAGTAGGCCCGGGTGAGGTCGGTGAAGAACACCCGCCAGGAGCCGTCGTCCCAGGCGATGTGGTGGGCGACCAGCAACATCGCGTGCTCTGACGGCCCGGTCTTGATCAGCGTGATCCGCAGCGGGGAATCACTGCCCAGATCGAAGGCCGTACCGAATTCCCGCTGCGCCAGCACCTCGAGGCGCAGCTTGCGGGCCCGCTCGGATTTGTCGGAGAGATCGTGGATCGCCCAACCCGGGGTCAGGTCGTCGTTCACGGTCGCCGTCGGTTCGCCGTTCTCGTCGGCGTGGTAGGTGGTGCGCAGGATCGGGTGCCTGGCCGCGACCGCGTTCAGTGCGCTGTGCAGGCGCTCGGCGTCGATCACCCCGTTGAGCCGGTAGGACAGGCAGATGTTGAGCAGCACCCCGCTCGGGTCGAGCCCCTGCACGAACCACATCCGCCGCTGCCCGTCGGAGAGCACGGTGGGATCGACCGGTGTACCGCCGTTGTCGGCTTCGGGCCCGGATCCGGACGCCGAGGCCAGACCCCGCTCGGCAAGCCGCCGCCGCATCAGCTCCAGACGCGCGTCGGAGGTGCGGGCGGCGATCCTGTCCGCGCTGGTATCGGCACTAACCATGTCAGTCACGCGAAAATGCTTCCTTTTCAGGTCTTTCCATCTGCTCGATCAGTTCGGTGGCGGTGGCGCCACCGAGGATGGTGGCCAGCGGCACTGATCGGCCGGTGGCCTTTTTGAGCTTCTTACGTAGGTCGATTGCCAACAGCGAGTCGACACCGAGATCCAGCAACGACGCCTCCAGGTCGAGGCCGGTGGTGTCGGTGAGCTTGAGCACCGCTGCCAGCGCGTTCCGCATGGCACCGGTGGCGTCGGCGGTCTCGGCGGTGTCATCTGCCGCCGCCTCCTCGACGGTCACCGAAACCGTTGGCTCGGCAGTTCTCCCGAGGAAGGTGCGCAACCGGTCGGCGTCGGCGCTGAACACCAGCGGATCGGCCGGGTAATCCCGCAACCCGGCCTCCACCGCCAGGTCCGGCGCCATGGCCCGCAGCCCGGACCGCTCGACCCGGCTGACCTCACCGGAATCGATGATTCCGTCCCCCGGCCACAGCCCCCAACGCACTGCGGTGCACCGACTTCCGGCGGCGCGAAGTTGCCCGGCGAGCGCGTCCAGCAGCCGATTGGCCGCCGAGTACGCGGCGTGGCCGTATCCGCCCCACAGGCCGGACACCGAGGAGCACAACACGATACGGGCATCGGGGCGCATCGGCCAGACCTCGGTGAGGTTGGCCAGTCCGTTGACCTTGGCCGCGAACGTATCCCGCACGCTCGCCCCGGTCAGCTCACTGCCGGGGGCAATCGTCGCAGTTGCGGCTGTGTGGATCACCAGCGACGCCGGGCCGATCGCCGACTGCGCGACCGTCGCGGCGATCTGTTCCGGATCGGTGAGATCGCAGTGCGGCGCGACGATCTCGGCTCCGAGTCCGGCCAGTGCGGCTATCTGATCGTCGTCGAGCCCACTGCGGCTGAGCAGCACGATCCGCCGGGCGCCGTGGGCGGCCAGGTGGCGGGCGTAGTGCAATCCCACCGCCCCGGCTCCGCCGGTGATGACCACCTCGTCGAAGATTCCCGACTCGGCGTCCCACGACCGCGCCTCGGTGGTGTCGTCACGCATCCCCCGTCGCCACATCGTGTATCCGGAACCGTTGTCCCGCAACGCGATGTCGTCTTCGTCGGTCAGCATCGCGGTGACTGCCAATGCGCCGGCGGCCGGGTCGAGTGGCATCGCGGGCAGGTCGAGGCGCCGGAAGGTCTGGTCCGGATGTTCGTAGCCGAGGCTGCGGTGCATCGCGGCCAGTGCGGCAGCCTCGGGACGCGACTGCTCCGCAGCACTCCCCTGCTCAGCACCGACGGTGACCAGCCACACGTCGCGGGTTCCGGCACTCACCGCGCCGGTGTAGCCGAGCAACCCGTCCTCGACCCGCCGGCTCAAGGCTTCCGCTGCGCGGGACGCGTCGACGTGATCCGACACCGGCGCCACCACGATCAGCAGATCGGCCTCGGCCGGCGAGACGATCGTGGTCTGGGTGTTTTCGTCGAGCGCACGGCTCAACGCCGTCGCCGGCCCCTGATCGCCGGCCAGGTCGAGCACCGCGACACGGCGATGTCCCGGCACGGTACGCATCGGCCACTGCTCCCAGTGCTCCACCGCCACCGTCAGCCCGGCTACGGCCGGCAGTGGTTGCGGTGTGGCCCAGAGGTGTTCGGCACGCATCGGGGCGAACGGAAAGTCGCGCAGAGATCGGTCACCGTGATTCGGGAGGTCGTCCCAGCGGTAGCCGGGATCGGCCATCGCCACGGTGACGATGTTGGTGCTCAGGCGGTCGGTGATGGGCTCGTCCCGCCGCCCCGATCCCACCATCAGGACCGGACCACCGGTGATTTCGGCCTCGTCGAGCAGGTCGCCCATCGCGAACAACAGCGCCGGGTGCGCCGAGAGTTCCACGAATATCCGGGCTCCGCGGCGCGCCGCCGTCTCGACGGCCCGGTCGAAGCGCACGGTGCTGCGCAGGTTGGTGTACCAGTAGTCGGCGAAACCGGTACCCGCCTCGACCACGTCGGCGGTGGCCGAGCCGATGAATTGCACCGCAGACTCGTCGAACTGCCCTGCGGGCAGCATCGATTCGAGCTCGTCGCGGGCGGTGTCCAGCGCGGTGGTGTGCGCCGGGAACCACATCTCGATTTCCTTGGCAAAGGATCCGCGACCGGTGACGGTCGCCACCGCCGCGGCGACCGCGTCGGTCTCCCCCGACACGGCGACCGACGAGCGGGAGTTCACCACCGAGAGCTCGAGCCAACCGGGTGTCTCGGCAACCACTTTCGACGCCTCGTCAACTGTGATGCCGAGTACCGCGACCCGGTAGGGGCCGGTCAATCGATCGAGCACGGTGGCGCGGGCGATCACCACGGCGACCGCCTCGGGCAGCGTGATCATGCCCGCCACATAGGCGGCCCCGATCTCACCCAGACTGTGTCCGACCGTGATATCCGGTAGCACCCCGCAGGAACGCCAGACCGCGGCCAGCGCCACACCGTGGACGAACTGGGCGCCCTGGATCTGCACCTGGGAGAAATCGTTGGTGACCAAATCCGAATTCTGGTCGGCCAGAAGGTAATCCAGCGGAGAGGCGGCGCCGGCGGCATCGAACTCGGCGGCGCACTTGTCCACCTCGGCCCGGTAGATGGGCAGCCGGTCATAGGCCTGCACCCCCATCGAGGGCCACTGGCTGCCCTGGCCCGGGAACACGAAGGCAATGCGCGCACTCGCGCCCGGTGCCGTCGGACCGCCCGGCGCCCGGGTCACGAGCGGATGCTCGGCGCCCTCGGCCAGCGCCCCGAGACCCGATGCCAGCTCGTCGCGGTCGGCAGCCCGGATCATGGCCCGGTGCCGGCGCAGGCGCCGCGTCGACAGCGTCGTGGCGGCAACGTCGACTGGGCTCACGTCCGGACGGGTGTCCAGATAACGCAGGATCGCCGCGGCGTCGGTACCGAGAAGATCCTCGGTGTGCGCACTGAGCAGAACAGGAGTGCGGGTGTCGGGAAAGGCGATTCGCTCGCGGGCTTCACTCATGCGGCGGCCTCGGGGACATCGGCGGTGTCGGGAACCGAGACGATCGCGTGGGCATTCGTCCCGCTCATACCGAAGGCCGAGACTGCAGCGATGCGCCGGCCGTCGACCGCGGGCCAGTGGGTCAGCTTGGTGGCCAGCCGCAAACCTTGAGCATCCCAGTCGATCTCGCGACTGACCTCATCGACGTGCAGGGTGGCCGGGATGGCAGCGCGCTCAGCGGCCAGGATCACCTTGGCCAGGCCGAGCCCGCCGGCGGCGGCCTGTGCGTGCCCCACGTTCGATTTCACCGAGCCCAACAGCGCACCCGTGCCGGGTGCCGTGGCTCCGTAAGTCTGTGCCAGCGAACGCAATTCGGTACGGTCTCCGAGCCTGGTGCCGGTGCCGTGGCCCTCGATCATCCCGACGTCCTCCGGGCGTACCCCGGCCTGCTCGATCGCCTTGGCGAACAACCGCTGCTGAGCGCTGCCGCTGGGGGCGGTGAGCCCGGTGGTCCGTCCGTCCTGGTTCACCGCGGTGGCGCGGATCTCGGCCCGGATACGTCGGCCGTCCCGCAGCGCTGCGGATCTGCGTTGCAGCACGAACATCGCCGCACCCTCGGCCCACACCGTCCCGCTGGCATGGGCGCTGTAGGGACGGCAGTGCCCGTCGTCGGAGAGTGCGTGTTGCTTGGAGAACTCGACGAAGTAGCCGGGGCTGCCCATCACGCACACGCCGCCGGTCAGCGCCATGTCGCAGTCCCCCGCCCGCACCGCGCCGACCGCGGTGTGGAATGCGGTCAACGCCGACGAGCAGGAGGTGTCGACGGTCAGCGCCGGACCGCACAAATCCAGGGTGTAGGCGATACGGCCGGAGATCACCCCGAGGGAGGTGCCGGTGATGAGATGACCGCTGTGGTGCGAGAACTCCGACAGCGGCGGGCCGTACTCCAAACCCGATGCCCCGACGTAGCAGCCGACGTCGTGTCCGGCCAGATCGTCGGGGTTGATGCCGCTGTTCTCCAGGGCACGCCAGGCCAGGCGTAGACCGATGCGTTGCTGCGGATCCATCGCGACGGCTTCGCGCGGCGAGATGCCGAAGAATGCCGGGTCGAATGTCGCTGCGCTGGAAAGGAACCCACCGAGATCATGGATGCGTTTGAACCCGTCGCGACGTGATCCCTGGAGCAGCTCGCGCACCGGCCAGCCGCGATCGGTGGGGAACCGGCTCAACGCCTCACGCTGTTCGGCCAACAACGCCCAGTAGCCGTCGGCCGTGTCGATCCCGCCGGGAGCCTCCAGCGACATCCCCACGATCACCACCGGATCGGCGATGTCGACGGGTCTCTGCCCGCTAGAGCTCATTGACCAGCTCCGCCACGTCCTCGAGCTGGGAGTTGAGATAGAAATGGCCGCCGTCGAACATCGAGCAGGTGTAGGCGCCCGTGGTGTGGGTTTCCCAGCGTCGCAACATGTCCTCGCTGATGCGGTGGTCGCGGTCCCCGCCCAGGGCGTAGATATCCGCGGCGATGGTCACATCCTCGGCGCAGGCGTAGCGGTTGAACGCCGCGTAGTCGGCCCGCACCGCCATCAGCAGCAACTCGACGAAATCCTCGTCGGCGAGCAGTGCCTCGTCGGTACCGCCGAGATCGACCATCTCGGCAAGAATCTCGGATTCGGCCATCGGGAGTGCGGGCGCGGCCGCCACCGCCGACGGCGCCTCGCTGGCCGAGACCCACACGGCGTCGATCGCCACACCGCGGCGTTCGGCGATGCGGGCGAACTCGAAGGCCACCACTGCACCCATGCAGTGCCCGAACAGCCGCAGTGACCCGATACCGGCCCAGTCACCGGCGTCGAAGAGGTCCTTGGCGAGTTCGGGGACCGTCGGCGGCGCCGGATGGGTCAACCGGTCGCCGCGTTGCGGGTACTGCATGACGTAGGCGTCGGACCCAGCGGCGGCCAGCGCCATCCCGAATCCGCGGTAGGCCAGTGCCGCTCCCCCGGCGTGCGGGAATACCAGTGTGGCTGTTGAACTTTCGGCCCCCGGGTAGCGCTTCACCCAGGGCTTGACGGTGATCTGGGTATCCGGCCCGGTCACGATGGCACGGCGGTGTCGAGCGCGGCCACCGCATCCCGACGCCGCGCCGCGCGCACGAAGCCGTTGCTCCGCGGCTCGAGATCGCGGCGCGGCACGTCTCCGGCGACGACGATGCCCGCCCCGGCGGTCAGCGCCACCATCACCATCAGGAGCGGATCCGCGACCTCGGACGGCGAAAAGGCTCCGATGCGGTCATCGCCGGTGACACCGAGCGTGCCGATGAGTTCGGCGACGGCCGCGCGAGCGGCGGCATGGGTCATCGGAGCGTCGGCCGCCGTGTCGACGGACGTCAGGAAGGCGGCATCGTCCGGGGACGAACTCAACGGGGAGACGTCGCACCCATACGCACCGATCCGCAACGCTTCCGAGACGGTGAGCGCGGGCAGCCAGTTCGGCGGCCCGTCACCGGTGAACAGCGCCATCCGGACACCGGCGCGCTCCAACACCCGCTCGGCCGGCTCGAGAACGTCGACCGGTACGCATACCCCACCGGCGGCCAGGATTCCGAGCGTCGCGATCACCGTGTCGATGTCGGCGCAGAAGCCGGCAGAGCCGATCACGGCCACCCGGTCACCGGGACGCACCCCGGCCACCGCGAGGGCGCCTGACACCGCGAGCGCCTGCTCACGCAGTTGTCCGTAGCTCAGACGCGTCGTCGGCCCGTACACCGCCACGTCGTCGGGAGCGGCCTGCGCGTGGGCGAAAAACCCCTGGTGCAGCGGTTCGACCGGTCCCACGTGCGTGATCTCTGTAGTCGTTCGACTTACTGCGTCCACAACGACCTCCTGACGATAAGCAAGCCTGCCCTAACTGAAGTAACTCTAACCTTAGTTGCCGAACGCCGGTTCTGGGGATGTGCGTCCCAACTCGGACGCAACTTCGGCGCTGTCCATGCCGCTGACCTCCAGGTACAGCTCGGACACCAGCTGAAGACGGTCTGACCCGGCTTCCCTTGCGGTCAACAGCGCGGCCATGGCCGCGACGGTGCGAGCCGCGAAGATGTCGGCGACCATCACCGTCGAGGTGTCCAACCAGTCGCGGATTCGGGCCACGAGCTGGGTGCCCAGCACCGAGTCCCCACCGAGGGCGAAGAAATCGTCGTCGACACCCACGCCGGTCTGCCCCAGGACGTCTCCGACGATCCCGCACAGGGCCGTTTCCAGTGGGTCCGACGGCTCCCGGTATGCCCTCGTCTCGGGTGCCCCGAGCGCAGCCAGCATCCGGATCGCCGCCTTGCGGTCGGTCTTGCCCCGGGCGTATGGGAGCTGATCGGCGATCAGCAGGACCTGAGGAATCATGTGGGCGGGGACCAGCTCGGCCATCGCCGCGACCACCGCCTCCTGATCCAGGCCCCCGTCCGCACCGGCCCGATCGGCCCGGACCACCGCTCCCAGCAGATCGTGGCCTCCGTCGACGGGTACCAGCACCGCCACCGCCGCATCGACGCCCGGGACGCGGCACAGCGCGGCCTCGACCTCGCCGAGTTCGATGCGGAAGCCGCTGACCTTGATCCGGTGATCGGCCCGGCCGACGAACTCCAGCGTCCCGTCGGGCCAGGACCGCACCAGGTCCCCGGTGCGGTACCAGCGCCGCCCGTCGTGTTCGACGAAGCGTTCGGCAGTCAGGTCGGGCCGCCCGCGGTACCCGCGGGCGATACCCCGCCCACCGACCCACAGCTCGCCCGGAACCCAGTCGGGGCAGTCCTCACCCCGCGCGTCGACCACCCGGCAGCAGTTGTTGGGCAGCGGTACCCCGAACGGCACCGCGGTCCAATGCGCGGGCAGGGCGTCGTCGTCGAACCCGACTTCGAAGATGGTGTTGTGCGTCGCGGTCTCGGTGGCCCCGCCGAGCCCGGCGAACCGCACCCGCGGTGACGCGGCCCGCAATGCGCGCACCAGGTCCGGACGCACCCAGTCACCGCCGGTGGGCACCACGCGCAACGAGGACAAGGGACCGGCGCCTGTGTCGGATGCGCCGGCTCCGCCGGCGGTGCCAGATGCGCCGGCTCCGCCGGCGGCGACCAGCATCTCCAGCCAGCCCGTCAGGAAGTGCAGAACCGTGACTTGGTGCTCGTCGATCAGCCTGACCCAGACGTCCGGATCCCGGCGGTCCCCCTCGTCGACGACCACCATCGAACCACCCGAGCGCAGGGTCCCGTAGACGTCGATCACCGACAGGTCGCATTCCAGGTGCGACAACGCCAGACAGCGATCGGCCGGGCCGATGCCGAAATGATCGTTGATGAACTCGATGGTGTTCATCGCCGCGTCGTGGGTGATCTCGACGCCCTTGGGCTCGCCGGTGGAACCCGAGGTGAACAATACGTAGGCCAGATCCGACGGCTCGACCTCAACGGGAACGAAATGCGTTGGGTCACCGATGATCTCGGCGTCGGCCACGGTCAGGTGCGGCAGGTGGGGATGGTCGTCCCCCGCCCCGCAGATCAGCGCGAAGTCCACGCCACCGGTATGCAGGATGCGCTCGGCACGATCCGCGGGCTGATCCACCCCGACCGGCAGATACGCGGCGCCGACCATCGAGATGGCCAGCAGCGCGATGACCTGTTCGACGCTCTTGGGGCCCAGCACCGCGACCACCTCACCGCGGCACACACCGCGGGACTGCAGCGCAGCCGCGACGGCCAGCACCTTGTCCTGCAGCTCGCCGTAGCTGAGGTTGCCGGCACTGCAGAACACCGCGGGCGCGTCGGGCGTGGCTGCGGCGTTGGTGCGGAATCCGGTGTGCAGCACGTCGCCGCTGGGAGTCGAGACCGATCCGTTGAGCTCGGCCCGCACCTGGCGTTGCTGCTCGGAGATCGCCGGCGGGTCGGCGGTATCCCAGGCCGCGTCATCGGCGGCCAGGCGACGCAGTTCGGCGAGGTGGTAGGCGAACATGGCCTCGGCAACACCGGGCCGGAAGGCCTCGGTCCGTACGTCCCAGTTGATCATCAGGCCCTCGGCCAGCGGGGTCGCCTGGGCATCGATGAGCACCTGGGGGCCCTGCGAGATGGTCCACACCGGGGCCCCGAACTGATCGGTGACATCACCGGCGAACAGGTCACCCAGGCCGAGGGCACTGGTGTAGACGATGGTGGCCAACGTCTGGCTGCCGCGGTGGCGGCTCATGTCACGCAGCACGTCGAGCCCGGACACCGACGAATGCGCGGCCGTGGCGTGCAGGGTCTCCTGCACCACCCGAGCCCGTTCGGTGGCCGTTGCGGCCCCGGTCAAGTCGATGTCGAGCAACAGTGACGAGGTGAAGTCACCGACAAGCTTGTCCACGTCGGGGTGATAGGGCTCGCGGCCGAACATCGGCAGGTTGAGCAAGAACCGCGACTGCGTCGACCAGTGCGCCAGCGCGTTCGCATACGACGCACCGACCGCCATGGCCGGGGTGATGCCACGTCGATGCGCCGCGGCGAACAGTGCGTCGCGCGTCGGCACGTCGAGGATCTCCCACAGCCGGATACTGCGGTGCGGGTTGCGCTGATCGGACAACGGAACCAGCGGCAGTGCAGGCGGATCCGGCAGATCCGGCACCCGCTCGCCCCACCACTGCACGTCCTGTTGCGACGGTGGGGGCGCCGTGGCGGTCAGCCGGGCCCGGTACTCGCGGTAGGTGTAGCCCAACTCGGGCAGGTCGGCACCGCGGTAGAGCGCGGCCAGGTCGGCCATGAAATTGCGGTAACTCACCGCATCCGCGCACTGCATGTCCATATCGACATGGAGGCGTGTGCGTCCGCCGGGCAGCAGCGACAGGCTCAGCTGTAGCACCTCGTCGTGCAGCATCTGGTGGGATTTGGACTCCCTGGTGAGCTCCAACTGTTCTTCTGCGGCAGCCGGATCCAGGTCGCGCAGGTCATAGATAGTGACCGGCAGCGGGCGGTCACCGATCCGCTGCGTGCCGTCGGGCAGGATCTCGACCCGCAACATCGGATGACGCGCGGCCAGCTTCTCCGCCGCGGCGCTCAGCCGCTGCGGATCGACGTCGACGCCGTCGAATTCGACGTAGAGGTGGGCGCCGACGCCGCCGAGTTGCTGGTCGTTGTTGCGCCCCACCCAGAACGCATGCTGGATGGGTGCCAGCGGGAACGGCTCATCGTCGGCACCGCCACCGACACCGCCACCGGCGGTGTCGGTGACCGTGTCTTCGGCTTCCGCGTTCGGGACGTGTTCGGCGACCAGATCGATCCACGCGGAGATGGTGGGATTTGCTGCCAGAGCGGCAAACCCGACATTGATGCCCTGCTTGCGCCACCGGCCCGACAGCGACATCATGCGGATCGAGTCGAGCCCGGAGGCGATCAGGTCGGCGTCAGGGTCGACCTCGTCAGGGCTTACCCCCAGGAGCGCGGCGACCTCGTCACGAACCGTTTGGGAACTTGTCGCAACCACACTCACCACGCCTCCGAATCATTCGCACCGAACTCTTAGTGCAGGCTGTCCTAACTTTGTGGAGGTTACCCTATATTCGATCTGTCAACAGACCCACCCGACGGGAGTCACAACACCGATGACCACCGGTTTTGACCGTGAACAGGACGAACTGGCAAACGGATTCACGCCGTTCCCCTCCGACCGCGCCGAGGTGTACCGCCAGGCCGGGTACTGGCAGGGCAAAACCCTGGACAGCATCTTGCGCGATGCCGCCGCCCGTTGGCCGGACAAGGCGGCCGTGGTGGACGTCACCGGGAGCGCCACCTTCGGCGAGCTCGACGCCCTGGCCGACCGCATCGGCGCGGCGCTTTCCGCCCGTGGCATCGCGCCCGGCGACCGGATCCTGGTGCAACTGCCCAACACCCGCGAATTCGCCGTCGCCGCTTTCGGTTTGCTTCGCGCCGGGGCGGTTCCGGTGTTCTGCCTACCCGGTCACCGTTCGGCCGAGCTCGGGCATTTCGCCGAGGTGAGCGGGGCTGTCGGGTTGGTGATCCCCGACGTCGCCGCCGGTTTCGACTACCGTGACCTGGCCGCACAACTGGTGGCCACACACCCGCGGGTGCACCATGTGCTCGTCGACGGTGACCCGGGCGCCTTCGAATCATGGTCTGCCCTCAAGGATTTCGCCGAGCCGGGGCCACCGAACGTCACCGTCGACACCACGTCGCCCGCAGTGCTGCTGGTCTCCGGCGGCACCACCGGACTGCCCAAGCTCATCCCCCGCACCCATGAGGACTACCTCTACAACGCCACGGCCTGTGCCCAGGCCTGCGAGATGGTGCACGACGATGTCTATCTGGCGGCACTACCGGCCGGCCACAACTTCCCGTTGGCCTGCCCAGGCCTGCTCGGCTCGATGACGGTCGGGGCAACCACCGTCTACACCGACGACCCGAGCCCCGAATCGGCCTTCGCCCTGATCAACACCCACCGTGTCACGGTGACCGGTCTGGTCAACGCCCTGGCCAAGCTGTGGGCCCAGGCCTGCGACTGGGAACCGGTACTGCCGACCTCGCTGCGCGTGGTCCAGGTGGGTGGATCGCGCATGTCCCCGGAGGAGGCCCGGTTCGTCCGCGAGGGCCTGAGCCCCGGCCTGCAGCAGATCTTCGGAATGGCCGAAGGGATGCTGAATTTCACCCGGCCCGGTGACCCGGTAGACGTGGTGGAGAACACCCAGGGCCGGCCGATGTCTCCGCACGACGAGATGCGGGTGGTCGACGAGGACGGCCACGAGGTCGCGTCCGGCCGCGAAGGTGAGCTGCTGGTCCGCGGCCCGTACACGTTCAACGGCTACTACCGCGCCGAGGAGGCCAACGCACGCTCGTTCAGTCCCGACGGGTTCTTCCGCACCGGCGACCGGGTCCGGATCTTCACCGACGGGCCACGGGCCGGCTATGTGGAGGTGACCGGGCGCATCAAGGACGTCATCCACCGCGGCGGTGAGACGGTGTCAGCCACGGACCTCGAAGACCACCTGCTGGCCCACCCCGCGGTGTACGCGGCTGCCGCGGTGGCGTTGCCCGACGAGTATCTCGGCGAGAAGATCTGCGCTGCAGTGGTTTTCAAGGGCGCACCGGTCAGCCTGGTTCAGCTCAACGAATTCCTGGACCAACGTGGCGCATCCGCCCACGCCAGGCCCGACGTTCTGGTCCCGATGCCGACCTTGCCCACCGCCGTGGTGGGCAAGGTCGACAAGAAGAAGCTCGTCGCCACGATCACCGGGTGAGGCCGCCTAACCGCCCGCCGAAACCTCGCACTCCACCGCGGGGGTCAGCATCTCGATGATCCGGGCCGTCACGGCCGCCGCGGTGGGGTGCTCCCACAACAGTGTCGGCGGCAGCGACAGCCCGGTCTGCTTTTCCAGCTGACGGCGCAGGCGCACGGTCATGATCGAGTCGACACCGAGCTCGACCAGCGGCAGGTCGATGTTGACGTCGGCTTCGGGCAGCCCCAATTGGCTTGCCACCGCAGTCAAAACGTGGGCAGCGACGTGCTCGGTGTCGAACTCCCCCGCCGCCGTCACCGGCTCGGCGTCACGGTCAGGCTCCTCCTCAGGCGCCACATCCGCCAGGATGGGCACCGCGGCAGCAGCCGGAAGGACCGGCAGCACCACGACATTGGCGGTGTTTTCCCGCATGGCGAGATCCAGCGCGCGCATCGCGTCGTCGGCGGCCACCGTCCCCATGCCGAGCGCATCGAGCTGGGCGGCAACGAATTCCGATGTCGATCCCATCCCCAGCCCGCGCCACGCGGTCCACGCCACGGCCGTGGTGCGGTCACCCAGGCTGCGCCGGTGACGCGCCATCACATCGAGGAATGAGTTGGCGCAGCCGTAGGCGCCCTGGCCCGGGAAGCCGGCCAGATAGCCACACGAGGAGAACAGCACCATCCAGTCGAGTTGCCCGGGCGGGAACACCTCGTTCAGCACGAACGTGCCGTGCACCTTCGGATGCATCGCCGCGGCGAACTCGTCGGACGTGGTATTCATCAGTAGCGCACCGGCTTCCACGCCGGCGGCATGGATCACCCCGCGCACCGGTGGCAGTGGCCGCAGCACCTCACGCAGGGCATCGGCCGATCCGGGCGCTCCGAGGTCGACCGAGGCCACGGTGACCGATACGCCACGCTCTTCCAATGCGGTGACCGCGCGGACCGCCGCCGACTGGTTGCCGTGTGTCCAGGCCGACCGATCCCCCAGACCGGAGCGCGACAGCAGCACCAGACGCCGCGCCCCGAGATCGGCCAGGCGCTGGGCCATCCGCAGGCCGAGGACGCCGGTTCCCCCGGTGATCAGATAGGTGCCGCCGGGTACGCAGTGCATCTGAGCATCCTGCGCGGCGGCGGCACCCGATTCCGAGGCGGCGAGGCGGGCCGCGAAATTCACGCCGTCGCGGACCACCACTACGCCGTGGCCGGGCAGCGAGCCCAGCGCAGTCAGCGGCAAACACCCGTCGGCCACGTCCACGACACCGCCCCACAGCTGGGGATGCTCGGCGGCGGCCACGCGGCCCAGTCCCCACAGCGGTGCGTGGATGAGGTCGCCGCCCTCGTGGACGCCGATGGTGAGCGCCCACAACCGCGCGGACACGCCCAGCCGCTGTTGCACGGCCAGTGTCCTGGTCACGAGGTCCACCGCCGTTTCGGGCGAGTCATCGTCACGCGGCAGCACCAGGACCACCGGGGAATCTCCGAGTGTGACCGGAAGGGAACCGGACTCGATGAGCGTTTCCAGCTCTTCGGGTTCTTCCACCGCCCGATACGGCACCGCCGCCGCGGTGAGATCGTCGACCGCGGATTCCAACCGGTCCACGTCTCCACCGACGAGCACGACGCCGCTCGGCGACTGCTCGTCGCGCGCCGACACCGGATGCCAGGCCACCCGATGCACGATCCGGCGGGTGTCGGCGGCCGACCATTCCCGTCCGGGGTTCTCCAATTCCTCGAAGGTCATCCCGCCGATCGCCAGCAGCACCGCCCCGGTTTCGTCGGTGATCACCACATCGGTCGTGGTGGTGCCGGGCCGTCGCCGCACCGACAGCATCGCGGTGGCCTGCGGGGCCCCATACACGTGCACCCGCTCGATACGGGCGGGCATCCGCAGCCGCGGCGGCCCGTCGAAGATGGTCGAGGCGGCCGAGGTCGCCGCGTCCACCAACGACGCCCACGTGCAGGGTTGTGAGCCATCAGCCTCCGAGCTCACCGATGCCAGCAGTTCACCCTCGCCGCGGCGAAGATCTTTGATGACCCACTCGAATCCCATTGCTGCCACCCCGAGTTCGGCAAGGGTGTCGATCACATGCCGCGGCGCCAACTGCTCGGTGCAGCGCGCCCGCGCGGCGACCAGATCGATTGCGGCGAGAGCACTCTCGACCGGGACGTCGTCGGCCGGCACCACTGCGCTGCTGTGCGTCAGCCACCCCCCGTCCTGCCCCTCGGCGAGGCGCGAGGCCAGTGTCAGCTCACGGTCCTGCAAAACCACCTGCAGATCGCGGGCGCGCGCCGGCGCCACCGGGGTACGCAAGCGCACGTCCGTTATCGCGGCGCCGACTGGTGTTGCGGCGCCCGCGCCGGTGCCGTTGCCGGCCGCCGTCAGGAATGTGTTCAACAGCACTGCGGCAGGCACGATCTCGGTCCCCTGCACCGGATGGTCGCCGGGGTAGGGCCGGGTGTCGAAGTCGAGCCGGGTCTGCCACATCCGGGTGGCGACGGTGCCGGCCACCTCGGTGCGCCCGCCCAGCAACGTGTGGCCGGCGGTGTCGTGTACGGCGCGCCCGCCGGGCGGCGGGCTGGGCGTCCGCCAGAACCGCCGGTGCTGCCATTGGGTGACGGGCAACTCGGCATCCCACGAATCAACCGCTGCCACACCGCGCTCGACGTCGGCACCGTGGCAGTACAACGACGCGACCGCCGCCGTGACCGCAGCCGACTCAGACGTGTTGCGTCGCAGCAACGGGACGACAGCGTGGTCGTCCATGCCCAGGTGCAGCAAGGTCTCCACGACCGAATGTGACACCACCGGATGCGCGGACACCTCCAGGAACAGCCGGTGCCCGTCCTCGGCGGCTGCCGTGACGGCCTCGGCGAACCGCACCTGGCCGCGCAGGTTCTGCACCCAGTAGTCGGCGTTGCGCGGTGCGGCCGACCGCGGATCGGCCAAAGCCGTGGTGTACAGCGGGATCTCGGCTTCGCTGGGTGGCTGAAGACGCGCGACGTTCTCGGCCAGGGCAGCGGTCAGATCGTCCATCGCGGGACTGTGGAAGGCCACGTCGGTGTTGACTCGGCGCACCACGATGCCCTGCTCGGCCCACATGCAGCAGACCTCGTCGACGGCGGCGGTGCGGCCCGAGATGACACAGGATTCGGCCGACGCACTGATCGCCGCCACCACATCGGTGCGGCCGGTCAGCCGGGTTTCGGCCTCCGCGAACGGCAGCCGCACCAATGCCATGGCGCCATGGCCCATCACCGCACGGAAGCCACGCGCGCGATAGCAGGCGACGGCTGCACCCTGGTGCAGCTCGAACACCCCGGAAACCACGCAGGCCGCGACCTCACCGACCGAGTGCCCGATCACCGCGGCCGGCCGTACCCCGCGCTCACGCAGGACCGCGGCCAATCCGACCTGCATGGCGAAGGTCAGCGCCTGAACCCGGTCGGTGCCACCGAGTTCACCGGTGCTCAGCGCCTCGCGGGCGGAGAAGCCGAGCTCCGGACCGAACACCTCGTCGACCTCGTCGATGAGGCGGGCGAAAGTTGGCTCGTGCGTGAGGAGTTCACGCCCCATACCGGCCCAGTGGGAACCGTGTCCGGAGAACACCCACACCGCATCGCGGGCCTGCCCGCCCGGGAGCGTACCGGTGACCAGGGTGCTGCTGGATTCACCGCGGGCCAGGGCGTCGAGACCGGCGATCAACTCATGTCGCTGCTCGGCGACGATCGCGGCTCGGACAGGCTCGTGGGTACGGCGAGTCCACAGCGTGGCGGCCACCGGCGCCACTGCCTGATGCCCCGTTCTGAGGTGGTCGGCCAGTGCCGCGGCCTGATGTGCCAGGCGTTGTTGGGACCGCGCGGACAGCGGGACGATGACCGGACCGGGCGCGATGCGGTTCGTCGTCGGCCGTGGCGTCGGTGCCTCTTCGAGCAGGACGTGCGCGATCGTGCCGCCGTAGCCGTAGCTGCAGACCGCCGCCCGACGCGGGGTGTCGGTGCGCGCCCACGGCTCGACTTCGGTGGGAACCCGAAGCCCGCTGTTGGCCCAGTCGACGGCATCCGTCAGTTGCCGCAGCCCGGCGGTGGGTGGGATCGCCTCATGGTGCAGTGCCAGGACCGTCTTGATCAGGCCCATCACCCCGGCGCCGCCCTCCAGGTGGCCGATGTTGGGTTTGACCGATCCGATCCGGCATCGATCCTGCTCGTCACGTCCGGCGCCGTACACCTCGGCGAGCGCCCCGACCTCGGTGGGATCGCCTGTGGGAGTGCCGGTTCCATGGGCTTCGACGTATCCCACACTCGCCGGATCGACCCCGGAGGCCCGGCAGGCCAGCCGGAACATGTCAACCTGGGCGGCGCCGTTGGGTGACATGATGCCGACCGTGCGCCCGTCCTGAGCGGTGGCACCGCCGCGGACCACCGCCAGGATGCGGTCACCGTCGCGTTCGGCGTCGGCGAGCCGTTTGAGCACCACCACACCGGCGCCCTCGCCGCGTCCGTATCCGTCGGCGGCGGCATCGAAGGTCTTGCAGCGACCGTCGGGCGCGGTGGCGCCGGCCTCGTCCAGGACACGGGTCAGGCCCGGCCCGATCAGTGCGCTGACCCCGCCGGCCAGAGCCAGCGACGTCTCCCCGGCGCGCAGCATCTGACACGCTTGGTGCACCGCGACCAGCGAGGCTGCGCATGCCGCATCCAGCGCCACGCTCGGACCGCGGAGATCCAACAGGTGTGACACCCGATTGGCGATACCGCACAGCGATGTGCCGATGCCGGTCCAGGCGTCGATGCCGGACAGGTCTTCCATGATCAATTTGCCGTAGTCGTCGGAGTTGACGCCCATCAGCACGGCGGTGTCACTGCCGGCCAGCGTTTTGGGCGATACCCCGGCGTGTTCGAGTGCCTCCCAGCTGACCTCGAGCGCCAACCGCTGCTGTGGGTCCATCACCTCGGCCTCGCGAGGCGAGACGCCGAAGAACTCGGCGTCGAATCCGGCGAGATCGTCGAGGAAGGTGCCCAGTCGGGTGACCTCACGCAGCACCGCGGCATTGCGCGGGTCCCGCTGCAGATACGGCTCCCACCGATCCTCGGGCACCTCCGTGACGTGGCTGCGCCCGTCGAGCAGGAAGTTCCAGAAGTCCGACGGAGTGGCGATGCTGCCGGCGACACGGCAGGCCAGGCCGATCACAGCGACAGGCTCGGAGACGAAAGGTTCCGGCGCCATGTCAGCAGGATCCCGAGCGAAGGAAAGTCTGGATAGGCTTGCCTAAATACGCTGCGGACATGCGGACCATAGTGGCACACGGCCGACAGGTTCGGGAGGACTACCCCGCCCGAACCTGTGAATCTACTGGGAGGCCCCCGACCGGCTGTGACGTGCAGTTATACCGTCGACGTGGACGGTAAGACCTGCAGTTTCGTCGGCTTTGGCCCGTGTTAGCTCACTCACATACCGGCCCCGCTTCCGGCACGCCGACCAAATACGGCGACAACGTGCTCAGCTTCTCGCAGGTCTCCTCGAACTCGCGAGCGGGTGTGGATTCGGCGATGATTCCGGCACCGGCCCGCAGCCAGGTGCGCCCGTCGGCTTCGTAGACCGCCCGCAGTGCGAGCGCGGCGTCGAGCGAACCGTCGGCCGAGAACATCGCCACCGCCCCGGAGTACAGGCCACGAGGGAGTTCGTCGTGGCGCAGGATCGCGTCGACCCCTTCGGCCTTGGGAATACCCGATGCCGTCACCGCCGGGAACAGCGCCTCCAGCGCGTCCATCCGATCCATCGACGGGTCGAGACGCGCACCCACCGTGGAACCCAGGTGCTGCACGCTTCCGCGCTCGCGAACCGTCATGAAATCGGTGACCGTCGCTGTGCCGGGTTCGGCAACCTCGGCGATTTCCTGCAGCGAACTGCGCACCGAGATCGCGTGTTCGACGATCTCCTTCGAGTTGGACTCCAGATCGTCGCGTGCCGCGCGGTCATTGGCGGCGCCGCGACCGAATGCCCGGGTGCCGGCCAACGGCTCCGTCATCACCGAACCGTCCCCACGCACGGCGGCGACGAGTTCGGGGCTGTAGCCCAGGGCACGAAGTGAGCCGAGCCGCAAGAGAAATGACCGCGCCGGGTTGTTGTGCCGGCGGCCCAACCGGTACGTCGACGGGAAGTCGAGCCGGAACGGGACGTCGAATCGCCGCGACAGGATGACCTTCTGATAGCGGCCCGCCACGATCTCCTCGATCGCCGAGGCCACCCGCTCGCGGTAAGCGCTGCCGTCCTGGCGAATATCGACCGCCCGCGGAGCGGACGTCACCGGGAGCCCTTCGGCGATCAGCCGCCGCACGACATCGTGGTGACTCGGGTGGGCACCGCGCAGTACGACCCGCTCGGCGGTCACCTCGATCTGAGTGAGCGGACTGAATACGCGGGCCAACGGCGTCTTCGGCGGAAGCCGGTCGGCCAGGCCGAACTTGTACGCCCCGAATTCGAATGCGACCCAACCGAACGCGGTGTCGGACTTGGTTTCCGGGTCGGCGAGCATCTGGTCCACTGCTTGCCCCAGCACGCTGCCCGGCCTGCCCGTCCACGACCGACTGGCCACCACCGCGCCGTCGTGGGTGAGCCGTATCTCATCGCTGTCCAGTTCGACGCCGCGCTGCGATCCGGACGCCAACAGCCATCGGTTTCCCCGCTCGTAGACCACATAGTCGTTCCCGTCGGCGTCACCCGCGCGGGCAATCTCGGCGGCCAGGTCGGCGGGACAGATCGCGCCGTCACCTGTCGGCAGCTCGATCGAGACGAGGGCGGCCGAAGCATTGCAGTCAGCTTGGGCATTCCTGGTGAGCATTCGGCAAAGCATAGCCTCGCCTAACTCATTGCACAGACCTACGTACCGAACACGTTTTCCCTACGAGAGCACATACTTTCGCACAGATACCTCACAGATTTCGCACAGGAACCGCCGCGCTCCGCGCCTTACCCCAGCAGGTCGCGCACCACCGCGTCGGCAAGCAGACGTCCACGGTCGGTCAACACCAGCGAGGACTGGTGCGCGGCCAAAAGACCTTCACTACACAGGGTTTCGGCTCGAGACCGTTCGCCGGAATCGAGCAGCGCCACCGGGAGCCCGTCACGAATCCTGACCCGCAGCATCACGTCCTCGACATGCCGATCGCGCGCACCGAGCTCCTCGAAATCGGCGATCGGCAACCTGCCGTCGGCCAACGCTTGGGCATAAGCGTTGGGGTGCTTGACATTCCACCAACGCGTCGACCCGAGGAAGCCGTGCGCTCCCGGACCGGCGCCCCACCACTCACCGCCGTTCCAATAGCCGAGGTTGTGCCGGCATTCCCCGCCGGCGCGGCTCCAGTTCGACACCTCATACCAATTCAGCCCGGCCGCTGACAGCCGGGCATCGAGCAGTTCGTAACGCTGGGCCAGCACATCGTCGTCGGGCCGGGCGATCTCGCCGCGACGTACCCGCCGGGCCAGTGCCGTGCCGTCCTCGACGATGAGCGAGTACGCGGACACATGGTCGACGCCGGCGGCCACCGCAACGTCGATCGAGCGCCGCAGATCGTCATCGCTCTCCCCCGGCGTGCCGTAGATCAGGTCGATGTTGACGTGCTCGAATCCCTCGGCACGGGCCTCCCTCGCCGCCGCCGAGGCCCGCCCCGGCGAGTGCGTGCGATCCAGCACGGCCAAAACTTGCGGTGCCGCCGACTGCATGCCCAGCGATATCCGGGTGTAACCGGCCTCGCGCAGCGTCGCGAACATCCGCGGTGACGTCGACTCCGGGTTGGCCTCGGTGGTGACCTCGGCGTCGGCGGCCAGCGCGAAGTTGTCCCGAACGGCGCCCAGGACCGCGGCCAGACCGGCCCCGCCCAGCAACGAGGGGGTACCGCCGCCGACGAACACCGTCTGCACCGGCACCGAACCGACCTTGGCCGCGGCCAGCCGCAGTTCGACCCGCAATGCAGCCAGCCAGCCGTCCGGGTTGGCGCCCCCGAGTTCGGCCGGCGTATAGGTGTTGAAGTCGCAGTACCCGCACCGGGTGGCACAGAACGGTACGTGGATGTAGATCCCGAACGGACGGCCGGGCCGGGGCGCCAACTCGGGTTGGCCGGCGGTCGCGGTGCGGGTACTCATGAGATTGATTTTCCCAGACTGTCCAGCGCCGACTTTTGCTCACCGTGCGCGCAAATATGGCCCGGTTAGGGCAGGTGACGACAATCGTGGCACAATGGCGGACGTGACTGCCGCCCGCAACAGCACCACCCGCATTCAGCTGGTGGCCCGTCGGCATGTCGATTTCAAGCGCGTTTGTAGCTGTTGCTGTCTGCCTTGATCCTGCGTTGATTTCGGACCC
Source organism: Mycobacterium sp. NS-7484 (assembly GCF_001953975.1). Classification (GTDB taxonomy): domain Bacteria; phylum Actinomycetota; class Actinomycetes; order Mycobacteriales; family Mycobacteriaceae; genus Mycobacterium. Next base: position 113,897 of record NZ_MBEJ01000069.1, read on the forward strand.
CCGCCCGCCCCATAGTTTCAGCTGGCACCGGATCTGCGCCGCCGGACAGCCACCGGTGATCTGCGCGGTCTGAATGTCAGCTCCTTTGCGAAGGAGCACAACAGTGACAACCCCCGAGGCCCCCGTGAAGGCCGACCGCCCCGCGAAGAAGCCCCGTGACGAGGGTCAGTGGGCGCTGGGCAACCGTGAGCCGCTCAACCACCCTGAGACGTTCAAGCAGGAGGACGACGCCCTCAACGTCCGCCAGCGGATCCTCGACGTCTACTCCAAGCAGGGTTTCGACAGCATCGCCAAGGACGATCTGCGCGGCCGCTTCCGCTGGATGGGCCTCTACACCCAGCGCACCGAGGGCTACGACGGCACCTTCACCGGCGACGACAACGCCGACCTGCTGGAAGCCAAGTACTTCATGATGCGGGTGCGCACCGACGGCAAGGCCCTCTCGGCACAGGCCGTGCGCACCCTGGGGCAGATCTCGGTGGACTTCGCCCGCGACAGCGCCGACATCACCGACCGGGAGAACCTGCAGTACCACTGGCTACGCATCGAGGACATTCCGGAGATCTGGCGGCGCCTCGACGAGGTCGGGCTGCAGACCATGGAGGCCTGCGGCGACTGCCCGCGCGGCATGCTCGGCTCCCCGGTGGCCGGGGATTCTCTGGACGAGGTGCTCGATCCCACCCCGGCACTGCGGGCGATCGAAGAGCGCTACATCGGCAACCCGGAGTTCTCCAACCTGCCGCGTAAGTACAAGACCGCGATCTCGGGTCTTCAGGACGTCGCCCACGAGATCAACGACGTCTCGTTCATCGGCGTCAACCATCCCGAGCACGGTCCGGGCCTGGACGTCTGGGTCGGCGGCGGCCTGTCCACCAACCCGATGCTGGCCCAGCGCCTCGGCGTGTGGGTGCCGTTGGAGGAGGTCGCCGATGTCTGGGAAGGCATCACCTCGATCTTCCGGGACTACGGCTACCGCCGGCTGCGGTCCAAGGCCCGGCTGAAGTTCCTGGTCAAGGACTGGGGCCCGCAGAAGTTCCGCGAGGTGCTCGAAACCGAATACCTCAAGCGTCCCCTCATCGACGGTCCGGCCCCCGCGCAGGTGCCGCACACCGTCGATCACGTCGGCGTGCAGAAGATCCGCAACGGGCTCAATGCGGTGGGCGCCTCGGCCATCGCCGGCCGGGTTTCGGGCACGATCCTGACCAAGGTGGCCGACCTGATGGAGGCCGCCGGCTCGGACCGCGCGCGGTTGACCGCCTACCAGAAGCTGATCATTCTCGACGTCCCCGATGAGAAGCTCGACGCGCTGCGCGACGGTCTGGAGGCGCTCGGCCTGGACACCCGGCCGTCGCACTGGCGCCGCAACCTGATGGCCTGCACCGGCATCGAGTACTGCAAGCTGAGCTTCGCCGACACCCGTGGTCGCGCCCAGCATCTGGTTCCCGAGCTGGAGGCCCGGCTCGGCGATCTGAACGCCGAACTCGACGTGCCGATCACAGTGAACCTCAACGGCTGCCCCAACTCGTGCGCCCGTATCCAGGTCGCCGACATCGGCTTCAAGGGCCAGATGGTCGACGACGGCAACGGCCCGGAAGAGGGCTTCCAGGTCCACCTCGGCGGCAGCCTCGGCCTCGACAGCGGTTTCGGCCGCAAGCTACGCCAGCACAAGGTTCTGGCCACCGAGCTCGTCGACTACATCGATCGGGTGGTCCGCAATTTCGTGAAACAACGCGAGGACGGTGAGCGTTTCGCTCAGTGGGCGGTGCGGGCCGACGAAGACGATTTGCGATGAGCCGCTTGCGCGAAGAGCGGGCAGAAGCGATGAGTGGAGCGAGAGCTGTGACCGAGGAACAACTCAAGGAGCTGGCCGAGCGCGGTGCGGCCGAACTGGCCGATGCCAGTGCCGAGGAGCTGCTGCGCTGGACCGACGAACATTTTCGCGGGTCCTACGTGGTGGCGTCCAACATGCAGGATGCGGTCCTGGTCGAGATGGCCGCCAAGGTACGTCCGGGTGTGGACGTGTTGTTCCTCGACACCGGCTATCACTTCGCCGAGACCATCGGCACCCGGGACGCCGTGGAGGCGGTCTACGACGTGCGGGTGGTCAACGTGGCCCCGGAGCGCACCGTCGCACAGCAGGACGAGCTGCTCGGCAAGGACCTGTTCTCCCGGGACGCCGGCGAGTGCTGCCGGCTGCGCAAGGTCGAGCCGTTGAGCAAAGCCCTGAGTGGCTACCGCGCCTGGGTCACCGGCATCCGCCGGGTCGAGGCGCCGACGCGGGCCAACGCGCCGTTGATCAGTTGGGACGCCGCGTTCGGTCTGGTCAAGATCAACCCGATCGCAGCCTGGTCTGACGAGGACATGCAGGCCTACATCGACGCCAACGACATTCTGGTCAACCCCCTTGTCTACGAGGGCTATCCGTCGATCGGATGCGCCCCGTGCACCAGCAAGCCGGCCGCAGGTGCCGATCCGCGCAGCGGCCGGTGGGCCGGACAAGCCAAGACCGAATGCGGGCTGCACGCCTCGTGAGGTTTCCGTGACGCTCGTTCTCACCGCACACGGCAGCGCGGACCCGCGTTCGTCGGCGAACGCGCGCGCCATCGGCGGGCACCTGCGCCGTCTGCTGCCCGAGACCGAGGTGCGGGTCGCGTTCTGTGAGCAGAACGCACCCAATCTCACCGAGGTGCTCCCCGAGGTCGACGCCGGGGCCGTGGTGGTGCCGCTGCTGCTCGGCAGCGCCTACCACGCCCGGATCGACATCCCAGAGCTCATCGCCGACTCCGGCGCTGAGGTGATCCAGGCCGACGTGCTCGGCGAGGACCCCCGATTGCTGCAGGTGGTGCGCGAACGACTCAGCGCGGTCGGGGTGTCACGCTTCGACGCCGGGCTGGGCGTCATCCTGGTCGGCGTGGGCTCATCACATCCGGCGGCCAACGCCCGCACGGCGGCCCTGGCCGAGGCCTTGGCCGTCGGTACGCGCTGGGCCGGCACCCACGTGGCGTTCGCCACCGGTCAGACGCCGTCCTTGTCCGAGTCCGTGGACCGGTTACGGGATCGCGGTGCCCGCCGCCTGGTGATCGCGCCCTGGTTCCTGGCACACGGCCGCATCACCGATCGGGTGGCCGAATTCGCCTCTACCGCAGGGATTCCCATGGCGGAGCCACTGGGAGCGCACCGGCTGGTGGCGGCCACTGTGCTGGATCGTTATGAAGAGGCGCTGGCCACCCGTCGCGCCGGCTTCGCCGCCTGATTCCCCTGCCGAGCAGACGTAAACCCGTCGATTTCGCGGTGAAATTGAGCGGTTTTGCGTCTGTTCGCGACAGGAGGGGCACCTCGCCCACTTGACTCCCATACCCCAGGGGGTATATTTGGACCTATCGATATACCCCCTCGGGTATATGCCATGTCCGCCGAGGAGCCGAACAATGAAGTTCATCCAGTACTACCTGGACTGTCTGTCGCACGCGTCATACCTGATCGGGGATGAGTCGACCGGCCGCGCCGTCGTCGTCGACCCGCAGCGCGACGTCGCCGAGTACGTCGCCGATGCCGAGAAGCTCGGCCTGCAGATCACCCACGTCATCGAAACGCACTTCCACGCCGACTTTCTGTCCGGCCATCTCGAGCTGGCCGAGGCCACCGGCGCGGTGATCGTGTACTCGTCGGTCGCCCGGCCTGAATTCGATCACCTCGGAGTCGAGGATGGCCAACGCATCTCCCTGGGCGAGGTGGTGCTGGAATTCCGGCACACCCCCGGCCATACCCCGGAGTCGATGAGCATCGTGGTCCATGAGCACGCCGACGACGCGACGCCATACGGCGTGCTGACCGGTGACACCTTGTTCATCGGTGATGTGGGCCGGCCGGACCTGCTCGCGTCGATCGGCTTCACCCGCGACGAGCTGGCCGACAACCTCTACCACTCGCTGCACGAAAAGCTGCTGACGCTACCGGATGCCACCCGGGTCTTCCCGGCCCACGGCGCCGGTTCGGCGTGCGGCAAGAACCTGTCCACCGAACTGTCGTCCACGATCGGCGAGCAGAAGCAGACCAACTACGCACTGCGCGCGCCGGACAAGGAGTCGTTCATCGAGCTGGTGACGGCCGGACAGCCGCCGGCACCAAGCTATTTCGGGTACGACGCAATTCTCAACCGCAAAGACCGGCCCCTGCTCGACGAGGAGGCCACCCCGCCGGCTCTGGATTACCGGCACGCCACCGAAGCTGTGGCGGCCGGTGCCATGCTGGTCGACGGCCGTAGCCCCGAGGACTTCGCGAAGGGCCATCTGCGCAACGCGATCAACATCGGGCTGGCCGGTCGCTATGCAGAATTCGCCGGTTCGGTGATCACACCGGATGCCGACATCGTGCTGGTCACCGAACCGGGCGAGGAACGTGAGGGCAAGAACCGGTTGGCGCGCATCGGATTCGACCGGGTGCTGGGTTACCTCGACGATCCCGAACGCGCGATGTTCGAGCACCGAGACGATGTGGAAGTGGCATCCCGACTGACCGCGCACGCCTTCGGCGAGCGGGCCGGCGATATCGCCGACCTCCAGATCGTCGACGTGCGCAATCCAGGCGAGACCGAGGCCGGCATGATCCCGGGCGCGATCAACATCCCGGTGGGACAGCTGCCGGACCGCACGGCCGAACTAGACCCGACGCGCCCGACGGTCGTCTACTGTGCCGGCGGCTACCGTTCGTCGGTAGCGGCCAGCCTGCTGCGCCGGCGCGGCTTCACCGACGTCAGCGACATCCTGGGCGGCTACGGCGCCTGGCTGGCCGCAACCCAGACCGTTTGAGAGACAGGAGAATACGACACATATGTCCAGCCCACGCAAGCATGAGGTCCTGATCATCGGCGGCGGTACGGCCGGGATCACGGTGGCCGCACGGTTGTTGCGCCGGCACCACACCGACGTCGCGATCATCGAACCGTCGGACAAGCACTACTACCAGCCGCTGTGGACACTGGTCGGCGGCGGCCAGGCGACGGCCGCCGAAACCGAGCGTGCCGAGGCGTCGGTGATGCCCCGCGGCGCCACCTGGATCAAGAGTTCGGTGACCTCGGTCGACCCGGACGCCAACACGGTCACGTGTGCCGACGGTACGACCTATGGCTACGACGTGCTGGTCGCGGCACCGGGAATCCAGCTGGACTGGGACCGTACCGAGGGCCTGGCCGACACCCTGGGCTCCGAGGGCGTCTCCTCGAACTACCGCTTCGACCTCGCCCCGCGCACATGGGAATTCATCCGCAACACCCGATCCGGGACCGCGGTGTTCACCATGCCCTCCGGTCCGATCAAGTGCGCCGGCGCACCCCAGAAGATCGCCTACCTGGCCTGTGACCATTGGCGGCGCCAAGGGGTGCTCGACGACATCGACGTGCACCTGGTGGTGCCGACCCCGCGGATTTTCGGCATCCCGGCCATCGCCGACAACCTGGACAAGGTGATCGCCGATTACGGCATCACGCTGCACACCGGAAGCGAAGTCCGCTCTGTCGATTCCGGCGCCCGCAAGGTGACGATGACGAGCATGGCCGAGGGAATCGAGACCACGCTGCCCTACGACGTCCTGCACGTGGTGCCGCACCAGTCGGCACCGGACTGGATCAAGACCAGCCCGCTGTCGACCAGCCATGTCGGTGGCGACGCCAGGGGGTATGTCGACATCGACCAACACACCATGCAGCACGTGCGCTATCCCAACGTGTTCGCACTCGGCGACGCTGGCTCGTCACCGAACTCGAAAACCGGTGCGGCCATTCGGAAACAAGCGCCCGTCGTGGTGGACAACATCGGCGCGGTGTTGAGCGGACGACCACTGCTCGCCTCGTACGACGGTTATGCCTCCTGCCCCATCGTCACGTCCTCGAAGGACATGCTGCTGGCCGAGTTCGACTACGACTTCACCCTCAAACCGTCCTTCCCCCTGCTCGATCCGGTCACACCGCACCGGCCGTACTGGTACCTCAAGAAGTACGGGCTGCCCGTCCTGTACTGGAACCTGATGTTGAAGGGTCTGGCCTGATGTCCAATCCGTCGATCATCGACGCAACCGAACTCAACGAGCTGACGCGGGACGGCGTGGGACCGCGGCTCATCGATGTCCGCACCCCCGGTGAGTTCGAAAGTGCCCATATCCCACGCTCTTACAACGTCCCACTGGACCTGCTGCAGGAGCATCGTGACGAGATCGCCCAGCACCTCGACGAGAATGTGGTGCTGATCTGCCGCTCCGGGCAACGTGCCGGCACCGCCGGGCAGGCGCTTCGCGAGGCCGGGCTGCCCAATGTCTCGATCCTCGACGGTGGGATGACTGCCTGGCAGGACAAGGGATTCGTCGTGCGCCGCGGTGCCCAGCGCTGGGACCTCGAACGCCAGGTGCGCCTGGTTGCGGGGTCGATCGTGCTCGGCAGCGTGCTGGGCAGCATCGCGTCCCCCAAGCTGAAATGGGTCGCGGGGGCGATCGGGGCCGGGTTGACCACCGCGGCACTGACAAACACCTGCGCCATGGGAATGATGCTGGCCAAGCTGCCCTACAACCGGGGCGCGTCCTGTGATGCCCAGACGGTGGTCGAGCAGCTGATCGGTACCAAGAAGACACCTTCCGGCGCGTCGGCATGATCGCCCTGGCTGTCGCACTGGCCGTCCTGGTCGGGGTGTCGCTCGGACTCCTCGGCGGGGGCGGGTCGATCCTGACGGTCCCACTGCTGGCCTATGTGGCCGGTATGGAGGCCAAGCAGGCGATCGCCACCTCGCTCGTGGTGGTCGGGGTCACCAGCGCGGTCAGCACACTGTCACATGCCCGCGCCGGTCGGGTGCAGTGGCGCAGCGGGATGCTGTTCGGGGCGGCCGGCATGGTCGGTGCCTATCTCGGCGGGCTGCTGAGCTATGTCATCGAGGGCTCGGTGCTGCTGATCGCCTTCACGGCGGTGATGGCGGCCACCGGGATCGCGATGATCAGGAGGCGCACCGCCTGCGCTTCGACAACGCGCACGCTGCCGGTCGCCAAGGTGCTTCCGATGGGGCTCGGCGTCGGGGTGGTGACGGGTGCCGTCGGCGCCGGCGGCGGATTCCTCGTGGTGCCCGCCCTGGCGCTGTTGGGCGGCCTGCCCATGCCCGTCGCGGTGGGCACTTCGTTGCTGGTGATCACGATGAACTCCGCGGCGGGCCTGGCCGGCCATCTCAGCACCGTGCCGATCGACTGGACGATCGCCGGGGCAGTCACCGCCGCGGCGGTGCTGGGCAGCCTGATCGGCACCCGACTGACCGCCCATGTGGACCCCGACGCGGTACGACGGGCCTTCGGCTGGTTCGTGTTGCTGATGGCATCGGTCATTCTCGGTCAAGAGGTAGATCCGGCCGTCGGGCTCACCGCCGCCTGCCTGACCGTACTGGCCGGTCTCAGCACCGTCAGCTGTGCGCGGCTGGGATGGTGTCCGCTGCGGTGGCTGTTCGGCCCACCGGCTGCCACAACATGACCCCCACACATACCCCCACGGGTATGATGGATAACCAACAGACTCAAAAGTTAGGGGCGACAACATGATCTGCGACGAGGAATCGATCGCCGCCATTCTCAACCGGCTGCGCCGCGCCCAAGGACAACTCGCCGGCGTCATCACCATGATCGAACAGGGCCGTGACTGCAAGGACGTCGTCACCCAGCTCGCCGCGGTCTCCCGCGCGCTCGACCGCGCCGGGTTCAAGATCGTCGCAACCGGTCTGCGCGAATGCATTGCCGGTGAGAGCGACGAGCCGATGGATGTGGCCGACCTGGAGAAGCTGTTCCTGACCCTGGCGTGATCCGCGGCCGGGTCAGTTGACCGTCAGCGCCTCGTCCTCGTCTCGGTTGGCTGAATTCTTGCCCTTGTCGTCCGTGTCGTCCTGGTCGCTCCGTGAAACCTGCACATCACCGGCGATCTGCGGAACCCGTGTCGCCCGCACGTAGACAGTGTCGCCCTCGCGTAGCCCCAGCGCCTCGGCGTCACCCCGGGTGATCTGGGCCGTGAACGGCACGTGCGTTGCGGCGCTGGTCAACTCGACGCGAACCTCGAAGCCCAGCATCACGATCCGGTCGATCGTGGCCCGCAAGACCCCGGTGGCCTCGGCCGTGCCGTCACCGGCGGCCACCGCCAGTTCGGGATTACGACCCACGCGAATGTCGTGCGGGCGCACCAGGATTCCGTTGAGTTCGGAGACCGCGCCCAGAAACGACATCACGAACGCGTTGGCGGGCTCGTCGTACACCTCGGTCGGTGAACCGACCTGCTCGATGCGCCCCTTGTTGAGCACTGCGATCCGGTCCGCCACATCCAGGGCCTCGGCCTGGTCGTGGGTCACCAGCACGGTGGTGACGTGTACCTCGTCGTGCAGCCGGCGCAGCCAGGTACGCAGATCGTCGCGCACCTTGGCGTCCAATGCACCGAACGGCTCGTCGAGCAGCAGCACCTGCGGGTCGACGGCCAGCGCCCGCGCCAGCGCCATCCGCTGACGTTGACCGCCCGAGAGCTGGTTGGGATAACGGGTTTGAAAACCGGCCAGCCCCACCACTTCCAGCAGGTTGTCGACCTTCTCCTTGACCTCGGCCTTGGGGCGCTTACGGATCTTCAGACCAAAGGCCACGTTGTCGCGGACCGTCAGGTGTTTGAACGCCGCGTAGTGCTGGAACACGAAACCGATACCGCGGCGCTGCGGCGGGATTCCGGTCACGTCACGGCCGTTGATGGTGATGGTCCCGGTGTCGGGTTGGTCCAGTCCGGCGATGGCACGGAGCAGGGTGGACTTGCCCGAACCGCTCGGCCCCAACAGGGCGGTGAGCGAACCGGAGGGCACCTCGAAGTCGATGTTGTCGAGCGCGGCGAAATCGCCGTAGTGCTTGTTCGCGCCCCGAACCACGATCGCGTCGGTCATAGTTCTTCCCTTCTCGGCCCTACTGCGCGGCCTTGGTTCGACGACGGTCGAGGATGACCTGGACCACCAGGACCACCACGGCCACCGCCATGAGCAACGTCGAGATGGCGTACGCGCCGTACACCGAGTCGGCGGTGCCGCGGTTGTAACGGTCGGCCACCAGCAAGGTCAGCGTCTGAGAGGTGCCCGGCAGGTTCGACGCCACCATGAGCACCGCACCGAACTCTCCCAGGGTGCGGGCCACGGTCAACACGATGCCGTAGGTCAGGCCCCACCGGATCGACGGCAGGGTGATCCGCCAAAAGGTCTGCCACCACGTCGATCCCAGTGTCGCGGCGGCTTCCTCCTGATCGGTACCGATCTCGTGCAACACCGGTTCGACCTCGCGGATGACGAACGGCACGGTGACGAAGATGCTGGCCAGCACGATGCCGGGGAATCCGAAGATGATCTTGAACCCGAGGTTGTTCTCGACGAAACCGAACAACCCGGCCGACCCCCACAGCAGGATCAACGCCACACCGACCACCACCGGCGACACCGCGAACGGCAGGTCGATGACCGCCTGCAGCGCACTCTTGCCACGGAATTTGTTGCGCGCCAAGACCAATGCCGTGGGGACACCGAACAACACGTTCAGCGGCACCACGATCGCCACCACCAACAACGACAGGTTCAGCGCCGAGATGGCCGCGGGCGTGCCCACCGATGCGAAGAACTCGCCGAGCCCCGGGCCGAACGTGCGCCACAAGATGAGACCCACCGGAACCACCACGAGCACCGTCACATAGGCCAGGGCAAGAAACCGCAACAGGTAGCGCATCCGCGGGGAGAGCGTCATGCCGAAAGCTCCTCACGTTTGGCCACCCGCGACCCCACCGCCCGGAGCACGAACAACACCAGGAACGAGATCAGCAGCAGCACAATGGAGATCGCCGCGGCCCCGGTGCGGTCGTCGTTCTCGATCAGGGTCCGGATCCACTGCGAGGACACCTCGGTCTCGCCCGGCACCGCACCACCGATCAGCACCACCGAACCGAACTCGCCGATGGCCCGCGAGAACGCCAGCCCGGCGCCGGACAGCAGCGCGGGAAGCAACGCCGGCAGGATCACCTTCACGAAGATGACCCGGTTACTGGCCCCCAGCGAGGCCGCGGCTTCCTCGGTCTCGCGGTCGAGCTCCAGCAGTACCGGCTGTACCGAGCGCACCACGAACGGCAGGGTGACGAACAACAGCGCGACACCGACACCCCACTTGGTGTGCTGCAGGTGCAGACCGACCGGGCTGGCCGGGCCGTACAGCGCCAGCATCACGAGGCTCGCCACGATCGTCGGCAATGCGAACGGCAGATCGATCACCGAGTCCACCAGCCGTTTACCCCAGAATTCGTCGCGGGTCAGCACCCAGGCCACCACCAGGCCGAACACCAGGTTCACCAGTGTCACGCCGGCCGAGATGGTCAGCGTCACCCGGAACGAGTCCACCGCCGCGTTGGAGGTGACGGCCAGCCAGAAGGCGTGCCACCCGCCGCCGGCCGCCTGCCACACGATCGCGGCCAACGGCAGCAGAACGATGATGCTCAGCCAGATCGACGCGGCCCCCACGCGCAGTGAGGTGCTGCCGTAGCGGCCGGGCCGCTCACCTGCCGGCGCGCCCAGATCCGTCTGGGCGGCATCGGTCTGGGCCACCGACGTCATCCAGTCGCCTGCTTGTAGATCTTGGTGATAGAGCCGTTGTCCTTGTCGAACAACGATGGGTCGACCTCATCCCAGCCGCCCAGATCGGCGATCGTCCACAGCTTCTCCGGCGTCGGGAAGTCCTTGGTGAAGTCCGCCGCCACCGCCGGATCGACCGGCCGGAACCCGGCCTCGGCCCACAGCTTCTGCCCCTCGGGGGTGAACAGGAAGTTCAGCAGGGCCTTGGCCGCCTCGGCGTGGGCGCTGGTCTTGACGACGGCCACCGGATTCTCGATCTTGAAGGTTTGCGGTGGGTTGATGTGCTCGACCGGCTTGCCCTGCCGCTCGACGTTGATCGCCTCGTTTTCGTAGCTGATCAGCACGTCCCCGGTGCCCTGCAGGAAGACGTCGGTGGCCTCGCGGCCAGAGCCCGGACGGGTCTTGACGTGTTCGGTCACCAGCTTGTTGACGAAGTCCAGACCGGCCGCCGAATCCTTGCCGCCGTTGCTCTTCGCCGCATACGGCGCCAACAGGTTCCACTTGGCCGAACCGGAACTCAACGGGCTCGGGGTGACCACCTCGAGCCCGGGCTGCAGCAGATCGTCCCAGTCCTTGATGCCCTTGGGATTGCCCTTGCGCACCACCAATGAGACCACAGATCCGAACGGCACGCCCTTGGTGTTGCCGGCATTCCAGTCCTCGGCCACCTTGTCGGCCTTGACCAACCGGGTGATGTCGGGCTCGACCGAGAAGTTGACGATGTCGGCCGGCTTGCCGTCGACGACGGCCCGTGACTGGTCACCGGAGGCACCGAAGGACTTGGTGACCGCGACACCCTTGCCTTCCTCGGTGGCGGCGAACGCCGGGATGATCTTGCTCCACCCCGGTTCTGGCACCGCGTAGGCAACCAGGGTCAGGGTGGTGTCGGCACCCGCGGCGGCGTCGTCCCCACCGGGAACGTCGCTGGCACCGCCGGCGCACCCGACCGCCAACACACTGGTGGTGGCCAGGACGGCGGCGGTGCGCCACAGCCGCGCACGGGAGAACACCGATCGGCTGAGGTTGGTCTTGTTGACGGACACTGAGGACCTTTCTGGCAGACAGCGGACAATGCGAGGTCCGTCATGCGGAAAGGCGAGGGAGGTGAGGGAGGCAACAGCAGAGCATCCGGGCACAGAACCGCCACCGACACCAAACCGCAGACGGGTTGGGGTCAGCGACAACAGGCGACGTCAGCAACAGCGCGTGCACCCACGGCAATGAGAGCCAAGACATGGCTCTCGGTCTTGCCGGACGCTGAATGCATGGCGCGAAGAATAACAGAATTCCGCCGTCGCGCCTGCCGGGCAGTGCGGGCCGGAGTCAGCGGGTCAGCAACCACATGACGATGACCAGGACGACCAGGAGAACCAAGATCAAGGTGACACGCGACCGCGGCATACCGTTCACTCCGATTCCATCTCCTCCGTCGGGGCATGGCGAAGCCGGTGCAACCCGGCGGTTCCCCAGCCCAGCGCACCGTCGAGCACCACGGCACTGCCGTAGGCCAGCGCCAGTACCACCGGCATCACCACCGCGGTCTGCACGACGAACGGCAGCCCGGTGAGCCACAGTTCGACGCCGTCCCACCAGCTCAGGATTGCCGTCATGGGCCCAAGCGTAGGCGATCGCCGGATCACCGTTCTTCATCCCGTCCCGCCCGTAACATTCGCCACGCCCGGCGCGGGTAGACGCCGCCTGTATCCGCAGATGATGATGTGCGGATGGTTCTGCAACACACCGAGCCCACGGATGCCGCCGCGGCACTCGGAAAGACACCCGGGATGTCCAAGACATCGGACACGCCGTTGACGGTGACCGCCCCGGTGCCCTACTCGTCGAGTGGCTCGCTGCGGAACCCGTTCCCGCCGATCGCCGACTACGGCTTTCTGTCCGATTGCGAGAACACCTGCCTGATCTCCTCGGCCGGCTCGGTGGAGTGGCTGTGTGTCCCCCGCCCCGATTCGCCGAGCGTGTTCGGCGCGATCCTGGACCGCAACGCCGGCCACTTCCGGCTCGGCCCCTACGGCGTGACCGTGCCCTCGGCGCGCCGTTACCTACCCGGCAGCCTGATCCTGGAGACCACCTGGCAGACCCACACCGGTTGGCTGATCGTGCGCGACGCCCTGGTGATGGGACCCTGGCACGACATCGAGACCCGCTCGCGCACGCATCGACGCACCCCGATGGACTGGGATGCCGAGCACATCCTGCTGCGCACGGTGCGTTGTGTCAGCGGCACCGTCGAGCTGGTGATGAACTGCGAACCGGCCTTCGACTACCACCGGGTCAGCGCATCGTGGGAGTACTCCGGCCCCGCCTACGGCGAGGCCATCGCCCGCGCCGCCCGCAACCCCGACTCACACCCGACCCTGCGGCTCACCACGAACCTGCGGATCGGTATCGAGGGCCGGGAGGCCCGTGCCCGGACCCGGCTCACCGAGGGTGACAACGTGTTCGTCGCGCTGAGTTGGTCCAAGCATCCGGCTCCTCAGACATACGAAGAGGCCGCCGAGAAGATGTGGAAAACCAGCGAGGCGTGGCGGCAATGGATCAACATCGGTGATTTCCCGGACCACCCGTGGCGGTCCTACCTACAGCGCAGCGCGCTGACGCTGAAGGGTTTGACCTACTCCCCGACCGGCGCCCTGCTGGCCGCGCCGACCACTTCCCTGCCGGAAACCCCTCAGGGCGAACGCAATTGGGACTACCGTTACTCGTGGATCAGGGATTCGACGTTCGCGCTGTGGGGGCTGTACACCCTGGGCCTGGATCGCGAGGCCGACGACTTCTTCGCGTTCATCGCCGACGTGTCCGGGGCCAACAACGGCGAACGACACCCGCTACAGGTGATGTACGGGGTCGGCGGCGAGCGCAGCCTCGTCGAGGAAGAGCTGCACCACCTGTCGGGTTACGACAACGCCCGGCCCGTGCGCATCGGCAACGGTGCCTACAACCAGATGCAGCACGATATCTGGGGCACGATGCTCGATTCGGTGTATCTGCACGCCAAGTCGCGCGAGCAGATTCCCGAGGCCCTGTGGCCGGTACTGAAGAACCAGGTCGAAGAAGCCATCAAGCACTGGAAGGAACCCGACCGGGGCATCTGGGAGGTACGCGGCGAGCCGCAGCACTTCACCTCCAGCAAGATCATGTGCTGGGTGGCGCTGGACCGCGGTTCGAAGCTGGCCGAACTCCAAGGCGAGAAGAGCTACGCCCAACAGTGGCGCGCCATCGCCGAGGAGATCAAGGCCGACGTGCTGGCCCGCGGCGTGGATTCGCGTGGGGTGCTCACGCAGCGCTACAACGACGACGCGCTGGACGCCTCGCTGTTGCTGGCGGTGCTGACCCGGTTCCTGCCCTCGGATGACCCGCGGGTGCGGGCCACGGTGTTGGCGATCGCCGACGAACTCACCGAGGACGGTCTGGTGCTGCGCTACCGGGTCGAGGAGACCGACGACGGGTTGTCCGGCGAAGAGGGCACGTTCACCATCTGTTCGTTCTGGTTGGTGTCGGCGCTCGTCGAGATCGGTGAGGTGAGCCGGGCCAAGCATCTGCTGGAACGGTTGTTGTCGTTCGCCAGTCCGCTGCATCTGTACGCCGAGGAAATCGAGCCGCGAACCGGACGGCATCTAGGCAACTTCCCGCAAGCCTTCACCCACCTGGCCCTGATCAACGCGGTGGTGCACGTCATCCGCGCCGAAGAGGAGTCCGACAGTTCCGGGGTGTTCCAGCCCGCCAACGCGCCGATGTAGCCACCTAGCCCCGCCGAGCAGACGCAAACCCGTACCAAATCCGTTGATTTGCTACGGGTTTGTGTCTGTTCGCGGGAGGAATCACTTGCGGGCGAGCAGCCAGGCCTGACCGCCGCCCTCGTCGGCGGCGATCACCTCGAGGCGGCCGAATGCGTCGGGCAGCTCTCCCGGAGCGGCCCGGAACCTCCCGGGTGCGGCACCGACTTCACTGAGCACGCAGACCGCGAGGACCCCGCCGGTGGTCAGGCGCTCGGACATCGGGCGGTACAGCCGCGGATCGCGGAAACGGTGGCACACGATGACGTCGACCGGTGGGCCGTCAGGCCACCCGTCATCGAGGTCGACGACATCGAAGCGACACATCTCGGAGACGCCGTACCGGCCAGCCAACGCACCGGCATGGCCGAGCGCCAGCGGCGACACGTCGACGCCCCGCACGCGCAGGCCGCGTCGGGCCAGCCAGACCGACGCCGAACGGTGCCGCACGCGATGTCGAGCGCCGTTCCTTTCACTGGGAAGACGTCACCGTGCGCGTCGAACACCGCGGGCAGGCGGGGCGCATCGACGGCGCTGTCATAGCCGCGGTACGTGGTGTCCCAGTCGAGGCGATCCTGCTGACTCATCAGCGCCACCCTACGAAAGGTCGGCGGGCGGGAATAGATGCACCCGGCCGCGGAGTTTGCCCCTGCATGCGAGCCATCGTCTACGACCCGCACGCCCCGGCCAACCTCCGTTTCGACGACGTCGACGAACCAACCGTCACCGAATCCGAGGCCTTGATCGATGTCCACGCGATCGCACTGAATTTCGGTGAGCTCCATTTCATCGATCACATGCGCAAACCGGGTGAGGTACCCGGCTGGGACAGTGCCGGTGTCGTCGTCCGGGCCGCCGCCGACGGATCCGGACCGGCGGTCGGCACCCGCGTGGTCGGTTTCAGCGGTGCGGCCGGCTGGGCGGAACGACGGGTCGTGTCCACCGGCAATCTCGCCGAGCTTCCCGAGTTCGTCGAGTTCGACGAAGCCGCCGCGTTGCCGGTCGCGGGAGTGACTGCGTTGCAGGCGGTTCGGGCCCTCGGGCCGGTGGTGGGCCGCCGAGTTCTCATCACCGGCGCCTCCGGCGGCGTCGGCCGGTTCGCGGTGCAGCTGGCTGCCCGAGCCGGCGCGCATGTCATCGCCGCGGTCGGCAGCCCCGCCCGCGGTGAGGGCCTCACCGAGCTGGGCGCCGCCGAGGTGGTGGTCGGACTCGATACCGTGACGGAGCCGGTGTTCGGCGCCCTCGAC
This sequence comes from Mycobacterium sp. NS-7484, assembly GCF_001953975.1. GTDB lineage: Bacteria > Actinomycetota > Actinomycetes > Mycobacteriales > Mycobacteriaceae > Mycobacterium. The sequence continues at coordinate 129,578 of NZ_MBEJ01000069.1, forward strand.
AATGTCGGTGGGAAGCTCTTGGCGCAGGCGTTCAGCCTGGTGTCCGACGGCGGTTCGGTGCAGTCGATCGGGATGGCCTCCAACGAACCCACGACCATCGACTTCGAGGCGGAGCGACGCCGGGGAAACCGGAAACGGTTGGAGCCGTTCACTGTTCGGGGACCCTTTCAGGCTGACCTCGACTACCTGTTGACACTGGTCGCCGACGGCGAGCTGGACCCGCAGATCGGGCTGCGCGACACCTGGAGCAACATTGCCGCTGCCGCACAGGCCCTGCTCGACCGCAGGGTCACCGGCAAGGCGGTACTACAGGTCGACTGACGACGGCTCAGTTGCCCTGCCCGCCACGGCCTCGGGACACCAGGTCGGACACCGGGTCCTTGCCGTTGATGAACCAGTCGCCCAGGATGCGGGCCTTGTACACCACCGGATTATGTGAGGCCAGGGTGCGGGCATTGCGCCAATGCCGGTCCAGTCCAAGCTCTTCGGACACTCCGGAGGCACCGAGGGCGTCGAACACCCGGGTGGTGGCCCGCAATGCCGCCGCCACGATCACCAACTGCGCCTGCGTGACCGCCACCTCGGCATCCACCAGCAGCCGGCGCGCCTGATCGTCGCTGCCGGCGAGCCGGCCGGCCACGATCCGGTCCAGGGTCCGCGCGCTCTGGGCCAACGCGGCTGTGGCGCTGAAGGATTCGGCCGACACCTCGCCGATCACCTGCAACAGCTGCGGATCGGCCGCCGGGACCTCGGCCAGTCCCTGCGGGTAGTTGCGTCGACGCGCGGCCAGAGCAGCCGAGCCGTCGCGCTGAGCGGCCCGGATGATGCCGGTCAGCACTGCCAGCATCGCGATCTGGTAGAAGTGCGCCTGGTAGGTGAACCGCTCGGCAGCCGGGAACACGTTGCCGCGCTCGGCCCGAGCCTGCTCGTATCGCGCCGAACCGCTGCCTGTGGTGCGCTGGCCGAACCCGCGCCAGTCGTCGATCAGGGTGACGCCCGGATCGTCGGCGCGGACCAGTGCGGTCCACAGCTCACCATCCTCACCGCGGCCGAGGACGTCGAGCCAATCGGCGTAAAGGCTGCCGGTGGCATAGTATTTCGCGCCGGACACCAGCCAGTGGTCGTCGTGCGCGGTGACGGTGGTGGCCAGATTGGCCAGGGTCAGGTTGTTGGCCTCGGTCCAGCCGCCGCCGACGAATTCGCCGGCCAGGAATCGTTTGATCCAGGTGGTGTTGTCCTCCGTCACGGTGGCGTTGAGCCGGTCCTCGACGAAAGCCAGGTGGTTGCGCCAGATGTGAGCGACGTTGGCGTCGACCTCCCCCAATTCGGCCAGCAGGAGGAATGTCTGTTCCAGCGAGGCGCCGAACCCGCCCTGCTCGGCGGGGATCCGCAGCGTGCCGAAACCGGCATCGCTGAGCCAGCGCACCTGCTCATGGGGAAACACGCGGTTGGACTCACGCTCACGGTTACCCTCGGCGATCCGCTCGAAGATCGGACCGAAGACCGAACGCAGTTCGCCGTCGTAGCCGGTCGGTGGCTTGAGATAGCTGGTGTCCGTGGACATTTACGGATTCTCCTCGGCGTCGATTCGGTATGCGTACTGGTCTCTGACCGCCAGGTAGCCAAGCCGCCGGTACAACTCGTGCGCCCTGCTGGCGTTGTCGATGTCGGTGCCCAGCGACGCGACCGTGAGCCCGCGCCTCAGTGCCGCCAGCCAGATCTTGCGCAACAGCAGCTCGCCGGTGCCGCGGGTCCGACGATCCCGGCGCACTCCGATGTAGTCGGTGTGGGCGCTGCGTTCCTGGTCGGCACCCACGCCGGTGGTGTAGGTCGATCCCAACACGTAGCCGACCACCACGCCGCCGTCGTCGACCGCGGCGATGCTGAAGTCCGGCGCGAAGGCGCGGCTGCGCAGGTGATGTTCCCACCGCTGCGGGGTTTTCGACATGTTCCCGAAATGCTCGCTGAAGGTGTCGAATTGCAGTTGCCGAACCTGCTCGGCGTAACCACCTGAAATCACTTCCGGCCAGGACAGGATCGTCAGGCCGTCTATGTGCGCAGCGGCCAGGGCGGTTGGATCCTCGCCGAGCAACGGCTTTCGAGTGGCGACGAACTGCCGCTCCCGGCGCGCGCCGTGGTGCACGAGCGCGTCGATGGCGGCGGGTTGATCGGCACCGATGTAGGCCCGCAGATAGGCAGCGGCCGGCGCCACGCTGCGGAACCGCGCGACGGTGTCGCCGACGACCGTTTCGACCGCGGCCCGGGCCACCGAGGGTCCGAACACGAAGTCGGCCAGCACTTCCGGTTCGGCGCCGTCGGGCCGGTGCAGCACCGCGTATCCGAGCACCTCGTCGGACTCACCGCGCAGCACCAGTGCCGACCCGGGATACGCGCCGTCGAACTGTTCGGCGACGTCGCGCGAATCGGCGGCGAACTTTCGCCCGGCCAAACCCGGCGTGGTGGCCAGGAAATCGGCGATGAGCGGGTAGTCGCGTGGGGTGGCCGGTGCCACCGTCGCGCCGGCAGTCGGCCGGTGGTCGGTGACGGTCATGTGTGGGCCTCGTCCTTCAGCGCCGGGGCCGACTGCTGAAGCACCTCGCCGATACCCTCGTCGGCCAGTCGCTGTTGCTCTGCCTCCGACAGGGTCTGGATGCTGCCGATCCGGTTGGCCACCTCGGGCCGGGTGCGCTTGAGATACCAGTACCAGGCCAGCCCGGCCGCCAGGATTGCGCCGAAGACGAACGGCAGGATATTGAACGGGAATTCGGGCACGGGATAGAAATTGCTGACGATCACATACCCGAGACCGATGGTGGCCGCCACCGCGACCGCGAGCCGCAGCGGGGTCAGCGCGCCGATCTTACGCAGCCAGATCGGGGTCGCGATGACCACCAGCAGATAGCTCACCAGGAAGCCCCAGTTGGCCACGTAGCCGCCGTAGACGTCGAACACCAACCGCCCGGCCGAACTGAAGGTGGCCGCGACCGAGAACGCGAACGCCAGGAGCCCGACGAAAATCACCCCGGCCCACGGTGTCTTGTAGGTGGCGTGAACCTTGGTGAACACCTGCGGCAAGGCCCCTTCGTGAGCGAAGGTGAACAACGAACGTGCGGCGGCGGTGGTGACGGCGGTGACGAACACGATGAACGCGATCGCAACCGCACCGCTGACGATCTGGTTCACCCAGTCGACGCCGACGCTCGTGGCCAGCTGAGGCAGGACCGCCTTGTCGCCGTCGATCTCACCGAAGTGCAGGATTTGCGGATACGTCGCGAAGATATAGAGCGCGCCGATCAAGATGACCACGCGCAGAAGCGATCTGGCGATATTGCGATGCGCATCCTTGGCCTCGGCACCCAGCGAGGCCACGCTCTCGAAACCGGCGTAGGAACCCACCGCGGTGACCGCGGCGATGAAGGTCGCGCTGGAACCGAGATGCTGCGGGTTCCACTGCTCCCAGTCGATGCGGAATCCGTAGCCGATGTAGGAGGCCACGATGATCACCAGGATCGACGCGATCGCCAGCAGTTCGAAGGCCAGCTCGTACTTGGCCGCCAGTGAAACCCCGCGGTACGGCAGGTACACCGCGACGCCGACCACCACGATCACCAGCAGCAGCCGGAACCACACCGCTTGTGACCCCAGGCCGATCGACTCCAGGAACGCATCGAGATACAGGACACCGCCGAGGGTTCCGGTGGTGGCGAACCCGATGTAGCCGAACAGCAGGCTGAAACCCGCGGCGAAGGCGAAGCCGGGTCCCAACCCGTTTCCGGTGTACGTGCCCAGCGAGCCGGAGGACACCGTGCGTTTGGCCTGGAAGCTGATCGTGACCGCGACCAGCACCACGATCGACAGCCCGATCACCGCCGCCCACGCCGCACCCTTGCCGGCCGCCACGAACAGCGAGAACGGCACCACGGCCAGCGCCACACTCGGCGCTGCGGCCGCCAGGCCCTGGGCGAACACACCCCACGGCCCGAGCGCCCCGGATTCCAGCCCGGTCGATTCGGCGGCGATCAGTGTGCCCCGCCCCACCGCGGGATCGGGGCGCGTCGTCTTCGGATCGTCTGTAGTAGTCACGGCAATGTCCCTTTCTGACCGCGACGTCCCCCGTCCGTGACCCGGCCCGGGAGTTGACAAGTCGGTATGGGTGCCACACTGCCGCAGACGGATTCGCGGCGGCAGCTATCGAATCGGCGGGATTCTATTGCGGATGAACAGAATTGCGACGGAATGCGGCGGCCGGGTGGCCCGCTCCCAGCAGGGCGCTCTCACCGCCGAACAGGCGCTGGCGCAACGTGGTCGGATCGCCGAGCTCACGCGCCCGGCCCCGGCGTCGAAGTTCGGGTATGAGGTACTCCCCCACGTCGGCGAAGCTGCCGGGTGTCACGTGATACGCGATGTTGAAGCCGTCCACCCCGCTGCGGTCGGCGTAGGCGGCCAAGGCGTCGGCAACGGTGCGCGCCGATCCGACGAACAACTCACCGCCGAAACCACCGAGCCCTCCGACGTAGTCCCGCAGCGTCAGACGTTCTCGTGCCTCGGTGTCGGTCACCGCGGCCAGGATGGACCGGCTGGCGTCGGTGTCGAACTGCTCGATCGGGCGGTCGACGCCGTAGGTCGACCAGTCCACCCCGGACAGGGCCGACAGCAGCACCAGCCCGGCCTCCAGGTCGTGGAACCGGGCGAGGTCGCGGGCCTTGGCCTGGGCCGCGGAATCGGTACTGTCCGTGACGATCTCGACGGACGTGATGAACTTCAGGGAGTGCGGGTCCCGGCCGTGTCCGACTGCCCGCCGACGGATGTCCTCGATGTTGGACCGCAACACCTCGGGTCGAGGATCGCTGACGAAGACGAGTTCGGCGTTACGCGAGGCGAATTCACGGCCGGCCGCAGAGGTGCCGGCCTGGAAAAGCACCGGGGTGCGCTGAGGCGAGGGTTCGACCAGATGCGCCCCGGGCACGGTGAAATACCGGCCGTGGTGGCCGATGTCATGGACCTTCGCGGGGTCGGTGTAGACGCCACGTTCGGCGTCGCGCAGCACCGCGTCGGGCTCCCACGAACCTTCCCAGAGCTTGTAGGTGACCTCCAGGAATTCCTGGGCCATCGCGTAACGCTCGTCGTGCGGGATCTGCCGATCGCGTCCGATGATGTTGCGTGCCGCGCTGTCCAGCAGCGAAGTCACGATGTTCCACGCGATGCGGCCGCCGGTCAGGTGGTCCAGCGTGCTGAACTTGCGGGCCAGCAGGTACGGGCTCTCGTAGGTGGTGGACACCGTGATACCGAAGCCCAGCCGCTGGGTCGCCGCGGCCATCGCCGACACGACCAGCAGTGGATCGGTCACCGGCGTCTGTACCGCCCGAGCCAACGCCGCACTGGCGTCGCCACCGAAGACGTCGAGTTGCCCGACGGCGTCGGCGATGAACAACGCGTCGAAACCACCGTCGTCGAGCAGCGTGGCCAACTCCACCCAGTACCGCACATCGGTGTAATCGGCGGTGCGGTCGGCCGGGTGGCGCCACAACCCGAAGTTTCCGTGGGACACCGTCGACATCGTGAATGCCGACAACACATACGGTTCGGTCATGCCGGCGGTCGCTGCGGTACGTCGAGGCCCAGATGCGATCGCAAGGTCGTGCCGGCGTATTCGTGCCGGAACAGCCCGCGCTTGCGCAGCACCGGGACCACCTGCTCGACGAACAACTCGTGCTGGCCGGGCAATCCGGAGTCGCGGAGGACGAACCCGTCGGCGGCCCCGGTGGTGAACCACTGCTCGATCTCGTCGGCGATCTGCTCGGGTGTGCCCACCACGGCCGCGCCCCATCCGTTCACCGTGCGGTACAGGAACTCTCGCACCGTGGGGTTTCCGTCACGGGCCAGCAGGCGGTAGCCGGCCAGCGCGGTCTGATGGGTCTCGGTGTGCGCCGGGAAGGCCGACTCCGGCACCGGCCCGTCCAGATCGGCGCCGGTGACGTCGACGTCGACCTCCAGCAGCCATCCGGCCTGATATTCGGGGCTGAAGTATTCGTACTCTGCGCGTTCGGCGCGCCTGGCCTCGTCCTCGGTCGAACCGACGATGTACCGCAGCGACGGGGTGATCAGCGGCGGTGTGGCCCGGCCGAACCTTTGCGCCTCCCGGTGGATCTGGGTGTAGAAATCGCGGGCCCGGACCCGGTTGCCGTGGCTGGTGAAGATCACCTCGGCGTGGCGGGCGGCGAAACCCCGCCCGGTCTCCGAGGATCCGGCCTGAAACAGGACCGGCTGCCCCTGAGCCGATCTGGCCGCGCCGAGCGGCCCGGCCACGTCGAAGTACCGGCCATGATGGTCGGTTGGCCGAATGAGGTTGACATCGTTGAAGATCCCGGCTGTGCGATCCTCGACGACGGTGTTTTCGCCCCAGCCGTCCCACAGCTTGCGCACCACCTCCAACGCTTCCTCGGCGATGCGATACCGCTCATCGTGGGCCACCACACCACGGGCGCTGAAGTTGTCGGCGGCGGCTTGGGCGAAGCTGGTCACCAGGTTCCAGCCGGCCCGCCCACCGCTGAGGTGGTCGAGTGAAAGGAGCTGGCGGGCAAGGTGATAGGGATGCGCCAGGGTGGCCGATCCGGTGACCACCAACCCGATCTGTTCGGTGACGGAGGACAGCGCGGCGGTCGCGGTGAGGGGTTCGAAGTCCTCGGTGATCTTGTACGCCCACGTCGCGGGCGGGCCGTAGTTCAACCCGTCGGCGAAGAACAGCGCGTCGAACGTGCCGGCCTCGGCGGTCTGCGCATAGCTGATCAGCCGCCGGCGTACCCCCGCGGTGCTGTTGTCGATATCTGGATGCCGCCACGGCCCGGCTGACCGGGTGTTTCCGAAGGCCAGCAGATGCAGCTCTCTGGACACTCCGGCGACACTACGATCCTCACCTGCTCACGCCGAGGGTTGCGCTCAGCGCGAAGCAATCCCGACTTTTTGTCGGCGAGCAGGCCTACTTCTTGGGCTTGTCCCCGGCGGCATCGGTGGACAGCGCCGCGACGAATGCCTCCTGCGGCACGTCCACGCGACCGATGGTCTTCATCCGCTTCTTGCCCTCTTTCTGCTTCTCCAGCAGCTTGCGCTTACGGGTGATGTCACCGCCGTAGCACTTGGACAGCACGTCCTTGCGGATGGCGCGGATGTTCTCGCGGGCAATGATTTTCGAGCCGATAGCGGCCTGCACCGGCACCTCGAACTGCTGGCGTGGGATGAGCTCTTTGAGCTTGGTGGTCATCTTGTTGCCGTAGGCCGATGCCGAATCCTTGTGCACGATCGCACTGAACGCATCCACGGCCTCACCCTGCAACAGGATGTCGACCTTGACCAGATCGGCCTGCTGCTCGCCGGCCTCCTCATAGTCCAGGCTGGCGTAGCCGCGGGTGCGGGATTTCAGTGAGTCGAAGAAGTCGAAGATGATCTCGCCCAACGGCATCGTGTAACGCAGCTCGACGCGTTCCGGCGACAGGTAATCCATGCCGCCGAGCTCACCGCGGCGGGACTGGCACAGCTCCATGATGGTGCCGATGAACTCGCTGGGCGCGATGACGGTGGTCTTGACCACCGGCTCGTAGACCTCGCGGACCTTGCCCTCGGGCCAGTCCGACGGGTTGGTCACGACGATCTCGGATCCGTCATCCTTGATGACCCGGTACACCACGTTGGGCGAGGTGGAGATCAGATCCAGGTTGAACTCGCGCTCCAAGCGCTCCCGGGTGATCTCCATGTGCAGCAGCCCGAGGAAGCCGCAGCGGAACCCGAAGCCGAGCGCCACCGACGTCTCGGGCTCGTACGTCAGCGCCGCGTCGTTGAGTTGCAGTTTGTCCAGTGCGTCGCGCAGATCCGGGTAGTCCGAGCCGTCGACCGGGTAGAGGCCCGAGTAGACCATCGGCTTGGGTTCGCGGTAGCCGGTCAGCGCCTCGGTGGCGCCCTTGCGCGCCGTCGTCACGGTGTCGCCGACCTTGGACTGGCGGACGTCTTTCACGCCGGTGATGAGGTAGCCCACCTCACCGACACCCAAGCCGTCACTGGCCTTCGGTTCCGGTGAGACGATGCCGACCTCGAGCAGTTCGTGGGTGGCCCCGGTGGACATCATCGCGATGCGTTCGCGCGGGGTGATCTTGCCGTCGACGACGCGCACGTAGGTGACCACGCCGCGGTAGATGTCGTAGACGGAGTCGAAGATCATCGCCCGGGCCGGGGCGTCGGCATCACCGGTCGGCGCCGGGACCTGCCGCACCACCTCGTCGAGCAGCTCGGCCACACCCGCCCCGGTCTTGCCGGACACCCGCAGCACGTCCGAGGGGTCGCAGCCGATGATGTGCGCGAGTTCGCCGGCGTAGCGCTCCGGGTCCGCGGCCGGCAGGTCGATCTTGTTGAGCACCGGGATGATCGTCAGATCCCGGTCGAGTGCCAGGTACAGGTTGGCCAAGGTCTGTGCTTCGATGCCCTGGGCGGCGTCGACCAGCAGCACCGCACCCTCGCAGGCCTCCAACGCGCGCGACACCTCGTAGGTGAAGTCGACGTGGCCGGGGGTGTCGATCAGGTGCAAGACGAACTCTTCGTCGTTGACCTTCCAAGGCAGCCGCACGTTCTGCGCCTTGATCGTGATTCCGCGCTCGCGCTCGATGTCCATCCGGTCCAGGTATTGCGCGCGCATCGACCGGTCGTCGACGACGCCGGTGAGCTGCAGCATCCGGTCGGCCAGCGTCGACTTGCCGTGGTCGATGTGGGCGATGATGCAGAAGTTCCTGATCTGCGCCGGCGCAGTGAACGTCTTGTCGGCGAAGCTGCTGATGGGAATCTCCTGGTGAGCGCGGGTGTCCAGCACGTGTTGTGCGCTTCCAGGGTATCGAGGGAGCACCCTTGCGACACAATCGCCGGGCTTAATCGATCCCCGGTCGCTGCGCTCCTGCCCGCCGAACCCTGACTTATGCTCGACACCATGGCGTCGCAGTGGAAGGCGTTCCAGCAGGTTCTCAAGGGCGTCCGCGACGGCGCCGAGCACCTGGTGTTCAACGAGGCACCGAAGTTCGTTCGCCAGCTCCAGACCACCGACAACGTGCCACGCACTGTGCAGCAGGGCATCCAACAAGGCATTCAGCAGGGCATCAAGCTGGGTCTGGGGGCCATTGCCGGCGCGGCCACCCCGCCACCGAAGGCGATCGCCGCGGGTCGGCCGGTGTCCAAGCACAGCGTCCCCACCGCGCACCGGGCCCGCAAGATCGTCTACGCCCCCGACCTGGACGGCCGTGCCGATCCCGGCGAGATCGTCTGGACCTGGGTGGTTTACGAGGATGATCCGACACAGGGCAAGGACCGCCCCGTGTTGGTGGTCGGCCGCGACCAACGCACTTTGCTGGGGTTGATGTTGTCCAGCCAGGACTACCACCGTGATGACCCGGACTGGATCGCCATCGGCACCGGCACCTGGGACTACGACGGCAGGCCGAGCTGGGTGCGGCTGGACCGCGTGCTCGACGTGCCCGAAGAGGGCATCCGCCGCGAAGGCGCGATCCTGGACCGGGCCCGGTTCGAGGCGGTCGCGGTGCGGCTGCGTGCCGAGTATTCCTGGAGCTGACGCGCTCGCACTTCAACAACCGATGCATCAAATCGGCGCGAGCGGGAATTCCCAGACGATGACCGCGCTACCACCCGATCCCGACCCGGCCGAGATACCCGACCTCGAACCTGGCGGCGGCGTCGCCCCCGGCGCCACCCCACCCGACTCGGCGCAGACCTCGGGGCTGGGCGAACCGGAAGCCCGTCCCAAGCACAAGTACACGCCGTCGTCGGTGACCGCGATCATCGGCCTGGTGGTGCTGATTGCGGTGTTCGTCGCGGTCGGCGTGCTGTTGATCATGAAGATCTCGGGAGTTTTCGGTTAGCCGCGTCGCCGGTCAACGCGGACGGCGCCACATGGCGGTCATGATCGGACCGTCCTCGGGCAGCGGGATCTCCCCGGTCACCTCGAACCCGAACCGCAGGTAGTAGGGAACGTTGTCGGGATTGCTCGACTCCAGATAGGCCGGCGCATGCTCGGCGTCCACCCGGTCCAGACGTGACCGCATCAGGGCATGACCGAAACCGCCGCCGCGGACCGTCGGATCGCTTCCGATCACGCCGAGATACCAATGCGGTTCCTCGGGATGGTGGTGCTTCATCAACTCGGCGACCTCCCGACCGCGGGCGGTCCGGCGCCCGAAGGCCCGCACGAAGCCGGGCATCATCAGCAACTCCTGCAGCCCGGTCTGTTTCCAGCCGCCGGGTGGATTCCACAGTGCCGCCGCGCCGACGGTGCCGGACCGCAGCGCCACCTCACTACCGCCACCGGGGAGGAAATGGTGCCGGGCCATGGTGACGAACATTCGGTCCAGCGCCCGCTGCCGGCGTTCGGCCTCGGGCAACATCCACATCATCACCGGATCGTGATAGAACGCCCGGGCCAGGACACTGCCGAGCACTTTGAGGTCGGTTCTGTTCGCGGGGCGGACATCGATGGCAGCCACCCGCTCACGATCCCACACCGCTCCCAGCGTGAAACGACGGTTGTCGGCGAAGTTCGGCGAAATTCGCGCAAACGGCCGTAGTTTCGGCATTCGGGATGCGGCGGGTCAGCGGCCCTGGGTGATGTAGGCCTGCAGGTGTTCCTGCTCGGCTTCCAGTTCCTCCATCCGGGTCTTGACGATGTCACCGATGCTGACGATGCCGGCCAGCCGGCCATCGTCGACGACGGGGATGTGTCGAACCCGGTTCTCGGTCATCAGGGCGCTGAGGTGATCCACGGTGTCGCGTGGCGTACACGTGGCGACCACCGTGGTCATGATTTCCGAGACCGGCTGGGCCAGCAGGCTGCTGCCCCGCTCGTGCAGCTTGCGCACCACATCACGCTCCGAGACGATCCCGGCCAGCCCGCCGCCGGGACCCATCACCACCATGGCGCCGATGTTCAACTCGGTCAGCCCGGCCAACAGCTCGGTCACCGTGGTCTCGGGCGAAATCGTCACCACCGCCGTGCCCTTGTTCTTCAGCACGTCCGCGATTCGCATCGGCCGCCTCCGATCGTGATCCACCTCACATCAAGGCTAAGGCGGCATCAGTCTGGACGAAAGGTATTCCGCATAACACCCGAACAGGTATATGTGGGCCATGATCGAGGTCACCCTGCTCGGTACCGGTAGCCCGATTCCCGATCCGCACCGGGCCGGTCCCTCCACACTGGTGCGGGCCGGCGGCCAATCCTTCCTCATCGACTGCGGTCGCGGTGTGCTGCAACGCCTGGCCGCGATCGGCTCGGGAGCCAACGGGCTCAGCGCGCTGCTACTCACCCATTTGCACAGCGACCACATCGCCGATTTGGGTGACGTCATCATCACCCGCTGGGTCAGTACGTTCACCCCGGACGTGCCACCGCTGCCGATCATCGGCCCTCCGGGAACCGCCGACGTGGTGGCGGCAATGCTGAAGGCCTTCGGCTTCGACATCGGTTACCGCATCGCCCATCACGACGACCTCACCGCACCACCGCCGGTCGAGGTACACGAATACACCGACGGACCGGTGTGGGATCGCGACCACGTGCACATCCGCGTGGCGCCCACCGACCATCGCCCCGTGACACCGACCATCGCGTTCCGGATCGAGCATGCCGGCGCGTCGGTGGTGGCCGCCGGCGACACCGTGCCGTGCCCCGGTCTCGATGGGCTCGCCGCCGGCGCCGGCGCCCTGGTGCACACCGTGATTCGCAAAGACCTGATCGAACTCCTTCCGCAGCAACGCATCCGCGACATCTGCGACTACCACTCCTCAGTGCAGGAGGCGGCGGCCACCGCGTCCAGGGCCGGCGTCGGGATCCTCATCCTGACCCACTACGTGCCGGCCATCGCGCCAGGCACCGAGGACCAGTGGCGGGCGCTGGCGGCCACCGAATTCGACCGGCAGATCGAGCTGGGCGACGATCTACACCGGGTCCAGGTCCATCCCGGCATGTGCGTCAAGCCAACCGGGTGACCTCCACGACCACGTCGAGATCGGTCGAACCCTCACCCGAATAGATCCCCTTGAGCGGGGCCACATCCGAGTAGTCCCGACCCACCCCGACACTGACGTACTGCTCGTTGATCTCGGTGTCATTGGTCGGGTCGTAATTCCACCAGCCGCCAGTCCACGCCTGGATCCACGCGTGGCTCTGCCCGTCGATCGTGTCGCCGACCACGGCCTCCTGCTTGGGATGCAGATAGCCCGATACATAGCGGGACGGAATCCCCATGCGCCGCAACATGATCAAAGACAGATGGGCAAAGTCCTGGCATACCCCTTTGCCCTCCCGCAGCGCGTCCAGGCCCGAGGAGTGCACGCCGGTGGTGCCGGGCATGTACTCGAGCTCGCTGCGCACCCACTGCGCCACCGCCATCACCGCCTCGAACGGGTCGTGGTCCTTGGCGATCCGCTGCCCCACCCGCACGATGCGCTTGCTGTGCGGTGTGTAGTGCGTCGGGCTGAGCACCTCGTCGAATCGATCGATCACCGCCTCCGAATCCAGGTCATCCCAGCCGGCCAACTCCTCGGGCTTCTCGGCAACCTCGGTCTCGACCACCGACGAGGACGTGACCTCCAACTCGGTGTGCGGGGCGTGTAGGTCGAACGCCGTCACCGCGGTGCCCCAGTAGTCGACATAGCGATACGACCGGGTGGCCGGAACGGTCTCGACGCGGTTGAGGATCACGTTCTGCCGCGAGTCCGACCGCGGCGTCAGCCGGGCCTCGTTGAAGGAGGCCGTCACTGCCGACTTGTAGGCGTATCCAGTGGAGTGCACCACCCGTAGCCGCCACATCTAGACCTCGCCTTCCTCGATCACGACCACGTCGTCGTGGCCGGCGTCGGTCCAAGCCACCCAGGGCACGGAGTGGAAGTACTGCAGCGCCAAGGCGTCTCCGACCTCCCGGCACGTTTTCTGCAGGCCGGCCAGCCGCGCGTCCAGCGATTCCAGCAAGGCTCCCGGCTGGAGGAATTCCAGCTCGCTGCGGGCCCGGCCGAGAAGCCGCTGCGCCTCGGCAGTGGCGCCCAGCCGGTTGTGCGGCCGGTTGAGCAACTCGTCGAGGCTGTGTTCGGCCAAGCGCAGGGAATAGAAGATCGACCGCGGGAACAACCGGTCCAACAGCATGAATTCGACCACCCGGCCGGCGTCGAGCACACCGCGGTAGGTACGCAGATACGTATCGTGGGCGCCGGCCGAGCGCAGCAGCGTCACCCACGCCGGCGACGAGCCGCTGTCGCCGACCCGCGACAACAGCAGCCGCACCGTCATGTCGACGCGCTCGATCGCCCGGCCCAACAGCATGAAGCGGTAGCCGTCGTCGCGGCTCAACGTCGAATCGGCCAAGCCGGCGAACATCGCCGCGCGGCCTTCGACATAGGACAGGAACTGATGCGGGCCCAAGCGTTTTGCCGCCCGCTCCCGCTCGGGCAGTGCGTTGTAGGTGGTGTTGAGGCACTCCCAGATCTCGGTCGAGGTGACCTCACGGGCACCGCGCGCGTTCTCCCGTGCCGCCGAAACCGAGTCGACGATCGAATTGCCGTTGCTGTCGCGGCTGAACGCCACGATGTCGGTCAGCGACCAGACATCCAGACGTTCCTTGGGCGGCTCGATCCCCAGCACGCGCAACAGCGTTCGCGACGCGACATCCGGGTCGACGCTGGAATCCTCCAACAACTGATGCACCGTGACGTCGAGGATGCGTGCGGTGTCGTCGGCCCGCTCCACGTAACGCCCGATCCAGTACAACGATTCGGCATTGCGCGCCAGCATCACTACCACCCCCTATTGCTGCTGTTGTTGAGACGATGAACCGTCAAGTGCACCATCGCCATTGGTCGCCTGGGAGGTTTTGGGCAGCGAGCGCACCACCTCGGCGGCCGCCAGCTCGCGATCGGCGGCCGACGTGCGGGACGCCAGCACCCAGGTGTCCTTCGACCCGCCGCCCTGGCTGGAATTCACCACCAGCGATCCTTCGGGCAGCGCGACCCGGGTCAGTCCGCCCGGCAGCACCCAGACGTCATTACCGTCGTTGACCGCGAACGGACGCAGGTCGACATGCCGCGGCGCCAGCGTGTCGCCGATCTGGGTCGGCACCGTCGACAGCTGCATCACCGGTTGGGCGATCCAGCCGCGTGGGTCGGCGCGGATCTTCTTGGCGATTGCCGCCAACTCCTTGTCCGAGGCGTCCGGGCCGAACACGATGCCGTACCCGCCGGAGCCTTCGACGGGCTTGATCACGAGTTCCTCGATCCGGTCGAGTACTTCCTCACGTTCGGCGTCCAACCAACAGCGGAAGGTGTCGACGTTGGCCAGGACCGGCTTCTCCCCCAGGTAGTACTCGATGATGGTCGGCACGTAGGTGTAGACGAGCTTGTCGTCGCCGACTCCGTTGCCCACCGCGCTGGAGATCACCACGTTTCCGGCCCGGGCGGCGTTGAGCAGGCCGGCCACCCCGAGCATCGAATCGGGCCGGAACTGCATCGGGTCCAGGAAGGCGTCGTCGATGCGGCGGTAGATGACGTCGACCTGACGCTCGCCCTCGGTGGTGCGCATGTACACGGCGTTGTCGCGGCAGAACAGGTCGCGGCCCTCGACCAGCTCGGCACCCATCTGCCGGGCCAGCAGGGAATGCTCGAAGTAGGCCGAGTTATAGACGCCGGGGGTGAGGACGACCACCGTGGGGTCGGCGACGTTGGTGGGCGCGGCATTGCGCAGCGCCCGCAGCAGATGCGACGAATAGTCACCGACGGCGCGCACCCGGTGAGTGGCGAACAAGTTCGGGAAGACACGGGCCATGGTGCGCCGGTTCTCCATCACGTAGGACACCCCCGACGGTGACCGCAGGTTGTCCTCCAGCACCCGGAAGTCACCCGAGGCGTCACGGATCAGATCGATGCCGGCGACGTGGATGCGCACCCCGTTGGGGGGCACGATGCCCGCGGCTTCCCGGTGGAAGTGCTCACACGAGGTGACCAGCCGACGTGGGATGACCCCGTCGCGCAGGATCTCCTGCTCGCCGTAGATGTCGTCGAGATACTTCTCGAGCGCCTTGACCCGCTGGGTGATCCCGCGCTCCAGCCGCGACCACTCCGCCGCCGAGATCACCCGCGGCACCAGATCGAGCGGAAACGGCCGCTCCTGGCCCGACAACGAGAACGTGATGCCCTGATCGATGAACGCGCGGCCCAGCGCATCCGACCGCGACCGCAGTTCCGAGGCGTCCGAGGGAGCAAGCTCGGCGAAGATGCCCTTGTACGGTCCGCGGACGTTGCCGGCGGCGTCGAACATCTCGTCGAACGCCGCCGAGTAGCGGCCCAGCCGGTGGTAGCCGTCGAACACACCCTGATGCCTGACGCGACGCGACGGCGCGCCCCGTGACCCGGCCGTGGCCGACCCGTTCGACTCGGTTGCCGGCGTGCGGGCGGTTCTCGGGCTCACCGTCATCATGCTGCCGCACCGGTGGTGATTTCGCCGGGTCAACCGCACAACCCGTTTCGGCAGGCCACGGGCCGGTTGACGTGGTATCAAGGAGGTCTTGACGGCACAGATCCGGCTGTGCCCGGCGGTCGCGCTTTGGGAGTTCAGGGACCTCGCTGGTACCCTGAACAGTCGCTGCCCGCAGTGCGGGTGAGCGCACCCAGACTTCGGTAACCCCAGCGAGAAATTACGAAGGAACTTTTACGTGGCCAACATCAAGTCGCAGGAAAAGCGCATCCGCACCAACGAGCGTCGTCGGCTGCGTAACCAGTCGGTGAAGTCGTCGCTGCGCACGGCCGTCCGCGGCTTCCGCGAGGCCGTCGAGGCCGGCGAGAAGGACAAGGCCGCCGAGTTGCTGGTGTCCACCAGCCGCAAGCTGGACAAGGCCGCCAGCAAGGGCGTCATCCACGCCAACCAGGCCGCCAACAAGAAGTCGGCCTTGGCGCTGGCGCTCAACAAGCTCTGAGTCTTCGGTTCGAGCCGAAGTAGTTTTCCCGGTTCACCGGGTGGCGAGTTGCGCCACCCGGCGTACCGCTGTCTCAAGGGCGTAGTCGGCATCTGCCGCTGCGCCCTTTACGTCTGCATTGAGCGTGGCGACCACGCGCATCGCCTCGGCCACCGAGTCACGCGACCACCGGCGCGCCTGCTTCTGCGCCTTCTGCACCCGCCAGGGCGGCATCCCGAGTTCACCGGCCAACCGGTACGGATCCCCCGACAACGGCCCCACCCGCGCGATCGTGTGCACGGCCTCGGCCAACGCATCGGCCAACACCACCTGCGGTTCACCGGCCAGCATCGCCCACCGCAGAGCCTCGGCCGCACCGGCGACATCCCCGGCGACGGCCTTGTCGGCGATGTCGAAGCCCTTCACCTCGGCCTTGCCGCTGTGATAGCGGCGTACCGCGGCCGCATCGACCTGCCCGGCGGTGTCGGCCACCAGCTGTGAACACACCGCGGCGAGCTCGCGGACATTCGAGCCGACCGCGTCGAGCACCGCGGTCACGGTGTCGTCGGAAACCTTGGCCCGCAATTGCCGGAACTCACCCCGCACGAAATCCGCCCGCTCGGCGGGCTTGGTGATCCGGGCACACGGATGCACTTGCGCCCCAAGCTTTTTCAGTTGATCGGCCAGGGCCTTGGCCCGCCCGCCACCGGAGTGGATGACGATCAACACGGTGCCCGCCGGCAGATCGGCTGCGGCCGAGGCGATCAGCGCCACGGCATCTTTACCGGCCTCGGCCGCCGCCTCCAGCACGACCATGCGTTCCTCGGCGAACAGCGACGGGCTCAGCAGCTCGGCAAGCTCGCTGGTGCTGACCTCACCGGCGCGCATCCGGTCCACCGGGACGTCATCAGATCCGGCCTGCGCTCGCAGCACCCGCAGCACCGCCCCGACCGCTCGCTCGACCAGCAGTTCCTCATCGCCCAAAACCAGGTGCAGACCGTCGATCTGTTGACTCACCCGATGATGGTGTCACGTCGAACCGACAGCGCCGACCACCTGGCCCGCCAGCGTCCAGGCCAGCATGGCGAACACCAACCCGGCCAGGCCGCGACGCACCCAACGCAGCCGCCACAGCACCGTCAGCGCCACCCCGGCCAGCGCCACCGACAGCACGCCGAGTGCCCCCGAGGGCGACGGCACCGCGGCTGCGGGCAACGCCGCGGCCCAGCGCGCCACCGACAGCAACCACCACAGTTCCGGCCCGGTGAACCGGATCAGCAGTTGCGCCCCGGACGGCCAGAGCGCCATCCCTGCCGCGGCGGCAGTACCGAGGACGGTGATCGGCGGGATGACGCCGGCCACCGCGAGATTGGCCGCGATCGCCACCAAGCTGACCGTTCCGGAGATACCGGCCACCAATGGGGCCGTCACCAACTGGGCCACCGTCGCGACGCTGACCGCCGCGGCCAGTGGGCGCGGCCAGCCCCGGGCCTGCAGCCGGCCCGCCCACACCGGCGCGACGACGACGATTCCCGCCGTCGCGCACACCGACAACGCGAAGCCGGCGTCGACCGCGAGTTCCGGGGCGGCGATCATCAGCGCGACCACGCCGGCCGCCAGCGCCGGCACCGCCTGGCGCCGCCGATGGGTCAGCACGGCCAGCAGGGTCACCGCGGCCATCACCGCCGCGCGGAGCACGCTGGCCGAGGGCTGAACGACGATGACGAAACCGACCAGCCCGGCACCGGCAAGCAGCACGGCCAACCTCGGGCCGAGCACCGCGGCCGACAACAGCAACGCGCCGCACACGATCGTCACGTTGGCGCCGGACACCGCCGTCAGATGGGTCAGACCCGCCGTGCGGAACTCGGCCGTCGTCGGACCGGTGACCGCCGACGTGTCGCCGAGCACCAGCGCCGGCAACATGGCCGCCTGATCGGCAGGCAGCGCCGCCCGCGCCGCCTCCGCGAAGCGTGAGCGGATCCGCTCGGCGACCTGCTGCACCGCCGACGCCTCACCGAGCGTGGGCTGACCGGAGGCCGCCAGCACGGCCACGCTGAGGTCCTTGCGAGTCGGGCGTGCCACGTGGGCCCGGAACCGCACCGGCCGCCCGGGACCGGCCGCACCGAAGGTGCCCGGGGCGAACACCAGAACGCGACCCGACAGAATCACCTCGTCGGCTGCGCGCAGCGTGGCGAGGAACATCAGCCGACCGCCCTTGATCGGCCGCGGTGTCTCCGTGGGCACGACCTCGACCGTCGCGGCCCCGCCGTAGAGGCGCGTGATCGGATGATGCTCGACCTGATGTACCCGCAATCCGACGGCCAAGGTGAATCCGGCCGCGACTGCCGCGACCGCCATCACCGGCGCGGCCATGGACCGACGTTCGGCGACGACTGCTCGACGCCAGCCCATGGCCAGCCAGGTCAACCCGACGGCGCCCAGGCCCACCATCACCGCGGCGACGGAGTTCCAGGCGATGCCGACCGCCGACACCGACCATGCGGTCAGGGCGGCCGGAACGATCCGCAGATCCAGGGGCTGCCGCGCGGCCCATGGCTCCCCGCCCTGGCTGTCACGCCCGGACCAGCTCACGCAGTTTCTCCAACCGCGCCGGCCCGATCCCGTCGACCTCGCCGAGTTGATCGACGCTGTCGAACCGACCGTGCGCGGCCCGCCAGGCCAGGATCGCCTCGGCCGTCACCGGGCCGACGCCCGGCAATGCGTCGAGGTCCTCAGCGGTGGCGGCGTTGAGGTCCACCGGCTCCGACGGTGCCGCGGTCGTCGGACCCTGACCCGGCTGTGGCGATGGAGCCGGGGCCTGCCCGGCGACCGAACTACCCATGGTCGTCGGTTGGCCCGGCGGCGCCTCGATCCCCACCACGATCTGTTCCCCGTCGCCGAGCCGGCGGGCCAGGTTCAGCCCGATCAGGTCGGCCCCGTCGAGCGGTCCACCGGCGGCTTCCAACGCGTCGGCGATCCGGGCCCCGGTCTGCAAGGTGACCAGGCCGGGCTTGTGCACCAGGCCGACCACACTGACCACCACCGGAGCGTCCGGGCCACCGCCTGGCGGTGTCGGGCTCGCCGACGAAACCATCTGGACCGGTGGCAGATTCGCCGAGACCACCGGTGCCGGCTGATGGCGGATCAGGGTGAAGACGGTGACCAGGATCGCCAGCACGCCCACGCCGGCCAGTGCCAGCGCCCCGGCGCGGCCCGGATCGGCGCGCGCGGCGGCCAGCCACCCCGGCCCGTCCGCTGATGCCGTATCGGGCAGCCATTTCGACAGCGCGCTCTCCGAGGCCGCGCCCGGATCCGGTTCACCTTCGCCCTCGGTTTCGGAGTCGTCCCCGGCGCCCAGGCGGCGACGGAGACGCTGCACCGACAATTCCGTTCCCATGCCCGCACGGTAGGGGCGGCACGCGACGATTCCGGGGCTCGGCGGCCGGTGCAGTGGCCGGTTGTGGATGAACCTCGCGCTGGGGATAACCAGACGGCCGGTGCGCTCACCGGCGGTGAACACTTCGGAGATAGTGTCTAGAGTCCAGCGCAGGACTGAGCAAGGGAGGCGACATGACCACAGCGGACCGTCCGATCCGGGTCATCCAGTGGACCACCGGCAACATCGGCCGACGCTCGCTGCACGCCATCATCGGCCGCACGGACATGGAGCTGGTCGGGGTATATGCCCACGGTGCCGACAAGGTCGGTGTGGACGCCGCAGAGCTGGCCGGCCGCACCGAACCCACCGGTGTCCGCGCGACGAACTCGATCGACGAGCTCCTCGCACTCAAACCCGATGCCTGCTGCTACAACCCGTTGTGGCCCAACATCGACGAGCTCGTCGCGTTGCTCGAGGCCGGCGTCAACGTCTGTTCGAGCGCTGCCTGGATCACCGGCGGCAAGCAGACCCCGCAAGACCTCGACCGCATCCGGAAGGCTTGTGAGACAGGCAAGTCCACGATCTTCGGCAGCGGCGCGCACCCAGGTGTCACCAACATGGTCGGCATGGTGCTGTCGGGGTCGTGTGAGCGGGTCGACGAAATCCGCATCACCGAGTCCGTGGACTGCTCCACTTACGAGTCGGCGGACACGATGACCGCGATGGGCTTCTCCCAGGACCCGGACACCCCGGGCCTGGCCGAGAGCGTGCGCCGCGAAAGCGAGGTGTTCGCCGAATCCGCGGCGATGATGGCCGACGCCATCGGCGCCACGCTGGACCGGATCACCTTCGACGTCACCTTCACCGCCGCCACCGCCGACAGCGATCTGGGGTTCATGAAGATCCCGGCCGGCACGGTCGGCAGCGTGTACGGCTATCACCGCGGCTGGGTGGGCGAGAAGAACGTCGTGAGCGTCGGCTTCAACTGGATCATGGGCAGTCATGTGACACCACCCAAGCCGGTGGCCGACGGTCATGTGATCCAGGTGTTCGGACTGCCCAACATGCGCACGGTGCTGCATTGCCTGCCGCCCAAGGACTGGGCCGAGCCCAGCTTCTCCGGCCTGGGCTCGATCTACACCGCGATGCCGGTCACCAACGCGGTCCCCGCCGTGGTAGCGGCCGAGCCGGGCATCCTCACCCTCAAGGATCTGCGGCCGATCACCGGCCGGTTCGCCGGATAGCGACTCGCCCAGCGTCGCGGCGGTGGAGTGTCAACCCCTAAGACGCGTCGTCGACGCTGAGGCACGCACCCACCGCGCCGCCACCGACGTGCACCGCGAGCACCGCGCCCATCTCGGTCACCGACAACGACCTCAGCTGCGGCAGCCGCTCGGTCAGCGCCGCGGCGATCTGTCCGGCGGCATCCGGATTGGCGACGTGGTGTACGACCACCTCGACGGGCCGGTCACCGGATGCCTCGACGATCTGATCGACCAGTGCGGCATGGGCTTTCGATATCGTCCGGATCCGTTGCGCGGGCACCAGCCGGCCGTCCACGTCCAGGCGCAGCAGGGGTTTGAGTGACAGCGCCGTGCCCAACCACGATGCGGCCGTACCGATCCGGCCGCCGCGACGCAGATTGTCCAGCCGGTGTACCACGATGAATGCCTGCCCGCGAGGGATCGCGGCGCGAGCCGCGGCCTCGACGGCGTCGAGTGCGTCTCCGCGAGCGGCCGATTCTGCGGCCGCCAGCGCGACGAAACCGATTCCCATGGCCGCCGCCCGCGAGTTCACCACCCGCACACTCGGGCCGATCTCCCGGGCCGCTGCCGCCGCCGAGCTGTACGTGCTCGACAGGGCCGCCGAGATGTGCACGGCCACCACGCCGTCGCCGTCACTGTCGGCCAGTGCCTGTCGATAGGTCTCGGCGAGATCGGCCGGCGAAGCACCGGCGGTGGTGGCCCGGGTCCGGTCGTGGATGTCCGACGGTATCGGATCAACGCCGTCGCGCAGGTCGTTGCCGTCATCGAGGATGTGCAACGGCACCTGCCGGATCCCCCACTTCTGACACAACTCGGGTCGCAACCGCGACGTCGAGTCGGTCACTATCCTGACCGCCATCGTCAGGCAGTGGAATTCTGTTGCGGCACACCGGCTGTGGCCAGTCCCTTGAGCATCAGCTCGGCGACTGCCCGATGGGCTTCGAAGTTCCAGTGGATACCGTCGGGATTGCCACGCCCACTGAGCACCTCGTCGGCAACCGCGGCCTTCAGATCCACCAGGGGCACATCGTGCTCGTCGGCCCAGGCCGTGATCGCCTTGACCGTGGGCTCGCGGCCGTGGTGGGCCTTGCCGTACGTGTCGGCGATGTGCACCGACGGCAGCGAGGCCACCACCGGAATGCCGGGACGGTTGAAATCGATGGCGTTACGGGTCATCTCGAGGTACTCGACCGTCAGGTGCGGGGGCAGCGCGGAGCGGGAGATCGGCGACAACCGCGGCTGCGCCCAGCCGTAACCGTCTCGCACCCACCGGCGCAGCCAGGCCGGACGCACGTACCGGATCAACTCGCGCAATGCCGTCGGCAGCGGCGAGGGCAGCGAGTCCATCCCGCTGGTGGCGAAGATGACCGCACCGGCCCGGGGTAGCGCCGCCCACGACCGCGGATCCTGAGTGGCGGCCCACCAGACGTCACGGCACGTCCAGCCGATGCGACCGATCAGCTCGACGTCCCAGCCCAACTGCTCGGCCACGATGTTGGGCCAGATCCGCGGATCGTCGGACGGCAGACCACCGGTCGGACCGAAGTACGACAGTGAGTCGGCGAACACCAACAGGACCGGCCGGCGAGCTTCGGTCTGATCAGAGGACATCGTTGGCCACCTGTGCCGAGGCGTTCCACACGTCCAACCGCCATTTGATGACGTCGAACGCGTCACCATCCGCCGCGGTGTCCTCTGAATTCCCGGACAGCTGAACCCAACTGGCATTGCCCATGCCGCCGAGCACCGGCCAGTTGTCCACCGGCAGACCGAGCAGCCCCGCGGTCAGCGCCGCGATCAAACCCCCGTGTGCCACCAACACCACCGGCCGGTCCGAGCCCTCCAGACCCCATTCCGGTTGTCCGGCAACCAGTTCGGCGACCACGGGGATACTGCGCTCGGCAACGTCGACCCGGCTTTCCCCTCCGTGCGGCGCCCATCGGGCGTCGTCGCGCCAGGCCAGCCGGGCGCCCGGAGCCGCCGCATCCACCTCCTGATGGGTCAGGCCCTGCCAGTCCCCCAGATGGGTTTCCCGCAGACGCTTGTCGACCTGGACCGGGATCCCGGCCCGGTCACCCAAAGTCACTGCCGTGTCGAGGGCGCGGCGCAGATCCGAAGACACGATCAGCAGCGGCTGCCGCTTGGCCAGCACGTCGGCGGCCGCAGCGGCCTGATCCCGCCCGAGCTCGGACAGATCGGTGTCGAGCTGGCCCTGCATCCGGCTGCCGGCGTTGTACTCGGTCTGGCCGTGGCGCAGCAGCACCAGCCGCCGGACCCTCATCGCGTCCTCATTCGCCGGGCTCCGCCGGGACGTCCAGGTCGACCGGAACCGTCGGGCAGTCGCGCCACAGCCGGTCCAGGGCATAGAAATCGCGCTCGTCCTGGTGCTGGATGTGCACCACGACGTCGACGTAGTCGAGCAGCGTCCAGCGGCCTTCGCGGGTGCCCTCGCGGCGGGCGGGTTTGTAACCGGCCTGCCGCATCTTCTCCTCGACCTCGTCGACGATCGCGTTGACCTGCCGTTCGTTGGAGGCCGAGGCGATCACGAAGCAGTCGGTGATCACCAGTTGACCCGAGACGTCGATCACCACCACGTCATCGGCGAGCTTGGCCGCGGCAGCCTGCGCCGCCACCGTCGCCATCTCGACGGCCTCGGCGGTGGCGCTCATCGGGTCACCGCCGGGCTGCTCGCGGCGTACAGCCCGCGCTTGGCCACGTACTGCACCACGCCGTCCGGCACCAGGTACCAGATCGGGCGCTCCTCGGCGGCCCGTTGGCGGCAGTCGCTGGACGAGATGGCCAGCGCGGGGACCTCGACCAAGGTCAACCTGTCCGGCGGCAGCTCGCGCAGTGCTTCCTCGATGTGTTCGCCGTCCAGCTCGTATCCCGGTCGGCTCACGCCGACGAATCTCGCCATGGAAAACATGTCCTCCCAGTTCTGCCAGGACAGGATCGATGCCAGGGCATCGGCTCCGGTGATGAAATACAGGTCGGTGTCGGCGTTGAGTTGACGCAGATCGCGCAGGGTGTCCTTGGTGTAGGTGGCCCCGCCGCGGTCGATGTCGACCCGGCTGACCGAGAACCGCGGATTCGAGGCGGTCGCGATCACCGTCATCAGGTAGCGATCCTCGGCGGCACTGACCTTCCGGTCGTGCTTCTGCCAGGGCTGCCCGGTCGGGACGAACACCACCTCGTCGAGCTCGAACAGATCGGCCACCTCACTGGCGGCGACCAGGTGCCCGTTATGGATGGGATCGAACGTCCCACCCATCACCCCCAACCTGCGCCGTGTTGCCACGAACAGGGAGCTTACGGCAGCGTCGAGGTGAGGTCAGACCGGTAGCAGCCCGTCGATCACCGCGGCGAGTTGTTTGGCCGACCGGCACTCGTGCATCGGGATGACCTCGAGGTACTTGGGCACCGCGGAATCCCCGCTGCCCCACAGGTGCTTGGGTTCAGGGTTGAGCCAGTGGGCGTGCCGACTGGCCGACACCATGTGCGCCAGCAGGCCGGATTCCGGATTGCGGTAGTTGTTGCGTCCGTCGCCCAGCACCAGCAGCGAACTGCGTGGCGACAGTACGTTCGGGTACTTGTCGAGGAAGGACGCGAACGCGTGCCCGTAGTCGGAGTGCCCGTCACGGGTGTAGACGCCCGCCTCCCGGGTGATGCGCTGCACCGCGACCGCCAGGTCGGCCTCCGGCCCGAACATGTCGGTGACCTCGTCGGTGGTGTCGATGAAGGCGAAGACCCGCACCCGGGAGAACTGCTGGCGTAGCGCCGAGACCAGCATCAGGGTGAAGTGGCTGAAACCGGCCACCGATCCGGACACGTCGCACAGCACCACGAGTTCGGGACGGGCCGGGTGGGGCTTCTTGAGCACCACGTCGATCGGCACGCCGCCGGTGGACATCGATTTGCGCAGGGTCTTGCGCAGGTCGATCTCCCCGGAGCCG
>NZ_MBEJ01000070.1 GCF_001953975.1 Mycobacterium sp. NS-7484
CCCACCCCCCGGCCCCTCACCAAGCAGCGGCCCCGCCCCGGCCCGCCGCCCATCAGATCCTCACCAAGCAGCGCCCGGGCCGAGGGCCCGGCCGACTAGGAGAAGGGTCGTCGTCGGCGCTCAGAAGTGACTGGTGTTCCGCCCCGAAGGCCGGTTCAGAACCGGAGGCCTCGGTGGGTGCCTGCGGCACGTGAACCCTTTCGTTCGATCTGACACAGCGAACGACCGGGCAGTATGCGATCGTCCACTCGATATACAGGACCCCAATAGTATCGCGACTCGCTGGATTACCAGCCCGTCGGCAGGGGGTGGCCCTCGGCGAAGCCGGCGGCCGACTGCACCCCGAGCACCACGTTCTCGTGGAGTTCGGCGAGGTTGACCGCGCCGACGTAGGTGCACGTGCTGCGGACGCCCGAGGTGATGTGGTCGAGCAGGTCCTCGACCCCGCCACGGGCCGGGTCGAGAGCCATCCGGGAGGAGGAGATGCCCTCCTCGAACAGGGCCTTACGAGCCCGGTCGAATGGGTTGTCGCCGGCCGTGCGGGCGGCCACCGCACGCTTGGAGGCCATGCCGTAGCTCTCCTTGTACGGCCGCTCCTGGCGGTCGTACAGCAGGTCGCCGGGGGACTCGTAGGTGCCGGCAAACCAGGAACCGATCATCACGTTGGCGGCGCCGGCGGCCAGGGCCAGCGCCACGTCACGCGGATGCCGCACCCCTCCGTCTGCCCACACGTGCGCACCGAGTTCCCTTGCTGCAGCGGCACATTCGACGACGGCGGAGAACTGTGGCCGGCCCACGCCGGTCATCATCCTGGTCGTACACATCGCGCCCGGTCCCACCCCGACCTTGACGATCGAGGCGCCGGCCTCGATCAGATCACGCGTGCCTTCGGCCGACACCACATTTCCGGCCGCCAGCGGCAGACCGAGGTCCAACGCGGTCACCGATTTGATGGCGTCGAGCATCTTGGCCTGGTGGCCGTGGGCGGTGTCGATGACCAGCAGATCGACTCCGGCCTCGGCCAGGGCCCGGGCCTTCGCGCCGACGTCGCCGTTGATACCGACGGCCGCGGCGATGCGCAGCCGCCCGTTCGCGTCGACGGCGGGACGGTAGATCCCGGTGCGCACCGCTGCGGTCCGGGTCAACACCCCGGCCAGCGTCCCGTCCGGGGTGGTCAGCACCGCGAGGTCGATCGGTGCGTGCTCGAGCAGGTCGAACACCTCGCGCGGATCGGTGCCGACCGGCGCGGTGACGAAGTCGGACACGGCGACGTCGCGAATCCGGGCGAACCGGTCCACCCCGGCGCAGGCGGCCTCGGTGACCAGCCCGATCGGGCGTCCTTCGAACACCACCACCGCGGCCCCGTGCGCCCGTTTGTGCAGCAACGCCGCCGCGTCGGAGACCGAATCGTCGGGGCTCAGCGTCACCGGCGTGTCCGCCACCAGATCGCGGCTCTTGACGAACTGCACGGTGTCGGCCACCACGGAACTCGGCAGGTCCTGGGGCAGCACCACGATGCCGCCGCGCCGGGCGACCGTCTCGGCCATGCGCCGGCCCGCCACCGCCGTCATGTTCGCCACCACCACCGGAATGGTGGTGCCGGACCCGTCGACGGTGGACAGGTCGACGTCGAACCGCGAGGCCACGTCTGAGCGCCCGGGAACGACGAAGACGTCGTTGTAGGTCAGGTCGTACGGCGGGGTGTGCCCGTTCAAAAACCTCACGCCCCGAATCTACCCAGAACTAGTCAGGCAGTGACTTCGCTGCGGTCCCCGCTCCAGAGGGTGTGGAACTTCTGACCCGGCTCGGCGTCGGTGCGCTCGTAGGTGTGGGCACCGAAGAAATCACGCAGGCCCTGGGTCAGCGCCGCGGGCAGCCGTTCGGTGCGCAACGCGTCGTAGTACGACAGTGCCGAGGAGAAGCCGGGGATCGGGATGCCGAGTGCGGTGGCGGTGCTCACCACACGACGCCAGCTGTCGATCGCCGATTCGACCGCACTACGGAAATACGGTGCGGCGAGCAGGGTGGCCAGATCCGGCTCCGCGTCGAAGGCGTCCTTGATCCGGTTGAGGAACTTGGCCCGGATGATGCACCCGCCGCGCCAGATCGTGGCCAGATCACCCGGGGTGATGTTCCAGCCGTACTCCGCGCTGCCCGCCTGGATCTGGTTGAAGCCCTGGGCGTAAGCGACGATCTTGGAGGCGTACAGGGCCTGGCGCACGTCCTCGATGAATTGCGCGCTGTCGGAAGGCTTCTCGCCGAGCTGGCCCGAGGCCAGCCCGACGGTGGCCTTGCGCTGCGGCACCGAGCCCGACAGCGCCCGGGCGAACACCGCTTCGGCGATGCCGGTGACGGGCACCCCCAGATCCAGGGCGGACTTCACCGTCCAGCGCCCGGTGCCCTTCTGCTCGGCCTCGTCCACGATCACGTCGACCAGAGGCTTGCCGGTCTTGGCGTCGACCTGGCGCAGCACCTCGGCAGTGATCTCCACGAGGTAGCTGTCCAGCTCGCCGGAGTTCCACTCGGCGAACACGTCGGCGATCTCGGGGGCGGACTTGCCCAGCCCGTCGCGCAGCAACTGGTAGGCCTCACCGATCAGCTGCATGTCGGAGTACTCGATGCCGTTGTGCACCATCTTCACGAAATGGCCGGAACCGTCCGGGCCGATGTGGGTGCAGCACGGCACGCCGTCGACGTGCGCCGAGATCTCCTCGAGCAGCGGGCCGAGGCTCTTGTACGACTCGGCCGGCCCGCCGGGCATGATCGACGGGCCGTTGAGGGCACCCTCTTCACCACCGGAGATGCCGGCGCCGACGAAATGCAGCCCGCGCTCGCGGATGGCCTTCTCGCGCCGGATGGTGTCGGTGTAGAGGGAGTTGCCGCCGTCGATGATGATGTCGCCGGGCTCCATGGCGTCGGCGAGCTCGTTGATCACCGCGTCCGTCGGATCGCCGGCCTTGACCATGATCAGGACCCGACGCGGTTTCTCCAGCGCGTCAAGGAATTCCGCGATGGTCTCGCTGCGGACGAACTTGCCTTCCGAACCGTGCTCCGCCAGCAGGGCGTCGGTCTTGGCGATCGATCGGTTGTGCAGGGCGACGGTGTAGCCGTGCCGGGCGAAGTTGCGGGCGATGTTGGAACCCATCACCGCCAGGCCGGTAACCCCGATCTGTGCAGTGCCGGTGGTGCTCGACGGGGTCCTCGACGAAGTCATGCAGCAGCCTTTCGTTGTTTTGTTGTGTCAGAACGCCTGTCGGACCGGGTGTTATCCCAGCCCGGAGAACAGGCGGTGAAGCTCGGTGAGCCAGGGAACCGCGACGGCGACCGTGGGGACCACCAGAACAGCGGCGGCGGCCAGATAGGCGGTGGCCGCCAATGCCACGCTATTGGGCTTGCCGCCGAGGCGTCGCACCCGGATCACAGTGGTCGGCCCGCTCGCGGCCAGCGCGCCCGAGGGAATGCGCCCGCCGGCGCAGGCGACCAGTGCCCGGGCCAGGGGAGTGGGGCCGGCAGTCCGGACCGCGGCGTCGTCGGCCAGCAACTCGATCAACAGCCGGACCGCATCCAGGGCGTTGGCGCTGCGGACAAAGCGCGGGAACGCGGCGTGGACCGCGGTGAACATCTCCAGGACCAGGTCGTGGCGGGCGCGCAGGTGGGCCCGCTCGTGGGTCAGGATGGCCGCGAGCTCGTTGTCGGACAACGCGGTCAGCGTGCCTTCGCTGAGCACCACCCGGCTGCGCACCCCGGGCAGGCAGTACGCCAGAGGCTGTGCGACGTCGAGGATGCGCAGGCCGCCACCGGCCAACGGGCGGTGTGCCGTGCAGAGGTGTGACTGCACCGCCTGGCGTGACTTGCTGAGCAGATCGACCATCATGCGGTGATGGGCGCGCCGTCGCCGCGTGGCCACGGCCACCTGGACCACCGCTACACACAACCGGGCGCCGATGAGCAGCGTGAGGGTGAACACGACGACGTAGACGAGCCACAGTGGCCAACCGAGCGCATCGATCTCACTGGTGATCGTGGCGGTGGGGCGGCCGTCGGGACCGGGCACGAACAGCCGGCTGGCGATGGCGATGCCGGCCGAGAAGGCCGAGAGGACCGCGGCCAGCGCAACCGATTGCCACAGCACGATCGCCGCGCGCGGAGCGCGCAGTGGCCAAGTTGCGCGCGCCAGCACGGCCGGCACTGGTCCTACCAGCGCCAGCGCCAGGAGGGTGAAGGCCAGCGCGGACACGCCGTAAGTGTCTCTCAGGCGGTGCCCGAATTGCCAGCCGGTGGAGACAGTTGGTGCTTGCTCTCCAGCTCGGCCAGCGCTCGCCGCAGAGCCCGGGCTTCGTCGACGCCGACTCTCTCCACGAAATGGACCAGCGCGGCTTGGCGGCTGCCGGAATCCGCGGCCTGGTCGAGGGCATCGACCATCAGGCCGGCGACGAGCTCGTCGCGACCGTGTGTCGGCGCGTAACGGTGCGCACGATCATCGCGGTGCTGCACGACCAGATTCTTCTTCGCCAGTCGTTGCAGCACGGTCATGATCGTCGTGTAGGCCAAGTCGCGGCGGGCAGCCAGCGCCTCGTGGACTTGGCGCACTGTTTGGGGTTCGGGGGCGGACCACAGGTGATCCATCACCTCGCGCTCAAGCTCCCCTAGACGCGTCAATTTGGCCATGTTCCGTTCACTCTCCTGAGCAGTAAAGCCAGCGTACTACGGGTTTACTACCGCGCGTCGTATGTCTTTGGCAGCAAGCCGGTAAGCGTCGCCGCCGACGGTTTAGATCAAGGTCAGCGGCCGTTGCCGGACCGCTTGTGAAACCAGTCACACGGGGTAGCCCTCGTGCTGCCCGTGACTATAGTAAGGCTAACCTAAGTGAAACTGGAGCCTTCGGAGGTGGCATGACGGTCTTGATCGAAGATCCGCTGATCGCGGGTATGGCCATCGAGCGGACGCTGCCGCTGCATGAATCGAGCCGGCGTCTGCGCGAGCTGTATCCGGAATGTCCGCGGGTCTACGGCGTGGCCGTCGTGGGCGATCTGTCGCGCCGCCGGTGGTGGCCGCTGACCGAGGCGTTGACGGCGAATCGTTTGCAGGCGATGTTCGATGCGGCGATGGCCGAGACCGCCAATCGGGCTGCCGTCGCCCAGCAGTTGGCCGCCACGTTGACCCACGTGGTGATCGGGCGGGTGATACCGCTGCTGGCGCTGGAGGGCCGGGCCTGGGATACCGGCCTGGAGAACCTCTGGGTCCACGTCGACTCCGAAGGCGCGATCGACTGGGTCGGCGTCGTCGACCCGACCCTGCGCGGGCTGCCGGAGGATCCGGACTTGTCCGGCCGGGCCGTCCGCTACGCGAGTGCCACACATGACGGGATCGTCGCGTTGCCCAGTGAGGCGGCGTTGACCACCTGGGTCGCGCACCGCAGCCATCGTGCGCTGGAGCCGTTGTTTACTCGGCTGGTGGAGATCAGTGGCGGCGCGGTCTCGATCGCCGCGATGTGGCACATGGTGGGCGCCGCAGTGGTCGGTGCGGCCACCCAGGTCCCGATGCTGGCGGGATCCAGCGAAGTGGTGAGCATGCGGCGCAGCCAGGCGGTGCTCGACGCCCTGGTCGGCTTCGGCCTTCCGGTCCGCGGTTGCGTCCGTGCCGGGAAGGTCTTGCTTAATTAGGATAGCCTTGCCTAGTATGGAGGCACGAGACCAACGGACCGCGCCGGAGTCCTGAGGGCTGCAGAGACCCCCGGTCCGCTCGAGGGCGGGTCCCGCGTTCCACACCCGGGCCCCGCCCGCATCTTTTCTCCACCCCGCCGTGTAGACACGAGGACTGTGACCACTGATGCGCCCGAGGGGCTGGAAAAGGGATTCGACACCGAACTGGGCCTGACCTACCTCGAACTCACCCCGGACGGCGGTCGCGCGCAGCTGACCATCACCGAAAAGTTGCTCCAGCCCTGGGGCATCGTGCACGGCGGGGTCTACTGCGCGATCGTGGAAAGCCTGGCGAGCGTCTCCGGCCACATCTGGTTGTCGGAGAACGGCGGCGGCACCGTGGTCGGGGTCAACAACAACACCGATTTCCTGCGGGCGATCGGTTCGGGGACGGTGACGGCGGTGTCCGAGCCCATCCACCGGGGGCGGCGTCAACAGCTGTGGCTCATCACGATCACCGACGAGAACGGGAAGACGGTGGCCCGCGGTCAGGTGCGGTTGCAGAACGTCGCTGAATGATCGCGCCGAACGATCGAGCCGAATAGTTGAGCGCTGCCGGACCGCGCGCGCCATGGCAGTATCGCCCACTATGCGTTTGACCCCGCATGAGCAGGAGCGCCTACTCATTTCCTATGCCGCCGAACTGGCGCGGCGCCGGCAGGCTCGCGGTCTGCGGCTCAACCATCCCGAGGCCGTCGCGGTGATCACCGATCACCTGCTGGAGGGAGCTCGTGACGGTCGCACCGTGGCCGAGCTGATGGTCAGCGGTCGTGACGTGCTGACCCGCGAGCAGGTGATGGAGGGGGTCCCCGAGATGCTCGACGACGTGCAGGTCGAGGCGACCTTTCCCGACGGCACGAAGCTGGTCACCGTCCAGCACCCGATCGCATGATCCCCGGTGAGATCGTTTTCGGCGAGGGCGTCATCGCGCTCAATGCCGGTGCGCGCCGGGTGATCCTGGACATCGTCAACACCGGCGACCGGCCGGTGCAGGTGGGCAGCCACGTACACCTCCCGCAGGCCAACACCGCGCTGGACTTCGACCGGACCGCCGCCCGTGGGCACCGCCTCGACATCCCCGCCGGTACCGCCGTCCGCTTCGAACCCGGTGTCGCCCAGCGGGTTTCGTTGGTACCACTCGGCGGGAGCCGCGAGGTGCACGGCATCAGCCTGAACCCGCCGGGCCGGTTGGAGGACCTGTGACCGAACTGACCAGAGCGCGATACGCCGCGCTGTTCGGACCGACCGCCGGCGACCGGATCCGGCTGGCCGACACCGACTTGTTCGTCGAGATCACCGAGGACCGCAGCGGCGGACCGGATCTGGCCGGCAACGAGGCGGTGTTCGGTGGAGGCAAGGTGCTGCGCGAGTCGATGGGGCAGGCTCGTGCCACTCGGGCCGACGGCGCACCGGACACCGTCATCACCGGTGCCGTCATCATCGACCACTGGGGAATCATCAAGGCCGACATCGGGATCCGTGACGGCCGCATCGTGGGAATCGGGAAGGCCGGTAACCCCGACATCATGACCGGCGTGCATCCTGCGCTGGTAGTCGGTCCGTCGACCGAGGTCATCGGCGGCAACGGCCGCATCCTGACCGCAGGTGCGATCGACTGCCACGTGCACCTGATCTGTCCGCAGATCATGGAAGAGGCGCTCGGCGGCGGCGTCACCACGATCGTCGCCGGGGGGACCGGCCCGGCGGAGGGGAGTAAGGCCACCACGGTCACCCCGGGCGCCTGGCACTTGGCCCGGATGCTGGAAGCGCTGGACTCCTGGCCACTCAACGTCGCGCTGCTGGGCAAAGGAAATACGGTTAACCCCGCCGCCTTGTGGGAGCAGTTGCGTGGTGGCGCAGCAGGTTTCAAGCTGCACGAGGACTGGGGCACCACGCCCGCGGCGATCGATGCCTGCCTCACGGTGGCCGAAGCCGCCGGGGTGCAGGTCAACGTCCACACCGACACGCTCAACGAGGCCGGATTCGTCGAGGACACCCTGGCCGCGATCAAGGGTCGCGGTATCCACGCGTATCACACCGAGGGCGCCGGCGGCGGGCACGCGCCCGACATCATCACCGTCGCCTCGCATCCGAACGTGTTGCCCAGCTCGACCAATCCGACCCGCCCCCACACGGTCAACACCCTCGACGAGCACCTCGACATGCTCATGGTGTGCCACCACCTCAACCCGAGTGTGCCCGAGGATCTCGCCTTCGCCGAGAGCCGGATCCGGCCGTCGACGATCGCCGCCGAGGATCTGCTGCACGACATCGGGGCCATCTCGACGATCGGCAGCGACTCTCAGGCCATGGGCCGGATCGGTGAAGTGGTGTTGCGGACCTGGCAGACCGCGCATGTGATGAAGCGCAGGCGTGGCGCGCTCGAAGGGGACGGCCCGGCAGACAACAACCGGGTCCGCCGGTACATCGCGAAGTACACCATCTGCCCAGCCGTGGCGCATGGCCTCGACAGCGAGATCGGTTCGGTCGAGGTGGGCAAGCTCGCCGACCTGGTGCTCTGGGAGCCGGCGTTTTTCGGGGTGCGACCGCACGCGGTGCTCAAGGGCGGCATGATCGCCTGGGCCGCGATGGGTGACGCCAACGCCTCGATCCCCACCCCGCAGCCGGTGCTCCCGCGGCCCATGTTCGGCGCCACGCCCGCTGCAGCCGCGGCCACGTCGGTGCACTTCGTCGCACCGCAGGCACTCGAGGACGGCTTGGCCGATCGGCTCGACATCCGCCGAAAGTTGGTGGGCGTCAAGAACGTCCGGCGGATCGGTAAAGCGGACATGCCGCTCAACGACGCACTTCCCGACATCGAGGTCGAGCCGGACACCTTCACCGTGCGCATCGACGGCCAGGTGTGGCAGGAACAACCGGCCGCCGAACTGCCCATGGCCCAACGATATTTCCTGTTCTAGATGAGCAGCCTGACGACCCTGCTGACCCTCGCCGACTCGCGGTTGCCCACCGGCGGCCACGTCCACTCCGGCGGCGTCGAGGAGGCGGTGACCAGCGGTCTGCTCGTCGACCTCCCGACATTGCGTGCCTTCCTGATCCGGCGCGTCCGCACCAGCGGCTTGGTGACCGCGTCGGTGGCCGTCGCGGTTCACACCGGTGTGCTGGATCCTGTCGCCGCGAACGCCGAAACCGATGCCCGCACACCGGCTCCGGCTGCTCGCGACGCG
>NZ_MBEJ01000071.1 GCF_001953975.1 Mycobacterium sp. NS-7484
CGTTCATGTCGCTGGGCCCGAACAACGAACGGGCCCACACGGGGTTCGTGCGCCGGGTGATGACCGCCGCGCTGCCCTCGGGCCTGGTGGTCGGCACCGTCACGTTCATCTCGTACCTGGTGGCCTACCAGGGGCGTGCGGCCAGCGCGGCGGTCATCACCCGGCGCACGAACCCCGTGTGGGCCCGTTCGTTGTTCGGGGCCAGCGACAAGATGAACGCCGGAATGCCGATGGTGAACCAGGCCGCAATCGTGACGTGGATCGGCTGGAACGGGAACAGCAGCGGATCGGTGTCGAACCATTCCGACGACAACCCGGCCAGCCCGACCAAAATCGCCAGCAGCACCGAATACACGGTCTTGGTCAGAAACAGGTTCGAGACCCGCTCGATGTTGCCGATCACCCGCCGGCCCTCACCGACCACATACGGCAGGGTGGCAAACTTGTTGTCCAGCAACACGATCTGGGCCACGGCCCGCGACGCCGAGCTGCCCGAGCCCATCGCGACGCCGATGTCGGCGTCTTTGAGCGCGAGGACGTCGTTGACGCCGTCACCGGTCATGGCCACGGTGTGCCCGCGTGACTGCAGGGCGTGCACCATCGCCCGCTTCTGATCCGGACGCACCCGGCCGAAGGTGGTGTATTCGTCGAGCGCCTCGGCCAACTGGTCGGGTTCGTGCGGCAGCTTGCGGGCATCCAGCGCCTCACCGTGCAGGCCGAGCTTGCCCGCCACCGCGCCCACCGAGACCGCGTTGTCACCGGAGATCACCTTGACCGAAACATGCTGGGAAGCAAAGTAATCGAGGGTGTCACCGGCGTCGGGACGGATCCGTTGCTCCAGCACCACGAGCGCCACCGGGGTGACGGTGCCGGGCGCCTGCGGAGCGTCGACCGCCAGGTCCGAGGAGCCCACCAGCAACACCCGCAGCCCCTGGGCGCCGATCTGCTCAGCCTGCTCGGCGATCGGAGAATCGGAGTCCAACAACACATCCGGCGCGCCGATCACCCAGTTGCCGTGCTCGCCGTACGACGCACCGCTCCATTTGGTGGCGGACTTGAACGGGGCCGTCGCGGTCGCCGTCCACCCCGGCGGCGTCGCGAAGGCCTCGGCGATCGCCAGCATGCTGGCGTTGGGCCGGGCATCGTCGGCGGCCAACTGCGCCAGTACGTCGGCCGTATCGCTTTCACCGAACGCCTTGAGATCACTGACACGCATACCGTTTTCGGTGAGCGTACCGGTCTTGTCGGCGCACACCACGTCGACGCGGGCCAGGCCTTCGATCGCCGGCAGTTCGTTGACCAGGCACTGACGCCGGCCCAGCCGCACCACGCCGACCGCGAACGCGATCGAGGTCATCAGGACCAGGCCCTCGGGCACCATCGGCACCAGCGCACCCACCATGCGCAGCACGGCGTCGTGCCAATCGGCACCAGTGGTGAACAGCTGCGTGTAGATGGTGAGCAACCCGGCCGGCACCAGCAGGTAGGTGATGAACTGCAGAATCTTGTTGATGCCGTTGCGCAGTTCGGATTTCACCAGGGTGAACTTGGAGGCCTCTTCGGCGAGCTTGGCGGCGTACGCCTCATGGCCCACCCTGGTGGCCCGGTAGGCACCCGAGCCGGCCACCACGAAACTGCCCGACATCACCGCGTCGCCGGCATCTTTGGCGATCGGATCGGCCTCACCGGTCAGCAGGGACTCGTCGACCTCAAGGTTGGACTCCTCGATGACCTCGCCGTCCACCACGATCTGGTCGCCGGGCCCGAGTTCGATGATGTCGTCGAGCACCACCTCGCTGGGCAGTACATCGCGGGTTCCGGATGCCCGGCGCACGGTGGGTTTGGCCTGACCGACGATGGCCAGCTTGTCCAGGGTCTGTTTGGCCCGGATCTCCTGGATGATGCCGATCGCGCTGTTGGCGATGATCAGCAGACCGAACGCACCGTTGATCAACGACCCGGTGGACAGCACGATCAGAAACAGCACACCGAGGATCGCGTTGATGCGGGTGAACACATTGCCGCGGACGATCTCGGAGACGCTGCGGGCCGCGCGCGTCGGCACATCGTTGCTCTTGCCCTCGGCAATCCGTTGTGCCACTTCGGCATCGGTGAGGCCGACGGCGTTGATCGTCGTCACAACTCCCACCACGGATCGACCGTGGGTGATCCGGAATCGACCCGCTGCCCCGGCCGCGGCACGGCGATCTGGACGCCCGCCGGATCGGCCGCCGTCAGCAGGCGCCGCACCGGCTCGGCCCAGGGATGCGGTGCCAGCCGGAACGTCGCCCAGTGCACCGGCACCAGCAGGCCGTTGTCGGTGACATCCAAATGCGCACGTACCGCCTCCTCGGGATTCATGTGGATGTCCGGCCAGGCCGGGTGATACGCGCCGACCGGCAACAGGGTCAGATCGAACGGCCCGTGCTCCGAACCGATTTCGGAAAAACTCTTGGTGTAGCCGGTATCCCCGCCGAAAAACGCCCGGTGTTCGGGTCCGACGATCGCCCAAGAGGCCCACAGGGTGGTGTTGCGCTGGAACAGCCGGCCGGAGAAATGCCGGGCCGGCGTGCACACCAGGGTGAGCTCACCGATCCGGTGGCTCTCGTTCCAATCCAGCTCGATGATCCGGCTTTCGGGGATCCCCCACTTGCGCAGGTGCGCACCGATACCCAACGGCACCAGAAACGGCGCCCGTTGGGTGCGGGCCAACCCGAGCACGGTGTCGATGTCGAGATGGTCGTAATGATCATGGCTGATCAGCACCGCGTCGACGGCGGGCAGCGCCTCCAGCGGAAGCGGCGGCTGATGCAGCCGTTGCGGGCCGACGAGGCGCGACGGTGAGCACCGGTCACTCCAGATCGGGTCGGTCAGCACCCGGTAACCGTCGATCTCGACCAGCGCGGTGGAGTGGCCGTACCAGGACACCGCGCAGGCGGCGGCTTCTCCGTCGGCGGGCTCGGCCAGGGGGATCGGTCCGCGCGGCCGGCTCGCCGCACGCGAACCGAACATCTCGGTGATCAACATGCGCTGCTCTTCGCGGCTCATGCTGATACCGGGTGCGGCCGGCTCGATGTTGACGAAGACCCCGTCGGCGTATTGCGGGGAGCGCTGCGCGACGGGGCGAATATCGCGGGGCAGTGCGCCCACTGAGGCGTACGTCCCGTTCAGTGCGCGCAACAACCACCCACCGGCCAGCAGCGAGGCCGACCTGGTGGCCACCCGCAGCGCAGCCCGCAGCATGTCAGGCCCCGGTGAAGTTGGGCGGCCGCTTCTCGACGCGCGCCACCTGCGCCTCGATGACGTCGGGGCTGGCCCACGCCTTGTCGAACAGTTCCTTGTGGGCGGGCCAGGGCTCTTCATAGGCACCGTCGTCGTTGAGCACGCGCTTGGCGTGCTGCAGGGCCAGCGGCGCAAACCCGGCGATCTCACCGGCCCACTTCTGAGCGTCGGCCAGCGTGCCGAGGCGGTTGGCCATCCCGGTCTGCAGCGCGGTGTCGGCGGAGAGCTTCTCCGCGGCCAGCAGCATGCCCCGCGCCCGGCCGTAGCCGACCAGCGAGGTCAACCGCCGAATGCTCCAGTTGTCCAGGGCCAGGCCATATTTCGCGACCGGGAACTGGAAGTAGGCGTCGGGTGCGACGACCCGCAGGTCACAGATCATGGCCAGGATGACGCCCGCGCCGATCGCCGGGCCGTTGATCGCGCCGATGACCGGAACCGGCGTCTTGTCGATCGCCAGGTTCAGCGCCAGGGCCTTGTCGGGCAACTCGGCGGCGAATGCGTCGCCGGACAGATCGGCACCGGCGCTGAACACCGTGCCGGCGCCGGTGAGCACGATGGCCCGGACATCCTCGGATGCGGCGTTCTCCACTGCCTCCCGCAGGCTGTCGACAAGCTCGCAGTTCAGCGCGTTGCGCCGCTCCTCGCGTTGCAGTTCCAGGGTCAGGACATTGCCGTCTCTGCTGACACCAATCATGTGGGCCAGCCTATATAGGGTCGAGCTGTGAGTCGGATCGGCGCCCGCGCGCTACGTGATGCAGTTCTGGACGAAGGTTCCTTCCGCAGCTGGGACGCCCCGCCCCTGCAGGTCGCCAGCAGCGAGGACTACCGCCGTGAACTGGCCGAAGCCACCGCCAAGACCGGCCTGGACGAATCGGTGCTGACGGGTGAGGGCACCATCTTCGGCCGCCGCGTGGCCGTGGTGGTCTGCGAGTTCGACTTCCTTGCTGGGTCGATCGGCGTGGCCGCGGCCGAGCGGATCACCGCCGCGGTGACGCGGGCCACCGCCGAGGGCCTGCCCCTGCTGGCCTCGCCGAGTTCCGGCGGCACCCGCATGCAGGAAGGCACCGTGGCGTTCCTGCAGATGGTGAAGATCGCCGCCGCCGTCGAGCTGCACAAACAAGCCCACCTGCCCTACCTGGTGTACCTGCGCCACCCCACCACCGGCGGGGTGTTCGCGTCGTGGGGTTCGCTCGGACACGTCACCGCGGCCGAGCCCGGGGCGCTGATCGGCTTCCTCGGGCCGCGGGTGTACGAGCACCTCTACGGCGAACCGTTTCCGTCCGGCGTGCAGACCGCCGAGAACCTGCACGCCCACGGCGTCATCGACGGCGTGGTGCCGCTGGCGCTGCTGCGCGAGACCCTGGACCGCACGCTACGGGTGGTCGTGGATCCCCCGGGCCCGCCGCCGGCCGCCGCGGCCGCTGAGCCGATGCCCGACGTGCCGGCCTGGGACTCGGTGCAGGCCTCCCGGCGGCCCGACCGGCCCGGCGTCGGTCATCTGCTGCGGCACGGGGCGACGGACCGGGTGCTGCTGTCCGGCACGGAACGCGGTGAGGCCGCCACGATGTTGCTGGCGCTGGCCCGGTTCGGCGGGCAACCCGCGGTGGTGCTGGGTCAGCGGCGCGTCGTCGGTGGTCTGGTCGGGCCGGGTGCGCTGCGCGAAGCCCGGCGCGGCATGGCGTTGGCGGCCGGGCTGCAGCTACCGCTGGTGCTCGTGATCGACACCCCCGGGCCGGCCCTGTCGATCGAGGCCGAGCAGGGCGGGCTGGCCGGCGAGATCGCCCGGTGCCTGGCCGAACTGGTCACCCTCGACACCCCGACGGTGTCGGTGCTGATGGGTCAGGGCAGCGGCGGGCCGGCCCTGGCGATGGTGCCCGCCGACCGGGTGCTGGCCGCGGCGAACGGCTGGCTGGCCCCACTGCCGCCGGAAGGTGCCAGCGCGATCGTCTACCGCGACACCGACCACGCACCGGAACTGGCTGCGGCCCAAGGGGTCCGGTCCACCGACCTGCTGCGCCACGGCATCGTCGACGTGATCGTGCCCGAGTACTCCGACGCCGCCGACGAGCCACGGGCCTTCACCGAGCGGTTGTCGACGGCCATCGCCGGTGAACTGTCCGCGCTGCGTACCGTGCCCGGTGAGCAGCGCCTGCAGACTCGGTTGGAGCGCTACCGGCGCATCGGGTTGGGCTGATTTGGGTGCGTTTGGTAACGGTCAGCGTTACCAAACGCACCCAAATCACCGGCCTCACACTTCGATCGGCGGATGCAATCGATCCATGGTGTACTGCCGGTTACGTCTGGCCGCCCAGGAACTGGCGGCCAGGGAGGCGGCCAGCACGCCCGACAACACCGCGATCGCGATCCACAACCGGGAGTCGATGCCGCCGACGATCAGCTGCCGAAGCCCGTTGACCGCGTATGTCATCGGATCGACCGGGTGCAGGATCTGGAACGGTTTGGCCGTCGTCTCCACCGGATAGATGCCACCGGCCGACACCAGTTGCAGCATCAGGAAGGCCAGCGTCACCACCCGGCCCACCGACACCCCGAACAGTGCGTTGAACGCCTGGATGAGCGCCAGGAACGTGCCCGCCACCAACAACAGGAACGCCACCGTGGCCAGCGGATACTTGGCCTGCAGACCCACCCCGAAATGCACCACCGCGTACATCACCACCACTTGGCACAACACGATCAGCAGGGCAGGCCAGTAGGACGCCAGCACCACCCGCAACGCGCCCAACCCGTTGACCACGGGGCGGGACTGCAACGGCTTCAACAACATCCAGATGATCAGGGCGCCGATGAACAATGCCAGCGGCAGGAAGAACGGCGCGAAACCCGTGCCGAACGTGGCCGCCGGATTGTGGGTCTGGATGTCCAGGGCCACCGGAGCGGCCAGGGTGCGTGCCACATCAGTGCGCTGCTGCGGGGTCCAGGACGGCACCTGCGTCGACCCCTGCTCGAGCGCCGTGGCCAACTGCTGATTGCCTGCCGCGAGCTGGTCGGTGCCGGCAGCGAGTTCATGTGCGCCGCTGGACAGTTGACGGCCGCCGTTGGCCAGCTGCACCAGGCCGTTGTTGAGGGCGTGGGCGCCGGTGTTGAGCTGCTGTGCACCGTCGCGCAGTTTGACGACGTCGGAGCGCAGGCCTCCGTCGAGTGCCCGCGTGATGAACGTCCGCAGCTTGCTGTTGGGGTCACCGAGTTCGTTCTCCAGCTGAGCCGCGTTGTCGCGCAGCCGGATCAGGCCCTCGTCGGTGGTCGGGTCGATACCACGGGCCTTGAGCAGCCGT
Organism: Mycobacterium sp. NS-7484; assembly: GCF_001953975.1. Taxonomy (GTDB): domain Bacteria; phylum Actinomycetota; class Actinomycetes; order Mycobacteriales; family Mycobacteriaceae; genus Mycobacterium. The sequence goes on from NZ_MBEJ01000071.1 coordinate 6,579, forward strand.
TGTGCGCCGGCCAGGAATTCGCCGGTGTCACGCACCGTGGGATCGGGGCTGTTGCGCAGGAAGGCGACGGCCTGGTCGACGATCGCGGCCGCCTGGGCCTGGTCGATGTTCAACGCCGCGATGCGGTCGGTGGTCGAGCGCACCGCACCGGACAACCGCTGGGCGGCCATGCCGACCTCGTTGGGGTCCAGACCCAGACCGCCCACGCGATCGAGCACCGTCAACAGCGGATCGGTCGCGGTGGTGACCGCCGTCGACAGCTGCTTGGTGCCCGCGGCCAACTGTGCCGACCCGTCGCGCGCGGTGATCAGTCCGGCCGTCAGGGCGTCGGCGCCCGTCGACAACCGGTGCGCCCCGTCGTTGGCCGCAGCACTGCCGGTGGCCAACTGCTGCGCACCGTCAGCGGCTTTCTTCAGGCCCGCACCGGCGTCGGTCAACCCCGTCAACACCGTGCCGACCGTGCGCTCGCCGACCTTCGCGTTGATCTGGTTGATCACCTCGCGGGCGGCGTTCTGGCCGATGACCGAACCCAGGTAGTTGTTGGCGTCGTTGAAGGTGAACACCACGTCGGCCTGATGCGGCGAACCACCGGCCGGCGACGAGATGCTGGAGCTGAAATTCTCCGGCAGGGTGATCGAGAAGTAATACTTGCCGCCAGCCACCCCGTCGGCTGCCTCCTGCGCCGAAACCCGGTGCAGCTGAAGCTGTCCCGAGTCCACCAACGCATCGGAAACCTCGTCACCGGCCTTGATCTGTTGACCTTCGACGACCGTGCCCCGGTCCTCGTTGACCAACGCCACCGGAACCTTGCTCACCTCCCCGAACGGGTTCCAGAACGCCCAGAGGTACATCGCCCCGTACAGCAGCGGCAACAGGATGACCGTCACCAGCGCAATTCGTGGCATCGTGCCGCGGGAGAAACGCTTGAGGTCGGTGCCCAACGACATTCCGGCCAACATGACTACTTGCCGCCTTTCTGCGCACCGGCCAGCTCGGCCGGAGTGGTGTTGGGCACGGTGATCTGGGCTCGCACCGCCGAGGCCAGATGATCCGGCACCCCGTTGACCGTCGCGGTGACCACGGTTTGGTTCTCTCCCAGTGCGATCAAGCGCTCCAACAGAACATCTCGATTACGGTCATCGGTCAGATGGTCGAGATTGCCGACCACGAGCAACGGCGGGGTCGCGGTATTGGCCAGCGCGATCCGCAACAGGATTTGATCGAGCTCGGTCAGCCCGTCGAAGTACTCCGTCAGCGACGGCAAGGGCAGATCGCCGAACACCGGGGCGCACAGCGCGGCCAGGTCCTCTCGACGGGAGCGGGCCACCAGGGTGTACCAGGGTGCGTCCCAACGGCGTTGCTCGGTGACCAGATCGCGGACCGTCACCGACTCCGACACGGTGTCGAGCTCGTCGATCCCGGCCAGCGCGGCGGACCGGAAGATATCGGTCGCCCGAGTGCGTCCGAACACGCTCAGCTGACCGCTGACCGCTTTCATCCGGCCGGCCAGTGTCATCAGCAACGCGGTGCGGCCGGTGCCCGCCGGCGCGACCAACACGGTGACGCCGCCGTCGGCGATGTCCAGATCGATCGGACCATAGACCGGACCCCAGGGTCCACGCATGGTGATCCCACGCGCGGTGACGGCAGGCTCGGGACTTTGCTCAGGCATGAGCCAATCTCAGCACATCGAGGCAACCAACTGTGCCAACGGCGACCTATTCAGCGCGGCACCGAGCCACACCCCGACGGCAAGGAACCGATCAGCGGGAACCGCCAAGTCGAGCCCGGTGAGCTCGACGATCTGCTGCAACCGGTAGTGCAGGGTTGTGCGGTGCACGTGCAGAATCTCGGCCGGACTCTGATCGCGTCCCGAACACAGCACGGCGCCGACGGTGTCGAAGGCGAAGCTGTCCGGGTCACGAAGCAACGCGGCCAGGGCGGCGGTGGGCCCGGCCGCCGGAGCGGTTTGGTTGAGCAACAACGCGAACGGCTGGACCTGCGCCCAACTCAGTACGCTTTCCGCGCGATACAGCTGCAGACACAGAAATGCGGCCTGCCCCGCCCGGGCGAACAGCTGCCGCACCTGGCTCAACTCTCCGAAGTCGCTGACTCCGCAGGCCGACCGCCCGGCTGCGGGTACGACGAAACGCCTGGTTTCGTCGAGCAACCAGTCAGCCAAGCGGGTGAGACCGTCACTCGACTCACTCTGGAAGACCCCGACCGAACAGCCGTAGAGCTCGGTGGTTGCTGCCAGGCTCACCCCGAGATCGGTTGTGGCACCAGCGATCTGCCGATAGACCCGGATCAGGTCGAAGTCTTGACCGTCGCACGGGTAGTGGGCAACGACGGCGTACCGTCGCCGCTGCAGGGCCGGGTCGACGTCGGCCAAGACATCGCGCCGGCCAGCCAGCAGCTTCTGGATCAGTGCCGCCGACGGCTGCGCGGACGGCGCCTCGCGTCCGCGCCGTTGCGTCAGCACCCGCGCCAGCCGGGTGCAGTACCGCTCGATGAGCTCCTGCGGCAACACCTTGTCGAGGTCCAACAGCCACATGAACGCCACGATCTCGGTGTCATCCCGGATGGGGAAACAGATGCTGGCGGCCAGCAGGCCGGTGGCGATGTAGAGCAGCAAAAGCTCGCGGTTGA
>NZ_MBEJ01000072.1 GCF_001953975.1 Mycobacterium sp. NS-7484
GCACGGGGGGCTTCCGGACGAGCGGATCGCCGCGGTGCAGACCGGAGGCTGCCCGCACACCGCGATCCGCGACGACATCACCGCCAACCTCGATGCGATCGAAGACCTGATCGAGGCGAACCCGAGACTTGATCTGATCCTCGTCGAATCCGGTGGCGACAACCTCACCGCGACATTCTCATCGGGTCTGATCGACGTGCAGATCTTCGTCATCGACGTCGCCGGCGGCGACAAGGTGCCGCGCAAGGGCGGCCCGGGCGTGACGTTCTCGGATCTGTTGGTGGTCAACAAGACTGATCTGGCCCCGCTCGTCGGTGCGGATCTGGACGTCATGCGTCGCGACGCGGCCAAGGTGCGCGCGGACCGGCCGACGGCGCTCATCTCTCTCACCGAGGACCCGTCGTCGGGGCCCGTGCTGGACTGGGTGCGCGAACAGCTGAAGGTTGTCCAGGCCTCCTCGACATGATGGACTCCACCGTCGTCATCGTGGCCACCCCGGGGCGGATACCGCGAATCGAGGCCACCGGCGGGTTGGCCGGCCGCCGTACCGGGCCCGACACCGTCCACCTCGTCTCCACCGCCGCCACGCCGCTGGGCGGTGACACCGTCACGGTGCGTGTGGTGGTGGAAGCCGGTGCCCGCCTGCGGATTCGCACGGTCGCGGCCACGATGGCACTGCCGGGTGCCCACACGCGTGAATCGACAGCGGGTTGGGAGCTCGACGTGGCAGGGCAGTTGGATCTCGATCCGGAGCCGACGGTGGTGGCCGGTAATTCGGTGCACCGCAGCGCGACGCGGCTGCAGCTCACCGAATCCGCGCACGTGCGCATTCGTGAGCGCATCCAGATCGGCAGAACCGGTGAGCGCGTGGGCTTCTGGTCGGGTGCGTTGCATGCCGATGTGGAGTCGGTGCCGCTGTTGCGTCATCGCATCGAGCTGGGCTGTGGCGCCGTGGGAGACGACGCGATCGCCGCGCCGCGCGCCTGCATCAGCGAACTGCGTTACCCTGCAACCTCATTCGAGACGGCCGGAACGGTATTGGAGCTGGCTCGTGGCGGCAGCCTGGCCACCTGGCAGGGTGACCGGCTGCCACCAGAGACCACAAACGGCTAGGACGCCGCTCTCTCGGTTTCCTGTACGGAGGCCGCGATCTCCTCGAGCTCCTCGATCCTGGTGCGCGCGTAGGCCTGCTGCTCGGTGATGGTGAGCTGACCGCGCTTGGTGCTCAGGAACGTCACCGTCCACGACAACAGCGTGACGATCTTGGTCTTGAAGCCCACCAGGTACACCAGGTGCAGGACCAGCCAGCACAGCCAGGCGAAGAACCCGGCGAACTCCAGCTTGCCGACCTTGGCCACTGCCGAGAACCGCGACACCGTGGCCATCGACCCCTTGTCGAAGTACTCGAACGGGGCCCGGATCTTCGGGCTGGTGCCGCTGACCTCACGCTTGATCAGCTTGGCGGCGTACCGCCCGCCCTGGATCGCGCCCTGCGCGACGCCGGGCACCCCCTCGACAGCGGCCATGTCGCCGACCACGAACACGTTGGGATGACCCGGCAAGGTCAGGTCGGGCTGCACCTTGACCCGGCCGGCACGGTCGAGCTCGACTCCGGACTGCTCGGCCAGGTCTTTGCCCAGTGGGCTGGCCGAGACCCCGGCCGACCACACTTTGCACGCCGATTCGATGCGCCGGATGGTGCCGTCGGAATCCTTGACCGCCAGCCCGTTACGGTCGACGTCGACCACCATGGCGCCGAGCTGAACCTCGACCCCCATCTTCTCCAGCCGTTCGCGGGCCTTGCGGCCGAGCTTGTCTCCCATGGGCGGGAGCACGGCCGGCGCGGCGTCGAGCAGGATCACCCTGGCCTCGGTCGGATCGATGTGGCGGAAACTGCCGCGGAGCGTCTGATCGGCCAATTCGGCGATCTGCCCAGCCATTTCGACGCCGGTCGGACCTGCGCCCACCACCGTGAACGTCAAAAGCTTGGCGCGACGCACCGGGTCGCTGGACCGTTCAGCCTGCTCGAACGCGCCCAGGATGCGCCCGCGCAGCTCCAGCGCATCGTCGATGGACTTCATACCGGGCGCGAACTCGGCGAAATGATCGTTGCCGAAGTACGACTGCCCGGCACCGGCAGCGATGATGAGACTGTCGTAGGGCGTCGAGTACGTGTGCCCCAGCAGGACGGAGTCGACCGTCCGCTTCTCCAGGTCGATGTGGGTGACGTCACCCAGCAGCACCTGGGCATTCTTCTGCTTGCGCAGGATCACCCGGGTGGCCGGGGCGATCTCGCCTTCGGAGATGATGCCGGTGGCCACCTGGTAGAGAAGAGGCTGAAACAGGTGATGCGTGGTGCGGGCGATCAGCTTGACGTCGACGTCGGCACGTTTGAGGGTCTTGGCGGCGGTCAGACCGCCGAAGCCCGATCCGATGATGACTACTTTATGCCGATCCGATGCCGTAGCTCCGGGATGGCTCATTGCTGCTCCTCGCGGACGTGTTTGCCACTCGATACAACCGACAGGTTAGTCGGCATCATTCCCTCGGGTGCGGCGAGATGCCCACCGAACCGAATGTCTACCCGGATATCATCGGCTTCAACACCTCGGCGACGGCCGTGATGCCCCCGGGGTTGTAACCGGTGAGGTGGGTGGTCGGGCTCAGGATCACTCCGTCGATTCCGGCGTCGAGAATCTTGGTCTTGACCTGTTCGGCCACCTGCTCTGCGCTGCCGAACACCACTTGTTGCTTGACCTCGTCGGGGATCATGTCGGCGGTGATGTTGTCGTCGATCATCGTGAACACCAGCATGCTGGTCTCCAGAGTTGCCGGGTCACGGCCGATCGCCTCGCATTGCTGCTTGGCAACTTCCACCTTGCGGGGTAGTTCGTCGAATCCGGCGATCACGTTGAGGTGGTCGAAGAATCGAGCCGCCAGCGGAATGGTCTTCTTCTCGCCGCTGCCGCCGATCATCAGTGGGATGTGGTCCCGGAAGCGGGGTTCGGCGAACGCCTCCTCGGTCCGGTAGTACGTGCCGCTGAAGGTCGCGCGCCGGCCCTCGAGCATCGGCAGAATGATCTGCAGTGCTTCGTCCAGTTTCTTGAAACGTTCGGTGAAGGTACCGAATTCGTAGCCGAGGCTGTCGTGCTCGAGCTCGAACCAGCCGGTGCCGATGCCGAGGATTGCGCGGCCGGCGCTGATCACGTCGAGCGTGGTGATGGCCTTGGCGAGAAGGGTCGGGTTGCGGTAGGTGTTGCCTGTGACCAGCGTGCCGAGTTGGACGCGTTCGGTTGCGGTCGCCAGTGCGCCGAGCGCGGTGTAGGCCTCCAGCATCGGCTGGTCGGGAGTACCGATCTGCGGCAGTTGATAGAAGTGGTCCATCACGAAGACGGAGTCGAAGCCGGCGGCCTCGGCTTCCTGTGCCTGGGCGATGACGGTCGGAAAGAGTTCGGAAACGCCGGTGCCGTAGGAGAAATTGGGTATCTGGAGTCCGAGTCGGATTGTCACTGTTCCGACCCTAGCGCGCTATCCCAGAGTTGCCATGGCACCGCGACTGACGTGCATCGTCTGTCCGGTGATGTGGCGAGCTGCCGGTGTGCTCAAAAAGACTGCCAGGCGGGCGAATTCGTCCGCCGTTGACGGCGGGGTGGTACCGAGGCCATCGTATCCGGGCTCGGCGGTGAGGCCGGGCGCCACGGCGTTGACGGTGATTCCCCTGGTGCCGAAGTACGCGGCCTGACCGGCTGTCCAATCGCTGAGGGCCGCCTTGATGGCAGCGTCGGCGCTGCCATCGCGCGGACTGGCGGCAACCACGTTGATGATCGATCCGCCGGACCGCAGGTGGTCGCCGACGATCTGCACGGTCAACGCCGCCGAGACCACGGTGGCATCGAGCGCGTTGTGCCACGCGCCGGCCAGATCGGCCAGGGTGAACGTGCGCGGGTCCTTGGCCTCGAACAGCGGCGCCGGGACATTGACCAGGGTGTCGATGTGATGGGGGAACAGGGTGCGGGCGTTCTCGACGCTTGCCGGATCTGTGTTGTCGAACACGATCGAGGAGATGTCGAGCTGCTTGGCGTTCAGCTCCAGATCTTCGCGGCGCGCGCCGGCGATGATCACATTGTGGCCGGCATCCAGGAAACCTGCCGCGATCACGCGGCCGAGTTCGGTGTCACCGCCGGTGACCAGCACCTCCGCCATGATGTACCTCCATGTACCCGGGGATCGCCGCGCCGGACGGGGGCGATCCCCGTCGATGTTACTGGACGGTAGCTAGGTGGTGAAACCGGCGCGCCCGGTGCGGCCTCGAATAAGGTTGCGGCAATGATCGGACCCAACGCTGCGACCTGCGTCGACGTGGCAGGCGTGGGCCCATCGTGACGAATCCGCCGCCACTGCCGCGCTGGATCTATCTACCTGCGGCGCTCGGCACGATATTCGTGGTGCTGCCTCTCGTGGCGATGGTGGCCAAGGTGGACTGGCCGCAGTTCGGTTCGTTGATCTCCAGTGAGTCCTCGACCGCGGCTCTGCGGCTCAGCCTGCAGACCTCGTTGGCCAGCACGGCGTTGTGCGTGCTGTTCGGGGTTCCGCTGGCGTTGGTGCTCGCCCGCGCCGAGGGGCCCGTCACCCGCGTCGTACGTCCGTTGATCCTGTTGCCCCTGGTGCTGCCTCCGGTGGTGGGCGGCATCGCGCTGCTGTACGCATTCGGTCGGCTGGGACTGATCGGCCGGTATCTGGAGGCCGCGGGCGTGCAGATCGCTTTCACGACGGTTGCGGTGGTGCTGGCGCAGACCTTTGTCTCGTTGCCTTTCCTGGTGATCTCCCTGGAGGGGGCCGCACGTACCGCGGGAGCCGATTTCGAGGTCGTCGCCGCGACGCTGGGCGCCTCGCCTGCGACGGTGTGGTGGCGGGTGACGCTGCCACTGTTGCGGCCGGGGTTGGTCTCGGGTGCCGTGCTCGCCTTCGCGCGCTCACTCGGCGAGTTCGGCGCGACGCTGACGTTTGCGGGATCACGGCAGGGTGTCACCCGCACGCTGCCGTTAGAGATCTATCTGCAGCGCGAGAGCGACGCCGACGCCGCCGTGGCGTTGTCGGTGCTGCTGGTCGCCGTGGCCGCCGTGGTGGTTGTCGGGCTGGGCAGCCGCCGGTTGCGGGCAGGGGGCTGGGGGTGACGCTGCAGGTGCGGGCCGTCGTCGAAAGCCGCTGCCTTGACATCGAATTCGATGTGGCGCCGGGGGAGGTGCTGGCGGTGCTGGGCCCCAACGGTGCGGGAAAGTCGACCACGCTGCACGCGATTGCGGGGCTGGTCGCACTCGATGCGGGACGCATCTCGGTGGGTGACCGGGTTCTGACCGACACCGCGGCGGGCGTGCACGTACCGACGCATGCCCGCCGCACGGGCCTGTTGTTGCAGGATTCGCTGCTGTTCCCGCACCTGAGCGTGCTGGCCAATGTCGCATTCGGCGCCCGTGCCGGTGGGCTCGGTCGGCGGGCCGCGCACGAGAAAGCCCGGCACTGGTTAGCAGAGGTGGATGCGACAGAGCTGGCAGGCCGTCGCCCGCGCGGGTTGTCCGGCGGTCAGGCTCAGCGGGTGGCGCTGGCCCGGGCGTTGGCCGCCGATCCCGAGGTGCTCTTGCTGGACGAACCGCTGGCCGGGCTGGACGTGGCGGTGGCGGCATCGATGCGCAGGGTTTTGCGGCGGGTGCTGGCCGCTGCCGGCAGATGCGCCGTGCTGATCACCCATGACCTGCTCGACGTGCTGACCCTGGCCGATCGGGTGGTGGTTGTCGACGCTGGTCGCATAGTCGAAAACGGTTCAGCCACAGAGGTATTGGCGGCACCTCGGAGTCATTTTGCGGCCCGGTTCGCCGGGGTGAACCTGGTCGGCGGGACGGTAACTGCCGACGGTGCGCTGGCCACCTCCTGGTCCGCGACCTGGCACGGCACGCCGGCGGTCGAGATGCCACCGGGCACGCCGGCGGTGGCGGTCTTCTCGCCGTCGTCGGTCGCGGTGTACCGCCAGCAGCCCCATGGCAGTCCGCGTAACACGGTGGCGGTGACGGTGGCCGAGCTCGACAGCAGGGGTCCGGGTATCCGGGTGCGGGCCGAGGAACAACCCGACGGCGCGCCCGGCCTGGCCGCCGACGTCACGGCGGAGTCAGCGGCTGAGCTGCGCTTGGCGCCGGGGGACACGGTCTATTTCGCGGTGAAGGCCCAAGAGGTGGCGGTCCACCCCGCACGGCGCGCGTAACGCCGGCCGGGGTGGGTTCGACTCATCTGTTGAAGGCCCGTCGAGGCGGGTGCAGGGGGTGGGTTGCCAGGCTCGGCGTGGCGCCTGGGGCCCGCGTGTGCCAGCAACGCGTCATACCCGCGTTCAGGTGGGATCTTTCGAAGTGCGGCAAATTCTCGTTTGAACACTCTAAGAGCAACTCACACTTGCGTCACGGCGGTAACACGGTAGTTTCTTCCCCATGGACGAGTCGGACGCGATGTCTCATCGGCGCAGAGGTCTGTCGAAGAAGCTGGCGTTGGCCGCGATCACCGGCGCGACGGCGGCGGCGGTAGCGCTGCCGACGGTGGCGTATGCGGATCCGGTACCGGCCCCCCCGGCGCCGGCCCCCGCGCCGGCACCCGCTCCAGGCGCACCTGCGCCCGCACCGGCTCCAGCA
>NZ_MBEJ01000073.1 GCF_001953975.1 Mycobacterium sp. NS-7484
GCACCACGTCGATCGGCACGCCGCCGGTGGACATCGATTTGCGCAGGGTCTTGCGCAGGTCGATCTCCCCGGAGCGGGACCGGCGTCGCCGCGCGGCCAGCCGGGTCGCCAGGGTGCGGGCCAACGGCTGCACCGTCTTGCGCATCTGACGTAGCTGCTCGCCCGAGGCCCGCAGGAACTCCACGTTCTCGGCCAGCTGCGGCACCCCGTACATCTGCACGTGCTCGCGGCCCAGTTGCTCGGCGGTGCGCCGCTTGGTCTCGGACTCGACCATCTTGCGCAGCTGCGCGATGCGCTGGGCGGCCAGCGCCTTGGCGATCTCCTCCTGCGTGGGCGTGGGCTCGTCGCCATACGGCGCGAGCAGCCCGGCCAGCAGCCGGCCCTCCAGATCGTCCAGACTCATCGCCTTGAGCGCCTGATACGACGAGTACGACGGGCCGCGGCTGGAGTTGTACCGGCCGTACGCCTCGACGATGCGCGCGATCATGGCCGCGAGCCGGTCGTCGAGGTTGGCCAGGTCTTCGTTGTCGGCCAGCATCTGCACCAGCGCCTCGCGCATGGCCTCGATGTCCTCGGGCGGCAGTTGGGGCTGCCCCTCGCCACCGTCGGCCCCCTCGTCGTCGGAGAGGACCGTGCGTGCTCCCAGCGCCGCCGGGAAATACAGATCGAACATCGCGTCGTAGGTGTCGCGGTGATCGGCGCGTCGCAGCACCGCGCAGGCGATGCCCTCCCGCAACGCGTCCCGGTCCCCCAGGCCCAACACCGTGATCACCCGGCCGGCGTCCACCGTCTCCGACGGACCGACGGAGATCCCTTGTCCGCGAAGGGCTTCGACGAACTCGACAAGATGCCCCGGCAGCCCGTGCGGGGCCAGCGGCTGGGACGGTCGAACCCTGCGGGGCACCATCAGTTCAGCTTCAACTCGCCGGCCGCCTTGACCTGGTCGGACTGGTGTTTGAGCACCACGCCCAGGGTGGCGGCGATCATCGCGTCGTCGATGGTGTCCATTCCCAGCGCCAGCACGGTGCGGCCCCAGTCGATGGTCTCGGCCACCGACGGCAGCTTCTTGAGTTGCATGCCGCGCAGCACCCCGATGATGCGGACGAGTTCGGCCGCGATGTGCTCGGGCAGGTCGGGAACCCGCGACAGCAGGATGCGACGCTCCAGATCGGCATCCGGGAAGTCGATGTGCAGGAACAGGCAACGACGCTTGAGCGCCTCGGAGAGCTCACGGGTGGCGTTGGACGTGAGCACCACGAACGGGGGCCGCTCCGCGGTGATCGTGCCGAGTTCCGGCACGGTCACCGCGAAGTCCGACAGCACCTCCAACAGCAGGCCCTCGATCTCGATGTCAGCCTTGTCCGTCTCGTCGACCAGCAACACGGTCGGGTCGGTGCGTTTGATCGCGGTCAGCAGCGGACGGGTCAGCAGGAACTCCTCGCTGAACACGTCCATCTTGGTCTGGTCCCAGTCACCGCCGGCGGCATTCTGCCCGGCCTGGATCCGCAGGATCTGCTTGGCGTGGTTCCACTCGTACAGTGCCCGGGCCTCGTCGACGCCCTCGTAGCACTGCAGGCGCACCAGTTCGGAACCGGTGCTGGCCGCGACTGCGCGGGCCAGCTCGGTCTTGCCGACACCGGCAGGCCCCTCCACGAGCAGCGGTTTGCCCAGCCGATCGGCGAGGAACACCGCTGTCGCGGTGGCGGTGTCGGCGAGATAGCCGGTCTCGGCCAGCCGGCGCCCGACATCGTCGATGTCGGCGAACAACGGCGCGGGGCGCGCGGGCACGCTCATGTGGTCTCCTGGTCTGTATCTGGTCGGCGGCTAGGCCGGGCGGGTCTGACCGTCTCCCCACACGATCCACTTGGTCGAGGTCAGTTCGGGCAGGCCCATCGGTCCGCGGGCATGCAGCTTCTGGGTGGAGATGCCGATCTCGGCGCCGAAGCCGAACTGCTCTCCGTCGGTGAACGCGGTGGACGCGTTGACCATCACCGCGGCCGCGTCCACCTGTTCGGTGAAACGCTGGGCCGCAGCAAGATTCGTCGTCACGATGGCCTCGGTGTGCCCGGTGCCGTACTCGTTGATGTGGGCAATGGCCCCGTCGACTCCGTCCACCAGGGCCACGGCGATGTCCATCGAGAGGAACTCGGCGTGCAGCTCTTCGTCGCTGGGATCGGCATGCACGGTGACCCCGGCCTGGCGCAGCGCAGCGGTCAGCCTGGGCAGCGCAGTGGCCTCCAACGCCCGGTCCACCAACAGCGTCTCGGCGGCATTGCAGACGCTGGGGCGCCGGGTCTTGGAGTTCAGCAGGATCTTTTCGGCCAATTCGATGTCGGCCGAGGAATCAACGTAGACATGGCAATTGCCGACGCCGGTCTCGATCGTGGGCACCTGGGCGTCGCGCACAACAGCCTCGATCAGGCCGGCTCCCCCGCGCGGGATCACCACGTCGACCAGACCCCGGGCCTGGATCAGGTGCGTGACGCTGGCCCGGTCGTGGCTGGGCAACAACTGCACCGCGTCGGTCGGCAGATCTACCGAGCTCAGCGCCGAACGCAGCGCGGTCACCAGGGCCTGATTGGATTGCGCGGCAGACGAACTGCCGCGCAACAGAGCGGCATTGCCGGATTTCAGGGTGAGCCCGAAGGCGTCCACCGTGACGTTGGGCCGGCCTTCGTAGACCATGCCGACCACGCCGAGCGGCACCCGCTGCTGGCGCAACTGCAAGCCGTTGGGCAGGGTGCGGCCGCTGATCACCTGACCGACCGGATCGGGCAGGCCGGCGACCTGACGCAGCCCGGCGGCGATGCCGTCGACCCGTTGCGGATTGAGCGCCAGGCGATCCAACATCGCCTCCGGCGTGCCGGCCTGGCGAGCGGCGTCGAGATCAGCGGCGTTGGCGGCCAGCACCTCGTGGACATGGGCCAGCACGCTGTCGGCGGCGGCGTGCAGGGCACGGTTCTTGGTCTCGGCACTCAAGGTGCCCAGGGTGCGGGCGGCGACGCGGGCCCGCCGCGCGGCCTCGTGTACCTGCCCGCGGAGGTCCTGCGTTCCGGCGTTGACGGACGGTGTCTGCACGCTCATTGCCCCAGGGTATCGGAGGTGTTCAGGCACTTCGACACGTGTCAGTGCCCCGCGGCGTTAGCGTTGTGGGCATGACGGCTTCGCGGGTGTGCGTGGTTGGGAGCATCAATGCTGACCAGACGTTCGTCGTCAACACTCTGCCGCGACCGGGCCAGACGGTGCTGGCCTCGTCACTGACGTCCGCACCCGGCGGTAAGGGTGGCAACCAGGCCGTGGCCGCTGCACGGGCCGGCGCCGACGTCGCACTCGTGGCTGCCGTTGGTGACGACGCCGCCGGCGAGTCCCTGCGCCGCCACCTGCAGGCCAACGGAGTCGGTTCCGACGCGGTGACATGCATACCTGGCCCAAGCGGATCGGCGGCCATCCTCGTCGACGCCGTCGGTGAGAACAGCATCGTGGTGGCGCCGGGCGCCAACGCCCACCTCGACGTGGATTCGCCCGCCGCACACAGCGCCATCGTGTGGAGCGAAGTGGTGTTGATCCAACTGGAGATCCCCGTCGCCACCGCGGTCGCAGCGGCCAAACTGGCCAAGGCCGCCGGCGCGGTCGTCATGCTCAACGCCTCGCCCCCGGGCACCGCGGCGCACCATTTACTGGCCCTGTCGGAGTTGGTGGACGTCGTGGTGGTCAACGAGACCGAGGCCGCCGACTGGCACTGGCCGGTACGGCACCTGGTGATCACCCGGGGCAAGCGCGGCGCCAGCTATCTGGGGCCCGACGAACGGTTCGACGTACCCGCACCCGCGGTGCGCGCCCTGGACACGGCCGGCGCCGGTGACGTCTTCGCCGGGGTGCTGGCCGCGGGCTGGAGCACCGGCCACGAACCGGCGCTGCGACGCGCCTGTGCCGCCGGCGCGCTGGCCACCCTGGTCCGCGGGGCCGGCAACTGCGCCCCCTGTGCCGCTGACATCGATGCCGTCCTGAAGCACTGAACCGCGTCCGCTGAAGCCGATACCGTTGCCGTTATAGTCGCCGGCATGACGCAGGGACTCTCGCCGCGACCGCCCGAAGGCGACTGGCTGGGCACGCCGTACCTCAAGTTCGACCGTCAGGGCCCGTTCGGCGTGGTCACCCTGGACCGGCCCGAGGCCCGCAACGCGATGACCCCGGCGATGTACTTCGGCATCCGGTATGCGGTCACCCATGTCGAGGCCGATCCGGACCTGGCCGGCCTGCTGATCACCGGTACCGGCGACGTGTTCGCCCCGGGCGGCGACCTCGGCGGCGGCAACGGTGTCGACGACTGGATGAGTTTCGGTGCGGCGCTGTCGATGGACGTCACCCCGTTCGAAACCCTGCGTCAGTCGGTCAAACCCGTGGTGAGTGCGGTCAACGGACTGTGTCAGGGCGGTGGGCTGCAGATCGCGATCTGCAGCGACGTGGCCGTGGTCAGCGACCGCGCCACGTTCCGGGTGCCCGAGTTGTACCGCGGCATCGCCGACACCTACTACAGCCAGATGCTGGCCCGGCTGATCGGCCCGGTGCGCACCCGCGACCTGATGTTCACCGGCCGCACGCTGACCGCGGCCGAGGCGGTCGACTGGGGCATGGTCGCCCGGGTCGTGCCGCACGACGAATTGCTCACTGCCGCAACCGAAGTGCTGGCCCAGTGCTGCCGCACCGCGCCCCGCGCCCGCGGCGTCGTCAAGTCCAGCCTGGACAGCTACATGGGCCTCTACGACCGGATCGGCATGAAGGCCAGCTACAGCGGCGACGAGGCCGTCGAGGGCTTCCGGGCGTTCAAGGAACGCCGCTCACCGGAGTGGGTGCACCCGCAGCTGCGTGCCGACGGCCGGCTGTAGCGCTAGCTCTCCGGAATCTCGCGCTCGATCTCGTCGAGCCAGATCCGTGCCGACATGTCCGACGGTGCGCGCCAATCACCCCGGGGCGACAAGGAACCACCATGGGACACCTTGGGGCCGTTGGGCAGCGCCGAGCGTTTGAACTGAGAGAACGAGTAGAACCGCTGGGCAAACACCTGCAGCCAGTGCCGAATCTCCTTGAGGGAGTATGCCGGTCGCTTGTCCTCGGGGTATCCGGCCGGCCAGTCTCCGTGGTCGCGGTCATGCCAGGCATGCCAGGCCAAAAACGCCACCTTCGATGGCCGGAACCCGTACCGCAGCACCTGGAACAGTGAGAAGTCCTGCAGCACATACGGGCCGACCTTGTCCTCGCTGCTCTGGATCTCCTCGTCCTCCCCGGTGGGAACCAGTTCGGGGCTGATCTCGGTGTCCAGCACCGACTGCAGCACCGTGTTGACGTCAGAGTCCTCCTCACCGAACTGCCCTGAGGAGATCACCCACCGGATCAGGTGCTGGATAAGAGTTTTCGGCACCCCGCCGTTGACGTTGTAGTGCGACATCTGATCGCCGACGCCATACGTCGACCACCCGAGCGCCAGTTCCGAGAGATCGCCGGTGCCCAGCACGATGCCGCCACGCTGGTTAGCCAACCGGAACAGGTAGTCCGTACGCAGGCCGGCCTGCACGTTCTCGAAGGTGACGTCGTAGACCTTCTCACCGCGGCCGAACGGATGCCCCATCTCGGTGAGCATGAGTTGCGCGGTCTGCTTGATGTCGATTTCTTCGAACGTCACCCCCAGGGCCCGGCTCAACTCGATTGCATTGTTCTTGGTGCGGTCACCGGTGGCGAACCCGGGCAGCGTGAACGCCAGAATGTCACTGCGTGGGCGGTTTTCGCGGTCCATCGCCCGCGCCGCGACGATCAGGGCGTGGGTGGAATCCAGACCGCCGGACACCCCGATCACGACCTTGGGGAAGTTCAGCGCCCGCAGCCGTTGCTCCAGACCCGACACCTGGATGTTGTAGGCCTCGTAGCAATCCTGCTGCAGGCGGGCGGCATTCGACGGGACGAACGGGAAACGCTCGACCTCGCGCCGCAATCCGATGTCACCCGTGGGCGGGTCGAGTTGGAACTCGATACGGCGGAACGCAGTCACGTCGTCGCTGTGGTGTCGAGCATTGTCGTCGAACGTGCCCATGCGCACCCGCTCGGAACGCAGCAGCTCCAGATCCACATCGGCCACTGCGCGGCGCTCCCCGCGGGGGAAACGCTCACTGTCGGCGAGCAGCAGCCCGTTCTCCCAGATCATGGTCTGACCGTCCCAGGCCAGATCGGTGGTCGACTCCCCCTCGCCGGCGGCGGCATAGACGTAGGCGGCCAGACACCGCGACGAGGCCGAGCGGGCCAACAGGCAACGGTCCTCGGCGCGGCCGACGGTGATCGGGCTGCCCGACAGGTTGGCCAACACCGTCGCACCGGCCAGTGCAGCCTGCGCGCTCGGCGGGATCGGCACGAACATGTCCTCGCAGACCTCGACGTGCAGCACCAGGCCCGGCACGTCGGCGGCGACGAACAACAGGTCGGGACCGAACGGCACGTCGGCGCCGGCGACCCGGATGGTGCCGCGCTGATCGTCACCAGGGGCCATCTGCCGACGCTCGTAAAACTCGCGGTAGGTCGGCAGATAGGACTTGGGTGCCACGCCGAGCACCGCACCGCGGTGGATGACCACCGCCGTGTTGTAGATGCGGTGCCGATGCCGCAGCGGCGCACCGACCACGAGTACCGGTGTCAACACCACCGAGGCCGCGACGATCTCGATCAGCGCTTGCTCCACCGACTCCAGCAGCGCATCCTGCATCACGATGTCGTCGATCGAATAGCCCGACAGCGTCAGTTCCGGGAAGACCGCGACGGCCACCCCGTCGTCGTGGCAGTCCTGCGCGAGGCGCAGCACCGATTCGGCGTTGGCCGGCGGATCCGCCAACGCGGTGTGGTGGGTGCAGGCGGCAACTCTGGCGAAACCATGGCGGTAGGCGCTGTAGAAGTCCATCGGCTCCATTGTTGCCCGAAAAGTGTCAAGATCGGGCGACTGGGTATCAATTGAGTCATGAGCGATACCGCCGTCGTGATCGTCGACATGCTCAACCACTACCGGCACGAAGATGCCGAACACCTGGCGCCGAACGTGGCGCCGATCATCGACCCGCTGGTCGAGCTGATCGGTGGCGCACGCGCACGCGACGACGTCGACCTGATCTACGTCAACGACAACTACGGCGATTTCACCGCGCAATTCAGCGACATCATCGCCGCCGCACTGGACGGGGAGCACCCGGAACTGGTGCGGC
Source organism: Mycobacterium sp. NS-7484 (assembly GCF_001953975.1). Lineage (GTDB taxonomy): Bacteria > Actinomycetota > Actinomycetes > Mycobacteriales > Mycobacteriaceae > Mycobacterium. Next base: position 7,239 of record NZ_MBEJ01000073.1, read on the forward strand.
CGATCGTGCCCGCAGACGATGCCCTGATGCTGAGCAAGGTGCGCCACAGCGTCTTCTACGCCACGGCGCTGGATTACCTGCTGGGCCGGTTGAACACCAAGCGGGTGGTGCTGGCCGGGCAGGTCACCGAACAGTGCATCCTCTACAGCGCCCTGGATGCCTACGTCCGGCACTATGACGTGGTGATTCCCAGTGACGGCGTCGCCCACATCGACGCCGAGCTGGGTGCCGCGGCGGTCGAGATGATGCGCCGCAACATGAGTGCCGAGATCCTGCCCGCCGCCAAATGCCTCCTCTGACCGGCGGCCTATCCTGGCGAGGGTGGACGCACCCGAACTCGTAGCCCTGCTGCAGGGTTGCCGGGTCGCGGTGCTGACTGGGGCCGGAATGTCGACCGACTCCGGGATTCCCGACTACCGCGGTCCCGATTCGCCACCGAGCAATCCGATGACGATCCGGCAGTTCACCTCCGATCCCGAGTTCCGCCGGCGGTACTGGGCGCGCAACCACGTCGGCTGGCGCCACATGGACCAGACCATGCCCAACGCCGGACACCGCGCCCTGGCTGCGCTGGAAACCGCCGGAGTCGTCACGGGATTGATCACGCAGAACGTCGACCTGCTGCACACCAAGGCCGGGAGCCGCTCGGTGGTGAATCTGCACGGCACCTACGCGCAGGTGATCTGTCTGGACTGCGGCCACACGATGAGCCGGGCCGCGCTGGCCGAGGACCTGGAGGCGCTCAATCCCGGATTCGCCGAGCGTGCCGAACAGGTCGGTGGGATCGCCGTCGCACCGGACGCCGACGCCATGGTCGACGACACCGATTCCTTCGTCATCCGAGACTGCCCGGCCTGTGGCGGGATGCTCAAACCCGACATCGTGTACTTCGGCGAAAATGTCCCCAAAGACCGTGTGGAGCACGTCTATTCACTGATCGATGCGGCACAGGCACTGTTGGTGGCCGGCTCGTCGCTGACGGTCTATTCCGGTTACCGCTTCGTACGTCACGCCGCCGCCTGCGGTATCCCGGTGGCCATCGTCAACCGCGGGCCGACTCGGGGTGACGATCTGGCCACCGTGAAGGTCGAGGCGGGTTGTTCGGAGATGCTGACCCTGTTGGCCGGCGA
>NZ_MBEJ01000074.1 GCF_001953975.1 Mycobacterium sp. NS-7484
TCGCCGTAGATCTCATAGACCACGACCTTGGGGTCGAACGGCTTGGTGTCATCGACCTTGGCGCTGGAGATGCCCGAGCCGTCGCCGGCGCCGAAGAACGTGCGCACCCGCATCACCGTGAAGCCGCCCACCACGACCACCGCGGTGATGATCAAAGGGATCCAGAACCGTTTCAGCAGCTTCATGTTCCCTGGTCGGCCTTTCGGAGGTCAGGTACGCGGTGACGTACCGGCTGGCTGCGAAGCTCCATCGCCACTTCGTGGTCATGTCGGCGTCGGCGGATTCCCAACAAGGGTCCTCCGCGTCGGCGTCCCCGCCGGAATCGTCCCGGAAGGGACTGGCCGACCTCTCCGAGATCAGCCTGCTGCCCGGCGTGCTGAGCGAGGTGATGTCGGCGACGAGCCGACACTGCTCGTGCAATGGGATGAAGGGTAGTACGCCTTCGGTGCTCCAGAGGGTGGGCCGCTCGGCGTCGAATCCGGCCCTGATCAGTGTGACGGGCCAATCACCGCTGATGGCGGCGGGCACGTTACGCACCGGAGCCGTCGGGGTGATACCCGTCACCGCATGGGTCTTGACGTCGATGATCGCCGGATCGTCGACGACGTAGACGGTGACCCCATCCGGCCAGGGCAGTTGGTAAGGGCGCGGATCCAGGTCGGAGGCGAGAAACACCACCTGGTCGATGCCCGTGTCGACGGCGGCCAGAAGGTAGGAGTCGAGGAGATCTGCGGCATCTGCCATGCATGCGCTCGGCATCAGCACTCCTCCCCGAAGGTTCCTTGCCGGATGTAAAGTGAAACTTATACAGTCGGCTAACTGCGATCAAGTTAGTTCGGCTATTGACACTGTGATTTAGCCCGCGTCTGGGTACGCTCGGCGCGACGGAGGGACGGCTGTGGCGAAGGCTGTTGCGCCGCGTGGCTTTGCGCGCGAACGAGTGCTCGAGGCCGCCCTCAGTTTGTTCGCCGAGCACGGGGTGAACGGCACGTCGCTGCAGATGATCGCCGATCGTCTCGGCGTCAGCAAGGCGGCCGTCTACTACCAGTTCCACTCGAAAGACGAGATCGCGCTGGCGGTCATCCAGCCGGTCTTCGACGACATGATGCGGTTGGTCCGGATCGCCGAGTCGATGTCGTCGCCGGATGCGCGGCGCGAAGCCGCGGTCAGCGGCATGGTCGATCTCGCCGTGCGGCACCGCCGGGTGACGGCCGTCTTCCACGGGGACCCGGTCATCGACGGTCTGGTGCAGAGTCGCGCCGAACTCCAGGACACCATCGAACGGCTCACCGGGATCCTGCTCGGGCCCCATCCCGACGCCACCGGCCGGATCTGCATGTCGGTGCTCGCCTCGGGTATCTACGGCAGTGCCACCGACCCCGAGCTCAACGACATCTCGGACGAGGAACTGCACCGGGTGCTGCTGGACTGCGCGCAACGACTGCTGCCGGCCGCCTCCACGTTGCGGGCCTGACGACTACCAACGGCAGGCGTCGGCGCCCCACCCCGAGTCCACCGCGCGGAAGGCGAGCAGATGCCGCTGCCACCACGGCAGAGGTGCGGTGAGCACGGGATCGGCCATCGCATCGTCCACCACGTGCGACACCCCGTCGTGCACATAGGCGATACCGATGCCGTCGAGGCCCGCATCCCGCCAGAGCAGCACACTGCGGCGTAACTCCAGCCACGGAATCCGGACCGGCGGGTCCTCCGACACCCAGCGGGCCTGGCGTCGCAGGTACGTCAGATCCCCGGGACGATCGGGCGTTTCCAGTCCGACCACGGTCACCGTGTCGCGTTGGTAGCCGACGAGTTCGAGGGCGCTCACCCCGGAAAGAAGGTGGTTGGTGGCGCCGTCCTCGGTGCGCAGGTTGGAGAACATCGAATAGTTCGCGACGGTCTTGAGCCCCAGATACGGTGTCAACCCGTTGACGAACGCCAGTACGGGCACCAACAGCAGCACGGCGGGCTGCAGGCGCCGGCCCACGGAGCGCGCCGCGGCCGCCGGCGCGGCGCGGTACTTCTGCAACACCGCATACATGACGGGGAAGACGGCGACCGCCCAGGTGAGCACCAGCAGGCTGTGCCAGGGCAGGCCCAGCGGGCTGTCCGGTGACTCGGCCGAACTCGACACCATGCTCAGCAGCACGTGCGCCGCAAAGCCGGTGAGCGCGACGACTCGCAGCGCGCGCCGTGGCTTCTCCGGCCGCTCTGTGGCGAACGCCTCCGCCGGGACCAGCAGCACATACACCGCGAAGACCACCGTGGCGAAGTCGTAGAAGGAGGCCAGCGCCAGTACCGAGTGGAATCCGACCCCGAGCAGCATGCCCCGGTAACGCCACCGTGGTACCGCCAGCAACACCAGAAGGGCCGCCTCGATCACCACCGTCGTGACCGCGACGAACTGTCCCACCACCGGCCCGGGCACCACACCGTCTGCCCCGTTGAGCCAGAAGAGCTGACCGAACAGCTCACCTCCGCACGAGGTCGCCGGCGTGAAATAGGCGGTGTTCAACTTGTCGAAGACCGTGAACAGATAGACCACCAGCAACACCAGGCCGACGGGGCTGCGCGCGCTCTGGAGCCAGCGGGTGACAAAGCTTCCGGGCCGGTCCGGGCTGCTGCGGTCCGCCAGGGCCCACACCGCGGCGCCGCCCAGGGCCAGGGCCACCAGCAGGCTCATCACCAGATGGTTCGATGCGGCCGGCAGGTTCAGCACGGCCACAACCGCCCCGGCGACCAGTGCCAGCCCGGTGGCGGCGACGGATCCGAAAAAGATCAGCGCCGGCAGGGCGGCCAGCAGGACCGGCAACACCGCTTGGGGCTGGCTGTCGGAGAAATGGAACACCAGGCCCATCGCGAAGAGCATCCCGAACCAGCCGAGTTGCTCACGGGCACCGGCATATTCGGCCGTCCCGGCGTTGCTGCGCCCGCGCATTGAAGACACTGTACCGGGGCGGATCCCTTGGCCGCCCAACCCGGCCGCCACAGCGCCGGCGTCGGCGTAATCTGGGAGGTGATGGATGGCTGCGGTAAGGCCCAAACGCCTTGCCGTGTAACGGAAAGGACAAGAGATGAGTACGGTCCATTCATCGATCGACCAGCACCCCGACATCCTGGCCCTGCGGGCCGGGTACGACCGGGTGGCCGAGTCGATGGCCGCCCAGATCACCTTCGGCCTGACGTTGCTGACGGCGATGTACGTCGCGTTGTCGCCGTGGATCGTCGGCTATGACGCCTTCGGCAGGCTGACCGTGAACGATCTGATCGTGGGCGGGGCGATCGCGCTGCTGTCGATGAGTTTCAGCTTCGCGCTGGACCGCGCGCACGGCATGACGTGGACGCTGCCCATTTTCGGTGTGTGGCTGATCATTTCGCCGTGGGTGTTCGTCAGCGGGCCGACGGCCGGAATGATCTGGTCGCATGTGATCAGCGGTGTACTGGTGATGCTGCTGGGCTTCAACGCGATGTACCTCGGGATGCGGGTGCGCAATACCGAAGTCCGCCACGCTACCCGGTAGACAGATCCGATAAAGACCGAGCCGACCGGTGCCCGGCCGGCCCGAGATTCGGTGTGCCCGGGGTTCTGCTCGCCCGACATTGCCCCGATTTGCGTCCGGTGCCGGGTTCTGCACCATATCCTGGGCAAACGACTTCCAGGACGGCGATGGCGGGTAACGAACTGCTGAGATGAAGCTGGCGGGGCGGGAAGAAGAACTGGCGGCGATCCGTCGTTCCCTTGGTGGGCCGGGCACCCATCACGGTGTGCTGATCGTCGGCAGTGCCGGTGTCGGCAAGACCCGGCTGGCCCGCGAAGCCCTCAGCCATGCCGCGGCGTCGGGGCTGCGCACCAACTGGTTCGTCGCCACCGAATCCGCGCGGGCCATCCCGCTCGGGGCGTTCACCGGGTCCATCAGCCAGAGCATGTGCGATCCGCTGCCCGACGTGCGCCGGGTGATCGATTCCTTCGTCACGCAACAACGCACCGGGAAGGTCGTCATCGGTATCGACGACGCACACCTGCTCGACCCGCTGTCCGCGCACGTCGTCCACCAACTCGCCCAGACTCGGGGCGTACGTCTGGTCGTCACCGCACGATCCGGCGGCCCGGAACCCGACGCGGTGACCGCGTTGTGGAAGGACAGCCTGCTCGATCGGATCGACCTAGAACCGCTGTCGATCACCGCGGCCACCACGTTGATCGAATCGGCGGTCGGTGGCCCGGTGGACAGCCGAAGTGCCCGACGGTTCTGGAAGCTCACCGGTGGCAATGCGCTCTATCTGCTGCAACTGGTCAAAGATCAGGTTGCGGCCGGGCAGATGCACCCATCCGCGGGGGTGTGGATGTGGAACGGCGATGTGGCTGTCTCCCAGAGCATCACCGACATGGTCGGCCGGCGGCTCGGCGAACTGAACCCTGGTATGGCGCTCGTGCTCGACACGCTCTCACAGTGCGAGCCGCTGAGCGTCGAGGTTCTCGACGATCTCGTCGAGCACGCGGACCTGGAGGCCGCCGAGCAGATGCATCTGGTCACCGTCGAGCGGGCCGGGCGCGAGCTGATGGCCACGCTGGCCCATCCGCTCTACGGCGAACTGCGCCGGGCCACCGCCGGTGAGATGCACTTGTCGCGCATCCGCGGCAGACTCGCGCAACGGCTGGCTCGCACGCCCGACGGGGACATGCGCGAGACCGTGCGACGCGCGCTGCTGGCGCTGCACTCCGACCTCCCGCCGGATCCGGATCTGTACCTGACGGCGGCGCGGTGCGCCGCGGTGCTGCTCGATCCCGATGCCGCAGACCGATTCGCCGCTGCCGCAGCCGAATGCGGCGCGCCCGCGGCCGCGCCGATGCGCGCCATGACGCTGATCCTGCTGAGCCGCGGTGAGGAGGCCGAGACGGTCCTGCGTGACATCTCCGCCGACGGCAAGCCCGATAGCCATCACTGGGCCACGGTGCGGGCGGCCAACCTGGCCTGGATGCTCGGCCGTCCACGCGACGCCGCCGCCATTCTGGAAAAGATCGCCGGCCCAACCGAAACCGATCAACAGCAGATGGAACGCCGGGCCATGCAGGCCTGCGTCGATGCCGTGCTGGGCCACTGCGTCAGCGCCGAGGAAAAGGCCAGGGCCGCACTGGAATACGATGGGCTACCGGACCTGCACGCCATGATGGCCTCGATCGCTCTGACGATGGCACTCGGTGCGCTGGGACACGTCGACGAGATCGACGATGTCGCGCAGCAGGCGATCGACCGGGCCCTCACCTCGTCTGAATCCTCCCCGATGCGGTTCTGGTTCGGCGCGGTCCACGGCCGCGCCTGCCGGCTGACAGGCCGGATCGACGAATGCGTGGCGATGGCGGCCCGGTTGGACGAGTCGGCACGTGAGGTCCCGGGCCTGGTGTATGCCAACCTTGCCTACCTGCTCGGTCATGCCGAACTGGTCCGCGCCGATCTGGGTACCGCCGTCAAGCACCTGCACGAGGCCTACGCCGGTGCCGAAACACATGACGTGACAACGGGTTTACGGGTGGCCAGCTGCTTCTCGCTGGCCGAGGCGCATGCCAAACTCGGTCAGGCCACCGAGGCGAAGGAGGCGTTGGCCCGGGCCGGTCGGCGGGTGCCCGACGACTACGTGTTCATGCACACCGCGATGTCGGTGGCCACCGGCTGGACCTTGGCCGCCGGTGGGGCGCTCACCGAGGCGATCGCCGTCGTGCGCGATGCAGGCGACAATGCCGCACGGTGTGCTCAGCCGACACATGAACTGGCGTGCCTGCAGGCCGCCGCCCAGTGGGGGGACAGCTCCGGGGCAGCGCGGGCGCGCGAGCTCGCCGAGACGCTGAAGTTGCCCCTGGCCGAGACGGTGGCCCGGCATATCGAGGCGTTAGCTGCCGATGACGGGGCCGGATTATTGGCTGCCGCAGAGGGTTACCGGGCGCTCGGTGACCGCGCGACGGCCGCCGATGCCACCGCACAGGCCGCCGTCGCCTTCGGCCGGCACGGCCAGGCCAAGCGCAGCGCCTATGCGGCCGCGGTCGCCAAGGAGAGCGCCGACGAATGCGGCGGACTGTGCACCCCGGCGTTGCGCAACCCTGCGGGCCAACCGCTGACGGGGCGCCAGCGCGAGATCGTCGAACTCGTGGTCGCCGGGTTGAGCAACAAACAGATCGCCGAACGGCTGGTGATGTCGGTACGCAGCGTCGAGGGACACCTGTACCGGGCCTGTCAGCGGGTGGGCGCCAGCTCACGTGAGGAGCTGGCCGCCATCATCCGGCGTGGCCCGATTCGGGAGTGACCGCGGCGCCGAAGGCGCTAGTTGCAGACGGCGCCGACCGCGGCCGACTGCACCAGCTTGGTGTACTTGGCCAGCACGCCGGTCTTGTAGCGCGGCGGCAGCGGCTCGAAACCGGCCTTGCGGGCCTCGAACTCGGCCTCGTCCACCAACACGTCCAGCGTGCCGTTGGCCACGTCGAGCCGGATCCGGTCACCGTCCTTGACGAACGCGATGGGCCCGCCGTCGACGGCCTCGGGGGCGATGTGCCCCACGCACAGGCCCGTCGTCCCGCCGGAGAACCGGCCGTCGGTCATCAGCAGCACGTCCTTGCCCAGCCCGGCGCCCTTGATGGCGCCGGTGATGGCCAGCATCTCGCGCATGCCCGGACCGCCCTTGGGGCCCTCGTAGCGGATCACCACGACGTCGCCGTGCGTGATGGTGCCGTCCTCCAACGCGTCCAGCGCGGCCCGCTCCCGCTCGAAAACCCTTGCGGTGCCTTCGAACACGTCGGAATCGAAACCAGCGGACTTCACCACGGCACCCTCGGGGGCCAGTGAACCGTGCAGGATCGTGATGCCGCCGGTCGGGTGGATCGGGTTGTTCATCGCGCGCAGCACCTTGCCGTCCGGGTCCGGCGGGGCGATGTGGGCGAGGTTCTCGGCCATGGTCTTGCCGGTGACCGTCAGGCAATCCCCGTGCAGCAGACCGGCATCCAGCAGCGCACGCATCACCACGGGCACACCGCCGATCTCGTCGACGTCCTTCATGACGTGCCGGCCGAACGGCTTCACGTCGGCCAGGTGCGGCACCTTGTTGCCGACCCGGGTGAAATCGGCCAGGGTGAGCTCGACCTCGGCTTCGCGGGCAATCGCCAGCAGGTGCAGCACCGCGTTGGTGGACCCGCCGAACGCCATCACCACCGCGATGGCGTTCTCGAAGGCTTCCTTGGTGAGGATGTCGCGGGCGGTGATGCCGCGGCGCAGCAACTCGACCACCGCTTCACCCGACTTGCGGGCGTACTCGCCGCGGCGCTTGTCGATCGCCACCGGCGAGGCGCTGCCCGGCAGGGACAGGCCCAGGGCCTCGGCCGCGCTGGCCATGGTGTTGGCGGTGTACATGCCACCGCAGGCCCCTTCACCGGGGCAGATGGCCCGCTCGATGATGTCCACGTCCTCGCGCGACATCAGGCCACGCACGCACGCGCCGACCGCCTCGAAGGCGTCGATGATCGTGACTTCCTTCTCGGTGCCGTCGGTCAGCTTGGCGATGCCCGGCATGATCGAGCCGTTGTAGAAGAAGACGCTGGCCAGATCGAGGCGGGCCGCGGCCATCAGCATGCCGGGGATCGACTTGTCGCAACCGGCCAGCAGCACGGTGCCGTCGAGGCGCTCGGCCTGCACCACGGTCTCGACGCTGTCGGCGATCACCTCACGCGAGACCAGGGAGAAGTGCATGCCCTCGTGGCCCATCGAGATGCCGTCGGACACCGAGATGGTGCCGAACTCCAGTGGGTAGCCGCCGGCCTCGTGGACCCCGGCCTTGACGTCCTGGGCCAGGCGCTGCAGCGACATGTTGCAGGGCGTGATCTCGTTCCATGACGACCCGACGCCGATCTGCGGCTTGACCCAGTCGTCGTCGCCCATACCTACCGCGCGGAGCATCCCGCGGGCTGCGGCCTTCTCCAGGCCGTCGGTGACGTCGCGGCTGCGGGGCTTGATATCGGGCTGGTCGGCAGGAGACATGCTGGTGATTATGCCCCTCGGTTAGTTAGCCGCCCAAATTCTTTCCAGAGCCCTACGACGCAGGTCAGCCGGTCCATTCCGTGGACTTGGTGGTGAGGTCGAGGCCCAGGAAGAACCCGGTCACCGTGCACACGATCGACACCGCGAGCCAGACCCACAACCAGCGGGCCAGGGAGGCTGCGACATCGCGTCGATCTTACATACCCCGGTGGGGTACCCGTATACTTTGAGCCATGGACGCGGCTGACAACTCGGGTGCACACGGCTACTCGGCGCAGAAGGAGAACTACGCCAAACGGCTGCGCCGGATCGAGGGCCAGGTCCGGGGGATCGCCAAGATGATCGACGAGGACAAGTACTGCATCGACGTCCTCACCCAGATCAGCGCCGTCAACAGTGCGCTGCAGTCCGTCGCGCTCGGCCTGCTCGACGAGCACCTGGGCCATTGCGTGACGCAGGCCGTCTCCGAAGGCGGCGATCAGGCCGAGGCCAAGCTGGCCGAGGCCTCGGCCGCCATCGCCCGCCTGGTTCGCTCCTAGTCGCCCAGCGCCTGCTCGATCCGCTCGACCTTGGCGGTGAGCTGCCCGGTATAGCCGGGGCGGATGTCGGCCTTGAGCACCAGGCTGACGCGCGGCGATACCGCGGCTACGACGTCGACGGCCTGTTTCACCACGGCCATCACCTCGTCCCAGTCACCTTCGATGTTGGTGAACATGGCATTGGTCTCATTGGGCAGCCCGGAAGCGCGCACCACCCGCACGGCTTCGGCCACCGCGGCGCTGACACTCCCGGACTCATCCCCACCGGACGGGCTGATGCTGAAGGCGACGATCACGACATCGATTGTGCGCCCGCGTTCGTAACGTGGTGGCGGTCGCCGGGGCGGAAATCCCGGCCTCAGGTTACGAACGCGGCCACGGAAGGCGCGCCGACGGACCGACTGGGCCTCGCTTGGCGTTACCGTGGGATTCCAGCATGACCTCCAGCGTCACCGGCGAATCGCTCGCCGCCCACACCAGTCCGTGGACACCGCGCGTTGCCCTGCAACTCGGGGCGCTGGCGGCCGCGGCGTTCGTCTATGTCACCGCCGAGATCTTCCCCGTCGGTGCGTTGCCGGCGATCGCCGGCGACCTGGACGTCAGCGAGGGTCTGGTGGCCACCCTGATGGCCGGCTATGCGCTGGTTGCCGCGCTCACGACGGTGGGTCTGGTCCGGCTGACCGCGCGGTGGCCGCGGCGCCGGACGCTGGTGGCAACCCTGGTGTGCTTGACGCTGTCGCAGGTGATCTCGGCGCTCGCGCCGAATTTCGCGGTGCTGGCCGGTGGCCGCGTGCTGTGCGCCCTGGCCCACGGTTTGATGTGGTCGGTGATCGCGCCGATCGGCGCCCGATTGGTTCCGGCCAGCCACGCCGGCCGGGCCACCGCGGCCGTGTATGTCGGCACCGGCCTGGCGCTGGTGGTGGGCACCCCGCTCAGCGCGGCGCTCAGCGAGATGTGGGGTTGGCGGCCGGGGGTCACGGTGATCGCCGTCGCCGCCGCTGCGGTGGCCCTGGCCGCCTGGGCACTGTTGCCGCCGTTGCCTCCGCTGACCGCCGCCGCAACGCCCGGCAGCCCGCACCGCCACGTGCGCAATCGCCGTCTGCTCCTCCTGTCGGCATTGACCCTGATCGGCGTCACCGGACACTTCATCGCCTACACCTTCATCGTGGTGATCATCCGCGACGTGGTCGGCATCCACGGCCCGCATCTGGCCTGGCTGCTGGCCGGTTTCGGCATTGCCGGTCTGGTCGCCATGGCGGCCATGGCGCGCCCTCTGGACCTGTGGCCCAAGGCGTCGGTACTCGGCTGCCTGGCCGCATTGGCCGCCGCGCTCGTGACGCTGTCGGCGTTGGGGATGGGCCATGTGTACGGGGCCGCCGCGGCGAGCCTGGGCGCGGTCGCGATGATCGTCTGGGGCGCCGCATCCACCGCGTTGCCACCGATGCTGCAGGCCTCGGCGATGCGCACGTCGCCGCGCGATCCCGACGGCGCCTCCGGCCGGTACGTCGCGGCCTTCCAGGTGGGCATCATGGGCGGTGCGCTGATCGGCGGCGGTATCTACGACCACGGCGGTGCTACCGCGACCGTCGGGGCCGCCGCGGTGCTGATCCTCGTCGCGATGTGCGGTGTCGCGTTGTCTCGGGGCGTGTTCGTGGTTTCCTACGCCACCAGCGAGAAGTAACACAAGATCATCCGGGAGCGATGAAACTCGCAGTTCAGCGCCGTGGGCTCGGTAGCTGCCGGAGAACGACGCCTTCTCGCGGCAGTAGCTGGTCATTGCGCTGTGAGACACTGGGACGAGTTGTGCTGTCTGGAGGTTACTCATGCCGAAACCGGCAAAACGTCGACTGATCACCGCTTTCCTGGCCGCTGGGCTGGTCGGCGGGTTGGTGCTCAGCCCATCCGCCTACGCGGACCCTGAGGTGCCGCCGGCACCCGTCGACCCCGCTGTTCCGGGTCCCCCGCCGGGCGCGTACATCCCCCCGCTGCCGGCCGACCCGATGGCCCCGTCGAGCACGTCCACCGGCCCGTCGGTGATCAACAACTACGGCGCCCCGGCGGTCCCGATCGAAGGCACCCCGGCCGGCCAGAGCACCGTCCCCTTCGAGGGTGAGCCGCCGTTCCTGCCGCCGTCGTTCAACCCGGTCAACGGGTCGATGGTCGGCGTGGCCAAGCCCATCTACATCAACTTCCAGCGGCCGATCGCCGACCGGCAGATGGCCCAGGACGCCATCCGGATCAGCTCGAACCCGCCCGTGCCGGGTCGCTTCTACTGGGTCACCGACACCCAGCTGCGGTGGCGTCCGCAGGACTTCTGGCCGGCCAACACCGTGGTGAACATCGACGCGGCCGGCACCAAGTCGAGCTTCCGGGTGGGCGACTACCTGGTGGCCACGATCGACGACAAGTCCAAGCAGATGGAAGTCATGCGCAACGGGAAGCTGGAGAAGACGTTCCCGGTGTCGATGGGCAAGCCCGACGGCAAGCACGAGACCAAGAACGGCACGTACTACGTGCTGGAGAAGTTCCCGGACATCATCATGGACTCGTCCACCTACGGCGTGCCGGTCGATTCCGCCGAGGGCTACAAGCTCAAGGTGCAGGATGCCGTCCGCATCGACAACAGCGGTGTGTTCGTCCACAGTGCGCCGTGGTCCACCGGTGACCAGGGCCGCCGCAACGTCAGCCATGGCTGCATCAACCTCAGCCCGGCCAACGCCCAGTGGTTCTACGACAACTTCGGCAGCGGCGACCCGGTGGTGATCAAGAACACCGGTGGCGGTTGGTACAACACGCCAGATGGCGCCTCTGACTGGCAGATGTTCTAGCAGAACGCCGATAGACAAAACCCCTGCCAATGGGCAGGGGTTTTGTCGTATGTGCGGTCAGTTCCAGATGCGCACGCGCTCGGCCGGTTCCAGATACAGCTCGTCGGAGTCGGTCACGTCGAACGCCTCGTAGAACGAGTCGATATTGCGGATGACGCCGTTGCAGCGGAACTCCGGCGGGGAGTGCGGATCGACCGCCAGCCGCCGGATCGCCTCGGCGTCACGGGATTTGGTGCGCCACACCTGCGCCCAGCCGAAATAGACGCGCTGCACTCCGGTGAGCCCGTCGATCACCGGGGCTTCCTGGCCCTTCAGCGACAGCTGATAGGCCAGCAGGGCGATGGACAGCCCACCCAGATCGCCGATGTTCTCACCGACCGTGAACGCGCCGTTCACGTGATGGGAGGCGTCCAGCCCGCGCGGGGTGAAGGTCTCGTACTGGTCGATCAAAGCCTTTGTGCGAACGCCGAATTCAGCACGATCGGCATCGGTCCACCAGTCCACCAGGTTGCCGTCACCGTCGTACTTGGCGCCCTGGTCGTCGAAGCCGTGGCCGATCTCGTGGCCGATCACCGCGCCGATCCCGCCGTAGTTGGCCGCGTCGTCGGCCTGGGCGTCGAAGAACGGCGGCTGCAAAATGGCTGCCGGGAAGACGATTTCGTTCATCCCGGGGTTGTAGTAGGCGTTGACCGTCTGCGGCGTCATGAACCATTCGTCGCGGTCCACCGGGCCGCCCAGCTTGGCCAGTTCCCGATCGGAGTTCACCACGTGACCGCGGCGGTAGTTGCCGTACAGGTCGTCGCGGGCAACCTCGAGCGCCGAATAGTCCTTCCAGCGGGCCGGGTAACCGATCTTGGGGGTGAACTTGTCCAGCTTCACGAGGGCCTTGGCCCGGGTCTCCGGCGTCATCCAGTCCAGCTCGTTGATGCTGACGCGGTAGGCCTCGCGCAGGTTGGCCACCAGTTCGTCCATCCGGGCCTTGGCCTCCGGCGGGAAATGCCGCTGCACGTACAGCTTGCCCAGGGAATCGCCCATCAGGCCCTCGACCAGCGACACCCCGCGCTTCCACCGGTCACGGTTCTGCTCGGTGCCGCTCAGGGTGCGGCCGTAGAAGTCGAAGTTCTCGGCCACCAGATCGTCGGTCAACAGCCCGGCCCGCGAGTGGATGACACGCCAGCGGGCCCAGGCCTTCCAATCCTGCAGATCCTCGCTCGACCACAGCGCGGCGAACGCCGTCACGCAATCGGGCTGGCGCAGCACCAGCTCGGCGACCTTCTCCGGGCTGGTGCCCAGGGCGTTCACCCAGCCGGTCCAGTCGAATCCGGGGGCGTCGGCGGCCAGGTCGGCGAACCGGCGCAGGTTGTAGGTCAGGTCCGCGTCGCGGCGCTTGACCACGTCCCAGTGCGCGGCGGCGAGCTTGGACTCCAGTGCGACGATGCGCGCCGCGACCTCGTTCTGGTCGGCTGTGTCGCCGTAGACAAGTGAGAACATCCTGGCGATGTGTCCCGGATAGGCGGCCAGGATCTCGGCGTGCTGCTCGTCGCGGTAGTAGGACTCGTCGGGCAGCCCGAGACCGCCCTGGCTCATGTGCAGCAGGTAGCGGGTCGAGTCCTTGGAATCGGTGTCGACGTAGACCCCGGCCCCTCCCGACACTCCGGTGCGCTCCAGACCGCCCAGCACCGCGGCCAGCGCATCGCTGTCGGTCGCGGCGTCGATCTGGGCCAGCTCCTCGAGCAGCGGGGCCAGGCCGCGCGTGGCGATGGTCTGCTCGTCCATGAAGCTGGCGTACAGATCACCGATGCGCTGCTCGTCGGTGCCCGGCTCGGCACCCGAGGCGGCGGCCTCGGTGATGATGTCGCGGATCTGCTCCTCGGCACGGTCGTGCAGCAGCCGGAACGCGCCGTCGGTGGCGCGGTCGGCGGGAATGTCGTAGTCGGTCAACCAGCGGCCGTTGACGTGGCCGAACAGATCGTCTTGCGGGCGGGCTTGCGGGTCGACATGGCTCAGGTCGATACCCGACTTGATGGCTTCTACCGTCACCCCGACATTCTTCCAGAAGGCCGCGGGTGCGCTGGGCCGGTTTTGCGGCCGGTACCCTCACGGCCATGCCCGAGGCGGACAGCAAGGACAGCAAGGACAGCAAGGACCGGCCTGACTCCGGCGGTGTCATCACCGGTTTCGGCTTCGCCTCGGCGGTCGCCGGTCTGATTGCCGTCGTCGCGGTGGTCCTCGGCGTGATGGTGTGGTCCGGGCATCGCAGCGAGACCGGCGAACGCGCGTACCAGACCAGGGTGCTGCGCACCGCCGTCGACTGGACGAACGTCTTGATCAACATCAACAAAGACACGGTCGAGGCCGGTATGCAGAAGCTGCGGGAGGGCACCGTCGGCCAGCTCAACGCCGACTTCGACGCCGCCGTGCAGCCCTACCGTGACCTGGTTCAGCGTCTGCAGGCCCGCACCACCGGCCAGATCGACTCCGTGGCCATCGAATCGCTGTACCACGCACCGCCGGGACCCGACGGCCGTCCGGCTGCGCCACCCGAAACCGGATTGGCCGGCATGGTGTCGCGCACCGACACCGTCCTGGTGGTGGCCACGTCGGTGAGCGAGAACGCCGGCACCGACAAACCTCAGACGGTGCGCTGGAACCTGCGACTCGACATCTCCGACGTCGACGGCACCCTGATGGTCTCCCGGCTGGAGCCGATCCGATGAGGAACCGGTTGCGGGTGCTGGCCTTCGACGTCGCCGCCCCGGTGGCCGCCATCGTGGCCCTGGTGTATCTCGGTGTGGCGCTGGGCTGGCCGCTGTGGTGGGTGTCGTTGTGCTCGGTGCTGTGCCTGCTGATCGTGCAGGGCGTCATCGTCAACATCGTGCTGGCGCGTCGCGACGGGGTGACGCTCGGCACCGACGACGACGCCCCGGGCCTGCGGTTCGCGGTGGCCGGAGTGGCCGCCGCCGCGCTGGTGGCCGCGGTGACGGTCGGTTACCTGCGCTGGACCGTGCCCGACCGCACCTTCAACAACGACCGGGACGAGGTGGTGCGCATCGCCAGCAGTGTCTCGGAGGCCACCGCCACCTTCAGCCCGCAGAGCCCGACGGCGTCGATCGACCGGGCCACCGCCATGATGTCACCGGACCGGGCCGGGCAGTTCAAGAACGAATTCTCCACGGTGGCAAAGGAATTGACCAGCAAGAACGTGTCGGCCACGGCCGCCACCATCTCGGCCGGGGTGGAGGCGCTTGGCCCACAGGTGGCCAGCGTGGCCGTGGTCATGCGTGGCACTCAGAGCGCGCCGGGCAAACCCACCGACAACGCGGTACTGGCGTTGCGGGTCGCCTTGAGCAAGGTCGACGGCCGTTGGCTCGTCGACAACGTGACCCCGCTGCACTCCCGCTGAGTGCGCCGGAAAGCTACTTCGCGGAACGCTGGGCGGCCAGCTTGGCGAACCGGTCGGAGAGCCGCTGCATGCGCAACAGCAGCGACGCCGGTGGGCTGACGGTGCCCTCCAGATAGTCGGCGAAGGACTCGTTGGACAACCCGGCGCGCGAGGCGAATTCGGGTGCCTGCAGTTCGGAGCGACGCAGCATGGCCTGGATCTGACGCGCCACCTCGGCCCGTTCGGTCGCCTCGAGGTGCTCACGGGTGCGCACCAGCACCTCCGACAGCGCCTTGGACACCCCGTACGGGCGGGCGGTCTGGAGCACCTCTTCAACCTGACGTGCCGTCCGGCCGTACGGATCCCGCTTGATCGCGGCGACGATGCGCTGCCAGACCGCCATGTCGTCGGTCTCCAGCGCGGCGCGGATCGCCGCGGTCGGCCAGTACTCGACCGGCCGGTCGTCGAATGCGGGTTGACGCTGCGGCGGCGTGGCCTGGCCCTGCCGCGGCTGTCGCGACGGGGACGGCTGCTGCTGCGAGCGCTGTACCTGTGTGCGTGGCGTCTGCGTTCCCTGCCCCTGTGTGCGTTGTCTGTTCGTGCTCTGTGCGGGAGCGCTCGACGCCGGAGTGCTCTGACCCGGCGTGCGTTGCTCCTGACTCCGTTGTACCTGGGCGGGCTGATTCTGGGGGCGTTGTGCCGAAGTACGTGGTGCGGAGTTTCGCTGCGCCGACGGGCGCGGCGTGGACGTGCGAGGGGTGGACGTGCGCGGGGTGGACGTGCGTTGGGCTTGAGGCCCCTGACCGCGCTGACCCGCAGGACGCCGCACGGATGACTGACCCGGCTGAACCTCGTCGCGACGGTTGATCCGCGCATCCCGCTGTTCCCGGACATCGGGGGCCAACGTCACTTCGCCTCCTCCAACATCGCTACCGCAACCGACAGGCAGCGCTGCCTGACTTTCTCCCACTCGGCAGCCGCATCCGGATCCGACAGCACGAAGTCGTGTTCGTCCGATGGTTGGGGGTCGGCCAGCCGGCGCACCAGCTGGGTGGCCACCCATCTGCTCTTCGGGTTCTGCCCACAGTAATACCGGTCCATGCCCGACAACACCAGAGCTGCGGTCTCGGTTTCTACCGACTCGACAAGATCAGCAAACTCTTCGAAGTCTTTGGTGCTGTTGCGGCACATGATGAGATAGCTCTTCAGCCGCAGGGTTTCGGCGCCGGTCGGGATCTGCAGCCGGTCACCGGTCGGCAGCTGGACGTTGGTGGTCTCCACCGGGCTGAGCCGTTCCACGGGTGCGCGGTCGGCGTCGGCCTCGGTCTGCAGAGCATCCACGGCTACCGAAAGCCGGCCCCGCCACATGGTCACCGGATGCACCCCGGGGCACCGCTTCGGGCCGCCGGGGCGGCGGGCTGCCAACCGGGAGGAGGGTTTGCTGCACCCACTGAACGCCAGCGGGTCGGTGACGGTGATGGTCTGTGGCGCAAGGTGTTTCATCTTCGCGGCAGTCCGCACCATCATGCGCAGATCGGCTCCGCTCGGTCCCAGCGCCGAGATGTCGTCGGGGATGATCACCAGATCGGTGACCTCGACCTTGGGCAACGGCTTCTCGAAATCCACCTCGGGCAACAACCGGTCCAGCCAGTGCGGCAGCCACCAGTTCCACTCGTCGAACATCGCCATCAGGGCGGGCACCAGGACCAGTCGCACCACGGTCGCGTCGACGGCGATCGCCACCGCGCAGGCCACCCCGAGTTGCGCCACCAACGGCATGCCGGCAAATGCGAAGCCGATGAACACCGCGATCATGATCAGCGCGGCGCTAGTGATGGTCCGCGCGCTGGTGCTGACCCCGTAGGCAACCGCATCGCGGGTGTTGTTGGTCTGCAGGAACCGCTCCCGAATCCGGGTGAGCAGAAAGATCTCGTAGTCCATCGACAGACCGAAGGTCATCGCCAGGACCAACGGCGGGATCGTGCTGTCGAGTGAGCTGAGCTTCTGGAATCCGAGCCCCTCGAACCAACCCCACTGGAAGACCACCACCAGGCTGCCGTAGGCCGCGGCCACCGACAGCACGGTCATCAGCACACCCTTGAGGGCCAGCACCACCGAGCGGATCGACACCAGCAGCATGACGAACGCGATCAACGCCACGAACACGAACACCAGCGGCTGGGTCGCCGAGACCCGGTCGTCGAAGTCCTTGATCAGCGCGGTCGGACCGCCCACGTCGATCCGCGCGTCGGGCCCGGCAGCCGCGGGCAGCTTCTCGCGCATCCAGTCGATGGCGTCGCGGGCCGCCAGATCCTCCGGGTCCACCGACAACACCGCCGACAACAGCGCGGCGGTGTTGTTGTCGGAGAACGACGGCGGCTGCACCGACACCACATGCGGCGCCTTCGTCATCTCCTGGCGTACCGCGTCGAGCGTGGCGCTGCCTGCAGCATCCGAAGCGGTCCCCTCCGGGAACGTCACGAGCACTCGCACCGGGCCCAGCGCGCCCGGCCCCAGGGCCTCGGCGGCGGCATTCACGCCGCCGCGGATCTCGTGGGTGGGCTCGAACTGGCGCTGCATGCTGTTACCCAGCACCATGCCGAACGCCGGCGCGGCCAGGATCAGCAGCAGCGTCGTCGCGCCGAGGGCCGAGGCCCACGGGCGACGCATCACCGCGCCCGTCCACCTGGTCCAGAACCGTGACTGGCTGGCCTCGGCGCGCCGCGACCAGTGCAGGTACGACGAGCGTTTCGCCGCGGCCTTGCCGAAGGTGGCCAGCACCGCCGGGGTCAGCGTGGTCGACGTCAACACTGCGACCGCGACGGCCAGGATCGCGCCGGTGGCCATCGACACCAGCACCGGGGTGTTGATGAGGTAGATGCCGGTGACCGAGGCGATCACGGTGAGCCCCGACAGGGCCACCGCCAGACCGGACGTGGCCATCGCCGCGTCGACGGCATCGGCCGGGTCACGGCCGGCGCGCAGCTCCTCGCGGTACCGCATCAGGATGAACAGCGAGTAGTCGATGGCCAGGGCGATGCCGAACATCGACACCGTCGAGGTGACGAACACGCTCATCTGCGTGTACATCGACAACAGATAGACCAGCCCCATGGTCACCACGACCGTGCAGACGCCGAGCACCAGCGGCAGCGCCGCGGCGGCCAGCGAGCCGAACACCGCCAGCAGCACGATCAGCACGATCGGCAGGTTCCACTTCTCGGCCGCGGCGATGTCGTGTTTGGTGGCCTGGGTGGCCGCCGCACCGAGCGCGCCCTGCCCGATGACGTAGAACTTGACCTTGCCGTCCTCGCTCTCGCCCGGCTCCTCGCCGTGGATCCCGACCTTCTGGCGCAGTTGCTTGGCGACATCCACCGCGCCGGTGTTGTTGAAGTCCAACTGCAGCGTGACGACGTAGGGCCGGTCCGGCTGCGGCGCGGGCTGCTGCGGGTTCGGCACGATCTTGACGCTGGGTACCTCGCCGGCGACCTTCTCCAGCCACTTCACTGCGGCGTTCATGTCCTCGAACGAGGCGTCGGCCCGGGGGGAGGCGATCAGGGCAAGCGGCGAGGCGCCCTGGTCGGGGAAATGTTCCTCGAGTTGCCGCTGGACGTGGAGCGACTGCGAACCCTCGACGTCGAAACCGCCGCCGGTGAGGTTCGACGACTGGTTGATCGCGAGGTAGATCGAGGGCACCAGGAGCAGCAACCACGTCGCGAAAACCGCCCAGCGGAATCTGCGCAGACTGCTGCTCAAGCGCATCATGAACTGCTGGATTCGAGGTCCCCGCTTTCTCGGTTAGGCCTGGTCGGGCGTGTCCTGGCCAGCGTCAGCGTGAGCGTACCCCCACCGGGGTAATGTGGCCCGCCCTCTTCGCGTTCTGAAATCGCACTGAGATATCCGTAGCGTTACCTGTGCGCGGCTAACGTACGCGCGCCGTCCGGCGACATAGCTGAGGACGACCCTGGCTGACGTGTGCGCCGGGGCCAACGCTTAAGGAGTCTCCATGAAACCGACCAACGGTGGCTTGCGCCGCAGTCTGGCCGTCGCCCTCGCGGTGACCGGAGGAGGCGGTGCCATGGTGGCCGCGCTGCTGGTGCCGTCCGCCACTGCGGCCACCGATCCCTGTGCGGCCAGTGAGGTCGCCCGCACCGCGGGCAGCGTGGCCACCAACATCGGCAACTATCTGGACAAGCATCCGCAGACGAACCAGGCGTTGACCACCATCAGCCAACAGCAGGGCGGTGCCCAGTCGCTGGCAGCTCTGAAGACCTACTTCGACGCCAACCCCCAGGCCGCCAAGGACATGCAGCAGCTACAGCAACCGCTGGCCAACCTCGGGAGCCGGTGCAAACTGCCGATCAGCCTGCCGCAACTGATGGGTTTGGTGCAGGCCACCCAGCAGGGCGGCGCGGCCACCGGTTTGCCCGCCGGGGTGCCCTCGGCGCAGAACGTCGGGGTGCCGGCCGCGGCGGTGCCGGTGCAGTCTTCGCCGGCATCGGCGGTCACGTCGGGCTCGGGGCCGCTTCCCGGCCCCGCCGCCGCGGCCACTCGCTGAACTGCAGTTTCGCGGTGTGACGCGACAGGATGGGCGCAAGGCAGGAAACTGGTGACGGATTCTGATTAGCTTTTCCCCAGCCGTTAACCGTTTGGGGTTACGGCCTTCCCATCCGATGAAGGAGCTTGACCATGTTGCTCTCGGCCCGTAATGCGCGGCGTGTGGTAGCTGGCGTGGCCGGTGCCGGCGCGGTAGCCGGTGCGATGCTGTTCGGCGCGATTCCGTCGGCCCTGGCCGACGACCCGGCGAACAACCCTCCCAACTGCAGCGCTGCCGATCTGGCCGGCGTGGCTGCCGGGGTGTCCGCATCCACTTCGGCCTACCTGTTCACCCATCCCGATGTGAACTACTTCTTCACCAGCCTGGAAGGTCTCCCGCGCGAGGAGGTCAAGACCAAGGTGCACGACTACCTGGAGGCCAACCCTCAGACCAAGGCCGAGCTGACCGGTATCCGCCAGCCGCTGGTGGATCTCAAGAATCGCTGCGGCGCAGCTCCGGCTCCGTCGATCCCGTAACCGCGTGCGGGTGGAGACAACCCCCGCCGGCGGCGAAGAAGCGGTGAGCGAGAGCGTCAACCGCACGGTGTTGATGGTCGACGACGACCCGGATGTACGTACTTCGGTTGCCCGCGGTTTGCGGCATTCGGGGTTCGACGTCCGGGTCGCGGCGTCGGGCAAGGAGGCACTGCGTCTGCTGTCGAACGAGTCGCACGACGCGCTCGTGCTCGACGTGCAGATGCCCGAGCTCGACGGCGTGGCCGTGGTCACGGCGCTCCGCGCCCTGGGCAACGAGATCCCGATCTGTGTGCTGTCGGCGCGCGACACCGTCAACGACCGCATCGCGGGTTTGGAAGCCGGCGCCGACGATTACCTGACGAAACCGTTCGATCTGGGCGAGCTGGTGGCCCGGCTCAATGCCCTGCTGCGCCGGGCCAGTCTGGGCGAACGTCCGTCGGACACCATGACCGTGGGTGCACTGACGATCGATACCGCCCGCCGGTTGGTGTTCGTCAACGGCGATCGGGTGGATCTGACCAAGCGCGAATTCGATCTGCTGGCCGTGCTGGCCGAGAACGCCGGGGTGGTGCTGTCCCGGCAGCGGCTGCTGGAACTGGTGTGGGGTTACGACTTTGACGTCGACACCAACGTGGCCGACGTGTTCATCTCATATCTGCGGCGCAAGCTCGAGCGTCCCGACGTGCCCCGGGTGATCCACACCGTCCGCGGGATCGGGTACGTGTTGCGGGAAGATGCGTGAGGGCCGCGTGATCGAATCCGTGAGAACCGGGGTCAGGTGCGGCTTTTCAGCTTGATCCGGTCGGCATCGTTGCGCACCAGAGTCGCGGTGGCCTCGGCGCTGGCGGCCGCGGCGGTGGTGGCGGTGTTCACCATGCTGACCTCGGTGGTGCTGGCGAACAACGACTCCGCGCAACTCGACCGTCGGCTCGACTCGATCGTCGACGCCAGCATCAGCCCGCAGAACCTGGCCGATCCGCGGCGCGGAGTGTTGACGACGGGGCGTTCGCGTTCCACCGGGCAGGTGGTGTTCCAGCGGGGCTTCCAACTTCCGTCGCTGCCGCCGGGTACCGAGACCGTCGAGGTCAACGGGGTCGACTACCGGGTACGCACCGTGCCGCTGGAGCAGCAGGGCGGGGTGTTGATGTCCATCGGTATCCGCGCCGACAGTATCTTGTTGAGCCCCAACCGAATTCCGCTGTACACCGGCATCGGGGTGGTCACCGTGCTGGTGGCGGGCATGCTGGGTTGGCTGCTGGCCGGACCGGCCATCCGGCCGCTGCGCAAACTCACCGAGCACACCTCCAAACTGGACAGCGGCACCGAGACGATGCCGCGGGTCCGCGGCGTGCGCGAGGCCGAGGATCTGTCCGAGGCGATGGCGGGCATGCTCACCCGGCTGGCCGCCGCGCAGCGCGCCACCACCAATTCCCTTCAGGCGGCCCAGGATTTCGCCGCCAATGCCGCACATGAACTACGTACGCCGCTCACCGCGATGCGTGCCGACCTGGACACCCTGCGAATCCACAACCTGCCCGAATCCGAGCGCGACGAGGTGGTCGCCGACCTGTCCCGAGCGCAGCGCCGGGTGGAGGCCATCATCACCGCACTGGGCCAACTCGCATCCGGACAATTGGCCCAGGCCGAGGACCGCGAACTGATCGACATCACCGATCTGCTCGACCGGGTGGTCCGGGAGAACACCCGGGTGGGCGGGACGGTGCGGTTCGACGTGCACGTCGAGGACGACGTGGGCCTGGTGCTGGGCTGGCCCGGTGGCCTGCGTATCGCGGTGGACAACCTGGTGCGCAACGCGATCGTCCACGGCGAGGCCACCCGGGTGGTGCTGACCGCGCACCGCAGCGACGGCATGCTCGTCATCATCGTGGACGACGACGGCCGCGGCCTGCCGGCCGAGGAACATCAGACCGTACTGGGCCGATTCCGTCGGGGCAGCACCGCGATGGCGGGTGGCTCCGGGCTCGGACTGGCCCTGGTCGCACAGCAGGCCCAGCTGCACGGCGGCGAGATCAGGTTGTCGGACGGGCCGCTCGGTGGGTTACGCGCGACGCTGACCCTGTCGACGTCCCCGCCCGATGGTCCGGCTCAGGCCGATTGACGACGCCGCAACCCACTCACCACTGCGCGCCAACCGAGCAACAGCACCGCCGTGGTCAGGGAGGCGACCACGATGAAGCTGACGGCCACCCCGGCCGAGGTCAGTTTGCGCAACACCATCCCGACCACCACCGTGCTGATCCACACGATGAGCCCGGTGGGCGCCAGCGACGTCGGCTTTTGCCAACCGCGGGAGAGCAACCAGCCCACCACGGTTCCGGTCAGAAACGGCCAGGCGGTCTCGGCGATCCCGGCCACGGTCAGGCCCTCGGCATGGCTGCGTCGTCCGATGGTGCAGAACACCACCACGCAGATCAGGTCGGTCAGCAGCGCCGGCAGGCTAGCCCGTCGCATAGGTCATCACGTCTCCTACCAGTGGGCTGACATCCGACTGGTCGCGCACGGCGAAGCCCGGTTGCCGTGCGGCCGGTTTGCCGTCGAAAAGCGCGTCGGCCGCGCTCAGCGACGTCAGCCGGGAATCCAGCCGGAACGATGTGAAGGTAAATGGTAAGCCATTGGACGCCAACGGATCCGGACCGTCCATCACATGGAAGTGCAGGTGCGGCGCGTCCGAGTTGCCGGAATTGCCCAGGGCGCCGATCACCTGACCGCTGCTGAGGGTGTCGCCGGGCTTGACCTTGAGGCTGTTCGGCTGCAGGTGTGCGTAGAAGGCGTAGTTGCCGTCACCGATGTCCTGCACGATGTGGTTTCCGCCGTACTGCGCCAAGGTGAGCCCTTTCGGCGTGACCCCGGGCACCTGCTCGGGTAAACCGTCGAGCACCGCCACCACCGGGCCGTCGGCCACCGCGTGGATCTCGGCGCCGAAGTAGGGGTAGCTGTCCACCTTGGCCCGGTCGCCGGTGGACAGTCGTCCGTCGGCGCCGAGCTGCACATAATCGATCGCGAAACGTTCTGCGGCCCAAACTTTTCCGTTGATCGGGTTGAGGGCCATCCGATGTGGCGTCATATCACAGCACCCGTTGGCGTTCACCCAGTTGTCCCCGCTCAGCGGCGGGGAGATCGACACCGGCTTGCGGGTCTGCACCGCCACCGGCGCCACCGGCTGGGTCAAGGTCGGCCCGACGAGCGGGGGCATCGGCCGGGCCACGGCGATCTCGATCTCGTGGCTGAGCTCGGTGGGCACCTCCGACGGGTTGTCGGCGACCACGTCGAGCCACACGTAGGCGCTCTGGCCGGGGCTGAGCACGTTGGTGCCGACCGCGGAGTTGCCCACCGCCCTGGTCCAGTACTTGAGGCTGTCACCGGGCAGGGTGAGCAATCTGCGATCGCCCGTCACCGCGCTCAGCGAGTTCAACGTGACGTTGCTCGGTGAGGTGTTGGTCAACATCAACTCGTACGCCAGATGAGTGCGGCCATCGGTGGCGGCTACCGGAACCGGTTCGGCCAGAACCTGTCCCACCACCGGGGTGACCATCGGCGGCGGAGTACTGGTCGTGGTGGACTCCGGCGGCGGAGCCTCTGCCGATGAACACCCGGCCAGGGTCAGAGCCAGCACTGCCAACGGGTACCGGATCCGCATGGAATCTCCTAGGGCTCGGGGTGGGGGTTCGGGGAGCTCGTCGGGTCGGTCTCGGTGTCGGTCTCGGTGTCGGGATCGATGTCCTTCTCGGTGCGGAACATGAAGAAGAACACCACCCAGCCGATCGCGGAGATGAAGATCCAGCTGACCAGCCGGTAGATGAGCATGGCCGAGATGGCCGCGGCCAGAGTCATTCCGGAGGACACCAACCCCGGCACCAGCACGGCTTCCACCACCAGCAGGCCGCCGGGCATCAACGGGATCGACCCCACCGCGCGGGCGGCGGCATAGGCGACGGTGACGCCGGCCAATGACGGATGGCCGCCGGCGGCGTAGCAGGCGAACGCCAGGCAGGCCACGTCGGCGACCCAGTTGAACATCGACCAGCTGAACGCCACCGTGAGGTCACGTCGGCCCAGGCTGACCGACTCGAGCTGGCGCAGGATCTCCCGCCACTTCTCCAGTCCGGTGTCAGCGGGCTTGCCGCGCAACGAGTTCGCCCACGACAACACCTTGGCCCCGATGCCGTCGATCAGTTCCGGTCTCGTGGCCACCGCCTGGGCCAGCAGGATGATCGCCAGGAAGGCGCCGAGCGAAAAGATCAGTGACAGCGGGTTTTTGGAGGCACCGAGCATCAGTGCGCCGCCCAGGCCCAGCAGCGCCAGGCCGACGACCTGCAGCACGCCCGACATCACCAGCTGCCAGGAGGCCACCAATGGCGAGGCGCCCCAGATACGTTGCTGGCGGTAGACGAACGTGGCCGAGAGCACCGGCCCACCGGGCATCGTGGTCGACAGTGCGTTGCCCGCGTAGAACGCCGCCTCCGAACGCCACTGTCTGACGGGCACGCCCGCAGAGCGCAGCAGGGTCCGCTGGATCTGGGCGAAGCTGTGCATCGAGGCCATCGCTGCGCCCACCGCCGCCAGCACCCACCAGCCGTTGGCCGTCAACAGGCTGCGCCACGCCTTCGCCAGCTGGTCCCAGACCAACGTCACCTCGACGGCGAGCACCGTGACGGCGAGGGCGATGACCACCCATCGCACCCACCAGTACCTGCCGCGCGTAGAGCCGGCCCGGGCCCGGGCAGTATCGGCCGGCGCGTCCTGTGACACGCTCTACAGGGTAACCGTGCAGGTAATCACGACATCGCCGGTTCTGACGGCGCGCCGCATTACGCTACCGACATGTCACCGGATCCCGTTGCTGATGAGGCCGTCACGCCGTTCGTCCGCAAGGTTGCCGCTTGGTCATGGCGCCTGTTGGTCATTCTGGCCGCGATTGTGGCGTTGCTATGGCTGGTCAAGCACCTCGAAGTGATCGTCGTGCCGGTCGCGCTGGCGACCATGGTGGCGGCGTTGCTGCTACCCGCGGTGGATTTCATGGACCGTCGCGGGGCGCCGCGCGGCGCCGCGGTGGCCCTGGTGTTGCTGGCCAGTTTCGCGGTGGTGGGCGGCATCCTGAGCTTCGTCATCTCCCAATTCATCGAGGGCGCACCGCAACTCGTCGAGCAGGTGACCCGAAGCATCGACGGGGTGCGTAACTGGCTGATCAACGGTCCGCTGCAGTTGAGCAAGGAGCAGATCGACCAGGCCGGCAACACCGCCATCGAGGCGTTGCAGCGCAACCAGGAGAAGCTCACCACTGGAGCGCTGTCCACCGCGGGCACCCTCACCGAACTGCTCACCGGTGCCCTGCTGGTGCTGTTCACCTTGATCTTCCTGCTGCAGGGCGGCCGCAACATCTTCGCGTTCGTCACCAAGGTGTTCCCGAGCCATGTGCGGGAGCGGGTCCGCGACGCCGGCAGGGCCGGTTTCCATTCGCTGGGTGGTTACATGCGGGCCACATTCCTGGTGGCCCTCGTCGATGCGGTCGGTATCGGCACCGGCCTGGCCATCATGGGCATCCCGCTGGCGTTGCCGCTGGCCTCCTTGGTGTTCCTGGGTGCGTTCATCCCGCTGGTCGGTGCGGTGGTCGCCGGATTCCTCGCGGTGGTGGTGGCACTGCTGGCCAAGGGCTTCATCTACGCCCTGATCACCCTCGGTCTGATCATCGCCGTGCAGCAGCTGGAAGGGCACGTGCTGCAACCGCTGGTGATGGGCCGCGCGGTGTCGATCCATCCGCTGGCGGTCGTGCTCGCCATCGCCGCCGGCGGTGTGCTCGCCGGCATCGTGGGCGCGCTGCTCGCGGTGCCCACCGTGGCCTTCATCAACAGCGCCACGCGCATCCTGCTGGCGGAGAACCCCGAAGACGTGGAGGCCCAATTGGAGGAATCCGAGGGCGTCGTTATCGAGGAGTAGCGGTCGACCGAGAAGGCCCTAGAGCCGGCCTTCGCGGCGCAGGAGATCCTGGGCGCTCATCCCACCGCCACGCCGTGGCGGCTCGTCGTCGTCATGGGCAGTGAACTTCTGCGTCGACGGATCCTGCTCGCGTGGGCCCGGCGGCGGGGTCGGACCCGGACGCTGCGCGTTGAATGCCGTCGTCGGGGCGTTCTCCCCACCGGCGGGCGGTCGCTGCTGCGGCTGCGGCATGGCACGCGTCGCGTCGGTCGACGGCCGCGGTGCCGGCGGCGGAGGAGGCCCGGGCGGGGTGCCGTTGGCCGGCCCACCGGTCGTGGGTCCACCGCGCAGCGCACCCAGCCATGATTCGATCTCCCGATCTTCCCGCTGCGGCCCGGCCGCCGGACCGCTGCTCGGCCGTGCCGTCGGGGCTGCGGTGCGTTCGGTGCGGGTGTTCGCGTTGGCATTGCTGTTGCCGGTGGCGGTGTTGACGGTGTTGACCGCGCTGTTCACTGCGTTGCGTACGGCGTTGCGGGCCATGGCGAACCGCGTGGTGGCCGGTTCCGGTTCCGGATCGGGCCGCCGCTGAGGGACATTCTGCGGAGGCGTGATCCGCGCCGTGCCCGCTGCCGAGGGCGCATTGGTACGCGGCATGGGAGGACGCATGGGCTCGATCGCCGGATGGGTCGGATCGTGCGGCCGCGGCGGTGGCGGCGCCACGGCGCCGCCGCCGGCCAGGGCGCGCGGGTCTTCCCCGGAATCCTGCATGACGGGACGCTTGCGCTCGTCGGGCAGCTCGGTCTCGCCGAGGCCGATCGCCTCCTGGATCCGCTTCATCCAGCGCGGCGCCCACCAGCAATCGTCGCCGAGCAGTTTCATGATGGCCGGCACCAGGAACATACGAATCACGGTGGCGTCCAACAGAAGTGCGATCAGCAGACCGAAGGCCAGGTACTTCATCATCACCAGGTCGGAGAACGCGAACGCGCCGGCGACCACGGCCAGCACCAGGGCGGCGCCGGTGATCAGGCGACCGGTGGTCGCGGTACCGATCCGGATGGCCTCGGCGGTGGACATACCGCGTTCACGGGCCTCCACCATGCGGGAGACCAGGAACACCTCGTAGTCGGTGGACAGACCCCAGATCACCGCGATGATCAGACCGATCATCGGTGCCATCAGCGGCTGCGGGGTGTAGTTCAATATGCCCGAGCCGTGGCCGTCGACGAACATCCAGGTCAGGATGCCCATGGTGGAACCGAGGGTGAGCGCGCTCATCAAGGCGGCCTTGATCGGCAGCACGATCGATCCGAAGGCCAGGAACATCAGGATCGTGGTGGTGATCACCAGGATGGTCACCATCAGTGGCAATCTGTCGAACAGGCTGTGGATCGAATCCTGTTCCAGGGCCGGTGTGCCGCCGACGAACACGTCGATGCCGTGCGGTGGTTGCAGCGCACGAAGATCCGAGATGTTGGTGGCCGCGTCGCCGCGGTTGACCAGACCGTTCTGGATCACCCGGACCGACGGGTCCTTGGAGCCGCTGTCGGTGGCCGGACGCTCCTTCCACATGGAATCCGGGTTGTTGTCCGGATCGGTGAAACCGGAAACGGTCAGCGCCTTGGCCCGCATGTCGGCGATCTGCGCGTCGGTGATCGGCTCGCCGTCTTCCCGCTGCATCACCAACGTGATCTGCTCGGTGCGGAACCCGGGGAACAGTTTGTCGAACTCCTCCTGCGACTGGCGCACCGAGTTGTCCGGGGGCAGATACTTCTCACTGATGCCGGCGAGGGTCAGCGAGCCGATCGGCAACACCAGCAGGGTCATCACGATCAGGATCGGCGTGGCGAAGGCGATCGGACGCTTCATCACCACGTTGACCAGCCGGCCCCAGAAGCCCCTCTCGACTTCTTCGCGGGTCATGGTCTTCTGGGTCTTTTCGATGAACCAGTCGATGATCCGGCGGGAGAAGGGCCAGTTGGCCAGGAACGGCACCTTCAGCAGCGTGCGTACCCCGAGCGCGTCGACGTTGGCGCCCAGGATGCCCAGCGTCGCGGGCAACACCGTGATCGACAGGAACGCCGCCAGCAGCACCGAGGCGATGATCGCGTAGGTGATCGATTTGAGGAAGCCCAGCGGGATCAGCAACAGCGGCAGCGAGGAGGCCACGATGATCACCGCGGAGAAGGCCACGGTGCGGCCCGAGGTCATCACCGATCTTCGGACTGCGGCCGCGGTGTCATAACCTTCGGCGAGTTCTTCTCGGAACCGGCTAACGATGAACAGGCCGTAGTCGATGGCGATACCGAAGCCCATCATCGTCACCACGGGTTGGGCGAAGAAGTGGACGGGGCCGAACTCCGCGGTGAACCGCAGGATGCCGAGCGCGCCGGCGATGGTCAGACCACCGATGATGGCGGGCAGAGCCGCGGCCACCGCGCCGCCGAACACGAAGAACAGCACCACGGCCACCAGCGGGACGATGGCCAGTTCGGCGCGTTTCTGATCGGTACCGATGGTGCCGGTGAGCTCGCTGGCCAGTGGGTTGAGCCCGGCCAGCTGGATGTTGCCGTCGTTGATCGCCCGAAGTTCGGGCTCGACGGCCTGGTAGTTCTTGAGGATGTCGTCGTCGTTGTCGCCCTGCAGCGGAATACTGACGAAGGTGTGCCGCTGATCTTCGGTCTTCATCGCGGCCAGGCCCGCCACATCGGGCGCCTTGAGCCAGCCGACCCAGCTGACGATCTGATCCGGGTTGTCCTCGACGACCTTGTCGAGCTCGCCGGTGACCTTCTTCTGCCATGCCTTGTCGGTGACCAGCTTGTCGTCCGGAGGCGTCAGGATCGCCACGATGTGGCTGGTCCGGTCACGGCCATACACTTCGTCGGCCAGCAGCGAGGCCCGGACCGATTGGCTGCCCTCGTCGTAGAAACCGCTCTGGGTGACGCGCTTTCCAAGGTCGGCGCCGTAGATGCCGCCACCGAGGCATAGCGCCACCATGACACCGATGACGATGTACCGGAACTGGTACACCGTTCGACCCCACCAGGCGAACACTTAGGCTCCTAACGCTTTGATACTTCGCTCTAAAACTTTTGGTGACCCGCGCTTCGACTGGACGAGGGTCTTCAGTTGTCACACACGCGCGGTCAGTAGCGATGACAGCGGCCGGAACGGTTGCAGCCATGCTCCCTGCTCGGGTAGCGAGTCCAGGCCGATCCGTGGCACCGGTTCCCGGAACACACCGGGAATATCCTCCAGATCGACAAACTCCAAGGTATCCGACGCTAGCGCCCAGCTCGCATGTTCGCGAAATCCGAGCACCTGCACCGGAGTGCCCTCCCGGGCGATCTCTTCCAGCGGTTGCCGGAACGCCTGCCCGTCGGCCGACGCCACCAGGACCGCCGCGAGCCCTTCACTGCGACGTAGGGCGATGTGGTCGAGCATGTCGCTGTCGACATCGCTGTCGTCGTCGATCTTCGGCTTGGCGAAGACGGCGAACCCCACGTTACGCAGCGCTTCCACCCAGGGCCGCACAACATCGGCGCTACCTGGGGCGATGTTGGTGAAGACGGTGGCCTCGGGCTCCAGGGAGACGGCCGCGTCGTCGCCCTTTGCGGCCGACAGATCCGCGGTGTAGCCGAGCAGCCAGCGGCCCAGCGCATCGAAGCGGGGGCGATGTGCGGCGGTTGGTCGACCGCCCAGGATCGCACCCAGCCCCATGTCCAGATTGGGGGCGTCCCACACCAGCAGCACCCGGCGTGGCGGGGTGGCCGGTGTGGCGGAATCGGATTCCTCGACCTGCGCGGACGCGTCGTGCATGTCTTCGGTCACACTCATGGCCGTTTCTCCCACACCAGCTCGGTGACGTCGGGGCCGGCCAGGGCTTTGCGCTCGTACTTGGTGACCGGGCGCTCGGTCGAGATCGGCAGATCCGCACCTGGGGCGACCCGGCGCAGCCGCGGTTCGGCGTCACCGACCTCGGCGATGTGTTCGGCGTATCCGGCGTGGTCGGTGGCCGCATGCAGGATTCCGCCCGGGCGCAGCCGGTCGGCGATCAGCGCGACGGTCGCCGGTTGCAGCAACCGGCGCTTGTGGTGACGGGCCTTGGGCCAGGGGTCCGGGAAGAACACCCGCACGCCGGTCAGCGTCTCGGGACCGAACATGTGCTCCAGCACGTCGACGCCGTCACCGCGGACCATGCGGATGTTGGTGACCGGGGCGGGGGTCTGTGCGGTGCGGTCGATCGCGCTGAGCAGTTGGGCCAGGCCCTTGCGGTAGACCTCTACGGCGATCACATCGAGATCCGGCTCGGCCTGGGCCATCGCCAGGGTGGATGTGCCGGTACCCGAACCGATCTCGAGGATCACCGGTGCCGAGCGGCCGAACCAGGCCGCGGTATCGAGGTTGACGATCGGTTGCGAATTGTCGTCGCGGGCCTGAAGGCCCAGTTCAGGCCACAGCCGGTCCCAGGTTTCCTGTTGCGCCGGCGACAGCGTCGAGCGGCGGGTCCGGAAGCTGGTCACCCGGGGGAAACGGTGTGGCTGGGCAGCCGGCCCGTCGGCTACTTCATCTGCCGAGGCCGGTCCGCCGACGTCGGACCTGGACGGGTGCATCAGTCCATGGTCTCTTATCGGGGGCGGCGCGCCCGCATCGTGGTAGAGATTGATACCCAACAGTTGCCTCCGGCCGGCAGGAGGCAAACATCCGTTCGCGGGTCCGCCGCGGCCGTGTCACGATTTTTCCTGACGCCCCGGATTGCGCCCGTCACCAGGAAGGCTGCCAGATTTTCGCCGACGAGCTCACACGCTTTGCCGACCGCGCCGGCGATGCGCGGTTGGCCGAGATCTGTGCGCGAGTGACGGCTCCGGTGGCCGTCGAGGTGCAGGGGCGCCGGGGGGTCGGTACCAGCACCGTGACCGAGGCCCTGGGCGACGCGGGCCTGCAGATCGCCGCAACCGGTGAGGTCGCGGTGGTGGTGATCGCCGAGGTGCTCAAACCCGAGGACCGCGCGCTGCTGACCGAATTGAGCCGGGCCGGGCGGCCGGCCGTGGTGGTGTTCAACAAGGCCGACCTGGCCGGATCCTCCCCGGGCGGACCGATGGCGACGGCTCATCGCCGGGCCCGCCGCCTGCAGGACATGGCTGGGGTGCCGGTGGTGCCGATGGTCGCGCTGCTGGCTTCGGTGGCCTTGGCGGCGCACGAGGTGGCCGCGTTGGGCGTGCTGACGCGCGAGCCTGGTGACCTGACGTCGGCGGACGCCTTCGTCGACGCGCCGCATCGGCTTCCGGTCGAGGTGCGCGCCGGGCTGCTGCGGCGGCTGGACCGGTTCGGGATCGCCCATGCCACGCTGGCGTTGAGCCGCGGCGCGGATGCCGCATCCCTGCCCGGTGTGCTGCG
Organism: Mycobacterium sp. NS-7484; assembly: GCF_001953975.1. Classification (GTDB taxonomy): domain Bacteria; phylum Actinomycetota; class Actinomycetes; order Mycobacteriales; family Mycobacteriaceae; genus Mycobacterium. The sequence continues at coordinate 31,172 of NZ_MBEJ01000074.1, forward strand.
CGGGCTCAGCCAGGTCGACCGGGTGCTGACGGCCATCGACGCCGCGGCCGCCCCGGTGCGGTATCGCCGGGCGCGGTGGGCGCTGACGGAGCTGCGTGCGATCGGGGGCGAAGCGGTGGGCCGCTTCCTGGCGGCCGACGACACAGTCCTCGCGATGATGGGGGCGGCCGTCGACGTGGTGCAGGCCGAGGGCCTCACGGTGGAAACGGGTGATGGTCACGTCGACCACCTGTGCCGGGCCCGGCGCTGGCGGCACTACCGCGACGGGCCGGTGAACGCCCTGCACCGCCGGTGCGCCGACGACATCGTGCGTGGGTCGCTGAGACTGCTGGACGCGACGGCGGCCGACAGGCGATGACCGACGTGGACACCGAGCGGGATCCGGAGGCGGCGCGAGCGGCCAAAGCCGCCGCTGAGGCCGAAGCCGATGCCGTGGTCGCGGCGATCGATCCCGGACTGAACTCCCCGGGGGTGCAAACCCGGGACGTGGTGCTCGTTTCCGGCCCGTGGCTGGCCGGATCGACCAGCGTGCTGGCGGCGCTGCGGGACCGGATGCCACAGACCGAGTTCGTCGAATCCACCGAGTTGGTGGCCGGGGAGGCGCCCGCGGCGGTGGTGTTCGTGGTTTCGGCCTCCGCGCCGCTCACCGAATCGGACTGTGCGCTGGTCGATTTGGCGACCCGGTACACCGATCTGGTGATCGGTGTGGTGTCCAAGATCGATGCTCACCGGGATTGGCGTGACGTGCGCGATGCCGACGCCGCGATTCTCGCCGAGCGTGACGCGCACTACCGGAACATGCCCTGGGTCGGGGTGGCGGCCGCACCCGACCTCGGTGAGCCGCAGCTCGACGACCTGGTCGACCTGCTCACCGAGCAGCTGGCCGATCCCGACGTCACCCGACGAAACAGGTTGCGGGCCTGGGAAACTCGTCTGGAGGCGGTGATCGGCCGGTATGAGGCCGACGCTTCGGGGGCTGACCGTCAGGCGCGCGTTGACGTGTTGCGGGAACGTCGTGCCGAACTGACCAGGATGCGGCGGCTGACCCGCACCGAGCGCAGCATCGCATTGCGCAGCCAGTTGCAGCAGGCCCGGGTGCAGCTGGGCTATTTCGCCCGCAACCGGTGCAATTCGGTGCGCACCGAACTACAGGAGGATGTGGCCGGCATCGGCCGTCGCCGCATCGCGACGTTCGACGAATATGCCCGCCGCCGCGCCGAGGAGGTCGTCGGAGAGGTCGACGAGGGCGTCACCACGCACCTGCACGCGCTGGCCGGCGAACTCGATCTGCCCACCCCGCCGAGGGCTGCTGCCGCGTCGGCCCCCGCCCTGCCGGCGCCGCCGCTGAAGTCCCGCACCGCCGAGACCAGGTTGATGCTGGTTCTCGGCGCCGGCTTCGGGCTGGGGGTGGCGGTCGCGGTCAGCAGGTTGTTGGCCGGTGCTGCGCCGCGGTTGGCTGTCGCCGGGCTCGTGGTCGGCGCCGTCGTCGGCCTGCTGCTGGCGATCTGGGTCGTGGCCACCCGCGGGCTGTTGCACGACCGGGCGGTGCTGGACCGTTGGGTCACCGAGATCACCACCACGCTGCGGTCGACGGTCGAGGAGCTCGTGGCGACGCGCGTGCTGGCCGCCGAAACCGCGCTCACCACCGAGCTGGCCGGCCGGGAAGAAGTCGAGAGCGCCCAAGCGGCCGAGAAGACCGCCACCATCGACGCCGAACTGCGCGAGCACGCCATCGCCACAGCTCGGGCGGCCGCGCAGCGCGACCGGCGTATCCCGCCGTTACGCCGCGCCCTTGACGCTGTCCGGGCGGCCCGGTACGGCTACAACGACGCTACCGGTGAGTAACCGGCCGATAACGCCGATCTGAATCGTTCCTGTGAGTGATCGGACATACCACTGGTTCACCTTGGGTATGTCACCCGCGTTAACCTCTACCCAAGGGGTAGCCGTGACCGCGATGCAACGTGGCTTGGGTTACACAAACCTACGCAGGAGAATTTGATGACCTCAGCGACCATTCCGGGTCTGGACACCGCACCGACGAAACATGAGGGACTGCTGGCCTGGGTCCAGGAGGTCGCCGAGCTCACTCAGCCGGACCGGGTGGTATTCGCCGACGGCTCCGAGGAAGAATTCGACCGGTTGGCCGCCCACCTCGTCGAGGCCGGAACCTTCACCAAGCTCAACGACGAGAAGAAGCCCAACTCCTACCTCGCCCAGTCCGACCCCGCCGACGTCGCGAGGGTCGAGTCCCGCACCTTCATCTGCACCGAGCGGGAACTGGACGCCGGCCCCACCAACAACTGGATGGACCCGGCCGAGATGCGCGGCATCATGACCGACCTGTACCGGGGCTGCATGCGTGGCCGCACCATGTACGTCGTCCCGTTCTGCATGGGGCCGCTGGGCGCCGAGGATCCCAAGCTGGGTGTGGAGATCACCGACTCCGAGTACGTCGTGGTGTCCATGCGCACCATGACCCGGATGGGCAAGGCCGCGCTGGAGAAGATCGGCGACGACGGTTTCTTCGTCAAGGCGCTGCACTCGATCGGTGCGCCGCTGGAGCCGGGCCAGAAGGACGTGCCCTGGCCGTGCAACGAGACCAAGTACATCACCCACTTCCCGGAGACCCGTGAGATCTGGAGCTTCGGCTCGGGTTACGGCGGCAACGCGCTGCTGGGCAAGAAGTGCTACTCGCTGCGGATCGCCTCGGCGATGGCTCACGACGAGGGCTGGCTCGCTGAGCACATGCTGATCGTCAAGCTGATCTCCCCGGAGAACAAGGCGTACTTCATCGCCGCGGCGTTCCCCTCGGCCTGCGGCAAGACCAACCTCGCGATGCTGCAGCCCACGATCCCGGGCTGGCGCGCCGAGACCGTCGGCGACGACATCGCCTGGATGCGGTTCGGCAAGGACGGTCGTCTCTACGCCGTCAACCCCGAGTTCGGTTTCTTCGGTGTCGCGCCCGGCACCAACTGGGATTCCAACCCGAACGCGATGAAGACCATCGAGGCCGGCAACACCGTGTTCACCAACGTGGCCCTCACCGACGACGGCGACGTGTGGTGGGAAGGCCTGGAGGGCGACCCCGACCACCTGATCGACTGGAAGGGTCAGGATTGGTACCGCGAGTCGGAAGATAAAGCGGCACACCCGAACTCGCGCTACTGCACCCCGATCTCCCAGTGCCCGACGCTCGCGCCGGAGTGGGATGACCCGCAGGGTGTGCCGATCTCGGCGATCCTGTTCGGCGGCCGCCGCAAGACCACGGTCCCGCTGGTGACCCAGGCCCGCGACTGGCAGCACGGCGTGTTCATCGGCGCCACCTTGGGCTCCGAGCAGACCGCCGCGGCCGAGGGCAAGGTCGGCACCGTGCGTCGCGACCCGATGGCCATGCTGCCGTTCCTGGGTTACAACGTCGGTGATTACTTCCAGCACTGGATCAACATCGGCAAGAACGCCGACGAGTCCAAGATGCCCGCGGTGTTCTTCGTCAACTGGTTCCGCCGTGGTGAGGACGGCCGCTTCCTGTGGCCGGGCTTCGGTGAGAACAGCCGCGTGCTGAAGTGGGCCATCGAGCGCATCGAGCACAAGGCCGACGGCAAGAGCACCCCGATCGGCATCGTGCCCACCGCGGCCGACCTCGACCTGTCCGGGCTCGACGTGGATCCTGCCGACGTCGACGAGGCTTTGGCCGTCAACGTCGCGGAGTGGCAGGCCGAGCTGCCGCTCATCGAGGAGTGGTTCGAGTTCGTCGGCGAGAAGCTGCCCACCGGCATCAAGGACGAGTTCGACGCTCTCAAGCACCGTTTGGCCGAAGAGGCCTAATCCCGCGAACAGACGCAAACCCGTACCAAATCCGTTGATTTGGTACGGGTTTGCGTCTGTTCGGCGAGTGGCCCAGTGGCCCTGATCCGCTTGCTAGCCATGGCGTTCCGTTTCAGGAGCAAGTTCGGACCGCAGCCGGCCGATCTGTTCGAATGCGTAGTTGGCCACCTCGCTGGCGGTCATGCTTGCCCCGGCAGACGCGAGTGACCCGTAGCCGTCGTCTCCAAAAGTTCGTCTCAAATCAGTGATCGCGGCATCGATTTCGGGAAAGCTCGCGCGGGCCATCGCGGTCGAGGCGAACCCGCTGATGATGGCTGCGGGTTGCTGTTCGCCGAGCCGGACGAGCAGTGCGGTGAGCAGCCCCAGCGAGTTACGCATGAGCTCGACGGTGCCGGAATCGTAGTAGTGCCGGACGGCTTGGGTGATGTAGTCGAGGGCGCCGGCGGTCTCGCCGCGGTCGGCGGCAAGCCCGGCCAGTAGGCAGGCGAAGATCGACGCCTGCTGTCGATCTCCGCTTTCCTCGGCGAGCGCCCACCCTCGGCAGAGGGCCTGGTTCGCAGATACCGGGTCGGTCTCGCGGCGGGCCCAGCCATATCCGAGCAGTGCGGCACCGGCCAGGGCGGGGTTGGCAGTGCTTTCGGCGTCGGTGGGCAGGCGCGCCGATTCGTTGATCGCCTCCTGGGCGGCACCGCAGACTGCCAGCGTCACCGACAACACGGCCTGGCTGGCGGTGTGGCGCTGAGGGAGGCGAGCGATCGTTGCCCGGCACCACTCGATTGCCCGGTCGGGGCGCCCCGTTGTGTTGTACCCGGCGGCCACCACGCAGGAGAACTCGTCGCCGACATCGTCGAAGTCTCCGTCCTCGATTGCCGACCTGCTGGCTTCGGCGTATTCGTTGAAGTCGTCGACGCGTCCCAGCGCAGCGCAGTTGGTGGCGCCGACCAAGAGTTGAGCCAGCCGCCGATGGCGTGCGGTCCGGGCGGCCGGCAGGATTTCCTCCACCCAGCCCAGGGGCTCCCACTGTTCGAGGAAGTACCCGAAGTAGATCGCATTCACCGCGACTGCGGCTGCGGTGTCGAGATCGCCGTTGTCGGTCGCCCATCGAAAGGCCGTACGTAGGTTCGGCAACTCGATGTTGAACCAGTCGTACGCCTCCCGCTGACGCGGACTGTCCCACAACGCGAGAAGTTCAGCCTCCAAGCTCGCGAAGTAGCGCGCATGTGAGGTGCGCGCTTCCCGTGCGCCGCCGGAGCGAACAAGTTGTTCCTCGGCGAACTGACGGATGGTCTCCAGCATCGAGAAGCGAGTGCGCGATGCTGTCCGGTCCGCCGCCAACAGCGACTTGCGCACAAGGGCGTCGAGCAGATCGAGTGTGCCCAGATCGTCGTGTGAGCCCGCCACCGCGCACGCGGCCGCCAGATCGAACCCGCCACTGAACACGGAAAGCCTTGTCAGCAAGTACTTTTCGTCGCCGTCGAGCAGGTCGTAGGACCATTGCACGGCGTGGCTGAGCGTCTGGTGGCGTTCCAACCCCCGCCGCGAGCCCACGAGCAACCGGAAACGGTCGTCGAGCCGGTCGCGGATCTCCGACGCCGTCATTGAAACGATGCGCGACGCCGCGAGCTCGATCGCCAGCGGAATTCCGTCCAAGCGACGGCAGATCTCGACTACCGCCGCGGATTCGACCGGCGAGGTGAAGGAGGCGTGCGGCGATACCGCCTGAGCTCGGTCGACGAACAACTCCGCGGCCGCGGATCCTGGCCCGTCGCGGATGTCCAGTGACGGTACCGGCCAGCGTTGCTCGTCTTTGAGTCGTAGTCCCTCGCGGCTGGTCGCCAGGATGGTGACCGTCGACGAGTGGGTGAGGATCGCCTCGATCAGGTCGGCGGCCGCGTTCAGGACGTGCTCGCAGTTGTCGAACATCAACAGGCGTGATCGGCCTTGCAGCGCGGCGGCAATGCTCTGGGTGACGGTCAGACCGGCCTGCTGGGTGACCCCGAGAACGTCCGCGACGGAGTCCGGCACCGCCGCCGGATCACCGACCGCGGCGAGTTCGACGACGAACACTCCGTCCGGATATGCGTCGGCGGAGCGTGCGGCCAGCTCCAATGCCAGCCGGGTCTTGCCGACGCCGCCGACACCGGTCAGTGTCACCAGGCGATGCGATTTCAGCGCGGTGCTCAATTCCGCCAGATCCGCCTCACGGCCGATGAGGCTGGTGGTCGCAGCCCGCAGATTTCCCGGTCCGGTGGTGACAGTCTTCAGCGGCGGAAACTCGGAGGGCAGCCCTGCGGCTTGAACCTGGTGTATCTCAACCGGTTTGGTGATGTCACGTAGTCGTCTCGGTCCCAACGAGATCAGATCGATGTCGGTGATCAGGCCGGCTGTGACTCCGTCGAGCAGGATCTGACCGCCGTGCCCGGCGGCCATGATGCGGGCGGCTCGGTTGAGTACCGCTCCGAAGTAATCGCCGTCGCGCGATTCAGCTTCGCCGGTGGCGATGCCCATCCGCACCGGCAGACCCAATTCGCGCTGCGCGGTGACTGCAGCGTCTATCGCGGCTGCGGGTGACGAGAATGCAGCGCAGACGCCGTCGCCGGTGTGTTTGAACGTGTGTCCGGCGTGGGATCCGATGGCCGCGCGCAACACGTCGTCGTGTACGGCCAGCGCGGCCCGCATCACGTCCGGTTCGGTTTCCCACCGCCGTGTCGATCCTTCGATGTCGGTGAACAGGAACGTGACGACCCCCGACGGCATGTGGACGCCGTCCTCAAAGCGCTTCGGTCGATCGCACCGGCACTCCCACGCTTGCTCCGCTGGGTGTCTTGACATCGTAGGACCGCAGCTCGCATCCGGGGTAGGAAGGAGGTATGCAGGAGACGCCGCGAGTCGACGAGCGGGTCGAGTTACTGCCCGCCGCGTTCATCGGGCACGGCAGCCCGATGAACGCCCTGGAGGTCAACCGGTACACGTCGGCGTGGAAGGCTTTCGGGCAGGCGGTCCCCAAGCCCAGGGCGATCCTGGTGATCAGCGCGCACTGGTACATCAACGCCACGGCTGTCACCGCGATGCCGCGGCCGCGAACGATCCACGATTTCTACGGCTTCCCGCAAGAGCTGTTCGATGTGCAGTACCCGGCCCCGGGTCTGCCGGACTTGGCCGAGGAAGTGGCCGACGTGGTGCATCCGACGTGGGTGGGCGCAGACGTGGACAGCTGGGGAATCGATCACGGCACCTGGTCGGTACTGGTACACGCTTTCCCGGAGGCGTCGATCCCGGTGGTCCAGCTGTCGATCAACGCCGACAAGCCACTCGAATACCACCTCGAACTCGGTGCCAGGCTGGCTGCCCTACGAGAGCGTGGTGTGCTCATCATGGCCAGCGGCAATGTGGTCCACAATCTGCGCGGAATGGACTGGGGCCGCCCGGACACCGGCTATGACTGGGCCCAGCGGTTCAACACCGATGCGACGGCGCTGATGCTTTCGGAGCCCGCCGACGCTGGGCGGCTGCAAGAGCACTCCGATTTCCGGCGCGCGGTGCCGACGCCGGACCATTTCATCCCGCTGCTGTACCTGGCCGGCGTCACCGCGGCCGAAGGGGACACTCTCGACGTACTCGTGGACGGCTACACCTACGGATCCATGTCGATGACGGCCTACACGTTGGGACTGAACGGCGCGAGCAGCACGAGTCACCACGGAGGAGCGCCGCCGCCGCCGGATTTCCCGGCCGACGCCTCGAACATCTGACGCGGGTAGACCAGACCGGCTACGGCGCTCTCATCAGACGCCGGGAAGGCCGATCCACGGGATCGCGGGCCGGTTTGCCGGCGGAGCCGTCGTCACCGGACGTGACTTGACCGCCACGCTGCCGTTCGTCGAGCAGACAGTCGTCGCCGCGCCGGTGCTCTGGCAGGTCGGTCGAGCGTGCGCGACCGGGGCTGAAACCGCTGCCGCCACAACGAAACCCGCCGCCACCAGTAGTGACTTACCTCGGTCCATCGTTCCGCCTTTCAAGCACAATCCGAAACCGCGAATCGCGGTGAGGTGTAACCCTGAACACCGGGTCATGGGCAATCCGAGATCACCACGGGGGAGGTGGGACTCATCGGGTTGTTGTGGGCAGCAGCGCGCTGGAGTGCATCCTGGCGAGCAGCCTCGACGGTGATACCGGCGCCGCCGGCCACGACATCTCCGGCGTCATCGGCGACAGACACGATGCACAGATGGTCGTTGGTCTCCTCATCGCTGGTGCAATCGTTGCCGCCGGCGTCCTGGCAGGCTGCGATCACCGCCGCGGCGGCTTCCTCCCGGGTGTTGCCGGTACCCCGGAAGCCGACGAGGGAATCGCGGAAGGCGCCGGTGCCGACTGCCACAAAGCTGTGTTCGTCCGAGTTCTCGACGGTGCCATCGGGCCCGCCCGCCCATGCGATACCTGTCGACAGCCACGCGGCACTCAGCCCCGCGGCAAAGAGCGTCGAAACCCACCGTGTATTGGACATACCCCGACCTCTCGCCGAATGGAGAATCACCGATCGGTCGCGGCATACCCGGTGCGGTTTCGGGTAAACACTCTGCCGACGTCCTGTGCCTGAGGCGAGCCGAACGGGCGCCACTTGACACCTGTCAAGTGGCGCCCGTTACAGTGCCTTCATGCAGATCCGTGAGCATGCCGAGGCCAACCCCGAGAAGCCGGCCATCATCCTCCACCCGTCGGGCACCGTCGTCACCTTCGGCGACCTCGAGGCCCGGGCGAATCGGTTGGCTCATCACTTCCGTCAACAGGGTCTGCAGGAGGGCGACGTGGTCGCGATCCTCATGGAGAACAACGAGCACATCCACGCGGTGATGTGGGCGGCCCGACGCATCGGTCTGTACTACGTGCCGATCAACACCCACCTCACCCCGGCCGAGGCGGCGTACATCATCGACAACAGCGGGGCCAAGGCCATCGTCGGCTCGGCCGCTCTCAAAGATGTGCTGGCCGGCCTCGACAAGGAACTGCCCAACGGGTTACCGGGCACCCTGCTGATTGCCGACGGAGAGTTGGAGGGCTGGCAGCGCTACCCCGAGGCGGTCGCCGACCTGCCCAGCACCCCGGTCGACGACGAGATGGACGGCGACCTGCTGCAGTACTCGTCGGGCACCACGGGCCGCCCCAAAGGCATCAAACGCGAGCTCCCGCATCTGCCGCCCTCGCAGACCCCCGGCATGATGGCCGCCCTGGTCGGCTTCTGGATGCAGCCGGATTCGGTATACCTGAGCCCCGCACCGCTGTACCACACCGCACCGTCGGTGTGGTCGATGCAGACCCAGGCCGCCGGTATCACCACCGTGGTGCTGGAGCGCTTCGACGCCGAAGGCTGCCTGGAGGCTATCCAGAAACACAAGGTGACCCACGGCCAGTTCGTCCCGGTGATGTTCACTCGGTTGTTGAAACTGCCTGAGAGCGTACGAGATTCGTATGACGTGTCGAGCCTGCAGCGGATCATGCACGCCGCCGCGCCGTGCCCGGTGGAGATCAAGAAGCAGATGATCGACTGGTGGGGCCCGATCGTCGACGAGTACTACGCCTCCTCCGAAGCCATCGGCGCCACGCTGATCACCGCCGACGAGTGGCTGGCCCACCCGGGTTCGGTCGGCCGGGCGATGACGGGCATCGTGCACATCCTCGATGAGGACGGCAACGAGCTGCCGCCCGGTCAGGCCGGGGAGATCTTCTTCGAGGGCGGCCAGGACTTCGAGTACCTCAACGACGCGGAAAAGACCGCCTCGTCCCGGGATTCGCACGGCTGGAAGACGGTGGGCGACATCGGTTATCTCGATGAGGACGGTTACCTCTACCTCACCGATCGTCGCCACCACATGATCATCTCGGGCGGAGTGAACATCTACCCCCAGGAAGCCGAGAACATGCTCGTCGTCCACCCGAAGGTGATGGACGCGGCGGTGTTCGGTATCCCGGACGACGAGATGGGGCAGAGCGTCAAGGGCGTGGTGCAGACCGTCGATCCGGCAGATGCCACCCCCGAATTCGCCGAGGAACTGCTGGCCTGGTTGCGGGACAAGCTGACCCATTACAAGTGCCCGCGCTCGATCTCCTTCGAGGCCGAGTTGCCGCGCACCGACACCGGCAAGCTGTTCAAGCAGGGGCTGATAAACAAGTACTCGTGAGCCACGAGCTGCCCGGCGGGATCGTCGTCGGGGTCGACACCCCGACGGACGCGGCGACGTTCACGGTGACCGAACATCCGAGTACCGACCGCCGGGTGGTCACCGTCGGATCGGTCGAGCAGACCTTGGACGAGCTCACGCAGCGGTGCGACCGGTGGCCCCAGGCCGCCGCGGTGTGTGACGACGTGCTGCGCTCGTTCGATCCGGCCGGCCCCACCCGGTCCGGACTCATCACCGAATCCTTGGCCTACTCGACCCTGCAATCGGGGCCGGAGTTCGCCCGGTGGCTGGCCGAGCGCGGCCCGGCCAGCGCGCCGCAGCTGCCCGATCCGGTGCTGGCCCACCGCGACGGCAATACGTTGTACGTCCGGTTCAACCGGCCCCAGCGGCACAACGCGTTCTCCACCGACGCCCGGGCCGCCCTGCTGGAGGCGCTCGAGGTGGCCCGGCTGGACGATTCGGTCGACGAGGTGGTGCTCGGCGGCACCGGCCGATCCTTCTGCAGCGGTGGTGATCTGGCCGAGTTCGGTTCGTTCGACGACCCGGCCAGCGCTCATCTGGCCCGCACCCGGTACAGCCCCGCTCTCGTCCTCGACGAACTCACCGCCAGGCTCGGGCGGCGCTGCCGCGCCGAAGTGCACGGGCAAGTTCTCGGCAGCGGACTGGAAATGGCCTGCTATTGCGGGTGGGTCAGCTGCCACCCGGACGCCGTCATCGGCCTGCCGGAACTTGCGCTCGGTCTGATCCCGGGCGCAGGCGGCACGGTGAGCATCACCCGACGCATCGGCCGGTGGCGCACCGCGTACCTGGTGTTGTCCGGGCGCACCATCGACGCGGCCACCGCCCTGGCGTGGGGGCTGGTCGACGAGATCGGCCCGGCCCCGTCGGCCTGATCAGCCGCAGCGGTCGCGGAACTCGACGGCGGGTTGGCGGATCCCCTGCAGATCGGCACGGACCTGGGGGTTCTCGTCGCCGTAGGCTCGGATCTTCTCCCGGATCTGGTCTTTGGGCAGGCCCTTGAGCCCGGTCATGAAGGTGTTCACCTCGGGGTGGGCGAACAAATAGTCCGACGTGGCCGCCGAGACGCCCGACATGACCCTGGCGAGGTCGGCGGACGTGCAGTCCGGTGGCGGGTCGGCGGCTGCGCCCGCGGCGGTGCCCACCAGTGCGGCGCCGGCGATCGCCGCACCGGCAATTCCGACCATCAGCCGGTGCAGGGGGAGGTGCAGGGAAAACGGTGTTGTCATGTTCGGCTCCTCACCGATACGTGTGCGACCTGAACGGCATTGAACGAATACCTTTCGGGGACAGCGGGTTACTCAACGCGGGCCGATCCCGGGCCGGCCCGGACGTCCGATGTCGATACCACCGCCAGGCGGTGGCCCTGGGTCGATTCCGATGTCGAGATCCCAGTCGGAGTCGCAATACCAGTCGTATTCGCAGGGGTAGGGCACGACAGGACCGGACAGTCCGGGCCCGCTTCCGCCGTTGGCGCCACGTACTTCCCCTTGCGCGCACACGGTGACGCCGTTGGCATTGGTGCATTCGGCGGCGACGGGTGGGGCGCCGGCGATGGCGATCGGCACGGCAGTGGTGCCCAGGGCTGCGATCAAGAAACGGTGCAGGACTGACATGGCCCGCCTTTCCGCCGGAACGCCTTGACCTCTGTGAGCGTAAGCGACGTGAACAGAAAATTCACAGTTTCTTGCGGCAAATCTAAACAGCAGAGCCCCAATGTATTTGGCTTCGCAAATAAGTGACCGGTCGCCGAACCGAAGCCGTTTGTGCTTGGATGAAGCCACCACCATCTGGAGTCCGGTCGCGCCACGGGAGGCCCGATGTCGACGAGTGAGAACGCCTGGACCACACCGGCAGCCAAGGCCATTCCGAAAGAAGGCTATTTCGAGTTCGAGCGTGGTCGATACGGCCCGATCTACCCGAGAACCCCGGCCTGCTACGGGTTCTCCATCATCGCCAAGGTGAAAGAGGGGCGGGAGGAGGCGATCCGCGCCTACGGCAAGCAGATCGAAGAGGCGATCGAGGCCAGCCCCGACGTTCTTGCCCCGCTCCGGCTCCACTATCTGCGTTGGCTGCTTTTCGATGTGGGGTCCGGGCTGCATTTTCAGTACCAGGGCATCTTCGACACCGACTTCGACAAGTACACCGAGGATGCGGTGGCGCTGTTCAGCCAGACCGGAATCACCACGGTGTTCACCAACCTGGAGGGCTTCCCCGAGGATTGGAAGGAGAACCCGCAGGCCTTCGTCGAGTTCGTCCGAGCCCATCAGTGCCCCAGTTTCCTGGAATATGGCGAATACCCGTACGTCACCGCCGACGAGATCAAAAAGGCGTTGCGGTTGAAGGCGGCCTTCTCGACCGCGCTCGATCAGATGCAATAGGGCATCGGATGTCATCCGTCCTGGAGCTCGACGACATTCAGCACATCGTGCTGACCCGTACACCGGCCTTGACGGGCCGTTACGAATTCCTGTCGTTCGATGACGCCGCCGACGGACGCGGCTGGTTGCGTGGCCTGCTCGACCGGGTGGCTTCAGTGGCCGAAGCGCGTGATTCGATGGAGGCCACCCGACGCTGGATCAGCCTGGCGTTCACCTGGAATGGGCTACGCGCCCTGGGCGTCGACGAAGAATCGCTGGCCACTTTCCCTGAGGAGTTTCGGGAAGGCATGGCGGCTCGGGCGGACATCCTGGGCGACACCGGGCCGAACAGCCCGCAGGGCTGGGTGGTCGTGCCCA
>NZ_MBEJ01000075.1 GCF_001953975.1 Mycobacterium sp. NS-7484
CCGCGTTGACTCATCAGGAATGCGCGTGAAACGGTGAATCGTTGCCTCATCGGAAGTGCGCGCGTAGGCCCAATGGATGGGGTTGACGTTGACACAGCGCAGAGCAATCCCCGAAGCGGCTGCGACCCGCTACCAGCTGGCAAGTAAACGCGGGAAGAGTCGGATTCTCGATGAGTTGTGTGCCAACACCGGCTGGCACCGAAACCATGCTCGCAGGGCGCTCAAAGCCGCGCTGCATCCGAAGGTCGTTGCTGCGCGTGGTCCTCGGCCTGTGAGGTATGGACCCGAGGTCATCGCGGCGTTGACTGTCTGCTGGACGGTGCTGGGGATGCCGGCCGGCAAACGGCTCGCACCCATGCTCGCAGAGCTCGTGGCGGTGCTACGCCACTTTCGGGAGCTGGTGATCAGCGACGAGACCGCCGCACTGCTGGTGTCGATGTCGGCGGCCACCATCGATCGCCGGCTGGCCGAGGAACGTGCCAAATACAAGATCAGAGGACGTGTGGGCACCAAGCCGGGGTCGTTGCTCAAAAGTCAGATCCCGGTGCGCACTTGGGCTCAATGGGATGACGCCGTGCCCGGGTTCGTAGAGATCGACACGGTCTTTCACGACGGCGGCAATCGTGGCGGGGGTCATGCCTTCACGCTGACGGTTACCGACATTGCCACCGGCTGGACCGAGAACCGCTCAGTACCCGACAGGACGGCTAAACAGATACTGGCTGCCCTCAATCACATCGCCGCCGCGATGCCGTTCCCGATCCTGGGCGTGGACTCCGACAACGGATCGGAATTCATCAACGACGACCTGCTGGCATGGTGCCAAGACCGCAGCATCACCTTCACTCGGTCACGGCCGGGCAACAAGAACGACGGCTGCCACGTTGAGCAGAAGAACTGGTCGGTTGTCCGTACCGTGGTCGGCTACTACCGCTACGACACCGCGTCAGAGTTGTTGCTACTCAACGAGATCTGGCAACTGCAGTCGAAGCTGACCAATTACTTCCACCCGCAGCAGAAACTGATATCCAAAGTCCGCACGGGAGCCAAGGTTTCCAGGAAACACGACAAGGCCACCACCCCGCTTCACCGCGCGGTCAACCACCCGAGCATGACCGTGGAGCGCATCGTGGCGATCAAGCGGACCTACTCGCTGATCAATCCAGCCGCCACCCAACGCCAAATCCAGGCGTTGACCACCCAGCTCTTCACCCTGGCCACCAGCAAAGCCACCGACGGCATCCCTACTCCAGTCACCAAGCGCGCACGTTCACGTGAGGCAACGAACCGCCCTTCGCGCGCATCTTGACATGAGGCAACTTG
>NZ_MBEJ01000076.1 GCF_001953975.1 Mycobacterium sp. NS-7484
TCGGGCATCTCCAGCGCCAAGGTCGATGACACCAAGCCGTTCGACCCCAAGGTCGTGGTCTATGAGATCTACGGCGAGCCCGGCGCCTATGCCGACGTGAACTACCTCGACCTCGACGCCCAGCCCCAACGCATCGACGGGGTCACCCTGCCCTGGACGCTGCGCCTGGAATCCACCGCCCCGTCGGTGTTCCCCAACATCGTCGCCCAGGGCAACGGCGACACCATCAGCTGCCGCATCACCGTCGATGACGAAGTCAAAGACGAGAGAACTTCCAACGGCGTGAACGCCCAGACCTTCTGCTTGGTGAAATCTGCATGAGCAATTACGACACCCCGACCGACTCGTTCCCGGTCAGCGGCCCACAACACGCCCGGCACGCTGAGCACGGCGGTATCGCCAAGTGGATCCGGCGCCTGTCGGTGCCGCTGATCATCGGCTGGGTCGCGCTGATCGCCGTCCTCAACGTCATCGTCCCGCAGCTCGAAGAGGTCGGGAAGATGCGTTCGGTGTCGATGA
>NZ_MBEJ01000077.1 GCF_001953975.1 Mycobacterium sp. NS-7484
GGTCGCGCTGATCGCCGTCCTCAACGTCATCGTCCCGCAGCTCGAAGAGGTCGGGAAGATGCGTTCGGTGTCGATGAGCCCCGACGAGGCGCCGTCGATGATCGCGATGAAGCGCGTCGGCGAGGTGTTCCAGGAGTTCAAGTCCAACAGCTCGGTGATGGTCGTCCTCGAGGGCGAGCAGCCGTTGGACATCAAGGCCCACGATTACTACGACGAGATCGTCGACAAGCTCGAGGCCGACGAGAAGCACGTCGAGCATGTCCAGGATTTCTGGGGCGACCCGCTGACCGCCTCGGGCGCCCAGAGCGCCGACGGCAAGGCCTCTTACGTTCAGGTCTACACCTCAGGTAACCAGGGCGAGGCGCTGGCCAACGAATCCGTCGAGGCGGTCCAGCAGATCGTCGAGAGCGTCACGCCACCGCCCGGAGTCAAGGCGTACGTGACGGGCCCTGCGGCGTTGGCCGCCGACCAACACATCGCCGGTGACCGCAGCGTGCGGATCATCGAGGCGCTGACCTTCACGGTCATCATCATCATGCTGTTGTTGGTCTACCGGTCCATCGTCACGGTGATCCTCACCCTGGTGATGGTGGTGTTGTCACTCTCGGCGGCACGCGGCGTGATCGCGTTCCTGGGTTACTACAACATCATCGGGCTCTCCACGTTCGCCACGAACCTGTTGGTGACGCTGGCCATCGCCGCCTCGACCGACTACGCGATCTTCCTGATCGGGCGATATCAAGAGGCCCGAAGTGTCGGCGAAGACCGAGAACAGGCCTACTACACGATGTTTCACGGCACCGCGCATGTGGTGCTGGGCTCGGGCCTGACCATCGCCGGCGCCACGCTGTGCCTGCACTTCACCCGGCTGCCGTACTTCCAATCCCTGGGCATTCCGTTGGCCATCGGCATGGTCACCGCGGTGATCGCCGCACTGACCCTGGGACCCGCCATCATCACGGTGGCCAGCCGGTTCGGCAGGACGCTGGAGCCCAAACGGGCCATGCGGGTCCGTGGCTGGCGCAAAATCGGTGCGGCCGTGGTGCGTTGGCCGGCGCCGATCCTGATCGCCACCATCGCGCTGTCGCTGGTCGGCCTGTTGACGCTGCCCGGGTACCAGACCAATTACAACGACCGGAAATACCTCCCGGCCGATCTACCGGCCAACACCGGCTACGCCGCATCCGACCGGCACTTCTCCCAGGCCCGGATGAACCCCGAACTGCTGCTCATCGAGAGCGATCACGACCTGCGTAACCCAGCTGACTTCCTGGTCGTCGACCGGATCGCCAAGCGGATCTTCCAGGTGCCCGGCATATCTCGGGTCCAGGCCATCACCCGCCCGCAGGGAACGCCGATCGAGCACACCTCGATCCCGTTCCAGATCAGCATGCAGGGCACCACGCAGATGATGAACATGAAGTACATGCAGGACCGCATGAAAGACATGTTGGTCATGGCCGATCAGATGCAGACCACGGTCGACACCATGGAGCAGATGCTGGTGCTCGTCGGGGAGATGTCCGACACCACCCACAGCATGGTCGGCAAGATGCACACGATGGTCGCCGACGTGGCCGAGATGCGGGACCACATCGCGGATTTCGACGACTTCTTCCGACCGATCCGCAACTACCTGTACTGGGAACCGCACTGCTTCGACATCCCGATGTGCTGGTCGATCCGGTCGATCTTCGACACCCTCGACGGCATCGACACCATGACCGACGACATTCAGAAAATGATGCCGGACATGGATCGCCTCGACGAGCTCATGCCACAGATGCTCACGATCATGCCGCCGATGATCGCGACCATGAAGAACATGAAGAACATGATGCTGACCATGCAGGCCACCATGGGCGGTCTGCAGGATCAGATGGAAGCGATGATGGAGAACCAGACGGCCATGGGCCAGGCGTTCGACGCTTCCAAGAACGACGACTCGTTCTACCTGCCGCCGGAGACCTTCGAGAACCCGGACTTCAAGCGCGGCATGAAGATGTTCCTGTCCCCGGACGGGCACGCGGTGCGGTTCATCATCAGCCATGAAGGTGATCCGATGAGCCCCGAGGGCATCTCCCACATCGACGCGATCAAGAACGCCGCCAAGGAAGCCATCAAGGGCACGCCTCTGGAGGGTTCCAAGATCTACCTCGGCGGCACCGCGGCCACCTTCAAGGACATGCAGGAAGGCGCCAACTACGACCTGCTGATCGCCGGAATCGCCGCTCTCTGCCTGATTTTCATCATCATGCTGATCCTCACCCGCAGCGTGGTGGCGGCCGCTGTCATCGTCGGCACCGTCGTGCTGTCACTCGGCGCGTCGTTCGGATTGTCGGTGCTGATCTGGCAGCACCTGATCGGGCTGGAACTGCACTGGATGGTGATCGCAATGGCGGTCATCGTGTTGTTGGCCGTCGGTGCGGACTACAACCTGCTGCTAGTCTCCCGGTTCAAGGAGGAGATACACGCGGGTCTGAACACCGGCATCATCCGCGCCATGGGCGGCACCGGGTCGGTGGTCACCTCGGCCGGTCTGGTGTTCGCGTTCACCATGATGTCGATGGCGGTCAGCGAACTGGCGGTGATCGGCCAGGTGGGCACCACGATCGGCCTGGGTCTGCTGTTCGACACCCTGGTGATCCGCTCGTTCATGACCCCGTCCATCGCGGCTCTGTTGGGCAAGTGGTTCTGGTGGCCGCAACAGGTGCGACAACGTCCCATTCCGGCCCCGTGGCCGACCCCCGTGCAGCGCGATCCGCAGGACTCTCTGGTCTAGTCAGCCTGCTCCAGACCTGACTTGAGGTTGGCCAGCTTGAACGGCCAACTCTGCGAAATCACCTCTCGGACAATGCTGTTCGGATCGAAACCGTCGTGGATCAGGGTGAGCTTCACCTGATCGGCGACGGTTTCGATGTCGAAGGACACCTGCGACCGGCGCTCGACGGCGGCCAGGGCAATATCCTCGTCGCTCAGCTGTGAGGCATTTTGGTCCAGCTCGGGCGTGAACGCAGGGTAGGTGAACGCCACCCGCTGGTAAGGATCCGATTCCACGATCACCTGCTCGGGATCGTCGATGCGATGTCCCCCTTCGACCCAGATGTACGACGAGCCGCGCTGCCACTCGGATTCCATGGCATACCCCAGGTAGCCGCGGGAGTGGGCCGGACTGGTGATCGCCTGCCACAGCCGTTCGGGGGTGGTGCGGATGTAGGTGGTGTATTCGAAGCCGGCCGACGCGACAGCGCTTTCCAACACCACCTGGAGATCCATGGCGGTCTGCTCCCTGGCGGTGTCATAGCGGTCGATCCAGCGTTCCGCGATGGCGTTGATCGGTTCGGCGTTGAGGTAGTGCAGCTTCTCTCGGCCCTGGCGCACCGTGGTGACGAGAAGGGCCGCCTCCAGGACCGCCAGATGCTTGCTGACCGACTGGCGGGCCATCGCCAAACCACTGCACAACTCGCGCAGGCTCTGGCCGTCGCGGCCATTGAGGCTGTCGAGAAGCAACCGCCGACTCGGGTCTGCCAACGCCTTGAAGACCGTGTCCATGATCGCTCCATCGCCTGACACGCAGCCCGGTGGCTGCCCCTCGTAATTATGCAGCCCGTCGGCTGCCTGTCAACGACTCAGACGCCGCCCGGTGCACGCCATGAGCCCGATCGTCGGGATACCGCTGCCACGATCCAGCCACCGCCCAAGGCGGTCCGTATGTTGCCGAAACCATCGCGTCCAGTCTGGACGCGCAGCGAGACCACCGCACCATGCCCGGCCTGGGACCGGGGCGCAGGGCAAGAAGTGCAGGCATCCGGACCTGCAATGAAAAAGACGTAATACCAACGATATTCATGAACAACGTCGGCGCGTGACAGCTGGCGACTGCTCGCAACATAGACGCATACATCCACTGCCACAGCACTATTGGACGATTACCAGATCACATGCCAACCGTCGTAGAGGCGCTGCACCTTGGCAACCGAATTGCATGCGCGGACAGCCACACTCAATCCGTCGATGCGTGAAGCACTCCATAACCACAGCCAGTTGTAACCGGAGTCACATATTTTGCCCGGTCAAAAACGGCTCTGCTAGCGTCCGGCGCCATGTTTGCTATCGCCACGCTTATGGCGCTGGTCCAGCAGGTATCGGGCACGCCGTACATCTCCGGTGGAGACTCCCCGGCGGGCACCGACTGCTCGGGCCTGGCTTCCTGGGTCAGCAACGCGGCCACGGGCCGACCGGTCTACGGCGACCGGTTCAACACCGGAAACCAGGAGCGCGCACTCCTGGCCCGCGGCTTCAAGTACGGTACCCAGCCGGGCGCCCTCGTAATCGGGTGGAACAGCGGCCACACCGCCGTGACCCTGCCCGATGGCACACCGGTGTCCTCGGGTGAGGGCGGCCACGGGGTGCGGATCGGTGGCGGCGGCGCATACCAGCGCCAGTTCAGCCACCACATGTATCTGCCCATGCCTCAAGAGGCACCCGAGCCGCCGGCTCCGCTCGATCCGTTCGCCCCTCCTCCGCCGCCGCCGGTCGATGGACCCTCCCCGGTCGAGTTGATGGCCGCACCCGCACCGGCCGATCCGTTCGCACCTCCGCCCCCGGCCGACCCGATGGCCCCCGTCGATCCCATGGCCGCACCGGCGCCGATCGTGCTGGACGTGCCGCCGCCGCCTCCCCCGGCACCCGAGGATCCTGCCCCGGTCGCCATCTGAGAAATCACACCTGTCGGTCGATGGTGCGCCACACCCCGTCGGCTAACGTCGGCGTGTGATCGTGCTCCTACCTCCGTCGGAGACCAAACGCACCGGCGGGGACGGACCGCCGGTCCAGCTGGACCGCCTGAGCTCGCCGGAACTGACCCCGCTTCGCCGGTCATTGATCGACGAACTGATCGCGCTCGCCGCGGATCCGCCGGCCTGCCGCACGGCGCTGGGTATCTCGACCGCCCAGGATGCCGAGATCGAGCGAAACGCCGCGCTTCTGCGAGCACCCACCATGCCCGCCATCGAGCGGTATACCGGCGTGTTGTACGACGCGCTCGATGTGGGCTCGTTGCGCGGGCAGGCCGTCGCCCGCGCCCGCACGCGGTTGGCGGTCGGTTCGGCACTGTTCGGGCTGGTGCGCGCCGACGATCCAGTGCCCGCCTACCGGCTGTCGGCATCATCGAAGCTGCCCGGCCAACCCGGCCTGGCCAAACGCTGGCGGCCGCTGCTGGAGCCGGTGCTGGCCGAGTTGTCCGGTCGTGAGCTGATCGTCGACCTGCGCTCGGGCGCCTACGCCGGACTCGGCCGCATCCCGGGAGCGGTCCGCGTGCAGGTCCTCGCCGAACATCCCGACGGCCACCGCACCGTCGTCAGTCACTTCAACAAGGCCCACAAAGGTCACCTGGCCCGAGCCCTGGTCAGCTCGCGCGCCGAACCGGATAGCGCGGCCGCGGTTGCCACCGTCGCCCGCCGGGCGGGCATGAACGTCGAGCGCGACGGCGACGAATTGACCGTCCTGGTGCCGGCGGGTTGACGCAGCGCTAGATCGCCTCGAACGGCTCCCCGTCCAGCGCGGTGGAGGGGCGGCCGTCCGGACCCTTGGGCACGTCGCCCACCAACGTCACCCGGTACAACCGGCGGTCGTGCTCGCCGGTGAGATCCGACGGCGCGAGATGCACGGTCGCACGGTTGTCCCAGAACGCGATGCTGCCCGGCTCCCACTTGAACCGCACGGTGTACTCCGGGCGCACCAGTTCGTCATAGAACAGGCCGAGCAGGCGGCGGCTCTCGTGCGGGGACACGTCGACGATGTGGCTGGTGAACCCAGGATTGACGTAGAGCGCCTTCTGTCCGGTCTCCGGATGCACCCGCACCACCGGATGCTCGGTCACCAGCGGGCGCCGGTTCACCCGGCGCTGGTAGTCCTGGGTGGCGGTCGTACCGTCCGGTGGGGCGAACCGGTGCACCGCGCGCAGCCCGTCGGCCAGCCGCCGCAACGGCGCGGACAACCCGTCATAGGCCGCAACCGTGTTGGCCCACTGGGTGTCTCCCCCGTAGGGCGGGATGACCTCGGCCCGAAGTATCGACGCGGCAGGCGGATTCACCGCGGCGGTCACGTCGGCATGCCAGTTCGACTTGTCGAAGCCGCGGCTGCTGCCGTAGCGGGCCTTGAACCGGTCGGCGAAGATCGGGTAGATCGTCGGATAGTCCGGGTCCGGGATCGAGTCGAACAACGGGTGCGCCGGCGTCGGGGAACCGAAGGCCCGCGCCAGACGTAGGTGGTCATCGTGACCGATGAACTGGTTGCGGAAGAAGATCACTTTCCACTTGAGAAGCGCGGCACGGATTTCGGCCACATGTTCGTCGAGGAGTGGTGCGGTGAGGTCGATTCCGTCGATCTCGGCGCCGATCCAGCCGGACTGCGGCCGGACGGTGAGAGCGGATGCCAATTGCGTCATCTGGGTTCCCCCTGTTCGGATTCGTTACGAATTGAGTGATTTCGGTGTGACGCCGTCGAGTTGGTTCTGCGCGGTGACGATGTCGTTGTAGCGACCGTCCACATACGGCGCGACGTCGACGTGACTCTTGATCGTCCCCGTCTCGTGCAGGCCGTCGGCGACAGTTTGGAACAAGGCCGTGGAATCCGCGTCGATCGGGTAGTACGACGCGATACCGTCCTCGTCATACAGCTTCTTGCCCTGCTCGAACGTGATCCCTTGGACCTTGACGTAGTACTGGTCGATCCACTGATCGGCGTGGGTGTCCTTCCAGTTGTTGGCCGCGACCGCGCGCCCGACGTAGTCGCCGATCGCGGCCACCTTCGCCGGGTCGTCGAGGACGTCGCGGCGCACGATCAACGTCTGGATGCCGGTGTTGATGCCCTTGCCGTCACCGAGGATCGGCGGTTCCCCCAGTTGGTAGTACTGGTTGCCGAGCACGATGGCGGCATCGACCGCACCGGCTGCGAATGTCGGAACCACCTCTGCCCCAGCCAATTCCACGGGCTGCACATCGGTCTTCAAATCCAGTCCGTGACGCTTGAGCAACGCCGCGGTGATCATGTGGCGGCCGGAACCCGGCGGGTACGCCACCCGTTTGCCGCGAAGATCCTCGATCGTCTTCACACCGCTGTCCGGACGGGCCACCAGGTAATAACCGCCGCTGGTACCGGGATTGGCCTGCAGCCCGACAGTCACCAGATCGGTGACCCCGCTGTCCACCGCGATGGGTACCGGCGCCTCGCCGATCGATCCGACGTCAGCCGCCCCGGAGCGCAGCGCCTCGATGACCGCTGCACCGCCACTGAAATCGGCGAAATCAACCTCATAGGGCGTCCCCTGCCCGGCATTGGCCAGATTCCACGGCAGCGACTGCGTCCCGTTCTGCTCGGCGACGACGAGCTTGGTGCCCGGCGGCACTTCGGAGTTGGTCGCGATCTTCACCGTGTCGATGGCATCGCCGCCCTCGTCGTCAGAGAGCCCGCACGCACTGAGCAACAACGGAACGAACAGCAGCGCGACCGATCCGCGCCAGGCTCGACCACCAGATGGCATCTGACCTATTCCTTGTCTTCGGATACACCGAGTTCGGAGAGCAACAGCTTTCGCAGCGAGGCGAATTCATGAGTGTCACGGGCCCGCGGCTTCGGTACCGCGACCTCGACGTCGAGAGATATGACCCCGTCGGTCAGCACGATCACGCGGTCGGCGAGGGCGATCGCCTCGTCGACATCGTGGGTGACCAACAGGACGGCAGGTGTGTGCCTGCGGTACAGGTCCATCAGCAGTCCGTGCATCCGGATTCTGGTCAGTGCATCGAGTGCACCGAACGGCTCGTCGAGCAACAGCAGCTGAGGCTCCCGCACCAGTGCTCGAGCCAGCGCCACCCGCTGAGCTTCCCCACCGGACAGCGTGCGTGGCCACACCTTGGCCTTGCCGGCCAGGTTCACCTCCCCGAGGGCGGCCACGGCTCGTTGCCGCACAACGCCATTGGCGGGCAACCCGATCGTCACGTTGGCCAGCACCCGCTGCCACGGCAGCAACCGCGGGTCTTGAAACACGATCGCGCGTCGCTCGGGCACCCGTAGGTAGCCGTCCACGTCACTGTCGAGGGCGCCCAGGGCCCGCAGGAACGTGCTCTTGCCCGAACCGCTGCGGCCCAGCAGCGCGACGAACTCACCGGTCCGCATCTCCAGGTTCCACCCGTCGAGGATCACGTTGTCCCCGAATCGTTTCCGGATGTCGCGGGCGATGACCACCGACGACACACCGACGGCGCTCGCCAGGGAGTCACTCACCGTCATAGGCCCGCCTCCAGCTGAGCAGCCGACCTTCCAGGAAGCGGACCACCAGGATCGATATCAGACCCAGGATCGCGTAGACCGCGATGAGCACGAACACGACGTCGATCTGGAAATACTCGCGGGCGTCGGTCATCATCCGGCCCAGCCCCTTCTTGGCGTTGATCGTCTCGGCGAAGATCAACGACAACCAGGACGCCGTCAGCGCCAGACGCAGACCGACGAGGAACCCGGGCAATGACCCGGGAATGATGACGCGGTAGATCATCTCGGCGCGGCCGGCCCCGAAAGAGCGCGCTGCCTCCACGAGTGCGGCATCGACACTGCGGATCGCGCTGAAGGTGTTGATGTAGATCGCGACGGCGACCGCCAGGGTGATCAGCAGGATCTTCGGCACCTCGCTGATCCCGAACCAGACGATCAGCAACGGCACCAGCGCGAAGTTCGGGACCGCCCGCAGCACCTCCATATTGGCGTCGACGAAGTTCTCCCCGATGCGGGACAGACCGGAGATCAACGCCAGACCCAGCCCGAGCGCGACGCCGAACACCAGCCCGTATCCGACCCGCAACAGGCTGGCCGTCAGGTGTTCTTGGAACGTCCCGTCCGCGATCAGAGCCCATGCCGCCGCGAGCACCCGCGTCGGCGGCGGCACCGTGCGCTCGTCGAAAATGCCGACGGTGGACAGCAGTTGCCACAGCCCGACCAACAGCACCGGCCCCAGCAGGCGCTGGACCGACCGCGGCACCGGCGGCTTACGTTGTACCCGCCGAACTGCGGCCCGTGGATCGACCAGACCGGATTCGCCGACGCCGGCCGTGCCGCGGCCCGGCCGCGACAACACCGTGGCCATCTCAGGCGGCTCCGAAGTAATCGCCCGAAATCGATTCGGAGGCAACACCGTCAGGCCCGACCGGCACGTCACCGACCAACGTGATGCGGTGCAACACCCGGTCGCCTTCGACATGCTCGAAGTCACGCGGCGCCAGGTGCAGGGCGGCACGGTTGTCCCAGAACGCCACGCTGCCGGGCTCCCACTTGAACCGCACCGAGTATTCCGGCCGGGCGATCTCCTCGAACAGCAGATCCAGCAGGTGCCGGCTTTCGCGGGGCGAGAGATTGACGATCTCGCGGGTGAAGGACGGGTTGACGTAGAGGACCTTCTCCCCGGTCTCCGGATGTACCCGCACCACGGGGTGGATGGTGGCCAGCGGATTGCTGCGCACCAAATCGCCGATCTTCTCGGTGCTGCGCTCGGCCGACGTTGTGGAGCCGAAGCGGTGCTCGGCGCGCAGGTCGTCGAGCAAGCTCTGCACGGACGGAGAAAGCCCCGCGTAAACCGCAGCGACATTGGTGAACTGGGTGTCGCCACCGTAGTCGGGTACTCGTTCGGCCCGCAGGATCGAATGCGACGGCGGGTTGATCAGCGGTGTGACATCGGCATGCCAACCCGGACCGTTGGGACTCTGCCGCTTGCGGTACTTCGTGCCGTACCGGTGATCGTAGGCAGCGGGTGAGACCGTGTGGATCTGCGGGAATCCGACTGGGGCAGAGTCGCCCTCGTACGGATGCCCCGGCGTCACCTCACCGAACTGTGCGCCGAACGCGATCTGTGAAGCGTGGTCGAGATCCTGCCCACGGAAGAAGACCACCTTCCACCGGTGTAGTGCCGCCCGGATCGCTTCGATATGGTCGGCGGACAGCGGTGTCGACAGATCGACCCCCTCGATCAGGGCGCCGGTGAAGCCCGACAACGGCGTCACCTCGACCTGGGCGGAAACAGAAGAAGGCATGGCCACGCTCCCCTCGAAAGCGGCTGCTACAACGACTGCTCGACGCTAACCAGGTTGTCCGTGAGGCTTACCGGTTTGAATCGGCGTGACTGGAATGGCGAGCAAATTTCATTGCCGCTTTGCGGCTGTCGTCCACATCAACGGTTTCTGACGAATACCCGGGTGTCACCCACGGTGCCCGGCATCGTCGTGCACAATATGACCTCGCGTCAGCGCCCGTCGTCTGTGCCACGCCCACCACACCGCCGTTTCCGGGAGCAAGCTTGGTCACCTACCCAGTTTCCACACCGCAGCCGATGTATCCGCCCACTCGCGGCGGACGGCACCGAAAGGCGCCGCAGCGGCGTTGGCTACCGGTGGGGATCGGGGTGGCCGCAGCGGCCATGGTCAGTTCACTGCTCACCGCATTCGTCATCATCACCACATTGGCTGCCAAGCTCTCCGCCAGGGACTCGGTGTATGCCGTCGGCGCGAGAACCTATGAGGTGAAACCGAACCCGCCGGCACCACGCCGCCTGGCCGAGCCGGCGGCCGCCGCGGCTGCTGCGCCGTTCTCGTTCGACAGCTCCGGCTTCGTCGGCTCGGCGGCCCGGTGCCGGGAGAACCAGGCGGCACGCGCGATCGGACGCACCGAGGGCTCACTGGTGGTGATCTGCCTGGATCGCAGTGGCCGACTCGAGTACCACGGCGTGCGACTCTCCGACCGGGCCGCGCTCGCGGCCTCCGCCGATCTCACGCCCGGTCGCCGGTTCGTGGCGCGGAACTATCAGGTCGACTACGCGGTCTCCCCGACCGAGTTGCTCGTCACGTCGGGGAGCGCGGTGCTCAAGCGCGAGCCGATGGTCGAGTACCGAGAGATCTTGTCCGCATCCGTCGTCGTGGCGCCGCGGTAACCGGGAGCGAGACGGATGAACTCGACATCGGCATTCGAACTGGCCGACACCGATGCGATCGGGCAGGCGGCACTGGCCGCGGCCGGCGAGGTGACCGCGGTCGAACTTCTCGACGCCGCGATCACCCGGCTCGAGGCGGCTCGCGGGCTCAACGCCGTGATCCTCGACCTGTTCGACCGGGGACGATCCCAGGCCGTCGCACTCGACGAGTCCGGTGTGCTGCGCTCGGGGCAGGCCGGTCCGCTGGCCGGTGTGCCGTTTCTGCTCAAGGATCTCGGGGCCGCACTGGCCGGCACCCGCGAGGCGATGGGCTCGGTGGCCTTTCGGGACCACGTCTCGGCAGACACCGCGTGGACGGTGCAGCAGTACCTGGCTGCGGGCCTGGTGGTGTTCGGCAAGACCAATACCCCGGAATGGGGAAACCACTGCACGACCGAACCGGTGCTGTTCGGCGCCACGGCAAACCCCTGGTCGCCGGCGGTCACCCCGGGCGGATCCAGCGGCGGCTCGGCAGCGGCCGTGGCCGCCGGTGTGGTGCCGGCCGCCTCGGGCGGAGACGGCACCGGGTCCATCCGGGTGCCGGCGTCGTGCTGTGGACTGGTCGGTCTCAAGCCGCGGCGCGGCCGGTCGTCGTTCGCACCCGAGGGCGGCCACGGACTCGAGGGGCTGGTGAACAACCACGCGTTGACCCGGACGGTCCGCGACTGCGCGGCGTTGCTCGACGTCATCGCCGGCAGCGCGCCGGGTGATCCCTACACCGCCGCCACCCCGACCCGTCCGTTCCTCGAGGCCGTCGGACGGACACCACCGGCACAGCGCGTCCTGCTCGCCACCTCGTCACCGTTCCCCACCGACCGGATCGATCCCGAGGTGGTCTCCGCGGTCGAAGCCACCGGCCGGCTGCTGGAAAGCCTCGGGCACCGGGTGGAGCCCGGGGCACCGACGATCGACCCAGATGCGGTGGCCGACGCCGTCGCGGTGCTGCACGCGGTGAGCAATGCCGCCCTGCACGAGCTGGCCACGGCCCACCTGGGCCGCCGGCCGCGCGAGGACGAGTTCGAGGCGAGCAGCTGGGTGATGATGCGGGAGGGTTTCGCCACCACGGGCCTGGCCTACGCCGACGCGATCGCCGCCATCCATGCCCAGACCCGGCGGTTCGCCGCGGGTATGACCGGTCACGATGTGCTTCTGGTGCCGACCCTGCTGACCGGCCCGCCGCCCTACGGCCTACTGAATCAGCCACGGGGCACGACCAGGGCCTTTTTCGACGTCGAGTTCGCCACCACCGGCTGGACGTCGCTGGCCAACGTGACCGGTTGGGCAGCAGTTTCACTGCCGCTGGGCCGCACCCACGACGGTCTGCCGATCGGAGTCCAGCTGATGGCACCGGATGAGGCGATCCTGCTGAGCTTGGCCGGCCAACTCGAGCAGGCAGCGCCATGGGCGGCTCACATTCCGCCGCGGTGGGTGGCCGGTACCACTACGACGTAGCCGCCGATATCCTCTGAGGCGACAGCCATCTTCAAAGGAGTGGACAACCTCATGGTGAACCAGCAGCAGGCCGACAAGATGACCACGGGCAAGGGGTTCATCGCCGCACTCGACCAGAGCGGTGGCTCGACCCCCAAGGCCCTGCGGCTCTACGGGGTGGAAGAGAGTGCCTACTCCTCCGAAGACGAGATGTTCGATCTGATCCACCAGATGCGCTCGCGCATCATCACCTCGCCGGTGTTCAACGGTGACCGGGTGCTGGCCGCGATCCTGTTCGAGCAGACCATGGACCGCTCCATCGAGGGCAAGCCCACCGCCACCTACCTGTGGGAGGACAAGGGCGTCGTCCCGCTGCTGAAGATCGACAAGGGGCTGGCCGACGCCGCCGACGGCGTGCAGGTGATGAAGCCGATGCCCGGCCTGGACGAGCTGCTGGCCCGCGCCGCGAAGAACGGCATCTTCGGCACCAAGGAGCGTTCGGTCATCGGCGCGGCCAACCCCGAGGGCGTGGCCGCGGTGGTGGCTCAGCAGTTCGACGTGGCCAAGCAGGTGCTCTCCCACGGTCTGATCCCGATCATCGAGCCCGAGGTCACGATCTCGATCTCCGACAAGGCCGAAGCCGAGAACTTGCTGCGCGACGAGATCGCCAAGAATCTCGATGCATTGCCCGCCGACCAGAAGGTCATGCTCAAGCTGACCCTGCCGACTCAGGCCAACCACTACCAGTCGCTCGTCGAGCACCCGAAGGTGATGCGGGTGGTGGCACTGTCCGGCGGTTACTCGCGCGACGAGGCCAACAAGCTGCTCGCCCAGAACACCGGTGTGATCGCCAGCTTCAGCCGGGCGCTGACCGAGGGATTGTCGGCCCAGCAGAGTGACGACGAGTTCAACGCCACGCTGGACAAGTCCATCCAGTCCATCTACGACGCCTCCATCGCGGGCTAGTCGCGGACCCGGCGAGACGCAGATGGTCATCCCGATCGATCGCCCCAAGCTCGAGGGCAATGTCGCTGTCGGCGACGGCCGGCAACTCGGCTTTGCCGAGTTCGGCGATCCGCAAGGCCGGGCGGTGTTCTGGCTGCACGGCACCCCGGGGGCCCGGCGCCAGATCCCGACCGAAGCCCGGATCTACGCCGAGCGGAACCACATCCGGTTGATCGGGGTGGACCGGCCCGGCATCGGGTCCTCCACGCCGCACCAGTACGACCGCGTGCTGGATTTCGGTGACGATCTGCGCACCATCGCCGACACGTTGGGCATCGACAAGATGGCCGTCATCGGGTTGTCCGGAGGTGGGCCCTACACGCTGGCCACCGCGGCCGCCATGCCCGACCGGGTGATGGCGGCCGGGGTGCTCGGCGGGGTGGCGCCCATGGTCGGCCCCGATGCGATCAGCAGTCCGCTCATGCAACTCGGCGCGGTGGTCGCGCCGGTGCTTCAGGTCGCGGGGGCACCGATCCGGTTGGCCGCTTCCGGGCTGATCCGGTTGATCCGTCCGGTCGCCTCCCCCGCCCTGGAGATCTATGCGCGGATCTCCCCCGAGGGGGATCGACGCATGCTGGCCCGGCCGGAGTTCAAGGCGATGTTCCTCGACGACCTGCTCAACGGCAGTCGTAAGCAACTCGCCGCGCCGTTCTACGACATCGTGGTGTTCGAGCGTGACTGGGGCTTCCGGCTCGACGAGGTCAAGGTTCCGGTGCACTGGTGGCACGGCGATCACGACCACATCGTGCCGTTCTCCCACGGTCAGCACGTGGTGTCCAGGTTGCCCGACGCGGTGATGACCGAACTGCCCTACGAGAGCCACCTCGGCGGCTTGGGCTGCGCCGAGGAGATCATGGGCACGATGATCTCGACCTGGGACAAGTCGGGTACCGAGCCCGTCCGGGGTTGACCTCAGCCATTGTTGAGGGTCGAGGCTGTCGTCATGACAACCTCGATGACTGGAGGCACTTACGCCGCGGATTACAGCCACCAGGTGACTGCAGACCTATGCCTAGAGCATGCCTAATCAATGTGAATAGTGTTGCAGCCCACGGAGAGCCACCTTGCCACCGGCAACTCCAGGCACGAACTAGTCGCCACCGCCGGTGAGGGCCCGGCGCAACAGGTGCATCGCCACGGTGGTGGCCCGCTCGCGGATGTCGGAACGATTGCCCGGGAGCCGGATCGTGCGCGTGATCGACGTCGATCCGGCCCGAACAGAGAAACACACGGTGCCCACCGGCTTATCCGGGCCACCGCCGCCCGGCCCGGCAACACCACTGATGGCCACCGCGGTATCGGCACCGAAATGGTGCAAGGCGCCGGTCACCATCGACTCGACCACCGGTTCGGACACCGCGCCGTACTCGGTGATCAGACCCGGATCCACGTTCAGCATTTCGGCTTTCGCCTCGTTCGCATAGGCGACGACGCCGCCGACGAAGTAATCCGAGCACCCTGGCATGTCGGCCAGCCGGGCCGCCAGCAGGCCGGCAGTGCAGGACTCCGCCGTGGCGATGCGATGTCCGGCCAGCAGGGCGGCGACCTGCTCGTCGACCGTCGACCCGTCCTCGGAGTACAGCGCGGCGCCGTGACGGTCGCGCAGCAGCGCCAGCAGGTCCTGATAGGTGCCGGCGGCACGGGGCTCGTAGCGGGTGACGATCTCCAGTTCACCGCGGCGCAGGCACGTCGTGATCTCCAGCGCATCGAAATCCAGGATCGTCGATTCCGCGTCACGCAAGGTCTCGGCCAAACCGGATTCGGCCAGGCCGAACATCCGCACCATTTCCTGGGTGTAGCTGGTTCGACCCGAAATTGCCTGTTGCACAGCATCGGTCGCGAGAGCGGTGTGCCACATGGGCTGCAGTTCACGCGGCGGCCCGGGCAGCACCACCACGGTCGGCGGGCCCGCCACGACCACACCGGGGGCCGTGCCGACCGGTTCGAGTACCTCGGCACCGAGCGGCACCAGCGCCTGCTTGCGGTTGGCGGCGCGGACCGCGTCGAAATCCACACCCGGACGCTCGCCCATCAGCTTGCGCAGGATTGCGGCGATCCGTTGCTCCAGCGCCTCGTCGAGCACCAGCTCGCGGCCGCAGAACTCGGCGACCGTCGCCACGGTGAGATCGTCGGCGGTCGGGCCCAGCCCGCCGCTCGTCACGATTAGGTCCACGCCCTCCGAGGCCAGGAACTGCAGTTGCGCGGCGATGTCACCGGGGCGGTCTCCGCAGATGGTGATGTGTGCGAGTTCCACCCCGAGCTCGAGCAGCCGATCGGCCAACCACGGCCCGTTGCGGTCCTGAACCCGGCCCGTGAGTACTTCTGTCCCGGTTACGACGATGCCTGCGCGTGCGCTCACCCCGTGAACCTTACGCAGCGCGCTCACCGAGTGGCTCAGAAGCTGTAGCCCAATTCGGCCGGAACCTCGCTCGCGAAGGCGGCGCCGAGCCGTCGCACCAGTTGTGGATCGTTGCAGCGCAACCGGTTTGCGGCAGCGAACGCTTCCGGGCGATGGCTGCCGAGATAGAGGCTGCCGAGCACGTCGAGGTCGATTTCGATGTCCGCGGCAGCGTCGACGGGCGTACACCGGGCCCGGCCGCCGCGGATCTCAAGCGCGAATCGTCCACCGTCACCGCGGAAACCGTCGGTGACCGCCAGCACGACATCGAGATCGGCCTGATACCGGCGAACCTCGAGTGCCGCCGCGATGTCCATGATGCGGATCCACAGATCGTCACTGCTCGAGGTCACCCGAACCAGCCTCGGATTGGTCAGCAGATAGGGCAGCACGTCGCCCGGATGCGTCCAGACCGAGACCGTCTCCATGAGGTCCATGCCCAGCAGCGCCCGCCACAGGGCGATGTAGGCATCAGGCGTCACCGCGGTCACTTCGCGGACCCGGATCGACCGGGTCTCCCCGCCGTGTACCCGGTAGAGCGCATAGCCGTCCCGATGCAGGAATGCGAACAGTTCCGACCCGCCGTCGCGGGTGTTCTCCCGGTCGGCGAGGACGTCGTCCCACAACGGCATCGGGCACACCAGCCCGCCCGGCGTCTGCTGCCGCCAGCGGTCGTAGATCTCGGCGAGTGAGTCCCGCTGCTCGGCAGGGTTGACCAGCCGCACCCCGCCCGGGTCGGGTACGCCGGCGCGGAACTCGGCGAACCGGCGATCGATCGACATCTGGTGGACGGTGGTGGCCGGACCGTAGCCGAACCGGCCGTAGATCCCGCCCTCGCTGGCGGTGAGCGCGGCAATCGGGTACCGGGCATCGGCGATCCGCTGGTGCAACTCGGTGTACATCGCGCGCAGGATTCCGCGGCGGCGATGGGTGGGGGCGACTGCCACGTAGCTCAGACCTGCCGTCGGCACCACCGCCCCTCCGGGGACGGTGAGCTCCAGATCGAGGTAAATCGACTGCCCGACGATATCGGCGGGCCGGTGCCCGTCGGGGCCGGCGGCGCGCATCACCACGGCGCCCTCGGCGGCCACCATCTGCCGCCAGACCGCCATCGACTCCGGATGGGCGTTTTCGCCGAACGCGGTGTTGCCGAGCAGAGCCATGGCCGGCCAGTCGGCGTCGGTGACGCTGTGCAGGGTCAGATGATCGTCAGGCACAGAACCCGACAGTGCCACACCGTGATCCGGGGGCGCGACTGATTTTCCCCGTGGCGGGATGGCCGCGCGACGTGTCAGCGCTTGAGCCAGCTGTTCAGCGTGGCCACCTCGCGGGTGTAGGTGGTCATGATGTCGTCCTGGTACAGCGTGGCACCGCTGATCGCGTCCGAGCCCTGCCACACCACCCTGATCCGGTTCGCACCGCGCTGGTAGACATCGACCCGGTCGACGTCTCGGTGCAGCCATCCGGTGCTCTCGGCGAGCCGGCCGACCTCATGGCGCTCATCGGTTGTGGTCATGCGCCGATCCTATCGCCGCACCCGCTGGTCGATCGGAACCACCGTGGGTGCACTGTTGTAACCGCTGACCCGTACCCAGTTCGCCGCGGGCGCCGATCCGCTCACCCGGCCGGTCAGCTCGACCGTCTCCCCCGGATAGACCGTGACGTAGTTGTCGGAATATTCGATCGGCAGGATCTCGTCCCCGTCATGGGTCGTGGTGATCTCGGCTCGCTCGAAGAACGCGATCTGGCGCCCGGGATTGTGCAGGCGGATCCGCACGCCGGCGTTCGCGTCGGGTCCGGAGCCGGCGCTCTCGTCGCGCTGCGCGGACACCTCCAGCCGGGCCCGGGCCATGGTGTTGAGTGCGGTCAGGTCGGCCCAGCTGCTCTGCACCAGATCGAACGCCTGATCGTTGACCGGTGGGCCGACGTCGTCGAGCTGCTGCGACTGCCAGTAGGTGTTGTCGGCGACGACCGCACCGGTCTCGTCGAGCAGCTCACAGCGAACGAAGACCACAGGTGAATCGGGGGCCGGCCGCGGCAGCACCACGGCGGGCACGGCGCCGTTCGACGGCACGGCCGGCATCGCGGCGGTGCGGTCGTCGCGAACCCGTCCGGTCAGGTCGTAGGTGCGTACCCGCACCCGCAGGCCTGTCCGGTCCTGAGGTGACTGGTTCACCACGGTCACGTTGGCGGTGTCGTGGTCGCCGGTGGCGTAGGCGTCGAACACCACCGACAGCGGACGCAAGCCCTTCTTGGCCCCGTAATACGCGCCGCCCGGCCGCA
Source organism: Mycobacterium sp. NS-7484 (assembly GCF_001953975.1). Lineage (GTDB taxonomy): Bacteria > Actinomycetota > Actinomycetes > Mycobacteriales > Mycobacteriaceae > Mycobacterium. The sequence goes on from NZ_MBEJ01000077.1 coordinate 18,132, forward strand.
GGTAGTAGTCGAAGATATGACCGAAAAACGACGGCCAGTGACTGTTGAGCATCCAGTAGATGGTCATCTTGTGGTTGTCCCACCCGCCGGCGGCGAACGCCTCGAACTGCGCCCGGGTCGACTCGTAGTGCGCCAATTGCGCCTTGCGGGCGAATTCCTCTGCGCTGCGCGAGGATCCGTACCGTTGGACCACCGCGGTGCGGATACTCTCCAGCGCGGCGTTGCTCGGGTTGGCCCCGGCGTGGAAGTACCAGGCCTCGTTGATCGGCCAGAGCTTGTCGGGCGGGATGAACTTCTGCAGGCTGGCGAACGGCGGGATGTGCTCGTTGTCGCCCTGTTCGGCGTTGGAACCCCGGGTGGCCTGATAACGGCCGCTGAACCAGTAGCTCGGCGGACGCCAGGTATACGGGCCGGCCATGTGGATGCCGTCCCAATCGGGTTCGCCGTCGGCGCCGCGGGCCAGTGACGACACGGTGTCGACGACGGTGTTGGGCCAGTGCAGGTCGCGCAGGATGCCGTGGTAGCCGGCGAGCACCGGCTCCGGCGGCTTGCCGTCACTGCCGTTGGCCCACAAGAAGGCCGAGGCGTGTCCGCGCAGCGATAGGATCTGGCTGCGCATGCTCTCGTCGGCGACCCGGCGATCCTCATCGTCCCACTGCCACCACTTCTCCCACTGGTTGCAGCACATCCACCCGTACATCAGCGGGATGCCGAGTTCGTCGGCCCGCTCGATGATGTTGTCGCCGGGGAACTTTCCCTCCAGACGCAGCATGTTGAGTCCCAGGTCGCGGACGTAGCCGAGGATGGCGTCCTCCCGCGGCGGGTCGTACTGGAACAACAGGTCGGGCGTGTATGCCGCGCCCCGGACCAGGAAGTCGCGGCCGTTGACGGTCAGGTAGAAGTTGCCGCCACGCCCCAGGTCGGGGAACTGCTCGTCGTTGTCGCGATGCTGCGCCACGGTGCGGATACCGAACCGCGAATCCAGTGTGTCGGTGGGCCTGCCGTACCGCAGGAACTCCAGCCGTAGGTCGTACAGGTCGGGACTGCCCATGGTGTAGGGCCACCACAGATCGGGGTCGTTCACCCGCAATGCGTCGAAAGTGTCCGGGTCGAACCGGATTTCCCGCTTCTCCCCCGGCGCCAGGTTGACCGCCTGATCCACCGAGATGGTCGGTTTTCCCGGCCGGCTGATCCGGGCCCGCACCACACCTCGCATCGGCACGTCGGCAGTGTTGCGGAGGTCGGAATAGACGGTCAGGCGGGCGGAGTCGGTGGCCGGCAACGGCAGCTCGGTGGTGACCAGCGGATCGCTGAGCACAACCTGGCCCGAGTAACTGAGGTAGACGGGTTTGAAGATGCCCGCATTGCGGTCGGCCACATAGGAATTGCCGCGCAGCGGGTTCTTGTCCGGACCCTGATAGCCGATGCGGTTCCAGTTGATCCAGTCCCACCAGCTGTCGGCCAACTCGACGCCGTCGATGTCCTGCAACGACTGTTCGGGGGTCACCCTGACGGCCAGCGTGTTGGCCCCGCCGGGGTTGATCCACGGGGTCGCGTCGATCTCGTGGATCGTGTGCATGCCGACGACGAGCGAGTTGCCGGCGATCAACTTTCCGTTGAGCCACACCTCGGCGCGGTAGTTGATCCCGGGAAAATCGAGCCGATAGCTGGAGCTGCCTGCCGGGGCGCTGAAAGTCGTGCGGTACCACCAGTCCTGGCGGAACAGGTCGTCGGGTACCTCGGCTAGGTTGTCGCCGACGTACAGGTCCGGATAGGTGCCGTCATCCTGCAGTGCCGCCAGCACGGTCGACGGCATGCGTTTGACCTCGTGCCAGTCACCGTCGACCTCGCCGGGCGAGGACAACGTCGCGCCGTCGGCGCGCACGGTGCGCGCCGACGCGAGCTGCCAGCCCTGTGCGATCTCGATGCGCCCCGACGGCGGCTCCGGCTTGGCGAACGGCGGGAAATCGGCGGCGCACAGCGAGCCGACCAGCAGTGCGACGAGAAGAAGGCCCGCCAGACCCGCCAAGGTCAGGCCGGCGCGACGGTTCCGGGCGGAAATGGGCAGCTCCTCATAGACCGGTGCGGCATCGGGTACCGAATCGATGCCGTGCCGGGGTCATTCTGCCGTGACCGGAACCGCCTCGCGCGGGCGGTGCACCTTCTAGAGCTTGTGCGGAACGTCGTTGACGATGCCGCCGTCCATGACGAACTCGGCACCCGTGGCGTACCGCGACTCGTCGCTGGCCAGGAACACCACGAAGGTGGACACCTCGTCGGGTTGCCCGGGGCGACCCAGCGGGATGCTCAGCATGTCCTCGGGGAAGTGCTCGGTCATCGGGGTTCGGATGAAGCCGGGATGTATCGAGTTGACCCGGATCTGCTTGGAACCGAGCTCGAGCGCAGCGGACTTGGTCAGGCCGCGCACGGCCCACTTCGACGCGACATACGGATGCACCATCGCCGCACCGCGCAGACCCTCGATGGATGAGACGTTGATGATCGACCCACCGCCGGCCGCCTTCATCGCCTTGACGCAAGCCTGCATGCCCAGGAAGGTGCCGGTCAGGTTGACGTCGATGACCTTCTGCCACTGGGCCATATCGAACTTGCCGATCTGACCGAGCGCGACGATGCCGGCATTGTTCACCAACACGTTGAGCAGACCGAACTCCGAGACGGCGGTGTCCACCGCGGCGTTCCACTGGTCTTCCTGCGTGACGTCGAGGTGCACGTAGCGCACCGAATCCCCGAGTTCGGCGGCCAGCTTTGCCCCCTCGTCATCGAGGATGTCGCCGATCACCACCTTGGCGCCTTCGGCGACCAGGGCACGCGCATGCTCGGCGCCCATCCCCCGCGCACCGCCGCTGATCAATGCAACTTTTCCGTCTACCCGTCCCATGACGGGTGAGGCTACCGCAACGGAACGCAAAAATAGAACATGTTCCAATTTCGCCGTCCAGGCCGCATACTCACGTCGTCATATCTCGTCGGTATGTCGTCGCTAACAAGATTTCGCAAGGAGCACAATGGCCATCCGCGTCGGATTGTTCGGCACCGGAAACTGCGGCGCGCTGGCGCTGATCCAACTCATCGAGGATCCCCGGTTCGAGTTGGTGGCCGTCGGCGTGTCCAACGACGACAAGGTCGGCACCGACGCCGGCGAACTGGCCGGTCTGGGCGTGACCACCGGAGTCATCGCGACCCGGGGCATGGAGGACGTGTTGGCAGCCAAGCCGGACTGCCTGGTGTACTGCGCGATGGGCGACACCCGACCCATCGAGGCAACCCGCGACGTGATGGCGGCACTGTCCGCCGGGATCAACGTGGTGGGATCGGCTCCCGGCGGTCTGCAATTCCCGTGGGGCGCCATGCCGCAGAAGGCCATCGACCGCGTGGAAGATGCTGCGCGAAGCGGTAATTCGAGTGTGTACATCACCGGGGTCGATCCCGGATTCGCCACCGACCTGGTGCCGTTCGCCATCGCCAGCACCTGCCAGCGCATCGACCAGATCAAGACCATGGAGATCGCCGACTACGCCACCTACGACGGCGCCGAGGTGATGTCGGTCGTGATGGGCTTCGGCAATCCGATGGACCGCCCGGGCATGCTCTTCTACCCCGGCATCCTCAGCGCCGCCTGGGGCACCGCGATCAAGATGCTGGCGGCCGGCTTGGGCGTCGAGGTCGAGGAGATCACCGAGAGCTACGAACTGGAGCCCGCGCCAGAGGACATCGAGGTGGCCACCGGCGTCATCGCCGAGGGCACGGTGGCCGCGATGCGGTTCGAGATCAACGGCATGGTCGACGGCAAACCGTTGATCGTCGTCGAGCACATCACCCGGGTGCGGGAAGACCTGCGCCCGGATTGGGCCCAGCCGGCCCAGCCGGGTGGCTCCTACCGGGTCGAGATCAGCGGCGAGCCGTCCTACGTCGTGGACATCTGTCCGACCAGCAGCCGCGGCGACCACAATTACGCGGCGATCCTGGCCGCGGCCGGCCGGATCGTCAACGCCATCCCCGATGTGGTGGCCGCCCCCGCCGGCATCCGAACCACGCTGGACCTCCCGCTGGGCACCGGCAAGGGACTGTACCGACGCGATTAGGCGCCCGGCCGCAACCTGCCGTCGCCACGGCGACGACCACTGGGCCTGGGCAGCGTCAGCACCGGCCAGCCGTGATCGGCGGCCGCGGCCGCGGGTTCACCGGCCGGGGATGACCGACGAGCCGCATCAGCGCGCCATCCTCGTCACCGTCGGCATAGAAGTAGCTGCCGGTCAGCTCGATCTGCCTGGTGCGGCAAAAGTCTTGCACCGCAGTGGCTTTGCGCGGACCCCAGATGATCGGCTCCACGATGTCGCCGGTCAGCCGACCCTGACTGTCCGTCTGGAAGTGGTTGCACAGCACGTGGTCGATCCCCAGGTGACGTGCCACCGGCTCGGCGTGGATGGTCAACGCCGAGGAGCTCATCACGACGGTGTGGCCGCGCTCCTGGTGTCGACGCACCACGTCGCGCATGTGCGGATAAACGCGCTGGGCGATCCGGTTCTCGAACAGGTACTCCCCCAACGCGTCGAGCTCGACCAGGGATTCGCCGCGTAGATACCCGGCCGCGCGCACCAGCAGCCGCTCGAATGGCATCCGGCCGATCCGGTAGCGCACCGAGGCCTCGATGATCCCGGCGATCTCACCGAAAGCCGCCTGCCGGCGTCGGATGCGGTGACCGGCGTGCGCGGTTGCGGTGAAGCCGTCCACCAGGGTGCCGTCGAGGTCGAAGAACACGCCGACCTGCGCCCCGCCCGGACCGAACCCGATCTCCTCGAGTGATTCGGGTGGCGACAAGGTGCGGCCCATGCAGCTAGTACACCAAGCAGGTACGACACCCGGCCAGTCGGAGTGGCATTCGTCGCCGAACTGACACGAATCTGCCGGGTCGGGCCCCGAATGGCCTCACAGTCGTACTAAACTAGAACACGTTTCATTTCTGTCCGGGCCAGATCGGTCGAGGACTCCCAAACCACATCGTCACTACAAGGAGCTCAGATGCACACCGCACTCTGCGACGAGCTCGGGATCGACGTCCCGATCTTCGCGTTCACCCACTGTCGCGATGTCGTGGTCGCCGTCAGCAAGGCCGGTGGCTTCGGCGTGCTCGGCGCCGTCGGGTTCAGCCCCGAACAGCTCGAGATCGAGCTCAACTGGATCGACGAGCACATCGGCGACCACCCCTACGGCGTGGACATCGTGATCCCCAACAAGTACGAGGGCATGGACGCCAACATGTCCGCCGACGATCTCAAGGGCATGCTGCAGTCCCTGGTGCCCCAGGAACACCTGGATTTCGCCAAGAAGATCCTCGCCGACCACGGCGTGCCCGTCGACCACAGTGACGACGACGCGCTGCAGCTGCTCGGCTGGACCGAGGCCACCGCGACGCCCCAGGTCGAGATCGCGCTGAAGCACCCCAAGATGACGCTGATCGCCAACGCGCTGGGCACCCCGCCGAAAGACATGATCGACCGCATCCACGCCGAGGGCCGCAAGGTCGCGGCGCTGTGCGGTTCGCCGTCGCAGGCCCGCAAACACGCCGACGCCGGCGTCGACATCATCATCGCCCAGGGTGGCGAGGCCGGCGGGCACAGCGGTGAGATCGGCTCGATCGTGCTGTGGCCCCAGGTGGTCAAGGAAGTGGCCCCGGTTCCGGTGCTGGCCGCCGGCGGTATCGGCAGCGGTCAGCAGATCGCGGCGGCGCTCGCGCTCGGCGCCCAGGGCGCCTGGACCGGATCGCAGTGGGTGATGGTCGAGGAGAGCGAGCACACCGAGCAGCAGCACGCCGCCTACGCCAAGGCCACCAGCAAGGACACCGTGCGCAGCCGCTCGTTCACCGGCAAGCCGGCCCGCATGCTGCGCAACGACTGGACCGAGGCCTGGGAAAACCCGGACAACCCGAAGCCGCTCGGTATGCCGTTGCAGTACATGGTCTCCGGCATGGCCGTGGCCGCGACGCACAAGTACCCCAACGAGAGCGTCGACGTCGCGTTCAACCCGGTGGGCCAGGTGGTCGGCCAGTTCACGAAGGTCGAGAAGACCTCCGCGGTGATCGAACGCTGGGTGCAGGAGTACCTGGAGGCGACCGGCACCCTCAACGCCCTGAACGAGGCCGCCGGCGTGTAACCGGATCCCACGTCGGACCGAATGGCTGCGAATCTCTCGATTCGCAGCCATTCGTCGTTTTCCACAGGGTCTGGACCGCCGCCGTCCGGATTATGTAGGGTTACATACATAATTCCGGCGAAAGGGTTTCGAGATGACTGGCCCCCGCGAACGCATGGTGGCTTCGGCCGCCCTACTGATCCGTGAACGCGGAGCGCACCCGACCGCGATCGCCGATGTGCTGGCCCACAGCGGCGCGCCCCGCGGCTCGGCCTATCACTACTTCCCCGGCGGGCGCACCCAACTGATGTGCGAGGCGATCGACTACGCCGCCGATCACGTCGCCGCGCGGCTCTCCCGGGCCGGCAGTTCCGCAATTTTGCTCGACGGCATGGTGACCGGATTCCGTAAGCAGCTGTTGGACACCGATTTCCGGGCCGGTTGCCCGGTCGTCGCGGTCTCGGTCGAGGCCGGGGACCCGGCGCTCGACCGGGCCGGAGCCGCGTTCACCCGGTGGACGGGGCTGATCGCCGATCGGCTGCGCGCCGACGGAGCCGACGAGAAGCGTGCCGAGGAGCTGGCCATGCTGATCATCACGGCTGTCGAAGGGGCGATCGTCGTGGCCCGCGCCACCCGCGACGTCACACCGCTGGACCTCGTCCACGCCCAGCTTCGTGCCCTCGTCGCCGACGGGAGCGCATCGTGACCGTCGACGGCTGGCAGCACACCGCCTGCATTCTGTGTGAGTGCAACTGCGGCATCGTGGTCGACGTCGAGGACCGGCGGTTGGTCAAGATCCGCGGCGACAAAGAGCATCCGGCATCCCGCGGGTACACGTGCAACAAGGCGCTGCGGCTGGATCATTACCAGAACAACGCCAACCGGCTGACCACCCCGATGCGGCGCCGCCCCGACGGCAGCTACGAGGAAATCGACTGGGACACCGCGGTCACCGAGATCGCCGAGGGGTTCCGCGGGATTGCCGACACCCATGGCGGCGACAAGATCTTCTACTACGGCGGAGGCGGCCAGGGCAATCACCTCGGCGGCGCCTACAGCAGCTCGTTCCTGAAATCCCTTGGGTCCCGGTACCGCTCGAACGCATTGGCACAGGAAAAGACCGGCGAGGCGTGGGTGGACGCCCAACTCTACGGCGGACACACCCGCGGCGAATTCGAGCACGCCGAGGTCTCGGTCTTCGTCGGCAAGAACCCGTGGATGTCACAGAGCTTCCCGCGGGCCCGCGTGGTCCTCAACGAGATCGCCAACGACCCGGCCCGGTCGATGATCGTGATCGACCCGGTGGTCACCGACACCGCGAAAATGGCCGATTTCCACCTGCGGGCACGGCCCGGGACCGACGCGTGGTGCCTGGCCGCGCTGGCGGCCGTGCTGGTGCAGGAAAACATCTGTGACGAAACGTTTCTCGCCGAGCACGTCCGGGGTGTCGAGGCGGTCAAGGCCGAACTGGCCGAGGTGGACATCGTCGAGTACGCCCGCCGCTGCGGGGTCGACGAGGCATTGCTTCGCGCGGCGGCGCGCCGGATCGCCGGTGCCTCGAGTGTCTCGGTGTTCGAGGATCTCGGCGTCCAGCAGGCGCCGAACTCCACGCTGTGCTCCTACCTGAACAAGCTGCTGTGGATCCTCACCGGCAACTTCGCCAAACCCGGTGGGCAGCACCTGCATTCGACCTTCGCGCCGTTGTTCAGCAAGTCGGGTGTGGGACGCAGCCCGGTGACCGGCGCCCCCGTCATCGCCGGGCTCATGCCGAGCAACGTCGTGCCCCAGGAGATCCTGACCGACCACCCCGACCGGTTCCGGGCGATGATCGTGGAGAGCAGCAACCCGGCGCATTCGGTGGCCGATTCGCGCGCGGTCCGGGCCGCGCTGGCCGAGCTCGAACTGCTCGTCGTGATCGACGTGGCGATGACCGAGACGGCGCGACTGGCCCACTACGTGCTGCCGGCCGCCAGCCAGTTCGAGAAGGTCGAGGCGACGTTCTTCAACCTGGAGTTCCCGCACAACACCTTCCACCTGAGACATCGGCTGTTCGAACCGCTGCCGGGCACCCTGCCCGAACCGGAGATCTGGGCGCGGCTGGTACGTGCCCTCGGCGTCGTCGACGAGGGTGAACTGCGGCCGCTCCGCCAGGCGGCTCGAGCCGGGTTGTCGGCGTTCAGCGCGCAGTTTTTCACCGCCGTGGCGGCGAATCCGACTTTGGGCCGGGTGCTGCCGCATGTGCTCTATGAAACGTTGGGGGCCGCCCTGCCGGACGGACTGGCCGGGGCCGCCGCACTGTGGGGTCTGGCGCAGAAAGCGGCGATGACCTACCCCGACGCGGTCCGCCGGGCCGGGCATGCCGACGGTAACGCGCTGTTCGAAGCGATTCTGGCCGGCCCGTCGGGGATCACGTTCACCGTCCACGAGTACTCCGACGATTTCGGGTTGATCGATCATCCCGACCACAAGATCGCCGTGGAGATTCCCGAGATGCTCGCCGAGATCCGGGCGCTACGCGCCGAGCGCGCGGCCCTGACCAGCCCCGAGTTTCCGATGGTGCTCTCGGCCGGCGAGCGGCGGGCCTACACCGCCAACGACATCTTCCGCGATCCCGGTTGGCGCAAACGCGACACCAACGGCGCGTTGCGGATCAGCATCGAAGACGCCACCGAGCTCGGTCTCGACGACGGCGATCTGGCCGAGATCACCACGGCGGCCGGAAGCGCTCGGGCCACCGTGGAGATCAGCGCGGCGATGATGCCGGGGCACATCTCACTGCCCAACGGTTTCGGGCTCGACCACACCGACAGTGCAGGCCGCACGGTGGTGCCCGGGGTGGCGCCCAACGAACTCACCTCGACGCAGTGGCGCGACGAGTACGCGGGCACCCCCTGGCACAAGCACGTCCCGGCCAGGGTCGAGCGGATTGCGGTACCGAGCGTTCCGTCCTGACCGGCACGTCAGGGCGCCGGCGCCGGAGCCGCGGCCGGAGCCGGGGCGGGTGCTGCTTGGACCGCGGGAGCAGGCACTGCGGGCGCCCCGGGGGCAGGTGCTGCGGGCGCCCCGGCGGCGGGCGGCGCGCCCGGCGAGAGCGGCACGTTCGGGCCCTGGATCTGGTTCGGGACCGGGGTGTTCATCCCGCGTTGGGCCAGACCGAGGATCAGCGCTTCCTTGCCGCTGATCTCTTGGTTCTGCACGGCATGCCACAGATCCTTGAGGTAGCTCAAGTTGGGAGTTTCAGTTCCCTGGCCGGTGGGGTCCATCGTCGATCCGGGCGGCAGCGCCTCCGGGCTGGCGAGGTGCGGGACGCCCTCGGGTGCCGGGGCCGGCTGATCTGCGGCGACCGCAGCGGCTGCACCCGGCGCCGTCGGCGCCGGAGCCGGCGCGGGAGGTGCCGGCGGGGTGCCCGGGTCAGCGGCTGCGGACGCGATCACCGACAGCGCAATGGCCGGCCCCGACACACTGCACGTCAAGGCGAACACGACCCTTCGGATATCGACACGCATCTTCGCTCGGCCTCCTCTGTTGCTCCGGGGACAGATGGTAACGCTGAGTGCATCGCGGCGCTCGTCCAACCGTTACAGCGCGCGAATCAGAACACGTTCCAATACCAACGTGTGAGAGTTTCTCGGAACCGGCTCCGAGGCGGCCCACCTGTGGTGTAGCAATGGCTTAGGCCACTACACCACGTCATCGATCCCACGTCGTTGCGAGGAGCGCGCACGCCATGCCGACCTTGAACCTCCCGCCCGGATTCGACTTCACCGATCCCGACATCTATGCCGAACGACTGCCGGTCGAAGAACTCGCCGAGATGCGGCGGCTCGCACCGATCTGGTGGAACGAGCAGCCGCTGGGCCGGGGAGGTTTCGACGACGGCGGATTCTGGGTCGTCACCAAACACAAGGACGTCAAAGAAGTCTCTTTGCGCAGCGACGTGTTCTCCAGCCAGGAGAAGACCGCGCTGCCGCGCTATCGCGACGGCAGCGCGCAACAGCACATCGACCAGGGCAAGTTCGTGCTGCTCAACATGGACGCGCCCCACCACACGCACCTGCGCAAGATCATCTCGCGGGCATTCACCCCGCGCGCCGTCGAACGCCTCCGCGCCGACCTCGCCGAACGGGCACGCACGATCGTGCAGACAGCGGCGGCCGAAGGCTCGGGCGATTTCGTCGAGCAGGTGTCCTGCGAGCTGCCCCTGCAGGCGATTGCGGGTCTGATGGGCGTGCCGCAGGAGGACCGCAAGAAACTCTTCGACTGGTCCAACCAGATGGTGGGCGACCAGGATCCTGAGTTCGCCTCCAACGACGCGGTCAGCGCCTCGGTCGAGTTGATCATGTACGGGATGCAGATGGCGGCCGAGCGGGCCAAGAATCCCGGCGACGATCTGGTCTCCACGCTGCTGCAAGCCGACGTGGAAGGCCACAAACTCTCCGACGACGAGTTCGGCTTCTTCGTCATCCTGCTCGCCGTGGCGGGCAACGAGACCACCCGCAATTCGATCACCCAGGGGATGATGGCGTTCGCCGACCACACCGATCAGTGGGAGCTGTTCAAACGCGACCGCCCGGCCACGACCGCCGACGAGATCGTGCGGTGGGCCACGCCGGTGACGTCATTTCAGCGCACCGCACTCCGCGACACCGAGTTGGCCGGCGTGCCCATCAAGAAGGGGCAACGGGTGGTGATGTTCTACCGCTCGGCGAACTTCGACGAGGACGTTTTCGAACAGCCCTACTCGTTCAATATCCTGCGAGACCCGAACCCGCACGTGGGCTTTGGCGGCACCGGTGCCCACTACTGCATCGGGGCGAACTTGGCCAGGATGACGATCGATCTCATCTTCAACGCCATCGCCGACGGAATGCCCGACCTGGCGCCACTGGCGGCGCCGGAACGGCTGCGGTCGGGCTGGCTCAACGGGATCAAACACTGGCACGTGGACTACCGGCCGGCGTCCGGGTAGTCGATGATCGAACGCCAATAGTCCTCCGGAATCTCGGTGTTCGACCGCAGCACCATCGACAGGCCGGTGGCCATGGCGATGCCGAGCACACCGAGCCACAGACCGGCGGCCGCGATCGCGATCCAGAGCGCGGTTGTCAGTACCGGCCACGGTGACACCATCGCCAGCACCGGCGCGAAGAAGAAACCGGCCCCCACGTAAGCCGCCGAACCGGCCCGGTCGGCGGCCAGGACGAAATGCAGCCAACCCGGAATCCGTTGGGGCGAGGCAGATCTGTCCCGCATCGTGTCCTCCTCTTGTCGCCGGACTCCTCCACGGTGACGCTCGGGAGTAACCGCGGCAATTACCTCTCAGGTAGTGGTGCGCGCACCGGACGTGGGCGAGACTCAGGGGGTGACGAGCACGGAAACGCGAACTCCGATCGGCTCACTGATGCGCTCGTGGCGGTTGCGGCGTCGCATCAGCCAGCTGGACCTGGCCATCGAGGCCGACGTCTCGGCCCGGCATCTCAGCTTCATCGAGACCGGACGAGCGGTGCCGAGCCGGGCGATGGTGCTGCGACTCGCCGACGCCCTCGACGTTCCGCTGCGAGAACAGAACCAGCTGCTGCTGGCAGCCGGGCTGGCGCCGGTCTACGCGGAGCGAACGCTGGAGGATCCCGAGATGAGCGCGGTGCGCGACGGTGTCGCACAGGTCCTGCGGGCCTACGATCCGTTTCCGTGCGTCGTGATCGACCGCACGTGGAATCTGTTGCAGGCCAACGAGGGCGCTGCGCTCATGCTCGACGGCGTCGCACCTCATCTGCTGTCCCGGCCCAATGCACTGCGCATCTCCCTGCATCCCGAGGGGATGGCCCCACGGATCCGGAACCTGGCCGAGTGGCGGCATCACCTGATCAGCCGGCTGCGACGGGAAGTCACCGTGAGCGGATCGGCCGAACTGGCCGAACTTCTCGCCGAGGTCGAGGCCTACCCGGGCGGCATGGAACCGGTCCGCGATCTCGGCGGGGTGGTCGTGCCGTTGGAACTGACGGGACCGGATGGCACCGCGCTGACCTTTCTCAGCACCGTCACGACCTTCGGCACCGCACTGGACCTGACCGCCGCCGAACTGAGCATCGAGGCGTTCCTGCCCGCCGACGAGACGACCGCCGCCGCCGTGCGCACTGGTCTTACCACTTGACCTCTTACCAATAGCGGTGGCAGCATGGCCTCATGGCGCTACAACCGGTGAGCCGTCGCTCGGTACCGGAGGACGTTTTCGAACAGATCGTCACCGAGGTGCTCAGCGGACAGATGCAACCAGGTGAGCCGCTGCCCAGCGAACGTCGGCTGGCCGAGGTGCTGGGTGTCTCCCGGCCTGCGGTGCGCGAGGCCATCAAACGGCTGACCGAAGCCGGTTTGGTCGAGGTCCGGCAAGGTGACGCCACCACGGTGCGCGACTTCCGCAAGCACGCCGGCCTCGACCTGTTGCCCCGACTGTTGTTGCGTGCGGGTGAGCTCGACGTCAGTGTGGTGCGCAGCATCTTGGAAACCCGATTGCACAACGGCCCCAAGGTCGCCGAGTTGGCTGCCCGCCGCGCCGGCCACGAACTGGTGGCCGCGCTCGGCGCGACGGTCGACGCCCTGGCGGCCGAGCCGGACACCGTCGAACAACAACGCCATGCGCTGGCATTCTGGGATCAGGTGGTCGACGGAGCGGATTCAATCGCATTCCGCTTGATGTACAACACTCTTCGCCAAACTTACGAGCCGGCGCTGCCTGCCCTGGCCACCATGATGGCAGCCGAGGTCGGTCATGCCGAGGCATACCGGCGGGTTGTCGAGGCCATCGCGGCAGCGGACCCGGCGGCGGCTCGGGATGCCGCCGCGGACCTCTTGCAGCCGGCTACCGATGCGCTCCTGACTGCCCTCGACGCGTTGGAGGAAAACCGATGACGCGCAACGTCTTCACGCTCGGTGACGCGGCCCGGGAATTCATCAGGCACCCCTCCCCCTGGATGATCGGCACCGCATTGGTCACCAGCGTCGGCGCGCGCTGCGCCGTGGGCGATTGGCAGATTTCCGACGCGCTGGTGCCGGTGGCGATGTTGGCGCTGTTCCCGTTCTTCGAATGGACCGTCCACGTGGCGATCCTGCATTGGCGGCCACGCACATTCGCCGGGGTGACCATTGACCCGCTGTTGGCCCGCGACCACCGCCGACACCACGTCAACCCGCGCGACATCGGCCTCATCTTCATTCCGTGGCAGGCGTTGCTGTGGATCCTGCCGGTCGCGACAGCGCTCGCCCTACTGGCGTTCCCACGTCCGGGCCTCGGCCTGACGTTCCTGTCGGTCTTGACCGTACTCGGCGTGTGTTACGAATGGTGCCACTATCTGATCCACAGCGATTACACGCCGAAATCCGCGTTGTACCGCGCAGTTTGGCGCAATCACCGGCAGCACCATTACAAAAACGAGCACTACTGGTTCACGGTGACCACCGCCGGAACCGCTGACCGGGCGCTTGGAACCCACCCCGATCCGGCGACAGTGCCCACCTCACCGACGGCCAGGAACCTGCACGGGGCTACGCCTGCACGACGATAGGGTCGCCCAGGTGCACGTTGTTGAAGTACCAGTCGGCGTTGTCCGGGCTGAGGTTGATGCAGCCATGGCTGACGTTGGCATACCCCTGTGAGCCGACCGACCACGGCGCACCGTGTACATAGACGCCGCCCCAGGTCACCCGGACCGCGTCGTAGACGGTGAGCTTGTAGCCCTCGGGATCACTCAGCGGAATGCCGATCGTGCGTGAATCCATCACCACGACAGGCTCTTTGGACAACGCGGTGAAGGATCCGATCGGCGTCGGATGCTTCGGCTTGCCCATCGAGGCCGGCATCGTCCGGACCACTTCACCATCGATACTCACCGTGAACGTGTGCGCGTCGATGTCAGCCACGCCGAGCACCTGCGATCCGGTCTCGAAGCTGGTCTTGGCGCCGCCCGCGGACACCGAGATCGTCGAATGCGCGGGCCAGTACTGGTCGGGCTGCCACTGCATCACATCGTCACTGAGCCAGGTGAAGGTGCCCGTCGGAGTTTGGGGCGAACTGATCCGCAGGCTGCTCTGCGCAGCGGCGCGGTCGGTGACCGGGGCATCGAAGGTCACCGTCAGCGGCATCGCGACCCCGACCACCGACCCGGCGGCCGGCTCGATCGTGGCCCCGGGTTCGGGCGTGCTGACCGCGGCCGTTGCGACGGTGACCGTGCTCGCCGCAGCGAGGGTGGCGACACCGATCGCCGCAAACACTTTCAGTACCGACGCTCGAACGGTTCCGAATGACGACGATGGGGCGCTACGCATTACACCAGTGTAGGTGCTCTCCGAGACTGTCCCCTTGAGGCGCAGCGTGGCGGCGGCCGCCCGGGGTTCGTGGTAGCGCGAGGAGTTGCCCATGGTGAATTCATCGACGCATCAGGTCAGAACGTTTCACCGTGCGCTTCGGCAGGGGTTGACGGGCGCCCAGGAACACGTCAGGGCGCGACGGGAGGGGGCTCTTGGGGCGGCGGCTCAGCGGGTACCGGCTCCGGCGCCGGGGGTGCCGTCTGTGGTTCCGGAGCGACTACTTCCGGCGGCGGCGGGGCAGCGTCCGCCGGCGGCTCCGGCAACGGGGGCGGAGCGACCTCCGGTGCGGGTGGCAGCTGGTCCGCAGGCAGCAGATCGGGCGCAGCGGGCACCGGTTCCAGCTCGGGGGGTGGTTCAGCGATGGTTTCGGGCGGCGGCGATTGCCACTCGGGAGGCACCGACTCCACGCCGGGTTCCGATGGCGCAGTCCACAACCCGGTGTTCTCGGGCAGCACGGTACCGGATTGGTCCAGCACGTACTCGGGTTCCACAGCCTGCTGCTCCACCGGCTCGGACATCGGAGGCGGGTCCGGTGCCGGCGGCGCAGGGGCCGGGACGACAACCGCAGGTGTGGGAGGCACGGAGACCGAGTCGACCGAGGTGCTCACGACCGGGCGGGTGGTCCGCTGGGGCGTCGGCTCGGCGCCCGGGACCAGCTGCTGACCGATCGCCACGGACAGCGACACCGCGAAGGCCACCACGCCGCCGACCAGGATCGCCAGCGGGGTCAAATGTGTTGCCGCCCAGCGCCGGCCGATCCCGATCACACCGTCGTCACCGAACACCGCACGTCGCTGCGCCGAGGCCAGTGCCGCTCCCCGGGCCAACGGCAAACCGGGTTCCGCCGGCGTGAACACCGGCACCGCAAGTGCGCGTTCCACTTTCGGCAGGACGGAATCGAGGTCCACCGCGGATCCCACCACGACCAACGCATCCGGACGGTGCTCGGCCTCGTCGAACATCACCGACAACCAGTCGGTCAGGCCGGCCACCGTCTCGATTCCACGACTGACCGTGGTCTGCACCTGGTCATCGCCGGTCACCGTCATCGCCTGCACGACATCGGGTTCCAGAACACACACGCCGGTCGTGCCGAATCCGACAATTCCGGCCACCCGCCGCGCAAGAGCATCGGTAGCCTGGGGCAACCGAACCGGAACCACCTCCGCGATCTCGGCCTCCGCCAACTTCGTCAGCAGCACCGCCGCCTCGGCACCCGCCCCGGTACTCCACGTGACACCGACGGCCGCCAACCGCTGACCACGCTCTGCCGCAGCCCGTTCGGCACGCCGCGCCGCAACCACAACCCGGTCGCAGATCTCGGCGGTTGCTGACGACGAATACCCACGGATATCGAAGGCATCGTGATCGACGGTCGCTCCGTCGGCCTCGCAGCCCTCCACCAGGACCAGGCCGACGGTGGACGGCGTCATCGAGACACCGAGCACCACCGCGTCCACATGCACCCCCTCGGAACCGTGGCCGTCGTCAGAACATTTCCGGTGACATTACCGGGTGGCAATATGCCGTTCGACCGCTGTGCCGTCAGCGCCTGCACAACCGGTCGCATCCAAATGTGCTGTGCCGCAAAACAGCCAGTACACGGACGGATAGCGGTTTGCCCTGTTGCATTGAACCGGCGACCCCCGGCCCGCGACGATTACCGACGCGTCAGATCTGACGATCCCGTAGATCGCCGCCGAGAATCTCGGCCAACAACGACGGCTCGATGTTGCCTCCCGAGACGATGGCGACAGCGGGACCCGGCGGTGTGCTCACCTTGCGATACCCGGCCAACGCCACCGCCCCGCTGGGTTCGGCAACCAGGTGGGCCCGGCGCGCCAGTTCGGCTACCGCGGAACGGATCTCACCTTCGGTCACGGTGATGACGTCGTCGATGACCCGCTGCAGGTGCGCGAACGTCAACGCCGACGGGGTGGCCCGCAACCCATCGGCAATCGTTCGATTCCGCTGCGCCGCAGTCCAACTCAGCGGGTGGCCAGCGGCCAGGCCGGCCGCGGTGTCGGCGGCGAGTTCCGGCTCCACGCCGAACACCTTTGCCTGCGGACACAACGCCCGGATCGCGGTACCGACACCCGAGGCCAGGCCGCCGCCGCTGATCGGGATGAAGACGGCCGCGACGGCCGGCAGGTCCTCGGCGATCTCCAGACCGATCGTGCCCTGCCCGGCGATGATGTCGGCATGGTCGAAGGGCGGCACGAGCACGCCACCGGTGCGCTCGACCAGTTCGGCTGCCACCGACTCCCGCTCACCCGACTCGCACAACACGACATTCGCCCCGTGGTCACGAGTGGCCTGAACTTTGACCGTCGGTGTTTCCGCCGGCATCACGATGTGCGCGGCCACCCCGAACACCGCGGCCGCATACGCCACTGCCTGGGCGTGATTACCGCTGGAGTAGGCCACCACTCCCCTGGCCCGTGTGCTGTGATCGATTCGGCCCAAGGCGTTGAACGCACCTCGAATCTTGAACGCGCCGATCGGTTGCAGGTTCTCCGGTTTGAGCCACAGCGGCCGTTGCGGATCACCCCAACGAGCGGGAAGCAGCGGGGTCCGCACGATCTCGGGCGCGATCCGGCGGGCGGCGGCGTCGATGTCGTCGATGGTCACCAACTTCACGTCCCCCAGTCTCTCCTGCGTTCGACGCCGGCGAAAGCCGAGACTGTGCCACGCCGTTACCGTGGAACCCGTGAACGAGTAGCTGATCGGTCAGATTTTCCCAGCCGGATCGCCAGCCGCCCGACCATGGCGACCACGACCAACACCACCAGTGCCGACAACCATGGCCACGCCCCGTGCCGGTGTACCCAGCCGGCGAGCGCACCCTGCAACCGCCCGGCCGCCGCGATCACAGGATCAACGGGATCACCTGCGGCAGTGAACAACTCGATTTCGTACCAGCCGTAATAGGCGACGTAGGCGCCGACGGCGATCAGGAGCGCGCCACCGATTCGGTTGGCGTAGGGCACGAAGCGCCGCAACCGGTCGACGACCACGGCGCCCGCCAGCGCGGCACTGACCGCCAGCACGCCGACCACAAGCGCGAAACCCGCGGCGTACCCGGCGAACACCGCAAACCGGTGCCAGGCGGTGGTGGATTCCAGCGTGGCGCCGGCGACCGCCAGGAACGGGCCCACGGTGCACGACAACGACGCCAACGCGTACCCCACGCCGTAGCCGGCCATCGAACCCAGCCGGGCCGATGGTGCCCAGCCGGCCCGCTGTGTCACCGCACCAGGTAGCCACAGCCCGAACCGGCGGCCGGCAAGCAGCCAACCACCGAGCAGGACCAGCGCTACACCGATGACGAGCGTGACGTAGGGCAGATACCGTTGCACGGTGCCCGCGGCGGCGACCGTCAGCAGCCCGAACATGCCGAACACCGCGACGAAACCCGCCGTCATGACCATCGTGGCCACCAACGCCCGACTCACGGCGTTCACTGGACCGCCTGGCGAGGGGCCGCGTACCACCAAGACGAGATATCCGGGCAACAATGCGAACCCGCAGGGGTTGAGTGCGGCCACCAGTCCGGCGGCCAACGCCAACCCCACCAGGTTGTCTGCCACGTCCGGGGACTAGCTCTGCAGGGCCGCGACCCGATCGGCCAACTCCTGCTCGGGCATGGCCGACGTCGGGTTGTTGACGAACGTCGACGACCCGTCCGAACGGTAGAAGACATAGGCAGGCTGCCACGGCACGTGGTAGCGGGCCCAGATCGACCCGTCGGCGTCATTGAGATTCGTGAAACCGAGATGGTATTTGTCGATGAAGCCCTGCATCGCCCCGACATCGGCGTGCGCCGCCACACCGACAAACCTCACCTGCGGGTTCGCCGCGGCGACCTGACTCACCGACGGTGCCTCGGCATTGCAGAACGGACACCACGGCGTCCAGAACCACAACACCGCGGGTCGCCCGGCCAAGCTCGACCCGCTGAACGGGGCGCCTGACACGGTGGTGGCGGTGAACTGCAGGCGATCATCGGCGACCGCGGTCGGTGCGGTGACCAGTGCCAGCAGCATGGCGACCGTGCACAGCACGCCGGCCACGGCAGACTCGAGTCGCATCCTCATGGCATCGTCTCCTTCGCTCAGCACGCAGCGCACGTACGGCGCGTACGTGAGTTGACACGACCGTCGGCGCCCCTGGGTTCACCGGTGGGTGAGGTGCGGGCAAGCGCCCCTCTTGTGCCGGGTCGTCCCGCGGTCCAGAGTGAGAAAATGAGCGAGCAATGGATTCAAGGGTGCTTGGTCCAGCGGATCACGTTTCGTGAAGGCCTGGTGCTCAACCTCAACGACTACAACGAGCTGGTCATCTCGGTGCCACTCGAGCTGACCCTGCCGGCCACCGCGACCGATGAGTCCGAGGTCGTCTCGATCGACCCGCGGGCACTGCGCAACGAGGTGCGCCCGCTGTTCGATTTTGCCGGGCAACGCTGCACGCACGCCGACTGGGAGGACAACGGCAGCCTGCATCTGAGCTTTTCCGACGGTCACCGGATCGATGTCCGCCCCGACGAGCACCGCACGTCGTGGGAGCTGTACGGGAAGTATCACGGCTACGCCGCGTGCCTGGCCCACGGGCGGGTGCGCGTCGTGCGCCACGATCAAGACGATTTCGAACCGGGTGATGACGGCCAACCGACCCGCGAGAGCGGTTGACCGGCACCCGAGGAGGGCCGCCGAACACCGGCGTCAGTTCACGCCGACCCCGATGATCGGGATCCACACCCCGAACAGCCATACGCCCCACTGACGGAACCCATTGTCCCACACGGGGTTCAAGTTGTAGCCCCAGTAGTTCACGGTTCGCGGCAACGGACCGCCACGCCAGTGCAGCGGAGGTGGCGGACCCCAGCCCCACGGCGGTGGCCCGTTGCGGTCGTCCCACCAGTCGTGGCGATTGTTGGCCCACCAGGGACCCTTGTCGTCCCAATGGTCACGGCGATGATCGAAGTCACGCCCTGGCGGACCACCATCGCAGAACGGGAAACAGTCATCGTGGCCGTGCCCCGGCTTCAACGGAGCCGGCACGGTCGGCATGGTCGGCGTCGCCGCGGCCACCGGTGCCCCCGCACCCAACGCTCCCAGCGTCAACACCGCCGCCACGAACTTCGTCAGTTTCATTCCTGAACCTCCTGAGGTCGTGACCCCGGCGCCGGCCATCCCCCAATGGTCCGGCGCCGCAACGTTTGCCAACCCGCTTGGCTGCGCGTGGCGATACGTAGCACCCCGATGGGGTATCGCGATCGCCGATCCGGGCGTTACCCACTGCCCGGGCCGGTTGCGCTCTACGCTGGCTGAGGTGGGAATTGCAACGCGCGTCAACGGGGCCCCGCCGCCCGACGTATCTCGCGCCGCCATCGACCTCGGTTCATGGCGGTTTTGGCGCAACGGCGACGATGTCCGCGATGGGGCGTTTGCGACGCTACGGCGCGAAGCACCGATTTCATTTCACCCGGCCTGCGTCGAAGACGGTTTCCCGGAAAGCAATGGGCACTGGGCGGTGACCCGATATGACGACGTGTTCTACGCCAGCCGCCACCCCGATATCTTCAGCTCCGCGTCGGGTATCACGATCGGCGACCAAACCCCGGAGCTGGCCGAGTATTTCGGTTCGATGATCGCCATGGACGATCCCCGTCACACCCGGTTGCGCAACATCGTGCGCAGTGCATTCACTCCGCGGGTGGTGTCCCTGATCGAAGATTCGGTGCGTGACCGCGCCCGCCGGCTGGTGGCCGACATGGTGGCGCGAAATGCGGATCGCTGTGCCGATCTGGTCACCGAGTTCTCCGGGCCGCTCCCCCTACAGATCATCTGCGACATGATGGGTATCCCCGAGGCCGATCATCAACGAATCTTCCATTGGACCAACGTGATCCTGGGTTTCGGTGACCCGGACCTGAGCACCGACTTCGATGAGTTCGTCTCGGTCGCCATGGAGATCGGCGCGTACGCGACGGCACTCGCCGAGGAGCGCCGCCGCACCCCCGCCGAGGACCTCACCACCAGCCTGGTGCAGGCCGAGGTGGACGGTGAGCGACTCACCTCGGCCGAGGTGGCCTCCTTCTTCATCCTGTTGGTGGTCGCCGGAAACGAGACCACCCGCAATGCGATCAGTCACGGGGTCCTGGCCTTGACGCGGTACCCCGAGCAGCGCGCGCTGTGGTGGTCACGTTTCGACGAGCTGGCACCGACCGCGGTGGAAGAGATCGTCCGCTGGGCGTCCCCGGTGAGTTACATGCGCCGGACGGTCACGCGCGACACCGTGCTCGGCGGGACGCCGTTGCCGGCCGGCGCCAAGGTGACGCTGTGGTACGGATCGGCCAACCGGGACGAGTCGAAGTTCGCCGATCCATGGCTGTTCGACGTCACCCGCGCACCCAACCCGCATCTCGGGTTCGGCGGTGGCGGAGCGCACTTCTGCCTGGGGGCGAACCTGGCGCGGCGAGAGATCACCGTGGCCTTCGAGGAGCTGCACCGCCGGCTACCCGACATCACGGTGACCGAGGAGCCCGACCGGTTGCTGTCGTCGTTCATCCACGGCATCAAGCGCATGCCGGTGGCCTGGGGGTAGGTCACCTGACGGTCAGCGTGCCGACCATCGCAGGGTGGTACAGGCAGTAGAACGCGTACTGGCCCGGCTTGTCCGGCGCAGTGAGCGTCGCGCGGCCCTTCCCGTCGACATGGACGTCGAACACCCCCTTGTCGCGGGACGTCACCGAATGTTCGACCTCGTCGTCGTTGACAATGGCGATGTGGGTGCCGGGGGCGACCGTGAGCGCCTTGCTGAAGCCCATTCCGGCGATCGTGATCGTCGGACCGCCCGGCGCGGGCTGGACGGTCGACTGCTGCGGCGCAGCATGGTCGGCTTGGCTGCACGCCACAGTGAGCCAGGCGCCCAGGCACGCCGCCACCACCAACATCGCAAGCCGATTCATCCCTGCCCCCTGCGTTGAGTCCCGACAGGCAATTATCGGTTCTCGGGGCGGGGCGAGGCAGCCGAATCTGCCGATCGGCCCACGAGGACCCCGCCGGCGAAGGCCGCCACGAGCACGCCGATGATCACCCAGGCCAGCACGCTGGAGCCACCGACCAGATCGCTGAGATTCGTCAGGATCAGTGTCAGCGCGCCCAGCAGTCCGACCAGGCCCAGCGCCGGGGCGATCCGGACCCGCCACAGCGACAGTCCATGCCGGTCACGACCGAAGTACACCAGCACCGCGACGCTGGTGGCGATCATCAGGAGCACCACCCCGACCGTGGTCGCACCGGCGAACCAGGTGTAGAACTGCGCGGCCGGATCCAGCCCGAACACCACAGCCGACACGACGCCGACCGCCACCACACCCGAGACCCACAAGGACGCCAGGTGCGGTGAGCCGTGTCGATCGTGCGGCCGGCTGAGCACCGCGGGCAGGACGTCGCGTTGCGACAGCGCGAACACGTACCGCGAGGCCACGTTGTGGAAGGCCAGGATGCAGGCGAACAGACTGGTGAAGTACAGCACCGTGATGAGGTCGGCGCCCGCGGCACCGATGTAGCGACGCGCGGTGTCGCCCAGGAAGGTGGCACCCGAATCCGTGGCCTGCGCGACGGCCTGTTCGTCGCCCCACCCGGAGATCAGCGCCCAGCTGGTGACGGCGTAGAACACGCCGATCAGGACCAATGCCAGGTACGTGGCGCGGGGAATCGTCTGCTCGGGCGTGCGGGCCTCGTCCCGGAAGATCGCGGTGGCTTCGAAGCCGACATAGCTGATGATGGCGAACAACAGCCCGATGCCGAGCGACCCGGACAGGACCGCATCCGGATCGACGATGCCCGAAGACAATCCGTGGTCGCCGCCGCGTGCCACGATCACCAGATCGAGCACCAGCACGATCGCGATCTCGGCGGTGAGCAGGACTCCCAGCACGCGACTGGACAATTCGATGTTGCGGTAGCCCAGGTAGGTGGTCACTGCGAACGCCACCGCGGCGAACACCCACCACGGAAGGGCGGGGCCGCCGGCCAGTTCGAGGACACTGGCCCCGGCCGGGCCGAGCAGCCCGTATACGCCGGCCTCCAGCGCCACATAGCTCACCAGCGCGACGAACGCGATCCCGATGCCCGTGGGGAGTCCGAGCGACTGCCGAACATAGGAGAAGAAGGCACCGGCTTCCTCGACATACGGGGTCATCGCGGTGAACCCGACGGCGAACAGCAACAGCACCAGGGTCGCGGCGATGAAGGTAGCGGGAAATCCCGTTCCGTTACCCGAGGCGATACCCAACGGCACGACACCGCCGATCACCCCCAGCGGCGCCGCGGCCGCGACGACCATGAACACGATCGAGGTGACGCCGAGGCTGCCGCGCAGCTGCCGCCCGGTGGCAGACGGTGGCGAGCCCAATGACTCCGGGACTGTGGTGGTTTCGGACATGGGCGACCGTCCTTCAGACAGCGGGTGCGTGGATATGACCCGCGGACCATAGGGTCGCGTCGACCCGGCGCACCAGATCTCGCGTCACCGTGCGCAAAATTCGCCCGGCTACGTGCCGCCGAGGACGGCGAGCATGCCGGCGGCCGCCCGGGGCCAGGTGAACTGCTCGGCACGCCGCCGAGCACTGTGGCGCCGCTGGGTTTCGGGTCGGCTTATCACCGCGGTGACCGCGCGGGCGATGGCGTGCGCGTCGTTGTCCGCGGTGGCCCCGCTGTCGCTGGTGAGGATCTCGGCGAGCGCCGAGGTCCGGGACACCACCGCGGGCGTTCCGCAGGCCAGTGCTTCCAGCGCGGCCAGACCGAACGTCTCGTGCGGGCCCGGGGCAAGGGCGACGTCGGCCGAGGCCAGGATGGTCGCCACGGTGTCGCGGCAGCCGATGTACCCGGTGAACGCCACCGGCAGGCCGTCGGCATGGCGTTGCAGACGTGCCCGCAACGGCCCCTCGCCGACCACCACCAGACGGGCATCCACACCTGAATCCCGAAGGGCGGCAACGGTGTCGATGCTACGGTCGGCATGTTTTTCCACCGACAGCCGACCGCAGTGCACCAGCAGGGTCTGTTGCGGGGCGGCCCACCGGCTGCGCATCCGGACCGAGTGGCGTCGCGGGTGGAACTGTTCGAGGTCCACGCCCAGGGGCACCGTCGCGACATTGTCCGCGCCGATCCGGTCGAACTCCTCGCGTGCGAAGGCCGTCGTGCACACCACCGCGTCGTAGTTCGCCGCGCTGCGCCGATTGGCGAAGTCCGCGACGGCCCGGGCGGCCGACGCCGGCAGCACCTGACCGACCAACCGGTCCAGCCGTTCGTGCGAGATCATCACGGTGGCCACGTCACGGTCACGCCCCCACGGACCCAGCGACCGCAGGGTCAACCGGTCCGACACCTCGATGGCGTCGGGGCGCAGCCGCTGCAGCAGCGCGGTCACCGGCCCCGGAAGCACCGCCCGGTAACCGCCGGTGAACGGGATGAGCCTGGCGGGCAGCGAGATTCGTACGACGCCGCTGGGCAGCACGTGCCGGTCCGGATGCGCACCGGGCACGACGAGGAACACCTCGTGTCCCAACGCCCGATACTCGGCGCCGAGCCGGTCGACCGCGGTGCGCAGACCGCCCGAGCGCGGGCCGTAGAAGTTGGCGACCTGGACAACCCGCATGCCCCCGATCACAACCGGGTTGCATGTGCGGTCAACAACGCCGTTGCCACCATGACCTGAACAGCCGCTGAACAAGCACGGGACGATCAGACGAAATGCCGAATCGCCGCGGTGGAACCGCACGCGGCGGATACTCATCCGATGGGCGGCACACCGGACCCGGAGGCGCTGGCCGGACGCATCGCAGTGGTGGCCGGGGCCACCCGCGGCGCCGGCCGCGGGATCGCCGCGGCGCTCGGTGAAGCGGGCGCGACCGTGGTGTGCACCGGCCGAAGCAGCCGATGCGGAAGTCGCGACTCGGACTACGACCGGCCCGAAACCATCGAGGAAACAGCGGAATTGGTCTCGGAACTCGGCGGCACCGGTATCGCCGTGCAGGTCGACCATCTCGATGTGACGCAAGTGCGCAAGCTGGCCGGGCGACTCAAGGCCGATTACACCCACATTGACATCCTCGTCAACGACATCTGGGGCGCCGAGGTGCTCAAAGGACCCCCGGACACCTGGGGCCGGCCGATGTGGCAGCACGACCTCGACGACGGGTTACGGATGATGCGCCTGGGTTTGGACACCCATCTGATCACCTCGCACTCCCTGCTGCCACTGCTCGCGGACCGACCCGGCGGGCTGCTGGTCGAGATCACCGATGGCACAACCGAATTCAATGCCGCCAACCCGCGTCTCTCGGTCTTCTACGATCTGGTCAAAAATGCGGTGAACCGGCTGGCCTTCAGCCATGGCTACGAGCTCGCGGCGTTCGGTGCCACCGCCGTGGCGGTCACACCGGGATGGCTGCGCTCGGAGATGATGCTCGACAACTATGGCGTCACCGAGGCCAACTGGCGGTGTGCGCTGGATCTGGCGCGCACCGACGGCTACCCGGCCGCACCGCCCGGTTTCGCCGAGTCGGAGTCGCCACGCTTCGTGGGACGCGGTGTTGCCGCGATGGCCGCCGATCCGGACCGGGCCCGCTGGAATCAGCGTTCGGTCAGCTCGTCGGCGCTGGCCCGCCACTACGGATTCACCGACCTCGACGGGCGGCTGCCCGACGTATGGCTGCCGCTGTAAGCGCACGTCAGCGCACAGCATCGGCACCGGTAGACATTTTTTCAAATCTGTTCACCGATTTCGTTGACACCGGCGCAAGCGGATTGTTCTATGACTGAGTGAGCTTCGACACAATCATCCGGAACGGCCGCTGGTTCGACGGCACCGGCGCCCCGTCGGCGCTGCGCACCATCGGTATTCGCGACGGGCACGTGGTGGCCATCTCCCCCGACGCCCTCGACGAGACGGACTGCCCACAGATCATCGACGCCACCGGCAAATGGGTGCTACCGGGGATGCTGGACATCCACACGCATTACGACGTCGAGGTGCTGAACGGCCCGTCGTTGTCGGAGTCCCTGCGCCACGGCGTGACCACCGCGATGCTCGGCTCGTGCTCGTTGTCGACCGTCCACGTCGGTGGAGTCGACGCGGGTGATCTGTTCGGCCGGGTCGAGGCGATCCCACGCGACCAGGTCATCACCGCGGTCGACGAGCACAAGACCTGGACCAGCTGCGGCGAATACGTCTCGGCATTGGAGTCACTGCCGCTCGGGCCGAATCTGGCCGCCTTCATCGGGCATTCCGACATGCGCACCGCGGTGATGGGCCTGGACCGGGCCACCCGGAAAGACGAACGGCCCACCGCCGCCGAACAGGCCCGCATGGAGCAGATGCTGGCCGAGGCGCTGGACGCCGGATTCGTCGGAATGTCGTCCCAGCAACTGCTTTTCGACAAGATCGACGGAGACACCTGCCGATCGCGCACGCTGCCGTCGACCTACGCCCGCCCCCGCGAACTGCGCCGGCTCAAATCGATGCTGCGCCGCGCCGGCCGGGTGCTGCAGTCCGGGCCCGACATCCAGAATCCGCTCAACCTGGCCTCACAGGTCGCCCAGTCGCTCGGGGTGTTCCGCAAGCCGCTCAAGACCAGCCTGCTCTCGGCCGCCGACGTCAAGGCCAACCCGTACGCGATCTGGATCATGGGACCGCTGGCCCGCGCGGCCAACGCGCTCGGTGGCAACTTCCGCTGGCAACATCTTCCCGTGCCGTTCGAGGTCTACGCCGACGGCATCGACCTGGTGGTGTTCGAGGAGTTCGGGTCCGGGGCGGCCGCACTGCACCTGCGCGACGAGGTCGAGCGCAACACCCTCCTGCGCGACGAGTCCTACCGGCGCCGGTTCCGCAAGGACTACGACAGCAAGTTCGGTGTACGCGTGTGGCACCGCGACTTCTTCGACGCCGACATCGTGGCGTGCCCGGACGAATCCGTGGTGGGCAAGTCGTTCGGCCAGGTCGGGCAGGACCGCGGCGGGCTGCACCCCGTCGACGCCTTCCTGGACCTGGTGCTCGAGCACGGCACCGCGATCCGCTGGCGGACCACGATCTCCAACCACCGACCCGAAGTGCTCAAGAAGCTGGCCCGCGACCCGGGCATCCAGCTCGGCTTCTCCGATGCCGGTGCCCACCTGCGCAACATGGCCTTCTACAACATGGGGCTGCGGCTCCTGCGCCACGTCCGCGACGCCGAACGGGCGGGCAATCCGTTCATGTCGATCGAACGGGCGGTACACCGACTCACCGGTGAGCTCGCCGACTGGTACCGGATCGACGCCGGACACCTGCGCATCGGGGACCGTGCCGACGTCGTCGTCATCGACCCCGAGCGCCTCGACGACTCTCTCGACGCCTACGCCGAGGAGACCGTCGACCACTACGGCGGCCTGTCACGCATGGTGAACCGCAACGACGAGACCGTGACCGCGGTACTCGTCGGCGGCCGTACGGTATTCGCCGACGGCGAGCTGACCGCCCTGGTGGGGCACCAACGTACCGGCCGGTTCCTACGAGCCGGCGATCGCGCGTCCGTCGAGAAAGGTCAATTGTCCAGTGCCCGTTGAGGAAACCGTTCGAAGCATGTGGAAAGCCCTGTCGGACCGAAACTGGGAGCTGCTCAAGACCTACCTGTCGGACGACTGCATCTACCTCGACATGCCGGTCGGGCCCGCCGCGGCCGCCAAAGGGCCCGAGGACATCGTCAAGCGCCTCAAGATCGGCTTGGAACCCCTGTCCTCCTATGAGAACTTCTCCGGCTTACTGGTTCACAACGGAGCCGATGCCATGTACGAGCACCATGAGCAATGGCATTGGCCCAGTGGGGAATCCGCGGTGCTGAAGTTCGTCACCGTCCACCGGGTGGAAAACGGCAAGGTCACGCTGTGGAAGGACTACTGGGACATGAGCGCGCTGGCCGACCATGCCCCACCGGACTGGATGGAGAATTTCGCCACCGCCGACATGTCGTGGGTGTTCGACGCCACGGGGCTGGTCTGAGCGAGGCCGGCAGCCGATCAGCCGATATCCCAGACCAGACAGAACGGGTGCCCGGCCGGATCCCGGAACACCCGGAAGTTGTTCTCGCCGACGGCATCGGTGACCCGCGTCGCGCCCAGCGCCAGCACCGCGCGCTCGGCCGCGTCCGGATCGTCGACCAGGATGTCGAGGTGAATCTGCTGTGACCCCCGCGGATCGGGAAACACCGGCGGCTCGTGCTGCGGTGACTGCTGGCAGGCCACCCGCCGGCCGTCCGGATCCGTCACCACCACCCAGGTCTCGTCCTCGGTGGTGATCTCGCCCCCGAGCAGCCCGGCATAGAACTCGGCCAGCGCCCGCGGATTTCGGGTGTCCAACACGGTGGAGCGGAGTCGTCCGATCATGACGGCTGGATTGCCGTGCCGACGGCTCGACAAACCGGCGCAGGTCAGAGGGTCAGCTTGCAGCTCTGGCCGATGTCGAGGGTGCGCAGCATCCGGCCCATGCCGAGCCACATCGCACACGACAGCGCCAGGTCGGTGAGCAACTCGGCGTCGAAGTGCTCGCCGGCCCGGTCCCAGAAGTCCTCGTCGTCCCGCAATTCGGTGTGGCCGGTGGCGAATCGGTGCGCGAACTCGGCGGCGATCCGCTCCTGGGCCGAATAGCCGGGCCAGGTCCGCCAGTCGGCGGCATGGTCGTAGAGATCCTCGTCCACCCCCGCCGCGGCGCCTTCCGAATCACGGGTGTTCTGGCACACCGTGCATTCGTTGTCGAGCGCGATCACCATCCGGGCCAGTTCGCGAACCCGTAGCGGCAGCCGACCCTTGGTGTACACCGCGTTGGTGAAGTTGGCCATCGCGGTGCCGATGTCAGGCGATGTGAGGATCCAGCCGGCCACGTCGTCGTCGGGGAAGTCTCCGATACGGCTCATGGCCGAATCGTACGCGCGGCCGACCATTTCTGGAACAAGTTCTAATTTGTTGTCTTCGCGCCGGCCAGCGCGGGGGTTCGCTCGTCGTCACCCCAGTCCCGCTGCACAACAACCCGGTGCGCGATGCGCTCGAGGGCGGCCTCGACCTGGGCCCGGTCCGGGCGACCTTCGAAAGACGGTGACTCCCCCAGCTTCTCGACGATTCTTCCCACCAGTGCGGCGGAAACTCCGTCGACCTGACGTAAGCCACTCTGGGTCAACCACAGACTGTCACCGGTGCGCAGCACGTAACCGTCCTGAACCAGGCGGTTGAACGTCGGTTCCAGCACTTCGTAAGGTACGACGAGCCGATCGGCGATCTCGGTCAGGCGGGCGGAGCCGAACACCTGGCTGTGCCGGTAGATCTTGAGCAGTGCCCACAGTCCGGCCACATCGAGCTCACATCCCGGGCTCCCGGCGACGGTCCGCAATCGGATCTCGGGTGAGCTGCGCATCAACCGACTGATCACGGTCTCCAGCACCTGGTCCGCCGACTCCGCGCTGGGCATGCCGAAGCCTTCGCCCAGATCGGCCGCCAGCGTCGTCTCGGCCTCGAGCAGCGGCACCTCTTTGAGGAACAGGGCCACCACGAAACCCAGCAGGGCCACCGGCGCCGCGCACAGGAACACCAGATCTAGCGCGTCGGCATAGGCGTTGACGATCGGAGCGGCGACCTCTGGCGGCAGCTCGTGCAGGGCCTTGGGTGAGGCGCCCGCGACGGCCGGCGCGCCACTGTCAGCCAGCGCACCGGGCAGCCGGTCGGACAGGAACCCGGCAAACAGCGACCCGAAGATCGCCGCGCCGAACGAACTGCCGATCGTCCGGAAGAACGTCACGCCGGAGGTTGCCACGCCCAGATCGGCGAAACTCGACGTGTTCTGCACGATGAGGACCAGCACCTGCATGCACATGCCGATACCGGCGCCGAGGATCAACAGGTACAGCGACTGCAGCGGGATGGGCGTCGCGGCATTCATCCGGGACAGCAGCACGAAACCGACCAGCATGATCGCCGTTCCGGCGACCGGGTAGATCTTGTAACGCCCGGTGCCCACCAGACTGCCGCTGACGGTCGAGGTGATCAGCAGCCCGAGCACCATCGGCATGGTCCGCAGACCGGACTCTGACGGCGAGACGCCGTCGACGAACTGCATGAAGGTCGGCATGAACGTCAGCGCACCGAGCATCGCGAACCCAACCACCAGCGACAGCACACAGCACATCGAGAACACGGGGTTTCGGAACAGCCGCATCGGCAGGATCGGCTCGGCGGCCCGCAGCTCCACCCGCACGAACATCGCCAGTGCCAGGACAGAACCGATGACCAACCCGATGATGACGGGTGACGTCCAGGCCAGCTCGCCGCCGAGACTGGTCGCCAAGGTGAGACCGGACGCGCCGATCCCGACCCAGACGATGCCGGCGTAATCGATGACCGGTCGGGCAGTCCGGACCGCCAGCGCCGGGATGGTGGCGGCCGAGACCACCAGGACGACAACCCCGACCGGGATGCTGAGCCAGAACGCCCACCGCCAGCCGAGGTGATCGGTGACGAACCCGCCCAGCAGTGGGCCGGCCACGGTGGTGACACCGAACACCGCCCCGAGCGCACCCTGATACCGACCCCGATCACGCAGCGGGATCACCTCGGCGATCAACGCCGACGACGTCACCATGATCGCGCCGCCGCCGATGCCCTGCAGGGCCCGCGCGGCCACCAGCATGGCCATCGAACCCGACAGCCCGCTGAGCACCGAGCCCACGAGAAAACACAGGACGGCGGTCTGATACACCGCTTTGCGCCCGAAGATGTCGCCCACCTTGCCGACGACGGCGGTGACGACTGTCGAAGCCAACAGGTAGCTGGTCACCACCCAGGCCTGATGGCCGGCACCGCCGAGATCGGCCACCACGGTGGGCAGTGCGGTGGCGACGATGGTCTGGTTGAGCGAGGCCAGCAGCATGCCGAGCAGGACGGCGACGAACACCAGGTTGCGTCGGCGCACGCTGAGCAGCGGTGCGCCGCCGGTCGACTGTTCGTCGGTTGTCGTCGGGCTGCTCATGAGATCCTTTCGCCGGCCTGGGGTCAGCACCTATATCGTTAGATAGGCTATGAAAGTTACACCACGAACAAAGCCGCCCCGGGCATCCGGTGGTTCACCGGCTACCCGGGGCAGCCCGAGTTGAAAACGCCCGTCGCTTCTGGTTTCTACTTGGGCGGCCGCGAGACGCACTGCGCGGCGTAGAGCGCGTCGCCCAACTTGTCCATCAGCTCCAGTTGCGTTTCGAGGTAGTCGATGTGACCTTCCTCGTCGGCCAGGATGGTCTCCAGGATGCCCGCCGAGGTGGCGTCCTGCTTCTCCCGGCACATGATGATCCCCGGCTTGAGCCTGGCCACCACCTCGTACTCGATCGCCAGGTCGGCCTCGAACTGCTCCCGCAACGTCTGCCCGACGCGCAGGGAGAACAGCCGCTGATAGTTCGGCAGACCGTCCAACAGCAGGATTCGATCGGTGATGGTCTCCGCGTGCCGCATCTCTTCGAATGATTCGGCGCGGGTGTGTTCCGCCAGTTCGGTAAATCCCCAATTGTCCTGCATCTTCGAATGCAGGAAATATTGGCTAATTGCGGTGAGTTCGCTCGTCAATTGCTCGTTGAGCAATTTCAGAACATCCGGATCGCCTTGCATCGTGACTCCTAAGCACCTTGAGGGCTGGTCAAGTGTTGCCTTTTGCTGCGCCCAACCAATCTAGTGCAGAAAGGGCACTCTAAGGCAACGCTCAACACCGAATTTCGGCGTGTTCTCGCGAGATTGCCGGACTCTCGTCCCGCGCGCGGCGCGGTGTGGCCACGATGAGTGGACTGCCTGTCCTAACTAAGGTTAGACTCCGCTAACGTGTCGAACACCCCCGAAAGAAAGGCGATGAAAATGAGTGAGTACGATTTACACTCGCTCATTTTGTCGTGCGATTTCCGGGTCGACGACGTGGAACAGATGTGGAAATGGATGGAGAAACATCGTTCCGGGCTGCAATCGATCGGCGCGCACCATGTGGTGCTTTACAAATCGATTTGGGAGCCGGGCCGGGTACTGGTGACGATCGGCATCCGGCATGCCCGGTCGATCCGTGACGTCCTGCGCTCGCCGGCGATTTTCGAGTGGTTCGATATTTCCGGCGTCGAAGATATTCCACCGGTATTCGGCGGCGAAGTGGTGGAGAAGATCGACCTGACCGAGCCGTCCCCACGCGGGCATGTGGCCGGGGTCATCGTGGGTGCCGTCGCCACCGTCGACGACGTGCCCACCCTGATGCGCAAGGTGCACGACGGCCTCGACCGCTTCGAGCAGGGCGGCATCCGCAAGATCTGGGTGTACCAGGCGCTCGACGACGGCCAGGAAGTGATGATCCTGCAGGAGGTCTCCGACGAGGTCAGCGCCCGCCAGTGGATCGACCACCCCGACGCGGCGGCCGAGTGGATGACCACGGCGGGATTCGGTGCCTACCCGACCCTGTTCGTGGGCAAGTTGGCCCACATCATGAACGTCGACGAGCAGGACGACTGATGTTCGTCTGTCTGTGCACCGGGACGACCAGTCAGGTCGTCAGCGAGATCGTGGCCTCGGGGGCCACCACCTCCAAGGCCGTGGCCGAGGCCTGCGGTGCCGGCGCCGACTGCGGACGCTGCCGGCGTACGATCCGCGCGATCATCGCCGCTCACCTGGCCGAGGACTGCTCCTCTCAGGTCAACGGCTGCCCCTCGCGGGTCACCCGCTAGTTTTCCGATCGGCGAACTGCGCCAGCGCATCTGCGTTGGCCGCCGCGCCCACCAGCTCGACGAACAATGCCTTCTCCCGCTCGACGGCCGCCGAGATGGCCTCGCGGATCGGGGCCACCATGGTCTGCTTGACGGCCATCAGGCTCGAAATCGGCTTGGCGGCAAGAATTTCGGCGTGCTGCCGGGCCTGCGACAGCAGGTCGTCGGGTTCACACACCTGCCACACCAGGCCCATCTGGGCCGCCTGCTGCGCGTCGATCCACTCCGAGGACATCAACAGCCAGGCAGCATTCTGCCTGCCGAGCAATCGCGGCATCAGGTACGAGGATGCTGCTTCCGGCGCCACGCCTAGACTGGTGAACGGGCACTTCAGCCGCGCCGTGGACGACATGAACGCCAGATCGGCGAAGCCCAGGATCGTCGTACCGATACCCACGCCGACCCCGTTCACCGCGCAGATCAACGGTTTCGGGAAATCGGCCAGCACCTCGATCATCCCGTAGAACCCGTGCTCGCCCGGCGTGAAATCCGGGTTGGCGATGCGGTGCTGCATCTCGACGAGGTCGTTGCCCGCGCTGAACGCCCGTCCGGCCCCGGTCAGCAGCACCACCGCCACCTCGGGATCCTCGGCTGCGGCGCGAAGTGCCACGGTCACCTCGTCATACAGTGCCTCGTTGAATGCGTTGAGCGCATCAGGACGGTTGAGGGTCAGCGTGCGAACCCGATTGTCGTCCTCGATCAGCAGGGTCAATTTCCACTCCTCGCGTGCGCGCCGTGACCGCTGCAGCCTAACTAGAACACGTTTCACTCTCGGGTGCCGGGTCGGCGAACGGACTCCGGTAGACATAGCGACTGGTCGGCACGGTGTCGATGTTTGTGCTCGCGCCGAAGGCGTCGGTGCTGGCCACCATCCGGCGCATGCGATCGGCCAGATCGTCGTCTGCGGCGCCGAAGAACGCGTGCAGATCCGACACCGCCGCCAGTGGGAACAGCTCCTCCACGATGCCGTCGATCGCAGGAGCATCCGCGGTGAGCGCGCGCACCACGGTGTTCTGGGTGTAGCCGAACGTGTCCTGGGTTTCGATGGCCACCGACGTGTGGTCGCGGTGCCAGCGGTGCAGCCAGGTCGCCTCGTCGAGTTCGGCCGGCCGGCGAAGCAGCGCGATGTTGGCCAGCCCATCGGTACGCTCACCCGGCGCCGTCGGCGCAGGCGTCATGGGCACCGATTCGGTGACCAGGTAGGCCGCGATCGAATCGCACTCGGCAGCAAGAAGTTTCAATGCACTCTCGACGGGTTCGGCGTAGTACTGCCGGACCCACATGCTGACCACCGCCATCACCGGCGGGTCCAGCGTCGTCAACGTCATCAAGGAGTCACGCACCGCGTCATCACGCACATTGAGCGTCAACCCCGGCAGCCCGAGAGCCAGCAGATGATCGCAGACCCGGGTTCGCAATCGGTCACACCACTGCTCATCCGACTGCTCGGCGCGCAACAGAACGATGACTTTCTCCACGTGGCAGAACCTACCGCCGCCTCGATCTGCGCCACGCGCGGGCGGATGTGCCGCCGCAGCCATGAGGCGAGTGAGAATGGTTGGGTGCACACGGGTGGACAGGCAGCCGACGCACTCCGGCTGAGTACCCCCGACGCCGGTGCGGTGGTCCGCAGCCTGATCGGTGTCTTGGCGGTTACTGCCGTCGCGCTGGCCGCTGGGTCCGGGGCGACGGCGATGTGGACGCTCGGCGGCGCCATCATCGCCAGTGCGATCGCGCTGCAGCGCAGTCCCGGTGGCCGGGTTCCCCTGGTGATGGCCGGCTCCGTCGAATTGGCCATCGCGGTGCTGCTCGGTTCCCTCTTCGGGGGCCACAGTGTGGTGTTCATCGTGATCGTGGCGCTCTGGTGCTTTGCCGCGGGCATGCAGTGGTCACTCGGCGCCAACGCCGGGCTGGTGGCCTCGGCCGCCAGCGCGCTGCTGGTGCTCGCCCCGCCGGCCCCGGTCAACCTGGCCCAGTCCGTATTGGCGCCCGCCCTGGTGATCGTCGCCGGCGTGGTGCAGGCCGTGCTGATCGCCGTCTGGCCACCGCGGCGTTGGCGCGTCCAGCGCGAGGGACTGACCCGGGCATACCACTCGTTGGCCGGCGACGCCCGCAACGTCGCCGCCGACTGCACCGCGACCGTCGACGATGCCCCGCTCACCTGGTTGCGGGAGGTCTTCGCCGACAGTCAGGTCAGCCAGCGACCCCGTGCCTACCACGGCGGATACCGGCTCCCGGAGCGCATCGCGGGCACCCTGGCCTCGTTGCGCTCCACCGCCGATCGGGACAACTCGACCGACGGCGGACAGACATCGGCGGCCGAGGCGGGGTTACCACAGTTGCTCACCGCCGCGGCGGTGCTGCTCGACGCGATCGCCGACCACGGCCACACCGCCCGCCGGGACGCCGAGCACGCACTGGTTCGGGTCCGCACCGCGGCCGCCGCCGTGACCGGACCCGAAGCGGCGCTGGCGCAACGTCTGTGCGAACAGTTGCGCGAGGCCGCGGTGCTGCGGTTCGGCCAGTTGCACCGGCCCGATCTGATCGGCTCCCTGGCCTCGGCGCCCGCGGTGGTCCGCTCGCATCTGAGCTGGACCTCGCCGATCCTGCGGCACGCGATCCGGTTGTCGGTGACGACCGCGCTGGCCGTGGCGGCTGCCCGCTACGGCGGTCTCGAACACGGCTACTGGATGCCGCTGGCCGTGGTCGTGGTGCTGCGGCCCGAGACCGCGCACACCTACACCCGCTGCGCCGGGCGGATCGCCGGCCTGGCGGTCGGGATCGTCGTCGCCTCGGTGCTCACCCTGCTGTGGCAGCCGGGCCCGATCGCCTCGACCGTCTGCGCCGTGATGTTCGTCGGGATCGCCTATGCGGTATCTCAATTCGGCTACCTCGCCGTAGGCGCGACGGTGGGTGCGATCGTGATCTTCACCGTCGGCGCCGGCGCCACGGCGCCCTGGGCGGGTCACACCGACCGGCTATTCGCGGTGATGATCGGCGGCGCCTTCGCGGTGATGGCCCATGTGGCGCTGCCCGACCACGCCCTGATCCGGCTGCGCCAGCGCGCCGGTGAATTGCTGATGACCGAGATCGACTATGCCGCACTGGTGATCAAGGCATTCGTGCACGAGATCGACCACCCCGCCGAGGTCCTGTCGGCGGCCTGGCAACGGGCGTTCCGCGCGCGGGCCGCCTTCGAAGCCGCGTGGGGCGCCACCAGCCTGGACCCGCCGATCCTGCGGCGCTGGCTGCGGTCCTACCGCACCGCGCTCAACTCGGTGACCAGCGCCTGCACCACCTTGGAGAACAGCCTGCCGACCCACCCGTCGTCGGCGCTACACGGCGAGTTCGTCGCTGCGGTGGACGATTACGTCGAGGCCCTGCGCGGGGCACCACCAAGCCCTGCGGTGCCGTGGAGCCTGGACACCGCCGAGCTGTCGACCGCGCTGCGGCGGGTGCACAACGTGGCCTCGACGCTGTCCGCCGACAACGGCGCGGCGCGCATCCTGATCGGCGAGCTCGCCACGATCACCCGCAGCCTCGAAGAGATCGCGATCGACCGGGTGGCTCCGGCCGGTGAATCCCGTTAGTCCAGTCCGCGCGCCCACTTCGGCAGGATGAAGACTCCCTCGGCCTCGGCGGTGATGCCGTGGGCATCTGAAACATGGCCGGAGGCAAACGCTTTGATCCCGTCGGTCCGGGTGATCCGGCCCTCGGCGTGCAAATCGCCCAGTGGGGTGGCCCGCAGATAACGAATGGTCAGGGTGCCGGTGAACCGGGGCCGGTCGGAGTCGCTGGCGGCCACCTCCCCCAGCACGTGGTCGAGCACCATGGCGACCATGCCGCCGTGGACATGCCCGGGCGGTCCTTCGTAGGCCGCGCCGAGGTGAAAGTCCGTCCGCACCCCGCCGTCGGGATCCTTGACGATCAGCAACGGCGGCGCCATCGGATTCCGGATGCCGATCGCCGGGTTGCCCCACGGCATCCGGTCGCCGTCGGAGGTGTAGCGGACCCCGAACGACCCGTCGATCTGTGCGGCCCGCAACCGCGCCGTGGCAGCGTCGATCTGGGCCCGCACCGCGGCGACCTCGTCGGCGTCGACCTCGGAGCGGATGGTGGCGTCGATCAGCGCGCGCACCGATCCGGCCAACGGCTCCCATACCGTCCGCAGACGCTGAACATCCGCGGAGGTGAGCCCCTCGACATGGGTGTAACCCGGCATGCCAGCACTAGACCACGTTCGCCTCGCCGGTGTCGAGTCGTCCGCGTACCGTCACCAAGGTGACGGATCCTGCCCAGACAGAGCCCTATTATCGGCTCGGGTCCTATCACCGGCCGACGGATACCCCGTCACGGCCGGCGCAGGTGTGGTTCGACCGCGGCATGGTGTGGTCGTATGCGTTCAACCATGAAGAGGCCGTCCGGTGCTTCGACCGCGCGCTGGCCCTCGACCCGGATTTCGCGCTCGCTCGCTGGGGTATCGCCTACGCGGTCGGCCCCAATTACAACAAGGCGTGGGAGTCCTTCGACCCGACCGACCTGAGCACCTCGCTCGCGCGGGCCCGGACCGAACTCGAGCGAGCCGCGACAGGCCGTGCCAGCGAGGTGGAACGCGGCCTGATGTCCGCGCTGCACAAGCGATTTCCGAGTGCCGACCCCGAGGACACAGTGACCCTGTCCACTGGCCACAGCGCGTACGCCGACGCGATGGTGGCGCTGGCCCGGCGTCATCCCGAGGACGTCGACGTGCAGGCACTGGCCGCCGATGCGCTGCTCAACGTGACGGCGTGGGCCCTGTGGGACGGCCGCACCGGTGAGCCGGCGCCGGGATCCCGTGTGCTGGAGGCGAAACGCATTCTCGATGCGGCCCTGGCCACCGCGGCCGGCCGGCAACACCCCGGCATTCTGCACCTCTATATCCACGCCATGGAGATGTCGACGACGCCGCAGGCAGCCCTTCCGGCCGCCGATCTGCTGCGCGGGCTGGTGCCCGACGCCGGGCACTTGGAGCACATGGCCAGCCACATCGACGTCCTGTGCGGCGATTACCGCAGCTCGGTGACGGCCAATCTGGCTGCGGTGCAAGCGGACCGGAAGTTCGTCGCCCGCGAGGGAGGACTGAACTTCTACTCGCTCTACCGGGCGCACGACCTGCATTTCGTGGTCTACTCGGCGATGTTCGAGGGCAGTTCGCAGATCGCGCTCGACGCGGCCGACGAATTGGCCGCCCAGCTCACCCCTGAGTTGCTCGCCGTTCCGTCCCCACCGATGGCGGACTGGCTCGAGGCATTCGTGCCACTGCGGGTGCACGTCCTGGTGCGGTTCGGCCGGTGGGACGACCTGATCGCCGAGCCGTTGCCCACCGATCCGGATCTGTACTGCACCACCACCGCGACGATCCACTACGGCCGCGGCGTCGCCTATGCGGCCACCGGACAGACCGAACGGGCCCACACCGAGCTCGCGGAGTTCCTCGCCGCCTACCGGCGTATCCCCGCCACGCGCTACCTGTTCAACAACACCAGCCGCGACATCCTGGCCATCGCCGAGCAGATGCTGCGCGGCGAGATCGCCTACCGGGAAGGCGATCATCAGGGCGGCTTCGCCCATCTGCGCCGCGCGATCGAACTCGACGACGCGCTGCCCTACGACGAACCGTGGGGATGGATGCAGCCCACCCGGCACGCGTACGGCGCGCTACTGCTCGAACAGGGCCAGGTCGAACAGGCAGCGCGGGTGTACGCCGCCGATCTGGGTCTGGACCCCACGCTGAGCCGGTCCAGCCAGCATCCCAACAACGTGTGGAGCCTGCACGGCTACCACGAGTGCCTTCGTCGGCTGGGCCGCGACGCCGAGGCCCTCATCATCGGCAGGCAGCTCGAGGTGGCGCTGGCCCGGGCCGATGTCGCCGTGCGGGCCTCCTGCGCCTGCCGTCTGGAGGTCGTTCATCCGTGTTGCGACGACCGATCCTGAGCAGGCCGGCGCGTAAACTCGGCCGAGTGGCCATCAGCGAGAACGACCTCGGTCAGTTGCGCAAATGTGTCGAGTTGGCCCGTGAAGCACTCGACGACGGTGACGAACCGTTCGGATCGATCCTGGTCGACAACGCCGGCACGACGGTGTTCGCCGACCGCAATCGGGTCAAGGACGGCGACGCCACCCAGCATCCCGAATTCGCCATCGCCCGTTGGGCCGCGGCACACATGAGCCCCGGCGAGCGCGCCGGCGCCACGGTGTACACCTCCGGTGAGCACTGTCCGATGTGCTCGGCCGCACATGCCTGGGTGGGTTTGGGCCGCATCGTCTACGCCACGTCCTCGGCCCAGTTGAGCCGGTGGTTGTCGGAATGGAAAGTGGCGGCTGCGCCGGTCGCTGCGCTGCCGATCACGACGGTGGCTCCCGGCATCGAAGTGGACGGGCCGGCCGACGAACTCGTCGCACCGATGAAGGACCTCTACGCGGCGAAGTTCCGTGTCTGAACCGCAGTGGGTGGCGCACGCCATCTGGTGGCACGTCTATCCACTGGGCTTCGTCGGTGCGTTTCCGGCCGAGCCGCCGCCGACATCCGACGAACACCGGCTGCGGCGGATCGTCGGCTGGCTGGATCATGCCGTGCAGCTCGGCGCCTCCGGCATTGCCCTCGGTCCGATCTTCGCGTCCCGAACCCACGGCTACGACACCACCGACCACTTCCGCATCGACCCGCGCCTTGGCGACGACGACGATTTCGACCACCTGGTGGCCGAGGCCCGCGACCGTGGTCTGCGCATCCTGCTCGACGGGGTGTTCAACCACGTGGGCACCGACTTCGCCCGCTACCGCGAAGCGCTCGACGGCGGACCGGACCATCCGTCTTCCGCGTGGTTTCGCCGTCGCCCCAACACCTCTCGATTCGACACCTTCGAAGGCCACGACGAGCTGATCGCGTTGAACCACGACAACGCCGAGGTGGTGGATTACACCGCGGCCGTCCTCGCGCACTGGCTCGACCGCGGTGCCGACGGCTGGCGCCTCGACGCCGCCTATGCGGTGCCCGACCGGTTCTGGGCACGGGTCCTGCCGTCGGTGCGCCAGAAGTTTCCGCACGCCTGGTTCGTCGGTGAGGTGATCCACGGTGACTACACCGCGACCGTGCAGGCGTCCACGGTCGATTCGGTGACCCAGTACGAGCTCTGGAAGGCCATCTGGAGCAGCCTCAATGACGAAAACTTCCACGAACTGGACTGGGCGCTCAAGCGGCACAACGACTTTCTGGACACGTTCGTTCCGTTGACCTTCATCGGCAACCACGACGTGACCCGGATCGCCAGCCAGCTGCAGAACCCCACACACGTCGAACATGCGCTCGCGGTGTTGCTGACCACTGGCGGGACCCCGAGCATCTACGCCGGTGACGAATCGGCCTACCGCGGCGTGAAAGAGCAGCGGCGCGGCGGTGACGATGCGGTCAGACCCGAATTCATTGCTCCCCCCGCGGATTCCGATGCCCTACGGCTGCACCGGCACCTGATCGGGCTGCGTCGTCGCCACCCGTGGCTGCACACCGCGACCACCTCACCGTTGTTGCTGACCAACTCGCACTACGTGTACCGGACCAGTGCCGGCGCCAAGTCCCTGATCGTCGCCCTCAATGTCGGCGATACGACGTTGAGGTTGTCGTTGCCCGATCTCGGTGTGCCGTCAGGTGTCGTCATCGCCGGTTCCGGCGCGCCACCGCAGGACGAGATCGGCCAGACGGACGTCGGCCCGCACGGTTGGTTGATCATCCAGCCGCACTGAGCAATTCGACGGTCAGCGGATCAGGTTCACCACCGTAGAACTTGTCCAGCACCGATTCGAAGTCGGCACTGTCCTTGGTGACCGCGGTGAACAACGTCATCGACGACCGCACCTTGAGGTCATCGGGGTGGCCGAACACCTCCCGCGCGGTCCGCCCGTCGATCTGTGCCACCAGCCGGGCACACTCCCGCAGCCGCGGACCCAGTGTCGGGTGGGCCAGATACGCGCTCGCCTCGTCAACAGAGGCAATCCCGTAGTGATGGGCCGTGGAACTGTGGCCCAAACCGCGCAATTGCGGAAAGACGAACCAGATCCAATGGCTGCGCTTGCGGCCGTCCCGCAACTCCCCCACGACCTGTGAATACACCCGATCTTGAGCCGTGACGAACCGGGCGAGGTCATACGGGTCATCGCCGACCATGCCGCCAATATCGCATACCCGCGTTATGTTTGGTTTCAATGTCTATTTTTGAGAAGGCAGCGTCTGAGCGAGCAGCGTCCGAGTCGGTAGCTTCCGCTCAGACCGAGTTCTCCTCGAAATTCCGCCGGCGCAGCACCCTGTCCCGCATCAGCATTCAGTCCAAGCTCCTGGCGATGTTGCTGATCACCAGCATGCTTTCGGCGGCAGTGGTCGGTGTCATCGGCTACCAGTCGGGCCGGAGCTCGCTGCGCGACTCGGTGTTCGACCGGCTGACCGAGACCAGGGCCGCACAGGCCCGACAGTTGGAGTCCGAGTACCGCTACCTGAGGAACTCGCTGGTGGTGTACACCCGGGGAGCCACAGCGGCCGAGGCCACGGCAGCGTTTACGACGGCGTTCGATCAGCTGCGGACAGACCCGGTGACGCCCGAGGAGCAGAAAGCCGTCTCCGGCTACTACCGCAAGCGCTTCTCCCGCAGCACCGACACCGCCTCGGGCAACCAGATCGACGTCGCGGCGCTGATCCCGACATCGAACGCCCAGATCCATCTGCAGGCCGCCTACACCGCGCCGTTCGACGACCGAGCCACGGCGATCACGATCGACGACGCGCGCGACGGCAGCGACTGGTCGGCGGCCAACGCCCGGTTCAACGACTACTTCCGCACGATCGTGACCCGATTCGGGTTCGAGGACGCCTTGCTTCTCGACACCCGCGGCAACGTGGTCTACAGCGCCTACAAGGGGCCCGACCTGGGCACCAACATCTTCCACGGGCCGTACAAGAGCACAGCCCTGACACGGACATACCAGCAGGCGATCGAGTCCAACGCCCTCGACTACATCGGCGTCACCGACTTCGGCGCCTATCTGCCCGCGAACGGCCCCACCGCCTGGATGGTCGCCCCCATCCGCACCGGAGACCGCGTGGCCGGCGTCCTGGCCCTGCAGTTCCCGATTCGCGGGGTGAACCGAATAATGACCGCGGGCAGCAAGTGGGAGCGGGTCGGCATGGGTGAGACCGGCGAGTCCTACCTGGTCGGCCCGGACGGGCTGATGCGGTCGAACTCGAGACTGTTCATCGAGGACCCCGAACGATTCGAACACGAGGTGATCGAGGCGGGAACGGCCCCCGATGTCGCCGAAAAGTCCATTCGCCAGGGCGGCACGACGATGGTGCAGCCGGTGGCCAACCAGGCGTCCCGGCTGGCACAGCGTGGCCAATCGGGCACCCTCGTCGATATCGACTATCTGGGTAACGAGACCCTGATGTCCTATGCCCCGGTGCAGTTGCAAGGCCTGGACTGGGTCGTGGTGGCCAAGATCGACACCGCCGAGGCCTTCGCCCCGGTCACGTCGTTCACCCGCACCCTGGTGCTGTCCACCGTGGCCATCATCCTGGTGGTGTGTGTCGCCGCGATTCTGTTGGCACGGTTCTTCGTACGCCCGCTGCGCCGCCTGGAAGCCGGGGCCCACCAGATCAGCTCCGGCGAGCTGGGGGTATCCCTGCCGGTCCTGTCCCGCGACGAATTCGGCGACCTGACAATCGCGTTCAACGAGATGAGCCGAAATCTGCGGATCAAGGAGGACCTGCTCGAGGAACAGCGGCACGAGAACGACCGGCTGCTGCTGTCGATGATGCCCGAGCCGGTGGTACAGCGGTACCGCGACGGCGAGGAGAACATCGCCCAGGACCACCAGAACGTCACCGTCGTCTTCGCCGACCTGCTCGGGCTCGAGGAGCTGTCGGCCGATCTGTGCGCCGACGACCTGTTGGCGATGGTCAACAATCTGATCCGCGAATTCGACTCGGCAGCAGAGAATCTCGGTGTCGAACCGGTACGCACGTTGCACAACGGCTATCTGGCCAGCTGTGGGTTGACAGTGCCCCGACTCGACAACATCCGCCGCACTGTGGACTTCACCGTCGAGATGCAGCGCGTCGTCGACCGGTATCGCAACGAGTCCGGATACGACGTACGGCTGCGGGCCGGTATCGACACCGGGACCGTGGGCAGCGGCCTGATCGGCCGATCCAACCTGGCCTATGACATGTGGGGATCCGCGGTCGATCTCGCCTACCAGGTGCAGAGCGGGGCACCCCAGGCCGGCGTGTACGTCACCGACCGGGTGCGTGAGGCCACCCAGGACGCCCGGCAGTACACCGCCGTGGGATCGGTGACAGTCAACGACGTCGAAGTGCCGATCTGGCGATTGGCGGACCGTCAGTCATGAGAAGTGTGCTGGACACCGACTGGTTCTACTGGGCGTTGACGGTGGCCATCGGGCTGCCGGTCGGCCTGGTGGTGCTCACCGAACTGCACAACGCTCTGACCCGACGCGGCAGCTACCTGGCCCGGCCGATCGGCCTGCTACGCAACTACATTCTCCCGCTGGCCGCACTGCTGATCCTGCTGATCAAAGGTGGCGAGATCTCGGCAGAGGCCACCACAGTCCGTGTCGTTGCCACCGTCCTCGGTCTCGTGGTGATGATCCTGCTGCTGTCCGGCCTCAACGCGACCCTGTTCCAGGGCGCGCCAGAAGGCAGCTGGCGCAAGCGGATTCCGTCGATCTTCCTCGATGTGGCCCGGTTCGCGCTGATCGCCGTCGGGGTCGGCATGATCTTCGCGTACGTCTGGGGCGCCAACGTCGGCGGACTGTTCACCGCACTCGGGGTGAGCTCCATCGTGCTGGGCCTGGCCTTGCAGAACTCGGTGGGCCAGATCATCTCCGGTCTACTCCTGTTGTTCGAGCAGCCGTTCGAGCTCGGCGACTGGCTGGACACCCCGTCGGCGCGCGGACGTGTGGTCGAAGTGAACTGGCGCGCCACCCACATCGACACAGGCAGCGGCATGCAGGTGATGCCCAACTCGGTGCTGGCCGGCGCCTCGTTCACCAACCTGAGCCGCCCGGCCTCGTCGCATTCCATCTCGGTCACCACGGTGTTCGGCACGTCAGACTCCCCCGACGAAGTATGCCGACTCCTCACCCAGATCGGCAGTCGGCTGCCACAGCGGCGGCCCGGCGCCGCGCCCACCTC
Source organism: Mycobacterium sp. NS-7484 (assembly GCF_001953975.1). GTDB lineage: Bacteria > Actinomycetota > Actinomycetes > Mycobacteriales > Mycobacteriaceae > Mycobacterium. Next base: position 61,694 of record NZ_MBEJ01000077.1, read on the forward strand.
AGTAGCGTTGGGCCGCAACGAATATCGAACGTCGATACCGCTGCGCTCACCGGCGGACGACGGGGCGGCCCGATCAACGTTTCTTCGCTGGGTCTGGTACGCGGCAAGGCGGGCCGAGTTGCATCTGGATCAGGCGGTCGACGATTTCAGCACCCCGGAACGGATGGACAAGGCAGTACGCGAGATTGCGCCGGCGCTGCGGTTGAGTTACACCGAACAGCAGGATCTGCTCACGCATTGCCGCCTGAGCCGGTTCGGCGCCGGTGAACAGGTGCAGTTCGCCGGAGAGGTCCCGAGCCGAATGAGTTTCATCGTCGAGGGCCGGATTCAGATGACGGTTGCCAGCCGAGACGGCTCGATCGCACCGGTACGCACACTCGGCAGCGGCGACTTCCTCGGCCAGTCGACGTTGATCCGCCAGAAGGCGCTCGCGGACGGCCATGCCACCGTGGAAACCACACTCCTACAGGTGGAGCGCGAGTTCCTGGAGCGGCTGGTATTGCGGAATCCGTTGCTGCTTCAGGACATCGGCCGAATGATCGAGGAGCGTCGATCAACTGCTCAGCAGGTGTCGACCGCCGGCCCGCGGCCGGCTACGGTCTCGGCGCCGAGTTCCAATCGTTAGCCAACCGCGATCTGGTCGCACGGCGCTGTTACGGGTGTGACTGGTCTGGCCCGTGATTCACTTTGCTCACAAAGCGACGGCAAACGCTTGTGGCGAAGAAAGGTGGGTTGGTTGCCGTTATGAAGTTCCTCAGAAACATGCGTGGCACAGCGGAGTCTGCGCCGAAGATGTGGCTGCGCCGGTTGATGGTTGGAGCCGTTACGGCACTGGCCCTGCCCGGATTGGTCGGGCTCGTCGGCGGGTCGGCCAGCGCCGGCGCGTTCTCCCGGCCGGGGTTGCCGGTGGAGTATCTCGACGTGTTCTCCCCGTCGATGAACCGCGATATCCGCGTGCAGTTCCAGGGCGGCGGACCACATGCGGTCTACCTGCTCGACGGCCTGCGGGCGCAGGACGATTACAACGGCTGGGACATCAACACACCGGCATTCGAGTGGTACAACGATTCCGGCCTGTCGGTGGTCATGCCGGTCGGCGGGCAGTCGAGCTTCTACACCGACTGGTACCAGCCGTCGAAAGGCAACGGCCAGGACTACACGTACAAGTGGGAGACCTTCCTGACCCAGGAACTGCCCACCTGGCTGGCCGCCAACCGAGGCGTCTCGCAGACCGGTAATGCGGTCGTCGGCCTGTCGATGGCGGGCAGTGCCGCACTGACCTACGCGATCTACCACCCGCAGCAGTTCATCTATGCCGGAACACTTTCGGGCTTCTTGAACCCGTCCGAAGGCTGGTGGCCGATGCTGATCGGTCTGGCGATGAATGATGCGGGCGGGTACAACGCCGAGAGCATGTGGGGCCCGTCGACCGATCCGGCCTGGAAGCGCAACGACCCGATGGTCAACATCAACCAGCTGGTCGCCAACAACACCCGCGTCTGGATCTACTGCGGTACCGGCACCCCGTCCGATCTCGACGCCGGCACCAACGGCGGCAATCTGATGGCCGCGCAGTTCCTCGAAGGTCTCACGTTGCGGACCAACATCACGTTCCGGGACAACTACATTGCAGCCGGCGGCACCAACGGGGTGTTCAACTTCCCCGCCAACGGCACCCACTCCTGGGGCTACTGGGGCCAACAGCTGCAGCAGATGAAGCCCGACATCCAACGGGTGCTCGGCGCACAGTCGGCCACCTAGATCCATCACCACAGGGAGCCTGCCGTAACCCCCAGCGGCAGGCTCTCTGCTGTGTGCGGGAGTAGTTTGTGGAGGATGGTCGAGACCTCGTCGACACCCACGGCGAACGCTCGGATGCTCGGCGGGGTTGCCGCCGCCGCGGTAGCGCTCGGCGTGGCGCAACTCGTCGGCATCGGGTTCTCGCCGCAGGCCGATCCACGCAACGCTGTCGGCGCGGCGATCGTCGACCTCACACCGGGGCCGGTCAAAGAGTGGGCAATTCAGACCCTCGGCACGTTGGACAAACTGTTTCTGTCCGTGGTCGTGCTGGTGGTGATCGCCACCGTCGCCGCCCTCGCCGCGACCTACGAAACCCGCCGCCGGCCGGTGGGCAGCGCGATCTTCGTCGTCGCCGGAATCCTCGGATGCGCGGCCGTGCTCTCGCGGCCGGACTCGTCTGCGCTCGACGTGGTGCCCACGGTGATCGGCACCGCGGCCGGCGTGGCCGCGCTGCGGTGGCTTGCCGGCCGGCTGTGGACTGGGCCGGCCGGCTCCCCCGGCTCCCCCGACGACGTCGACGACGTCGACGCCGGCCGGCGCGGCTGGCTGATCACCGCCGGGTTGCTCGGTGTCGGCATTGCCGGCGGAATCGTCGGCACCGTGATCGGCAGGCTGGCCAGTTCGGTGGCGGCAGAACGTGACAGCGCGGTGATCCCGACTCCGCGCGTACCGGCTCGGCCGGTCCCGGCAGAGGTCCAACCGGCCGGGGTGACCCTGCCGAGTTTCCTCACCGACAACGCCGACTTCTACCGGGTGGACGTCGCCCTGAGCGTCCCGCAGCTCAGCCGTCAGGATTGGCGGCTGCACATCCACGGCATGGTGGACCGCGAAGTCACCTATAGTTTCGCCGACCTGGACCGGTTCGAGGCCGTCGAAAAGGTCATCACGCTGACGTGTGTATCGAATTCCGTTGGTGGAGACCTGATCTCGAACGGCGTGTGGACCGGCTACCGCCTGACCGACCTGTTGGACGAGGCCGGAGTTCACCCCGACGCGGACATGCTGCTGTCGACGTCGGTCGACGGGTTCACCGTCGGCACCCCGGTGCAGGCCCTCCACGACGGGCGCGACGCCCTGCTCGCGGTGGGCCTCAACGGCCGGCCGCTACCGGTCGAACATGGTTATCCGGCCCGGCTGGTGGTGGCCGGCCTCTACGGTTACGTGTCTGCCACCAAGTGGGTCACCGACTTGGAACTCACCCGGTTCGACCGGGCCGAGGCGTATTGGACCAGGCAGGGCTGGGCGCCGCGGGGCCCGATCAAGACCGAGTCCCGCATCGACGTGCCGAGACCGCGGCAGAAGGTGCCGGCCGGACCGACGACCTTCGGTGGTGTCGCCTGGGCACAGAATCGCGGCGTGCGCGCCGTCGAGGTCCGCATCGACGACGGCCCATGGGTCCCGGCCCATCTGGGTGCGGCGTATTCCGATCAGACGTGGCGGCTGTGGAGCCTGCCGTGGCAGGCGAGCGACCCGGGCGACCACACGATCACGGTGCGCGCCACCGACAACACCGGCGTGGTCCAGACCGCGCAGGAAGCGCCGCCGGTGCCCGACGGGGCGACCGGTTGGCATTCGGTGACGTTCACCGTGGCTTAACGCCTGAGTCTGCGCCAGCTGACGACCGCGACCACGACACCGATCACCGCGGTGATCGGACCGATGATCGACCAGGTGGTGGTGTTGCTCATCGGGCTGCCCTGCAGCACACCGAATCCTTGCAGGGCCCAGATCGCCCCGAACAACGCCACGATCACACCGATCGCAAGCGTCACGATGAATCCCCGGTTCATGGAGTCGGATGCTACGCGCCGGTGGTCGCGTTCACCCACGGCGAACCCGTCCGCCAGTCGAACCGGGAACAAACCCATCACCGACAGGGTTGAGCGCATCAGACTGAACTTTGGAGGTTCGATGCCTGAACACACAACGCCGAATGCGTTGCCGGTCCTGTTCCTGAGCGAGCCGATCGTGCTGCCCGGAATGGTGGTGCCCGTCGAACTAGACGACGCCGCCCGCACCGCGGTGGCCGCAGCCCAGGCCAGCGAGGCCGGGAAACTGCTGATCGCCCCGCGGTTGGACGACCGGTACCCCACCCACGGTGTGATCGCCTCGATCGTGCAGACCGGTCGCATGCCCGGCGGCGTGGAAGCCGCCGTCGTCCGTGGTGAACGCCGTGCCCACATCGGGTCCGGCACCACCGGCCCCGGCACCGCGCTGTGGGTCGAGGTCGACGAGGTCGCCGATATCGAGTCGAGCGATGCCACCTTGGCCTTGGCAGCCGAGTACAAGAAGCTGCTGCTGGCCATGCTGCAGCGTCGCGAAGCGTGGCAGATCGTGGACGTGGTCAACAAGATCACCGATCCCTCGGCCCTGGCCGACACGGCCGGGTACGCCTCATATCTGACCGACGTGCAGAAGCGCGAGCTGCTGGAGACCGAAGACGTCGGCCGTCGCCTGAGCCTGCTCGTGGAATGGACCGGCGAACACCTGGCCGAGGTCGAGGTGAACGACAAGATCGCCGAGGACGTCCGGGCCGGCATGGACAAACAGCAGAAGGAATTCCTGCTGCGCCAGCAACTGGCCGCGATCCGCAAGGAGCTCGGCGAGTTGGGACCTGATGGCCAGGAAGGAGAAGCGGATTACCGGGCCCGCGTCGAGGCTGCCGATCTGCCCGAGAAGGTCCGGGAAGCGGCGCTTGGTGAGGTCGGCAAGCTGGAACGCTCCAGCGAGCAGAGCCCCGAAGGCGGCTGGATCCGCACCTGGCTCGACACTGTCCTGGACCTGCCGTGGAACGAGCGCACCGAGGACTCGACCGACCTCAAGGGAGCGCGGGAAATTCTGGACGCCGACCACCATGGGCTGGACGACGTCAAAGACCGCATCGTCGAGTACCTGGCCGTGCGGGCTCGTCGCGCCCAACGGGGCCTGGCCGTCGTCGGCGGTCGCGGATCGGGCGCGGTGATGGTGCTGGCCGGTCCACCTGGGGTCGGCAAGACCTCGCTGGGCGAGTCCGTGGCGCGGGCGCTGGGCCGCAAATTTGTGCGCGTCGCCCTGGGCGGTGTGCGCGACGAGGCCGAGATCCGCGGTCACCGGCGCACCTACGTCGGTGCGCTGCCGGGTCGCATCGTGCGGGCCATCGGCGAGGCGGGTTCGATGAATCCCGTTGTGCTGCTGGACGAGATCGACAAGGTGAGTTCGGATTACCGGGGCGATCCGTCGGCCGCGCTGCTGGAGGTGCTGGACCCGGCGCAGAACCACACGTTCCGGGACCACTACCTGGATCTGGATCTGGACCTGTCCGACGTGGTGTTCCTGGCGACGGCCAACGTCATCGAGAACATCCCGTCCGCTCTGCTGGACCGCATGGAGCTGGTGCAGATCGACGGCTATACCGAGGACGACAAGGTTGCCATCGCACGGGACTATTTGTTGCCACGGCAGGCCGAGAAAGCGGCGCTGACGGAGTCCGAGGTGACGGTGACGGACGCGGCCCTACGCAAGATCGCCGCGGACTACACCCGCGAGCCGGGTGTGCGGCAGTTCGAACGGCTGCTGGCCAAGGCGCTGCGCAAGGTCACCACGAAGCTCGACTCGACGTCGGCTCCGATCACGATCGATGAGCCGGATCTGGTCGAGTACCTGGGCCGTCCCAGGTTCACCCCCGAATCCGACGAACGCACCGCGGTGCCGGGGGTGGCGACCGGTCTGGCCGTCACCGGCCTGGGTGGCGATGTGCTCTACATCGAGGCCGGCGCGAACGACGGTGAAGCCGGTCTGGCGCTCACCGGTCAGCTGGGCGACGTCATGAAGGAGTCCGCGCAGATCGCGCTGTCCTACGTGCGGGCCCACGCCGAACAGTTGGGGGTCGATCCCAAGGCACTGGACCGTCAGATTCACGTCCACGTGCCGGCCGGCGCGGTGCCCAAGGACGGCCCGTCGGCCGGCGTCACGATGGTCACCGCCCTGGTCTCGATGGCCACCGGACGCCAGGTCCGCGGCGACGTCGGGATGACCGGCGAGGTCACCCTCAACGGCCGGGTGCTGCCGATCGGCGGGGTCAAGCAGAAGCTGCTGGCCGCGCAGCGGGCCGGGCTGAAGACGGTGTTCATCCCGGCGCGCAACGAGCCCGATCTGGACGACGTCCCGGCCGAGGTGCTCGACGCCCTGGAGGTCAAACCGATGACCGACGTGGCCGACATCATCGCCGAGGCGCTCGAGCCGATCCGAGAGGCGGCATCTGTCGCCGCGTAGGTGGGTATCCCGTCTGCAACCAACGGCGGGGAGGGACGATGGACGACACCGAACTCGATCAATGGGATCCGATCGTCACCCGGCAGGCGGAGTCGGTGGCCGCCCCGATCGCCAAGTGGTGGTTTCGTTCCGAGGTCCGTGGCCTGGAGAACATTCCAGGCCACGGCGGGGCGCTCGTGGTCGCCAATCACTCCGGCGGGATGCTGACCCCTGATGTCCTGGTCTTCGCCCCGGCGTTCTACCGGCATTTCGGATATGCCCGCCCGCTCTACACCCTGGCCCACTACGGCGTGCTGCTCGGACCGACCGGCACACTGTTCCGGCGGCTCGGGGTGATCCACGCCAGCCGGGAGAACGCCGCGGCCGCCCTGCACTCGGGCGCGGTTGTGCTGGTGTTCCCCGGCGGTGATTACGACGCCTACCGGCCGAGCGCCGAGGCCAACACGATCGACTTCAACGGCCGCACCGGCTACGTGCGCACCGCGCTGGCGGCCGGCGTCCCGATCGTGCCGACGGTCTCGATCGGGGCCCAGGAAAGCCAGTTGTTCCTCACCCGGGGCAATTGGCTGGCCAAGCGGCTGGGCCTGCCCCGCTTTCGGCTGGAGATCCTGCCGGTGAGCGTCGGCCTGCCGTTCGGGCTCAGCGTCATCGTGCCGCCCAACCTGCCGCTGCCCACCAAGGTCGTCACCGAGGTGCTGCCGCCCATCGACATCACGGCCCGCTTCGGCTCCGACCCCGATGTCGCCGAGGTCGACGCGCACATCCGCGGGGTGATGCAGACCGCGCTGGATCGACTGGCGGCGAAACGGCGGTTCCCGGTGCTGGGCTGAGGCCGGGCGCATGGAATCCTGTCGGGCGTGACGTCAGAAGCAACCACGGGCGAACGGCACCTGTCCCGCCAGCTGTCCAACCGGCACATCCAGCTCATCGCAATCGGTGGCGCGATCGGAACCGGCCTGTTCATGGGCTCGGGCAAGACGGTGTCGCTGGCCGGGCCCTCGGTGATCTTCGTCTACATGATCATCGGCTTCATGCTCTTCTTCGTCATGCGGGCGATGGGCGAGCTGCTGCTGTCCAACCTGCATTACAAGTCGTTCGCCGACTTCGCTGCCGACCTCCTCGGCCCGTGGGCCGGTTTCTTCACCGGTTGGACGTACTGGTTCTGCTGGATCGTCACCGGCGTGGCCGATGTGGTGGCGATCTCGGGGTACGTCGCCTACTGGTGGCCCGATCTGCAGCTGTGGATCCCGGCGCTGGCGACGGTGGTGGTGCTGATCGCGTTGAACCTGCCGACCGTGCGGGCGTTCGGCGAAACCGAATTCTGGTTCGCCCTGATCAAGATCATCGCCATCGTGGCGCTGATCGTCGTCGGCCTGGTGATGGTGTTCACCCACTTCGAGTCCCCCGGCGGCTCGCACGCCAGCTTCGCCAACCTGTGGAACGACGGCGGCTTCTTCCCCACCGGCCCGATGGGGTTCGTGGCCGGATTCCAGATCGCCACCTTCGCGTTCGTCGGCATCGAACTCGTCGGCACCACCGCAGCCGAGGCCAAGAACCCCGAACGCAACCTGCCCAAGGCGATCAACTCGATCCCCGTGCGCGTCATGCTGTTCTACGTCGCGGCCCTGATCGTCATCATCTCGGTCACGCCATGGCGGATGATCGACCCGCAGCACAGCCCGTTCGTGGCGATGTTCACCCTCGCCGGCCTCGGCATCGCCGCCTCGGTCGTCAATTTCGTCGTGCTGACCTCGGCAGCGTCGTCGGCCAACTCCGGCATCTATTCCACCTCGCGGATGGTCTACGGTCTGGCCGCCGAGGGGGACGCCCCGACCCTGTTCGGCCGGCTCACCAACCGGCGCGTGCCGGCCAACGCGCTGTTCCTGTCCGGGGCGTTCCTGCTGTCGGGTGTGGTGATGGTGGCCGTCGGCGACTCGATCATCGAAGCCTTCACGATCGTCACCACCATCTCGTCGCTGTGCTTCATGTTCGTGTGGACGATCATCCTGTCCAGCTACCTCGTCTACCGCAAACGCCGGCCGCACCTGCACGAGACGTCGAAGTTCAAGATGCCCGGCGGTGTCGCGATGTGCTACGTCGTCCTGGGGTTCTTCGTATTCCTGATCGTGGCCTTCACGCTCAAGGAAGACACCAGGCAAGCCCTGCTGGTCACCCCGATCTGGTTCATCGTGCTCGCGGTCGCCTGGGCTGTGCTGCGCCGCCGGCCCAGGCATCTCGCCCGCGAAGCCGCGTTCCGTGCCGATCTGGAGTCCCCGGATTCCGACTAAGGTGATCCCATGGTGGATCTTGGTGATCTCAAGCGTCGCATCGTCCACGGCGCCCAGCGCCTCGTCGTCAACCCGGTGGGCCGGCAACTACCCATCACCATGCTGGAGACCACCGGCCGCAAAACCGGCCAACCGCGGCGCACCGCCGTCGGTGGCCGGGTCGTCGATGGGCAGTTCTGGATGGTCTCCGAACACGGCGACCGCGCGCACTACGTACTGAACATCAAGGCGAATCCCGCTGTGCGGGTACGGATCAACGGCACCTGGCGCACCGGCACGGCGCACCTGCTGCCCGACGACGACCCGGTCGCCCGATTGAGAGAACTACCGGCCCTCAACAGCGCGGTGGTTCGGGTCATGGGCAGCGACCTGCTCACCATCCGGATCGACCTCGACTGATGCCGGTTTCGCCATAACGGCCGAGAATGGCCGTTAACATAGGGGCTGCCTGACAGGGACGGGGGCCCAACGAATGTTGACCGCAGTACGCAAGATCCTCGAGTTCCAGATGACGATCGCGGAGTGGATCGGAACGGCGATCATCCTCGCCGTCCCCTATCTGCTGATCGGCCTGATCTGGTCGCTCACCCACACCAGCCACCTGGCCGGTATGCACGGCGCCGACGCGGTGGTGTCCTTCCTGGGCTCCATCGTGTCGTGGCCGGTGCTGCTGTTCACCAACGTGTGCATGAGCTGAGGAGGAACGGCGAATGCCTGTCGCGAACCGGATCTCGGTCACCCGGCGCACCGCGCGGTGGTCCGAGCAGGACGTCACCATCGCCGACGCGATGGACCTGTGGGGCTTCGCGGCCGGCGCAGCCAACGTGATCATGCAACTGTCCCGGCCCGGCGTCGGTTACGGGGTCGTGGAGAGCACCGTGGATTCCGGCAACCTGCTCAAGCACCCGTGGAAACGGGCCCGCACCACGCTGAGCTATCTGGCCGTGGCCATCCTCGGCACTCCCGAGGACAGGGCCGCCTTCCGCGATGCCGTCGACGTGGCCCACCGCCAGGTCCGGTCCGGGCCGGCAAGTCCCGTGCCCTACAACGCTTTTGACCGCGACCTACAACTGTGGGTGGCAGCCTGCCTGTTCGTCGGCTTGGAAGACGTCTATCAACTGCTGCGTGGCGAGATGACCGAGGTCCAGGCCGAGCAGTTCTACCACTCGGCAGCCACCCTGGGCACCACGTTGCAGGTCAGTCCCGAGCAGTGGCCGGCGACCCGGGCGGAATTCGACACCTACTGGGATCAGGCCTGCGCGCAGGTCGCCATGGACGACGTCGTCCGGCAGTATCTGCACGATCTCGTGAACCTGCGGATGATCACCCCGCTGCTGCGAATTCCCTTCCGGCCACTGCTGAAATTCCTCACCGCGGGGTTCTTGGCGCCGGTGTTCCGCGATGCCGTCGGCTTCACGTGGGGTCCGGGCCGGCAACGACTGTTCGAATGGCTCTTTCTTCTCGTGGCTTTCGGCAACCGGTTCCTGCCGGTGTTCATCCGCCAGGGCGGCAGCTACCTGTTGCTCGCCGACGTGCGCCGACGGGTGGCGGCCGACAAGGCACTGATCTGATGACCCGGCTGCGCCGGATCCTGAGCTACCAGGCCAGCGTCGAGCAGGTGCTCGAGACGTTGATGTGGCTGTCGCTGCCCTATCTCACGATCGGCCTGGTGTTCACGTTCTTCCATCCCGAGCAGGTACAGCTGATCGAAACGAGCCTGCTGACCAAGTTCCCGGCCGGCGCCGACCTGGTCGCGTTCGGCCAGGTGACCTTGCTGTGGCCGTTCCTGTTACTCGGCGCCGACATCTGCATCGCGGCGTGAGCGCCCGCTAGGGTCTTGCCTCGTGAAGGCCTGCCTCGTCGTCTGTGCACTCTTCGGCGCCGCCGCGCTTGCCGGCTGCGCTTCGGAAACCGTCATCAACACCGACGATGCCGCACCGCCCCCGGCGGTGAGCACCACGGCGGCGCCACCGGTGTTCGGCACCGCGCACCTGGTCAACGCGGCCGATTACGCGCTCGAGGTCGACGGCCGCAAGGGCTATTACTTCAGCACCCCCAGCGGGCGGTGGCGCTGCGCGATCCTGCCCCGAGACCGCGCCGGTTGCCAGCAGGCGAACGGCACGTCGGCCATCGGGGTGACCGGGGCGCCCACGGAGGTGCCCGACCCGACCGGCGGCACCGCCGTACCGAACGCCCTCGTCCTCGACCAGGACACCGACGCCTATTTCGCGGCCCTGACCGAGCCGGACTTCGCCCAAAGCGAGGCCGTGGTGCTGCCGTTCGGCAAGGTGTTGGCAGTGGCCGGGTTTCGGTGCAACGTCCAGGAGCAGTCCGGGGTGTCGTGCGTGCGGGAGTTGACCGGCCGAGGTTTCACCTTCTCCGCCGAGGGTTACACCCAGCACTACACAGATGTCCCCTAGCGATGGCAGATGATCAGGATCGGCACCTCGGGTTGGTCATACGACCACTGGACCGGGGTGCTCTATCCACGCGGGACCCCCGCGAAGGCGAGGCTGGGCCTCTACGTCGGCGAGTTCGACACCGTGGAGCTCAACGGCAGCTTCTACCGCTGGCCCGCTGACACCACGTTCACCGGCTGGCGCGATCAGCTACCCGACGGCTTCACGATGTCGGTCAAGGCCCACCGGGGCCTGACCCACTTTCGGCGGCTGCGCTCACCGGAACCCTGGACGCCGCGGTTCGAGCAGTACTGGCAACTGCTCGGGGACCACAACGAGGCCCTGCTGGTGCAGCTGCACCCGGCGATCGAACGCGACGACGAACTGCTCGACGCCTTCCTGGCGCAGCTGCCCCGCCACATCCGGGTGGCGATGGAATTGCGTCACCCGTCCTGGCACGATCCCGCCCTGTTCGCGGTGTTGGAGCGTCACCACGCCGCCTATGTGGTGATGAGCGGACCGGGACTGGTGTGCCGGCCGGTGGCCACCGCCGAACTGGTGTATGTCCGTATGCACGGTCCGGGCGACGTACAACACCACATGTACGCCGAGCCCTACTCCGACGACGAACTTGCCCAGTGGGCGCAACAGATTCTGCGGTGGGACCACGACGGTCACCGCGTCGTCGTGTACTTCAACAACGATCTGGGTGGTCACGCCGTACGCAATGCTCGAAAACTCAAGCAGTTGGTGTCGGGCGAGTACGCTGAATCGACATGACAACGTCGCCCACATTCGTGATCGTCGGTGGCGGCCTATCCGGCGCCAAGGCCGCTGAAGCACTGCGCGACAACGACTTTGACGGCCACGTCGTGTTGTTCGCCGCCGAGGATCACCTGCCGTACGAGCGCCCACCGCTGTCCAAGGAATACCTGGCCGGCACAAAGACCCTCGACGACTTCACCGTCGACACCCGCGCCTGGTACCGCGACCACAACGTCGACCTGAGATTGGGCACCGAGGTCACCGCCGTCAACGCCGCCGAGCACACCGTGGCGTTGCCCGACGGGACCACCGTCGGCTACGACAAACTGCTGCTGGCCACCGGGTCGGCCTCCCGGCGGCCACCGATTCCCGGTGCGGACGCGGCCGGGGTGCACTATCTGCGCACGATCGACGAGGCCGCGGCGCTGAGCGCGGCGTTGACCCCGGGCGCGACGCTGGCCGTCGTGGGCGCCGGATGGATCGGGCTGGAGGTCACCGCCGGCGCGCGCGAGCGCGGCGTGGACGTCACCGTCGTCGAGGCGGCATCTCAACCGCTCCTGGCGGCGTTGGGCCCCGAGCTGGGCGAGGTGTTCGCGCGGCTGCACCGCGAGCACGGAGTCGACCTGCGGCTGGGCCAGTCGGTGCAGGAGATCACCAGCGCCGACGGCACCGCCACCGGACTGCGGCTCGGCGACGGATCCAGCGTCACCGCAGATGCCGTGTTGGTCGCCGTGGGCGCGGCGCCGAACATCGGGCTGGCCGAGCAGGCCGGACTGGACGTCGGTGCCGGCGGCGTGCTCGTCGACGCCGGTCTGCGCACCAGCAACCCGGACATCTTCGCCGTCGGAGACATCGCCGCCGCGCAGCATCCGTTGTTCGGGGTGCGGATCCGCACCGAACACTGGGCCAACGCGCTCAAACAGCCCGCGGTGGCGGCTGCGGGGATGTTGGGCCGAAGCGTCGAATACTCAGAGCTGCCCTATTTCTTCACCGATCAGTACGACCTCGGCATGGAGTACGTCGGACATGCACCCGAATATGAGCGCGTGGTGTTCCGTGGCGACGTTGCTGGGCGGGAATTCGTCGCGTTCTGGCTCGACACCGACAACCGTGTCCTGGCCGGGATGAACGTCAACGTGTGGGACGTCCTTGACGACGTCAAGGCAATGATCCGGGCGCGCACGCCGGTCGATCCGCAACGTATCGCCGACCCCGCACAGCCGCTGTCGGCCGGATAGCTGCGCGCCCCGCACCCGCCGGCCGGGCGAAGTCGGTGCGGCGCAACGACATTCTCGTCGGGTCGGGGGTACGCGCTAACGTGCAGGAGTCACTCGGCAGGAAGGGGATTTGACCGGTGAATGTCGCGCCCGACGAGCTGACCGGCTCCGAGCAGGCAGTCCTGCTGGTACTGATGGCCGAGTCCCGGCCGGTGCCCAACCCTGAGCTGGAACGGCTGGGGCCCAAGCTCGACAAACCCCGCCGTGACCGGCTCAACCGGCTGGGGTTGATCGAGTCCACCGGCACCCGCCCGCTCGTCCACGAACTGACCGATGCCGGTTGGGCCCTGTGCCGGGCCCTGTTCGGCGCCGACGCGCCGCCTCGATCCACCGGACAGGGCAAGGCGTTGTACACCCTGCTGGGCGCGTTGCACCGTTATTTCGAGCAGTCCGAGCTCGTACCCGCCGACGTGTTCCTCCCGGCCGAGCCGGCCGAGCCGGAGTCGCCCGAGCCGGAGTCGCCCGAGCCGGAGTCGCCCGAGCCGGTTGCCGCCGACCCGGAGGTCCGGCTGCGAACCGCCTACACCGGGCTCGCTGCCCGGCCGGGCGGCTGGGTGAGCCTGCTGCGCCTGCGCCAGGCCGTCCCCGAGCTGCCCCGTCCCACCGTCGACGCCGCGCTGATCAGCCTCTACCAGCAACCCGGCGTCAGCCTGATCCCCGAGGAGAACCAGAAGGTGCTCACCCCTGCCGATCGCGACGCCGCAGTGGAAATAGGTAACCAGGACAAACACCTGATCGCGATCGAGTCCTGATGGAACTCTCACACCGCGAAGCGCTCAGCGCGCTTCGCCTGACTTGGGCGCCCACCGCCGACGACCTGTGGCATTCACAGGGCGCGCTGCATGTCCGCGGCCTGCACGACCGGGCGATGTCCGATGTCATGGCCGCGTTCGGGGATGCCGAACGGGAAACCGACTCCAGCCCATTGGGTGTGGTGGTGCGCGGTCCGGCCGGCTCCGGCAAGACCCACCTGCTCGGCCAGGTACGCGAACAGATCCAGACCGGCGGCGGCTACTTCTTCCTCGTCGAACTGCTCGACGCGGCCGGCTTCTGGCAGTCCGCCCGGGCCGGCATCCTGGAAAGCCTGGGCCGCCCCGGCAGTGAGCGTGAGACCCAACTCAAAGACCTGTTGTGGGAGCTGTCCTCGGTGGCCCACATCTCCCGGGCCAACCGCCGGGCAGTGATCGGCGACGACGACCTGACGCCTGAGATCCTCACCGACTTCGTCAACGCACTGCACAAGGTGCACCGGCACACCGTCCGACGCGCACACCACACGCTGCGCGCCCTGGTCCTGCTGGGCGCCGGTGACCTCGAGCTGCAGGACATCGGCGAGGCGTTCCTGACCGGCAGCAGCGCGAACGAAACCTGGGGCCTGCCGGCACCGACACTCACCGCACAGGAATCCGTGCGCGACATCTCGCGGCTCGTCGCCCTGGCCGGACCGTCGGTGCTGGCGCTGGACCAGATCGACACCTTGCTGGCCCAGTCGGTCGACCGCACCGACGGGGCCTCAGGCACCGGGGCATCGGGTGCCGGCGACCTCGAACACATCGCCCACGGCCTGATGGCGATCCGGCAGACCATGCGACGCACCGTCGGGGTGGTGGCCTGCCTTCCCGCGGCGTGGGAGGCGATCCAGGACCGGGCCACCGCCACCGTCCAGGATCGCTTCCGGACCACCGCGATGTTGCAGGGCCTGCCGACCCCGGAAGTCGGCCGCGCCATCCTGGAACGGCGTTTCACCGCCAGCTACGCAGCGATCGGTTTCACCGCGCCGTACCCGAGTTGGCCGATCCTGCCGTCAGCGTTCGACGAGGCCACCCAGTACACCCCGCGCCAACTGCTCAAGCGCGCCGACACCCACGTCCGACGCTGCCTGGACCGCGACACGATCGAGGAACTGGCTCACCTCACCGGCGAGGTGAGCCGGCCCCACGAACCCACGGGCGAGACCGTGCACGGCGACACCGGCGAAATCGACCGGCGCTTCCTCGAGTACCGCCGCCGGGCGGTCACCGTCGCCGCGCTCGACCCAGACGGCGAGGACACCACGATGCCCGGCCTGCTGTCGGCGGCCCTCGATGCGTGGATCACCGAACTCGGTGAGGCCGGGCAGGCGTTCCGTCCCGATCCGCTCCCGGGCCAACGGGTGGTGCTGCACGGCCGGCTGCGCCAGACCCTCGACGCCACCACCGATGACGAGCGGCACTGGGCATTCCGCGCCATCGCCTCCGGCAATGCCGTCGCGGTGCAGAACCGGATCCGGAAAGCCTGGGAGGCAACCGGTTTCAATCCAGACCGGCGCCAACTGTTCCTGTTGCGCAACACGCCGTGGCCGAAGGGCGCCAAAACCGCGGTGGTGATCGCCGAGTTCGAGGCGGCCGGCGGCCGGGTACTGCCGATGAGCGAAGACGACATCCGCACCATGACCGCGCTGCGCGACCTGATCGACGACAACCACCCGGACCTGCCCGAGTGGCTTCGCCGGCGCCGCCCGGCCCACGGGATCGGCTGGCTGCGCGCCGCCCTCGGTGACATCGCGGGTGATCCGCCACCAGACCGGGTCACCGTCGAGGTCGAACCCGAGGTCGAAACCGGTCCGATCCGAATCAACCCACCGGTGATCGAGCATTCGGCCACCGCGGTCACCCTGGGGGTGGACAGCGCCGGCGGGCGCGCCGTATCGGTCGACCTGGCCGCGCTGCGCAAGCACACCGCGATCTTCGCCGGTTCCGGCTCGGGCAAAACCGTGCTGATCCGTCGTCTGGTCGAGGAGTGCGCGCTGCGGGGCGTGTCGTCGATCGTGCTGGATCCGAACAACGATCTGTCCCGCCTCGGTGAACCCTGGCCCGAGCCGCCCCCGGGCTGGACCCCGGCCGACGATGCACGTGCCGACGAATACTTCGACAACACCGAGGTGGTCGTCTGGACCCCGCGCCGATCGACGGGGCGTCCGTTGTCCTTCCAGCCGCTTCCCGATTTCGCCAGCGTGATCGACGACGATGACGAGTTCTCCGACGCCGTCGAATCCGCCGTCGCCGCGCTGGAACCGCGGGCCCTGATCGCCGGCAACACCGCCAAGGCCGAACGGTCCCGGGCAGTGCTGCGCGAGGCCTTGCGGTTCTACGGCGCCGGTCCTTCGGTGAGCCTGGGCGGCTTCATCGACCTGCTGGCCAATCTGCCCATCGAGGTGAGCGCCTTGGGTGGGGCGCACAAGCTGGCCGCGGAACTGGCCCAGAACCTGCGTGCGGCCACCGTGAACGACCCGCTGTTCGGCGGGGCCGGCACCGCCGCCGATCCCGGGACGCTGTTGACCCCATCGCCCGGCCACCGGGCCCGGGTGTCGGTGATCAGCATGGTCGGGCTCACCAACGACCAGCAGCGCGAAGGATTCGTCAACCAGCTTCAGATGGCGCTGTTCGCCTGGATCAAGCGCAACCCGGCCGGCGACCGCCCGCTGGGCGGGCTGTTGGTGATGGACGAGGCGCAGAACTTCGCCCCGTCCGGCCATCTCACCGCCTGCACACACAGCACCCTGGCGCTGTCCGCGCAGGCCCGCAAGTACGGGCTGGGACTGGTGTTCGCCACGCAGTCCCCCCGCGGTCTGCACAACCACATCCCCGGCAACGCCACCACACAGTTCTACGGCCTGCTGAACTCCCCCGCGCAGATCGCGGTGGCCAGGGAGATGGCCCGGGTCAAGGGCGGCAACGTGCCCGACATCAGCAAGTTGCGGTCGGGCCAGTTCTATCTGGCATTGGAAGGCAACGCCTTTCACAAGATCCAGACGCCCTGGTGCCTGTCGCACCATCCGCCCAGCCCGCCGACCACCGACGAGGTGCTGACGCTGGCACAGCGGGAGCTGGTGTCCCGCTAAAGCAGCGTGGCGCTGCCGTCGGGGTGTACCTGCACCGCGGCCCCGGCGATGTCCTGCGACATGGTGGCCGCGGCCTGCGACTCGTCGACGATGCGGGCCAGGGTGCGGCCACCGTCGGGGGTACGTACCGCCAGGAAGGCCCGCTCGGCGCCACCGTCACGACCGACCGGCGTGGTCCAGGACTCCACCGTCCCGGTGCCGGTGAAGTCCACCCGCAGTTGGCGCGTCGGCTCGGCATCGACCTCGGATTGCACATCCTGCCAACGGAATTCGTGGGCCGGCGGCTCGGTTCCATACACCCCGAAGCTGTGTTTGGTGAGATAGCCGCCGTTGGCGGTGATCAGGCCCCGCGTGCCCGGCGCGGACACCAGCCGCTCGGCCATGGTGGCGATCGAGTGCGACACGTAGTTGTTCCACGGACCCCCGGCGAAGGTCAACCCGCCGGTGACCGTGAGCGGCCGGGACGGATCGTCCAGCGGCAGGCCGATCTCGGCCGCGGCCACCTGCACCGCCGAGGGAAAACACGAGTACACGTCGACGAAGTCGACGTCGTCGGCGGCCACCCCGGCCAGCTCCAGAACCCGCCGCCCTGCGATCCGGATCGCCGGTGACCGGTAGAGCTCGGCCCGCTCACCGATGGCGTAGGTGTCGTGCGAATCCGTCCCGGCATACGGGAAAACCCAACGGTCGCTGGGAATCTGCAGCGACGTCGCCTTCCCGACGGTGGTCAGGATCAACACCGCACCCTGGTCGACCATGTTGTTGGAGTTCATCAGCTTGGTGTAAGGCCAGCTGATCATCCGGTTGTCCGGGCCGGGCTGCCAGATCTGCTCGGCGGGCAGTTCATCGCGGCTCCAGGCGTGCGGATTGGCGGCGGCCACCGCGCTGAACCGCGACCACAGCGCACCGATCCGGCGACGATGGGCATCGCTGGTCTCCCCGGCCGCGATCCGCAACGCCTGTTCGAACATCGGATACACATATGCCGGGCGGTCCAGGTCGATGCGCAGCTCGGCCTCGCCGGCCATCGGCACGCCCTCGTGCGCGCCCGGCGCTTCGGGCACCGATTCGTCCTGACGGGTCCAGTCGGGTTTGGCCCCGACGGCGCGCAGCCGGCTGCGGGTGCGCCAGGTTTCGGCGCCGGCGATCAGCACCACCTCGGCCCGGTCGCCCAACAGGTCCCGGCACGCCTCGTTCACCAGCGTCTGCGGCACGTTGCCGCCCACCCCGGTGTAGCGGGTCACCGCCTTGTCGGCCCGGATCCGTTGCGCCAGCAGCAAACCTGGGTCCCGGTAATGCCAGGACAGCAGATTGACGATCCGCACCGAGTCGACGGCTTCCAGAACCCGCGGGTCGGCGGCGGTCCGGGCCGCCGCCACCATGAGGTCGACGGGTTCGACCGCCGGATCATCCTGGTGCTGGTTGACCTGGCCGTAGCCGACGAGGACGGGGGTTCGCGGGTCGAGGCTTCTGGGCACCGGCATGCCCACGAACCTAGCCGTTGGTTGACCGGTCCCGATTCGGGTACCCGGCTTCCGAGCGCCATTCACCCGAACCGACCACCATGGAGACATGAGCGACGCGACCCTCTCACCGGCCTTGACCGACACGGAACTCGAAAAGCTCGATGAATATTGGCGAGCGGCGAACTATCTGTCGGTCGGACAGATCTATCTGCTGGACAATCCGCTCCTTAAACAGCCCCTGGTGGCCGACCACATCAAGCCGCGGCTGTTGGGGCACTGGGGCACCACGCCCGGGCTGAACCTGCTGTACGCGCATCTGAACCGGATCATCCGCGAGCGCGACGCCAACGTCATCTACATCACCGGACCGGGTCACGGCGGTCCGGGTCTGGTGGCCAACGCCTACCTGGAAGGGACGTACAGCGAGATCTACACCGGCATCGGGCAGGACACCGATGGTTTGCGAAAACTGTTCCGGCAGTTCTCTTTTCCTGGTGGCATCCCCAGTCATGTGGCAGCCGAGACACCCGGATCGATCCACGAGGGCGGCGAGCTGGGCTATGCCCTGGTACATGCCTACGGCGCGGCGTTCGACAATCCGGACCTGGTGGTCGCGTGTGTGGTCGGTGACGGCGAGGCCGAGACCGGCCCGCTGGCCGCCAGCTGGCATTCCAACAAGTTCCTCAACCCCGTGGTCGACGGCGCGGTCCTGCCGATCCTGCACCTCAACGGCTACAAGATCGCCAATCCGACAGTGCTGTCCCGGATTCCGCAAGAAGAGCTCGAATCGCTGTTCTACGGCTACGGCTACCGGCCCATCACCGTGGCCGGCGACGACCCGGCCAACGTGCACCAGCAGCTGGCGGCGGCCATGGACGAGGCGTTCGACCAGATCGCCGCGATCCAGCGCGCGGCCCGCCTCGACGGCGAGCCGGGCCGTCCGCTGTGGCCGATGATCATCATGCGCACCCCGAAGGGCTGGACCGGCCCGCACGAGGTGGACGGCAAATTGGTCGAAGGCACCTGGCGGTCCCATCAGGTGCCGCTGTCAGAGACCAGGACCAACCCCGCGCACATGGTTCAACTCGAGGCATGGCTGCGCAGCTACCGGCCCGAGGAACTCTTCGACGCCGAGGGTGCGCTGCGGCCGGATCTGCGCGCGCTGGCCCCGAGCGGGACTCGGCGGATGAGTGCCAATCCGCACGCCAACGGCGGGTTGCTGCTGCGCGACCTCGACCTCCCGGACTTCACCGACTATGCGGTCACCGTGCAGCGACCGGCGGCCGAAACCGCAGAGGCGACGAAGGTGCTCGGCACGTTCCTGCGCGATGTCATCGCCCGCAACCCCGACCGCTTCCGGCTGATGGGTCCGGACGAGACGGCGTCGAATCGGCTCTCGGCGGTGTTCGAGAAGACCGACAAGATTTGGCAGGCCGAGACGCTGCCGGTCGACGAGAACCTCTCGCCCGAAGGCCGGGTGATGGAAGTGCTGTCCGAGCACCTCTGCCAGGGCTGGCTGGAGGGCTACCTGCTGACCGGTCGCCACGGGTTGTTCAACTGCTACGAGGCGTTCGTCCACATCGTCGATTCGATGCTCAACCAGCACGCCAAATGGTTGTCCAGCAGCGCGCACCTGTCCTGGCGGAGGCCGATCGCGTCACTGAACTATCTGTTGACCTCGCATGTGTGGCGTCAAGACCACAACGGCGCGTCCCACCAGGACCCGGGCTTCATCGACCACGTCGCCAACAAACGTCCCGAGGTGGTCCGGGTGTACCTGCCGCCGGACGCCAACACTCTGCTTTCGGTGGCCGACCACTGCCTGCGCAGCAGGCAGTACGTCAACGTCGTCGTCGCCGGAAAGCAACCTGCGCTCACCTATTTGACGATGGACGAGGCCGTTGCCCACTGCACGCGCGGACTCGGCATCTGGGAGTGGGCGAGCAACACCACTGGCGAACCGGATGTGGTGCTGGCGTGCGCCGGCGACATTCCCACACTCGAAACGCTGGCTGCCGCGGACATCCTGCGCCGCAAGCTGCCCGACGTGTTGGTGCGGGTCGTCAACGTGGTCGACATCATGCGCCTGCAGCCGGAGTCCGAACATCCGCACGGGTTGCCCGAGCGCGAGTTCGACTCGATCTTCACCACCGACAAGCCGATCATCTTCGCCTATCACGGCTACCCGTGGCTGATCCACCGGCTGACCTATCGGCACACTAACCACGACCAGCTCCACGTGCGCGGGTTCAAGGAGCGCGGCACCACGACAACACCCTTCGACATGGTGATGCTCAACGACCTGGACCGCTTCCATCTGGTCATGGACGTCATCGACCGGGTGGACGGGCTCGGCGCCCACGCCGCCGGGTTGCGCCAGGAGATGGTCGATGCCCGCCTGGCCGCCCGCAGCTACACCCGCGAACACGGTGAGGATGACCCCGCCATCGCCAATTGGACCTGGACCACGTTGTGACCTGGCTAATTGCGCCGCGCCGGTACGATTAGCGAGTTATGTCTGATTCGAGCGCCACGGCTGCGGCCCCCCACCCGGTGATGGCCCAGCTTTCTGCGCTGCATCATTTCCGGATCTACGCCGACATCGGCATCGTCGTCGTCATCCTGACGTTGACCAACCTCATCGCGCACTTCACCACCCCGTGGGCCAGTGTCGCCACCGTCCCGTCCGCCGCGATCGGTCTGCTGATTCTGGTCCGGGCCCGCGGCCTGGGCTGGGCCGAGCTGGGATTGGGCCGGGAACACTGGCGCGCCGGTGTCGGGTACGCGCTGGCGGCGGTGGCGCTGGTGGTCTCGGTGATCGCCGTCGGGACGATGCTGCCCTGGACGCGGCCGATGTTCATGAACGACAACTACGCCACCATCTCGGGTGCGCTGCTGGCCTCGATGGTCATCATCCCGTTGCAGACCGTCATCCCCGAGGAGTTGGCGTTTCGCGGGGTGCTGCACGGAGCGCTGAACCGCGCCTGGGGTTTCCGCGGCGTCGCAGCCGGGGGCTCACTGCTGTTCGGCCTCTGGCACATCGCCAGCTCGCTGGGGCTGACGAGCGAGAACGTCGGCTTCACGCGGCTGTTCGGCGGGGGTGTGTTCGGCATGGTCGCCGGGGTGGTGTTGGCGGTCGTGGCCACCGGTGCCGCCGGCTTCATCTTCACCTGGCTGCGCCGACGCAGCGGCAGTCTGATCGCACCGATCGCGCTGCACTGGTCGCTCAACGGGGTGGGCGCACTGGCCGCCGCCCTGGTGTGGCACCTGTCGACTTAGCCTCCGGCGCGCGCCCGGTTTCGCGCCCGGAACTCACGGTTCTTCAATTTGTTGCCGCACTCGGACATCACGCACCACGTGCCGCCATGGTTGCGCGAGCGGTCGTAGAACGCCCACCTGCAGTCGGCGTTCGCACACGCTTTCAGCCGGGTCCAGGTGCCGTCGCGCTGCGCATCGCGCATCACCAGCAGCAGCTCGAGCAGCCGTTCCCTGACGCTGTCGCCGGCGGCTGACAACTCGATCTGCCCGTCGGGTGCCAGTTTGACCCTCGCGGTGGCCGCCTCCGTCAACGCTCGTAGTTCGGCATGGTGTTCAGGTTGCGGCGGTGGCCCACCGGTGTTGTGGACCAGCAGGGCGCGCAACGCTTCACGGACCCGGCGCACCTGTTCCAGCTGGCCCGGCGTGGGCCGATCACCATCTGCGAGCCAGCCGTGGGCCCTCAGCCACGGCACAGCGGCACTCGGGTCGGCGAGCCGATCGGCGCCTGACGGTAATTCGAGGGTGTTGACCAAGGCCTGGATCCGGGCCAGCGGCTCGGGCGCGGGTTTGGTCTCGGCATCACCGAGCCAGGTTCTCGTCACCTCTCCACCGTACCGCCGTGACCGCTTAAATGGTTTGACTAGTCATTCATGACCAGCGTAGGTTCTTAGATAGTCACGTATTGACGGCCCGACACCACGGAAGCTACGAGGGATCGCCGTGAACGACAATCGAATTTCCGCCCCGCCGAGGCGCACGGCCGGTTTGTCACCGGCACACTGCCGCCCGACCCTGCGGGCCCGCCTCACCGCCCGCGTGCGCGCGCCACGACTCGACGCCCTGCTGGCCGTCGGTGCGCCGACGCCCCCGGGAAGTGCCATCGCGCTCCGCGCCGCCCGTCTGACGTCAGCCTCGGAGCGGGAGGCGATCGCCCGGGTATTGCGTCGTTGCGTGCGCGAGGCCACGAGCGACAGCATCTTCTTGTCGTCGCGAATCCCGTTGCACCGCAAGAATATCGCTGCAGCTCAGCCGATCATCGAGACGATCACCTTGCGTCTGCATTCACCGTCGGCGGTGGAGGCCCGCGGGATGGCGCGCTTGTCCCGACTGATCCATGACGGGCTCGGACCGATGTACGCCTTCGGGCATGGCGATCTGACCGGCAGGTTGGGTGCTGCGCTGGCCGCGCTCTGAGTTACACCCGCAGCACCGCCGCACCGGCGATGCGCCCGGCACTGAGATCGAGCAGCGCCTCGTCGGCACGGTCCAGCGGATAGACCGGTGCACTGACCGCCAACCGGTGTTCGCCCGCGAACGCCAGGAAATCGCGGGCATCGGCCCTTGTGTTGGCGGTGACCGAGCGAATCTCGCGTTCTTCGAACAGATGTCGCCGGTAGTTCAGGGCCGGGATGTCGCTCAGATGAATGCCCGCGATCGCCAGCACACCACCGCGGTCCAGGGCCGCCAACGCGGGCAGGACCAGATCACCCACCGGGGCGAACAGGATTGCCGCATCCAAGGGTTCGGGCGGCAAGTCGGCACTCCCCTGCACCGACGACGCACCCAACGTCAGCGCGAGTTCGCGGGCCCGCTCACCGCGGGTCATCACGTGCACGCGGGCACCGCGCGCCAGCGCCACCTGTGCCGTCAGGTGCGCGCTACCCCCGAAACCGTAGAGACCCAGGCGGCCGCCGGCGGGCAGATCGGTGCGCAACAGCGCCCGATAGCCGATGATTCCCGCGCACAACAACGGCGCGAGCTCGACGTCTGAGTACCCGACCGGCAGCCGGAGTGCGAATGCACTGGGCACGGTGGTGAATTCGGCATACCCGCCGTCGGCATCCCACCCGGTGTAGCGCGACGACGGACACAGATTCTCCCGTCCGCGCAGACAGTACCTGCACTGTCCGCAGGTATGACGCAGCCAGGCGACGCCCACGCGGTCGCCGCAGCTGAAGCCGACGGTATCCGCGCCGACTGCGACCACCTCACCGACGACCTCGTGCCCGGGGATGACGTGCGGCCGGTGTACCGGCAGATCCCCTTCGGCCACGTGCAGGTCGGTGCGGCACACCCCGCAGGCCCGTACCTTGACGAGCAGCTCCCCGGCTCCGGGCTGCGAGATTCCCACGCTGACCCGGTGCAGCGGTCGCGAGCCCATCGGTCCGGGATCGACCACCTGCCAGGCGGTCATCGCCCGGGTGGGCATCGCGGTACCGGTCAGCTGTCCCGGCGCACCATCCCGACGATCCACAACAGGATCACCGAACCGAGGATCGCGGTGAACAGCGTGAACCACCAGCCACCGCCGGCCGTGTCGAGGAAGAAGCTGAGCAGGAATCCGCCGATGAGCGCACCGATCACACCGATGACGATGTTCATCAGGATGCCGGCGCCACCACCTTTGACGATCTTGCCCGCGATCCACCCGGCGATCGCGCCGATGATGATGTAACCGATCCAGCCGACACTCGTCAGCGTGGAGGAACGAGCCAGGATTTCGGTAGCCGCCATTACGTCCATTGCAGATCTCCTGCCTGTCACTGGCTATGCCCAGCGGGCTCGCTGAGCCACACCCAAGGTGTACCCGCAGAACGTAACAATTCAGCTGGTCAATTGGGAACGATCAGGCTCGACCGCCGCCCGGCACAGCCGGACATCGACGGCGAAGACGTGAACGGGCAAACGCAGATCACATTGTCGCCGCCCGCGGACGTGATTACCGTTGTCTTCATCTGGCAACGCGCTGTGAAGGCAGACCGGCCCCGACCCAGAACGTCCACCAGCACGCTCTCCCCGGCCCCACCGATCACTTCCACCGCACCGCGCGGTGCCGGCAAACATCGGCCCGGCGATGGGGACGGAGAAAGAATCATGAGGACATTTATCGGCTTGACCGCGTGTGCGCTGGCCGCCGGCGGCATCGCACTGGCCGGCGCCGCCCCGGCCGACGCCGGCTGCCAGGGTGGTTGGACGCCGTGGGGCGGCGGGACCACGTGTGACGGCCCGATCGGACAGGACGGAAGCTTTCAGCGCTGCGTGACCGCCGGGGCCATGGGCTTCGGTGGCACGAACTGCTATCTGATGAACGTCAACAACCTCGAAGGAAATGTGCCGTACGTCGGCCCCTGATCGAGGTGCGACGTACGGCAGCCGGGCCGTGATCAGGCCGGCGGCATCATCTCCGGCGGGGCGTTGGTGACCGGCACCGGCACCCCGACACCCGGGTGGGCCGGATCAGCCGGTGGTGGCGGCGCATTGGGATCGGGCTGGGCCGCCGGCGGCGGAGTCCACGGGCGGATCGAGTTGGCCAGCGCCACGGCTGCGGCCTTGTCCACCGGATGGTTGGCCGACCCGAGCCACACCACGAACCAGCGTTCCGGGGCCCGCTGTCCGCGCGGGGTGCCCGGAGGCGGCGGCGCACCGACCACACCGGCCCAGATCTGACCGTTGGGCTTGTTGGCGTCGGTGAACTTCACCTCGTAGTACGACGCCACACCCGTGAGGCCGTTGGCGTCCAGCGGCACCGTCTCCTGATTCACCCGGGTTCCGGGGAACGGCATGAAGAACTCGCCCATGTCGGAGGCCAACCGGACCGCAGCCTTGGCATTGTCCGCCTCGGCGCCGGCGAACAGCTTGAGGTCGAGGCGCCCCAGCAGCACGCTGGTGTCGTTCGGCGGCTCGGGTGTGCCTTCCGGCGGAATCTTGGTCAGCAGCGCCTGTCCGTAGGACAGTTGGGTCGCGTCGGACACCTTCCAGCCGCCGGGCACGACATAGCTGAATCCACCCGCAGCGTTGTCCACCCGGCCGGGCTCGGGGGCGGGAGGCGCCGGAGCAGGCGCGTTCGGGTCCGCGTCGGTA
>NZ_MBEJ01000078.1 GCF_001953975.1 Mycobacterium sp. NS-7484
CGTCACTCACATCCGTCCGCAGTTTGAGGTACTCCGGCGAACGTCGCAGTTCGTGCGCGTCGACGCCGGTTCGCGGCAACTCCACCGGCAGGTCCAGCGCGATCTTTCCCGGCCGCCGGGTCAATACCACGATCCGCGACCCCAAGAACGCCGCTTCGTCGGCGCTGTGCGTCACGAAAACCGTAGTGCGGCCCGACTCCGCGCTCACCTGGCGGACGTCTTCCTGCAACCGCTCACGGGTCAGGGCATCCAGCGCCGCGAACGGCTCGTCGAGCAGGAACAGCGGCGTCTCGGCGGCCAGCGCCCGGGCGATCGCCACCCGCTGCTGCTGCCCGCCGCTGATCTCCCAGATCTTGCGGCGAGCGGTACCTTCCAGCCCGACGCGCTCCAGCAGCTCTTCGCGGCGCTCCGAGCGTCGTTCACGCGGCACACCGGCGTACTTGAGCGCCAGATCCACATTGCCGCCCACCGTGCGCCACGGAAACAACCGTGGTTGCTGGAACACCACGCCGGAAGTGACGCCAGGCGTCGGGCGGGTGCCGGACACCTCCACCTGGCCCTGCGGTGTTTCGAACCCGGCGATCAGCCGCAGCAGCGTGCTCTTACCGCACCCCGACGCCCCCACCAGGACCAGGAACGATCCGGCTTCGACATCGAGATCCACCGGACCGAGCGCGGTGACCTCCTGCGCTCCACGCCCGTAACGGTGGGCGACGTTTTTGATCTTCAGGCCACCGGCAACGTCACTGTTTGGCAATGACATCGGGCAACCCCTTCGTGTAGATGGCGTCGGAGAACGTCTGCAGCGGAGCTGCCTCGGGAATCTGTTTCTGATCCGCCAGGAACTGCGAGGCGCTCTGCAGGTTGGCAGCGAGGTTCCCCGGCGCGCCGTCGGTGCCGAGCCACTCGGGTGAGGCCACCTCGTCCGGGGTCAGGTAGACACCCTGTTTCAATTGTCCGGCAACATCTTCCGGGCTCAGGGCGACCTCGGCGGCGATCGCCTTGGCTGCGGCCTGCGGATCGTTGTGGATCACATCCAGCGCACGCGCCTGCTGTTGCCGCCAGATGTCGACGACCTCGGGATGCGCGTCGGCGAACTCGTCGGACACCACGGCGAGATCCAGCGTCGGCTTGCCGTCCTTGGCCAGCTGCCGGCTGGTGATGAGATCCTTGCCGGTCTTGCGTAGCTGGTCGAGGGTGGGCAGCCAACTGTAGGCCGCGGCGATGTCGCCGCGGTCCCAGGCCGCGAGGATGGCCTGCGGCTGCAGATCGATCAGCTGAACATCATTGGGCGACAAGCCGTTCTGGGCCAGAGCGGCTAGCAGACTGTAGTGCGCGGTCGACGCGAACGGGGTGGCGACCCGCTTACCGCGCAGATCGGCGATGGAGTTGACGCCGGCGCCGTCCCGGGCCACCAGCGCCTCGTTGTCCCCGGCGACGTCGAGGACGAACGCCACCTGGTACGGAATGTTGAGCGGCGCGGACAGACCACGGGCGACCGGGCTGGAGCCGATCGAGGCGAAATCCAGTTCCTTGGCGACGAACGCGGTGTTGACGTCGGCGCCCGAATCGAACTTCGTCCACTTGATGTTGTAATCCGGCAATGCCTCTTCGAGCCACTTGTTGTTCTTGACGATCAGATCTCCGCTCGGAAAGGATTGGTAGCCAAAGCGAATGGTGGGTTTCGTGGAGTTGTCTCCGGAGTGGTCCACCGCGCAGCCGGACAGCGCGACCATCGAGATCGCGGCGGCGGCCAGCAATGACTTGAATTTCATATCCGTCCTCTCCAGGGAACAGCGCGCCGCTCCACGGCGCGCAAACCTCCATCGATCACCAGACCGGAGATCCCGATGGCGAAAATCCCGACCAGCACGACCGGGGTGTTGTTGTAATTGCTTGCGTCCTTGACCAATCCGCCGATACCGGGGATACCGTTGAACAGTTCGGCGGCCACCACCGACGAATAGGCCATGCCGACAGCCAGGCGGATTCCGGTGAAGGTCTCCGGCAATGCCGAAGGCACCACGACGTCGCGGATCACCTGGGCCTGGGTGGCGCCCAACGCCCGGGCCGCCTCCTGCAATCCGACCGGCGCGGCCACCACGGCCGCGGTGGTGGCGACCGCGGCCGGTGGCAACGCTGCCAGCGCCAGCAGCGTGATCTTGGGTGCCTCGTCGATGCCCAGCCAGATCACCAGCAGGAAGAAGTAAGCCAGCGGCGGCAGCGCTCGTAGGAACGTCAACCACGGTTCGAGCACGCTGCGCAACCACCCGACCGAGCCCATCAGCAGTCCGAGCAGCACGCCGAGGACCACGCCGATCACCACACCGGCCAACACTCGGCGCAGCGTCATGTAAAGGTGCTCGGACAACAGGTATCCGGCGTAGCCGCGGACGCCGTCGTGGGTGGTCGAGACGTCGAGAAAGGCGCGCCAGACCGCCGACGGGTACGGCACGAACGTCTGGTTCCAGATGCCGGCCCACGCCACCAGTTGCCACACCGCGAGGAACACCACGACCGACAGCACTGGCAGGGCGAGGTGGATCAGCGGGAAACGCCCGCGGGATGACGGCGCGACCCGACGCGGCTCGGCTTCGGACTCGCCGGCGGTGATATCGACGAAGACAGACACTTCTGGACTGCTTTCTGTTGCTGAAGCGGGGGGTTCAAGGCTTCAGCGACGACAGCATCCGGGCAGCGTCTCGTTCACCCGGGTATTGGTACCGGCCGGGATCGCCGTGGTGAAGGGCTGAAATCCCGGTGAGTTTTATCGGCAGCTCAGGTGGTCGCGCGGATCGCGTAGCGGGCACTGAGCAGGACCAGCGTCGTGGTGACGACGAACAGCGGCCACCCCATCGCCAGGCGCGCCACCGCGAGCAGCCCGTCCTGGCCCGTGTCGTAGAGGTAGTTCTGCACCAGGAAGCGCGACCAGGACACCGTCGCCAAGACCGCGGTGACGACATTGAAGACCAGCCGCACCCCGGGGACCTGGCGCCAAGTGCCGTCCCGGCCGGTGGCCCAGGCCCAGATCACCCCGACGAGGGGACGCCCGACGAGGATCGAGCCGGTCATCACGATGGCCGAGGCCAGCGACATCCAGATGCCCGGCAGGTAGAAGTCCTTGGCCTGCCCGGTCACCAGGGCCAGCAGCGCACAAGCCGCCACCCCGACGAATCCCCACAGCGCCGGTCTGACGGACTCGCGGCGCAGCACCTGCCAGCCGAGGACGACGGCCGCGGTCACCAGCGCGGCGATGATCGCGGGCACCCGCCCCGAGAGCGCGGAGACCGTCGCGTACACGGTCACCGGCAGCGCCGAATAGACCATGCCGCTGACACCGCCGACACGGGCCATCAGTCCGTCGAGTGGGGAATCCTTCATCGGATATTGGGCCTCGCGTTCAAGATCGGGCAGGTCCCCATCGAGAGTACCGAGCACGCGCGTGGCTACCGCTGCAACGATCCCGCGGTGCTTGACTGATGGATGTGAGACACGTGCAGGGACGCATCTGGCGGTCCGGGAAACCGGTCGACGGTTTCACGTTCTCGGCCATCTCCGAATGCCTGGCCGACGAGGACACGCTGATCTGGGCCGACATCTACGATCCCGATCACGAGGCGCTTCGGGAACTCGCCAAGGAACTCGGCCTCAACACGTGGGCCGTCGAAGATGCCGTCGCCCCCAAGGAGCGCACGAAAGCGTCTGTGTACCACACACATACGTTCTTCACGGTGTATGCGGTGGACGTCCGGGAGCCCGATGGGAACGCCGAGCCGTCCACGTCGCAGTTGGTGAAACACCGCATCTCGGCATTCGTCCTGCCGCGCGGTCTCATCACCGTCCGGCTGCCCAGTGTCAACGGTGCGGCCACAGAGTTCGACGTCAACGAGGTGTCGCGCCGCTTCGACGATCTCGGTGGCCAGCGCTACGGCGTCGGCGCACTCGTGCACGGCCTGCTCGACGTCGTCGTCGACGGGCACTTCGAAGCCGTCGAGGCACTCGACGACGCCATCGAATCCCTTGAAGACGAACTGTTCGACGAGCGCGGTCCCCGGCGCGGCCTGCAACGGCGGACCTTCACACTGCGCAAGGACCTCGTCGAGCTGCGGCGGGTGGTGTTGCCGATGCGCGAAGTGGTCAGCACCATTCAGCACCGCAGGCTGGATTCACCCACCTCGCCCGAACTCGATCCCCTTTATGCCGATCTGTACGACCACGTCCTGCGGGCCTCGGAGTGGACCGAATCCCTGCGGGACATGGTGACCACGGTCTTCGAGACCAACCTGTCACTGCAAGACGCCCGGCTCAACACGGTGATGAAGAAGCTCACCGGGTGGGCCGCGATCATCGCGGTGCCCACGGCCGTCACCGGCTTCTACGGACAGAACGTGACCTACCCGGGAATCGACACCGTGGCCGGGTTCGTCGTCAGTAGCGCCCTGATCGTGGCGCTCGTCGTATTGCTGTACGTGATGTTCAAACGCCGTGACTGGTTGTAACGATTCAGTAGGAACTTCGCGGGCCCGCCCTCGAGGGGGGAGCGCAACAGCGGTTACGCAGATGGGAGACTCTTCTCCAGTCCAACCAACAGATCGGACCGGAGTCGATGATCATCGGGATACCGCGCGAGTCCCTGCCTGGGGAAACGCGCGTTGCTGCCACACCTCAAACCGTCGGGCAGATTGTCAAGCTCGGCTACACAGTAGTCGTGGAGTCTGGCGCGGGTGCCGCCTCGAGTTTTGCCGACGGGGCCTACGTAGACGCGGGTGCGCAGATCGGCCAGGCCTGGGACGCCGACGTGGTGTTGAAGGTCAATGCACCTGAGGATGACGAGATCGCCAAGCTGCGCGATGGTGCGACCTTGGTCAGCCTGATCTCGCCTGCGCTCAAGCCCGAGCTTGTCGAGAAGTTGTCGGCCCGCCCGATCACGGTGCTGGCCATGGACGCGGTGCCGCGTATCTCCCGCGCCCAGTCGCTGGACGTGCTGTCGTCGATGGCCAACATCGCCGGCTACCGCGCGGTAATCGAGGCCGCCCATGAGTTCGGCCGGTTCTTCACCGGTCAGGTGACCGCAGCCGGCAAGGTGCCCCCGGCCAAGGTGCTCGTCGTGGGTGCCGGTGTGGCCGGCCTGGCCGCCATCGGTGCCGCCGGCAGCCTGGGTGCGGTGGTGCGCGCCACCGATCCGCGCCCCGAGGTGGCCGATCAGGTTGCTTCCCTGGGTGGCGAGTACCTGGCTGTCGATCCGCAAGCCGCCGAGGTGTCGGCCACCGGCTACGCCAAGGAGATGGGCGACGACTACAAGGCGCGCGAGGCCGCGCTGTATGCCGAGCAGTGCAAGGACGTCGACATCATCGTCACGACCGCGCTGATCCCCGGCAAGCCCGCACCGCGCATCATCACCGCCGAGATGGTGGCCTCGATGAAGCCGGGCAGCGTGATCGTCGACATGGCCGCGGCCAACGGCGGCAACGTCGAGGGCACGGTCAAGGACCAGGCGATCGTCACCGACAACGGTGTGACGATCATCGGCTACACCGATCTGGCCGGGCGTCTGCCCGCTCAGGCCTCACAGCTCTACGGCACCAACCTGGTGAACCTGCTCAAGCTGCTGACCCCGGAGAAGGACGGCAAGGTCGTCCTGGACTGGGACGACGTGGTGCAACGCTCGGTGACGGTGGTGCGCGACGGGGAGATCACCTGGCCGCCACCGCCAGTGCAGGTCTCGGCGGCCCCGGCCGCCGCCCAGCCGGCCGCGGCCCCGGTGGTCAAGGAAGAGAAGCCGCCGATGTCGACCGGGCGTCGGCTCGGGATCACGTTCGCCGCGGCAGCGGTGATCTTCGCGCTGATCGCGGCCTCCCCGGCGGCGTTGCAGGTGCACCTGACGGTGTTCGCGTTGGCAATCGTGATCGGTTACTACGTAATCGGCAATGTGCACCACGCGCTGCACACCCCGCTGATGTCGGTGACCAACGCGATCTCGGGCATCATCGTCGTCGGCGCACTGCTGCAGATCGGCCACGGCAACCTCCCGATCACCGTCCTGGCCTGCGCAGCGATCCTGCTGGCCAGCATCAATGTATTCGGCGGCTTCGCGGTGACGCGTCGCATGCTCGCGATGTTCTCCCGCAGCTAGAACCTGCGTGCCCACAAGAACTTTGGAACGGATTCCATGCTCACCTTAGAAAACGTTGCCACGGCCGCTTACGTCGTCGCAGCACTGCTCTTCATCCTGGCGTTGGCCGGATTGTCCAAACACGAAACCTCGCGCGCCGGAAACAGTTTCGGCATCGCCGGTATGGCGATCGCCCTGATCGCCACCGTCGCGCTGGCCTTCGACCGCAAGATCGAACCGCTGGGCCTGGCCCTGCTGGTCGGCGCGATGATCGTCGGCGCGGCGATCGGCCTGTGGCGCGCCAAGGTCGTCGAGATGACCGGCATGCCCGAGCTGATCGCCCTGCTGCACTCCTTCGTCGGTCTGGCCGCCGTGCTGGTCGGCTGGAACGGTTACCTGCACGTCGAAGGTGACCCCGCCGGCGCCGAAGCCGCAGCGCTGGCCCGCGACGGCATGCTGGGCATCCACTCCGCCGAGGTGTTCATCGGCGTGTTCATCGGTGCGGTGACCTTCACCGGTTCGATCGTGGCCAACCTCAAGCTCTCGGCGCGCATCAAGTCCGCCCCGCTGATGCTGCCCGGCAAGAACGCCCTCAACGTCGGCGCGCTGGTGGTCTTCATCGCGCTGACCGTGTGGTTCGTCATCGATCCGCACCTGTGGCTGCTCGTGGTGGTCACCGTGCTGGCCCTGCTGCTGGGCTGGCACCTGGTTGCCTCGATCGGCGGCGGCGACATGCCCGTCGTGGTCTCGATGCTCAACAGCTACTCGGGTTGGGCCGCGGCGGCCTCGGGCTTCCTGCTCGGCAACGACCTGCTGATCATCACCGGCGCCCTCGTCGGCTCCTCCGGTGCCTACCTGTCCTACATCATGTGCAAGGCCATGAACCGCTCGTTCATCTCGGTGATCGCGGGCGGTTTCGGGATCGAGGCCGGCCCGGCCGAGGACAAGGACTACGGCGAGCACCGCGAGATCAACGCCGAAGGTGCGGCCGAGCTGCTCGCCCACGCCGACTCGGTGATCATCACCCCGGGCTACGGCATGGCCGTCGCGCAGGCCCAGTACGGCGTGGCCGATCTGACCCGCAAGCTGCGTGAGCGCGGGGTCAACGTGCGCTTCGGCATCCACCCCGTCGCCGGTCGCCTGCCCGGGCACATGAACGTGCTGCTGGCCGAGGCCAAGGTGCCCTACGACATCGTGCTGGAGATGGACGAGATCAACGACGACTTCGACGGCACCTCCGTCGTCCTGGTCATCGGCGCCAACGACACCGTCAACCCGGCCGCCGCCGAAGACCCGGGCAGCCCGATCGCTGGCATGCCGGTGCTGACCGTGTGGAACGCCGACAACGTCATCGTGTTCAAGCGGTCCATGGCCTCCGGCTACGCCGGTGTGCAGAACCCGCTGTTCTTCCGCGAGAACACCCAGATGCTCTTCGGCGACGCCCGTGACCGCGTCAACGACATCCTGGCGGCCCTGCCCGCTCCGGAGCGCGTCTAGTTTCACTGCCGAGCAGACACAAAACCGTCCCTTTTTCTCGGAAGAGGGACGGTTTTGTGTCTGTTCGCGGATAAGAATCGACCCATGAAAATCGTTGTGCCGGCGTGGATGCAGCACATGTACGACGTCCACCATTACGCGCCCGCGGTGATCGACGGCGAGCACCTGCGCTGTTCCGGAATGATGGGCATCCGTCCCGACATGTCCTTGCCGGACGACCCACGCGACCAGTTCACGCTGGCGTTCGAGAACCTGCGCGGACTGTTGGCCGAGGCCGGCCTGACGTTCGCCGACGTCGTTTCGATCACCAGCTACCACGTCGGCCTGCAGCAACACATCCAGCTTTTCGGCGAGGTCAAAGACGAGTTCGTGGCGGCACCCTATCCGGCCTGGACCGCGGTCGGTGTCAGCGAGCTGGTGTTGGGGGCGTTGGTCGAGATTCAGATCCTCGCCCGGATGCGCTGAACGCCAACCGCTCCGACGCACTCACTGTGGGTGAGCGGGCCGGAGCGGTCGGGGCGTTCGAGGGACTACATGTTCGCCCGGTCCTCGTCGATCCTGTCCTGGTCGACGATGCTTTGCACGTCACCGTCGAGATCAGAGGTGATGTTGCCGGTGATCGTTCGCTGGAGCTTGTTGATGGTGGCATCCGCCTTCAGATACCCGGTGTGCTCACCGGTCACGGTGATATCGGCGAGGTAGTGGATGGATGACTGGCTGGCGGTGGTGTTCGTCGATTCGGTGCCGTTGAGGATCATCCCGGCTTCGTTGACGTAATCGGTATATGTGACCGTGCGAGTGATGTGGCCCGTGGCATCGGTGACCTCACTGACGACCGCGGTACCACCGCCCGCGCCGGCATACGTTCCTGTCGGCGGTAGCGGCGCCGCGCTCGGGACGTAGGTCTTGAGTTCAGGCGCCCAGGTGGGATCCGGCGTCACCCGATCGCCCTCCACCGGCCCAACGCTGGTGGTGTACTTCAGGTTGGCGATGACGAGCCGGGATTCGCCGGTTGGACTGGCCTCCCAGAAGCTCACCGCGTCTCCGGTGTTGTTCCAGCTCGCCATGCTGCGCGCGGTGTATCCGTCGCCGTCGACGAACAATGGAATCCCGTTCTCGCCCTTCAGGTCATCCTCGACCGCCAGTGCCCACTCCTGGTTCGAGATGTTCATGCCATCCGAGGAGCCGGCATAGGCCTGGTACACCGCGCCCTGAATGTCGGCGGGCAAGAACGCCGGCCGCACAATTCGCGTCATCGGCGTGAGGGCGCCGTAGCCGCGGGTACTGCCGATGGCGATCCATTCCTGGTTCGGTGAGAGGTCGGTGTCCTCGTCGTAGTCGAGATTGCCGGTCAGCCGGGTGACCTCGCCGGTCTCCAGGTCAACCACGATGTCGTCGACATTGCCCGCCTCATAGCGGCCGCCGAGGATGATCACGCCCTTGCCGTCCGGCGTCCACTGTTTACCCTCGCCGACGGGGTAAACCACCCGGGCGTCGGCAATCTCGTAACCGGCGTCTGTCCGTTGCAGCTTGCCGACCACCGGTACCGCGGTGATGAGACCCTGCGGCGTCATCTGAATCTGGCTGAACAGCACATGCGTTCCGTCGGGCGAGATCCGCATCTCACGCTGAGGATCGAGAACGCGTGCGCCGGCCGGTGGGGTGATGACCGGAACCAGCCGCCTGCCGTCGACACCCTCTTCGTAGACGACATAGGAGTTCGGGCTGGTTGTCACCTGGATCATCAATCGTCCCGAACCATCCTGGAAGGGAACAACTCTCGACAAGCCGGCGGTGACTTCTGTGGACACACCGCAGGTGATGCACTCCACCTTCGTGCCGTCGACGCTGATCCGGTAGATCTCCTGGCGGCCGCCGTCGGCGGGCGTGGCCCCGAAGTAGATGGACTGCCCGTCTTCGGAGAACCGCGGGGTGTTGGGCTTCGTGATGCCGTCGGGCAGGTTCAGGATCACCCGCTCGACAGTGGGATTGAGCACGGTGACGTCGAGATCTTGCTGCGCAGTCCGGGGTTTGAACAGGCTGAGCAGATTGACCCGGTTGCCGTCGGTGACCGAGACCGTGAACGTATCCGTCTGCGCCGCATCGTAGTTGATGTCGTCGGGGGTGTAGGTGAACTCACCCGTCTTCTGATCGATCGTCAAGGTGCCATGCTCGGGCGCCTTCGTCACCGTATACGTCAATGCGTCACCCTCGGCATCGGTCACCCCGATGTTGCCGGTCACCGTCTGCCCGGTCTGCACGGTGGTCGTCGGGCTGCTGATCACCGGCGCCTGATTGAACAGATTGCGCCGCACCCAGCCCAACACTGCCCACGCCATCGGGGTGAACGGCTCAGGAGAATCCGGGGACGGCGCCAGGAACGGATTCAGCAGATTCGTCACGATCCCGTTGAGCACGCCGGCCGGATCCGGCGTGGCCACCTGATTCTTCGGCGTCACCACCGCGGCAGTGGCGATCTGTGCCTTCGTACCACTCGACACGGCGAACGACTTGGCCTCACGCACGGTAGCCGCCAGCTTCGGCACGGCGAGTTTCTCGGTGATCTGCTCCGAAACCGTGTCGGCGATCGTGCCCGTGACCTCCTCGACGCGCTCAACTGACCTCTTGATCGTCTCGCTGACGTCCACTCGACTCACCGGTGCGGCCGACTGTGCAGTGTCCGAGGTATGGGAAGAGGCAACCCTCGGTGTGGGGTCCGGCGCCGCCACGCTCGGCTTGTCGCTGTGCAACGAGAGGTCCAGCACCGTCGACCGAACTTTGTCTGGTATCGACGACAGCGCCTTCAAGGGCGCCTCGATCGCCTCGGACAACGACGTTGTCTTGCTCGGTTCCTCCTGGGCGCCTGCGGTTTTTGTGTCGCTGTCGGTATCGGTGTGCTGCGCCCCGCCACTGCTCGAGACGGTGACGCCAGGCGCCACCTCCCGGGCGGACGACGTCTTTCCTTGCCGCTTCGGCTTGCCGGCTTTCTTGGCCTTCCCCACCGTGGGGCCGGTCTTGTCTGTGGCGCCGGACCCCGCTCGCTTCACCGCCGAGTCCTCTCCGGACGACGCCGAGTTCGCCGCACTCGTCGTCGAGGAGTCCGACGAGGAGGTTCCGGTCGTATCCGCAGCGGCGACGCCAACGCCGGTGGCGAGTGCTGCGACCAGCCAACCGGTCACCACGACACCGCTGTATGCACCGATACGCGCGGTAGTTTGGGATGTTCGACGTGACGGCGTCGAGCTTGCCGGCGCGCTCGACGAACGCGAGGTGAACGAGGGATTGATGAGCGGATTGCTAGCGGTCATGGCGCGGCTCCGATGCCCTAGATGCCTATTTAATTTCTGTGACGAACTTAATAGCAAGATATTGTTCGAGGCGTCAAGGAGGTTCTGCTGAACCGGTCAGAATCGGCGCGGCGGGAAAAGCAGGTGCTGCACCTGCTGCATCGCCAGCGCGTCGTTCACCTGCTTCGAACCGAGGGACCGCTGGCCCGAGCCGACCTCGCCGACCAACTGGGCCTCAGCCGGCCCTCGATCACGGCCATCGTCGGCGAGTTGATCGACGACGGCACCCTTGTCGAGCTGGATTCCCGCGTCGAGGGGCCGGGTTACCGCGGTCGTCCACGCAAACTGCTCGGCTGCAACCCCCAGGCCCGACGAGTGCTGGGCATCTGGATCGACGAGCGTCGCGCGCGTGTCGTCGTCGCCGACGCGACCGGCACGATCTTCCGTGAAGACGAGACCCCTACCCCCGGAAGGACCCCGGCATCGGTGATCCGTTCGATCATCCGGATCGCCACGCAGCTGATCGACGACCCCAGTGGGGGTCCGGTCGCCGCCGCCGGAATCTGTTTGCCCGGATTCATTGATGGCACAACGGGATTGGTCGTCGAATCCGCATCACTCGGCTGGTCCCGCGTGGAGCTGGGTGGACCGATCTCCCGCGCGCTCGGCATACCGACGGCGGTGCAGGACACCACGCAAGCCATGACGCTGGCCGAGACGATCGCCGGCGATGCCCGGGAGGTGCGTTCGGCACTGGTGCTTGATTGTGGAGGACATGTCAATGTCGGCCTGATCATCGGCGGACGGCCGTACACGGGGGCGACGGGGGTGGCCGGAGCAGTCGGACACATGCCGGTCTCGGGCAGTGATGCCCAATGTTCGTGCGGCAGAACCGGTTGCGTCAACGCCAGCATGTCGCTACACGCCATGCAATCGGTCGCCCCGCACACCGAAGGTGTGCCACTGAAGGATATCGACCTCGACGCCGTGGCGCAGGAAACGAGCCGAAACACGAACGCCCAGAAACTCATTCGGGAGGTCATCGATCGCATTGCACACACCGCCATCCTGATGGAGGCGGTTCTCGATCCGGAGGTTCTGATCCTGTCCGGGCTCATCACCGAGTTCGAGGACCTCATCGACGCCCTCGAAACACGCATCGAGGAGATCCGGCCGCCCGAAAGACGTGGCCGCACGGCGACCGTACGGTCCCAGATCGGCCGGGATTACCGGGTGGCGGTCATCGTCGCGCTGCAACAACTCGATCCAGACATCGCCGGCCTGGTGCACACCCCGACACCGTAGACCAGGCGGCTGGGTACAGTCCTACCGAGAAACTAGGAGATGCAACTATGCCGGTGGACCGCCTACTTCCCTCCGATGAGGCTCGTGACCTCATCGAGCTCACCCGTGACATCGCCGACAAGGTCCTCGACCCGATCGTCGACGAGTACGAACGCGACGAGAAGTACCCCGAGGGCGTCATGGCCCAGCTCGGCGCGGCCGGGCTGCTGAGCCTGCCTCAACCCGAGGAGTGGGGTGGCGGCGGGCAACCGTATGAGGTCTACCTGCAGGTTCTCGAGGAGATCGCCGCGCGCTGGGCCGCCATCGGCGTCGCGGTCAGCGTGCACAGCCTGTCGTCGCACGCGCTGCTGGTGTTCGGCACCGACGAGCAGAAGCAGCGCTGGCTGCCCGGCATGCTCTCCGGGGAACAGATCGGCGCTTACAGCCTGTCTGAGCCGCAGGCCGGATCCGACGCCGCCGCGCTGAACTGCAAGGCCGCCCGCGACGGCGACGCATATGTGCTCAACGGTTCCAAGGCCTGGATCACCCACGGCGGCAAGGCCGACTTCTACACGTTGTTCGCCCGCACGGGCGAAGGGTCGAAGGGCATCTCCTGTTTCCTGGTGCCCGGGGATCTCGACGGGCTGAGCTTCGGCAAACCCGAGGAGAAGATGGGTCTGCACGCGGTGCCCACCACGTCGGCCTTCTACGACAACGCCCGTCTGGATGCCGACCGGCTGATCGGCGCCGAGGGCCAGGGTCTGTCGATTGCGTTCTCCGCGTTGGACTCCGGCCGGCTCGGCATCGCCGCGGTGGCCGTCGGCATCGCCCAGGCCGCACTGGACGAGGCGGTCCGGTACGCGAATGAGCGAACCACGTTCGGCCGCAAGATCGTCGACCATCAGGGCCTCGGGTTCCTGCTGGCCGACATGGCCGCCGCGGTGGTCAGTGCGCGGGCCACCTACCTGGATGCCGCGCGCCGCCGCGATCTCGGATTGCCGTACTCCACGCAAGCCAGTGTGGCGAAACTGGTCGCCACCGACGCCGCCATGAAAGTCACCACCGATGCCGTGCAGGTGTTCGGTGGCGTGGGCTACACACGGGACTTCCGGGTCGAGCGGTACATGCGCGAAGCCAAGATCACCCAGATCTTCGAGGGCACCAATCAGATTCAGCGCTTGGTCATCTCGCGGGGGCTCAGCTCCTAAGTGCCGCGGACTGGGCTCCTGAGTGCCGCGAGCAGACGTAAACCGGTAGCTTTTCGGGCGAAACAGTACGGGTTTGTGACTGCTCGCGGAGGGACTAGAGCGCTGGGCTCCTGACGAAGTCGGTGACCGCGGCCAGGAACTGCTCGGGCTGCTCGACCATCGGGCTGTGCCCCGAATCTTTGATGACCACCGGCGGCAGCCCGGCTGCCGTATAGCGCGCGACGTTGGGCTCCGTCGGGGTCAGCACGTCGTGTTCGCCCCACAGCACGAGTACCGGCTTGTCCAGTGCGGCAAGTGTTTCCGCGACGGGTGAGGCCTCGGCTTTCGAATCACAGACTCCGGCGTAGGTGAGGCTCTCCAGCGAACGATGGGCAAACTCCGGCACCGGGTAGTCAGCGGCGAACCCAGTCTGCAGGGAGCTTTCGGTGATGGCGTCGACACTGCGGAACCGATCCAGCGCAGGCCCGATGACAGGCCAGCACACCATCGCTCCGAGGAGGGGCATCGTGACCAGATCGTCGGCGCCGGGGGTGTCGGACACCACGATGCGCTCCACCAGATCGGGGTGCTGCTGTGCCAACGCAGCGGCGACCTTTCCGCCCATCGAATGCCCGACCAACACGGCCTCGCGCACGCCCAAGGCCACCAGAGCGTCGTGCACCGCGGAGGCCTGCCCCTCGGCCGCGTAGTCCGCCGCGTCGTTGGGTGCCTCGGAGCCACCATGGCCCACCAGGTCGATCGCGATCACCCGCTGATCGCGGGCCAGGTGCGAGGCC
Source organism: Mycobacterium sp. NS-7484 (assembly GCF_001953975.1). GTDB lineage: Bacteria > Actinomycetota > Actinomycetes > Mycobacteriales > Mycobacteriaceae > Mycobacterium. The sequence goes on from NZ_MBEJ01000078.1 coordinate 14,165, forward strand.
ACGCGATCCCACCACTCGATCGACGCCGAATACCGGTGCAACAACACCACCGCGCGCTCCCCCGGCGGTCCGTACTCCCGCACGTTGAGATCCGGTCCGTCCAAGGTCAGCACATGTCCGCCGGCCGACGCCTCGGCCGGGCGATGTGCCCTGGTCACCAGGAGTTCGTTCAACAGCAGCGCGAGCACCGCCAGCACCAGCATGCCCACAGCGATGCGCAGTTTCATGGTGCGCACGGTAATGCTGTGACAGCCGAATTGACCAGGGATTTTCCCCGGTGCGAGCAGCTTCAGCGAACGGCCTCATAATGGCAGGTGCCATGAATGCACCTGCGCACGCCACCAATGCTCCCCGGCACCGGATGCCGCGACGGGGCGTGCAGGTCGCCCGCCGTGCCGCCATCGGTCTGACCGCGGCCGCTGTGCTGGCCGGAACCGGTATGGGCTGGGTGACCTACCACGGCGCATTGGACGGCATCACGACGTCCAATGCGCTCGAAGGCGGACCGGTCTCCACCGGGGACACCGAGAACATTCTGATCATGGGCCTGGACAGCCGGCTGGATCAGCACGGCAACCCGCTCCCCGAGGACATCTATCAGGCACTGCACGCCGGCGACGAGACCGTCGGCGGATACAACGCCAATGTGCTGATCGTGGTGCACCTGCCCGGTGACGGCAGCCCGGCCACCGCGTTCTCCATCCCCCGCGACGACTATGTCGAGCTGGCGGGCTGCGACGTCGACCCCTGCAAGGGCAAGATCAAGCAGGCCTACGGTTGGGCCTACCAACGCGAGATGGAATCACTGGAGTCCGATTCCGAAGAAGACACGTCGACGCACGAGCAGCAGGCCCGCGAAGCCGGGCGCCGAGCCCAGATCGCCACGGTCCGAAACCTGCTGGGCATCCCGATCGACCATTTCGTCGAGGTCACCCTCGGCGCCTTCTTCCAGATCGCCAAGGCGGTGGCACCGATCACCGTCTGCCTCAACGCCGATACCGCAGACCCGTACTCGGGAGCCGACTTCCGCAAGGGAGTTCAGCAGATCGACGCCGCACAGGCCATGGCCTTCGTTCGTCAGCGTCGCGACATCAACGACGAGAACTTCACCGACCTCGACCGCACCCGGCGCCAGCAGGCGTTCATCGCCGCACTGGTATCGGCCCTCGGCAAGAGCGGCGCGTTGTCCAGCCCGAGCAAGCTGCGTGAGCTGCTTGACGTCACCAAGCAGAACGTCGCGCTGGACTCCGGTTTCGACCTGGCCAGCTTCGCCAGCCGCGCCTCAGCCTTGACCGGCGAACCGCCCACGCTCTACACCCTGCCGATCAAGGAATTCGGCCAGAACTCGCTCGGCGAGGACATCAACATCGTCGACGTCCCGACGATCCGGGCCATCGTCCGTGACCTGGTCAGCGACACCGGCCACGGGAGCACCGCCCCTACCGCACCCGCGCATGTGCTCGACGGACACGGTGCGGTGCTCGACGTGATCAACGCCTCCACCTACACCGGCTTGGCGGCGCAACTCGAAACCACCTTCGGGGCAGAGGGATTCATTCAGGGACAGATCGGTGACGCCGAATCCCTGGCGGCCGTCACCACGATCGACTACGGGACCGGCGCCGAGGACGCCGCGCAGTCACTGGCCGAGGAACTCGGTCTGATGACCACCCCGTCCTCCGAGATCGTACCCGGGACAGTGCAATTGACGCTGGGCACCGACTTCCCCGGCGACGAGTACCTGACCGGATCCAGCGATTCGGAGTCGCAGTGGGATTCGAGCACGGACTCGAGCTGGGATTCGACCGCCGCGACGTCGACGGAGGAGACCACCTCCAGCACACCGGTGACCACGGTGGCTGCAACGGCGACCGGCACCAAATCCGCGGCGCCCACGGATCTGAGCCAGATGAAAGTATCCGGCGTTCCGTGTGTGAAGTAGCCGCGGCTACAACGTGACCCGCACCTGTGTGCCGTAGCCGAGCTCGGAACTGATGGCCATCGAGCCGCCCATGGCCTCGATGCGGACCTGCAGCGAGGCTAGGCCGATGTGTCCCTCGGCAACGGCCCGGCTCACGGTCGACGGGTCGAAGCCGCAACCGTCGTCGGCCACGGTCAGCAGGACCCGCCCGCCCGACGGGTGCAGACCCACCGAGATCGTGCGGGCCCCGGCATGCTTGTTGATGTTGGACAGCAGTTCGCGGGCTGCGCGGTAGAGCAGCGCCTGTCCGTCGGGGTGGCCCACATCTTCGAGATCTGCCCGCACCGTCAGATCTGGACGATTCTCGTACTGGCGCAACAGTTCCCGCACCGCAGGCGTGAGGCCCAGCTGTGCCAGCACCTGCGGATGCAGTGCCGTCACCGTGGACCGCAGGCCGGCCGCGGTCTCCTGCAGTGCCGCATGCACCCGATCCAGCCCCGGATCGGGGTTGTGTTCCCGGATCTCGTCGAGGTCCAGGCGGGCGGCCAGCAGGGTTTGCAGTGGTCCGTCGTGAAGGTGTTCGGCCAGTTCGGCATTGCGCAGGTCGTCGGCGCGGGTGGACTCCGACACCAACTGGCGCCGGACTTCCTGCAGCGCCTGCACCCGGGCGGACCGGCGGGCCAACACGAACGACAACGCGGCCGACGCGACCGCCAGCCAGGCCAGAAACCCCACGTGCATGTAGACGATGTCGGGCAGGCCGACGTTATCGTCGCGCTTGGAGTACAAGATCCACACCGCCAGGTAACCCAGCGCCGTGCTGGCACCGAGCAGCGCGGTGAGCCACGGACGGTCTTGGAACGCAACGGATATCGGTAGCAGGAAGAACACCGGCAGCAGCGCGGCGGTGGCGCCACCGGAGACGGCACACAACGTGACGAGCACCAGCACATCGACTGCGGTGGAAGCCCATTCGGCCCACGGCGGCATCGGTCCGCGGAACACCACCACCAGCCACAGCACCGCCACGGCAGCATAGACACTCAGGATCACCGCGTACAGGGCCGGCAACCAGTGGTCGACCTCCCACACCGAGACCAGCACCACGATCAATCCGATCAACGGGAGCCGCAGCAGGGCCGAGACCCGGACGGGCTGAGTGGTGAAGAACTCGACGACGCGCCCGTTGCCCATGTCAGTCCAGCAGCCGGCGGCGCATCGCCTCGGCGACCACCGCACCGCGATCGCTTACGCCCAACTTCTCGTAGAGCCGCTGCACATGCGTCTTCACCGTGGACGGAGCCAGATACAGCTCTTTGGCCATCGCCGGGATCGAACGACCCTTGGCGATCAGATCAAGCACCTCGCGTTCGCGCGGGCTCAGCGCCGGCACGTCGGGCTCGTTGCGGCGACGGATCTCACCGGCCAGTCCGGCGGCCAGGTTCGGATCGAGGACGTCACGTCCTTTGGCGCAGGACAGCACCGCGTTCACCAGCTCGCTGCGCGTGGATTCCTTGGACAGGAACCCGGCCGCGCCCTGCTGCAACGCGGTGTAGACGATGGCCGACTCGTCATGTGCCGAGACCAACAAAACGCGGGTCGGCAACTCGTCGCGGCTGACCGCGGCGGCCACCTGCGCCCCGTCGAGCTGCGGCATCCGGTAGTCCAGCAGCGCCACCTGCGGCCGGTGGGTTCGGATCAATTCCAATGCGTCGGCACCGTTGTCGGCCTCGGCCACCACGTCGATCTCGCCGCTGGAGGTCAAGGCGCGCACCACGCCCTCGCGGAACATCGGGTGGTCATCACCCACCACCACCCGCACCTTGCCGGTCATGCGGCTCAGCATCGCACAGCCCGCCCGGTGATCAGCGCGTTTAGAGTCAGCCGTATGCATTCCGACGAGCTGCACTGGTTCGTGGTGCTCGCTGAAACCGAGCATGTCACCGACGCCGCAGCCGAACTCGGCATCAGCCAGCCCACGCTGTCGCGCGCCCTGGCCCGGATCGAGGAGCAGGTGGGGGTGCCGCTGTTCGACCGGGTGCACCGGCGGCTGCGACTCAACGCCTACGGGCACATCCTGTTAGAGCATGCCCGCCGCAGCATCGCCGAAATCCGTTCGGCCACCGAGCGGATCGCCGAGCTTCGCGATCCCGACACCGGCACCGTGCGGCTGGCGTTCCTGCATTCGCAGGCCGGCTGGTTCGTACCGGATCTCCTGCGCCGGTTCCGGGTCGAGGCGCCGCTGGTGCGCTTCGACCTGTTCCAGGGGGCCGCGCACCACATCGTCGAACGCCTGGCCAACGGCGAAGCCGACCTGGCGATCACCTCACCGCGGCCGGACGGCTTTCGCTGGCGCGGGCTGTATGTGGAACGGCTGTGCCTGGCGGTGCCGCGCGAACATCGGTTCGCCCGTCGGGCGCGGATCCGGCTGGCCGACGCCGGCGCCGAGCCCTTCATCGCACTGGCGCCGGATTTCGGGCTGCGCCAACTCACCGACGAACTGCTGGCCGAAGCGGGGATCGCGCCGACGGTGGTGTTCGAGGCGATGGAGATTCCGACCATGGAAGGCCTGGTCGCCGCCGGGTTCGGTGTTGCCGTCGTCCCGGTGCCCCGCCCCGGGCGCACCGAACCGGGCGCCGCGTACGTGCCGCTGTCAGAGAGCTCGGCCAAACGCCAGATCGGTCTGACCTGGAACGCCGACCGGCAACTCCCGCCGGCGGCGGCCCGCCTGGCCGACTTCCTTATGCAGAATGTGCATAAGGGTGACTAATTCCATGCATTGGACACATCTTTGCCTGCGACTTACCGTCGACTGAGTGACCACCTCCCCCACCTCCGTCCAGTGGCAGGGGCACACGCGTGGCTCGACTGAGTACCGACGTCTGCTGGCGGCCCTGTTCTGCGCCGGCGTCGCAACCTTCGCCCAGCTGTACTCGCCGCAGGCCGTCCTGCCGCTGATCGCGCGCGACCTGGGCACCGGCGCCGCGCACGCCGCCCTGACCATCTCGGCGGCCACGGTTGGTCTTGCGCTGGGCGTGATTCCGTGGTCGGCCCTGGCCGACCGCATCGGCCGCGTCCAGGCGATGACGATATCCATCACCGCGGCAACGGTTCTCGGCCTGATCGTGCCGATGGCCCCGAACACCGAATTGCTGCTGTCCGGCCGGCTGGCCGAAGGGTTGATGCTGGGCGGGGTGCCGGCCGTCGCGATCGCCTACCTCACCGAGGAGATCGATGCCGGGCACGCCGCCCGCGCGGCAGGCACGTACGTCGCGGGCACCACGATCGGCGGGCTGGCGGGCCGCCTGGTCACCGGACCGATCGCGGAGTTCGCCGGCTGGCGGGTCGGCGTGCTGGTGGTGGCGGTGCTGTGCGGTCTGTCGGCATTCGCCTTCGTCAAGCTGGCCCCGCCCGCGCGCGGCTTCACCCCGGCCCGCACCCACGACCTGCTCCGGCGACTGACGGACAACCTACGTTCACCCCGCCAACTGGTGCTCTACAGCCAGGGCTTCCTGCTGATGGGCGGGTTCGTGGCGATGTACAACTTCCTCGGCTTCCGGTTGATGGCGGCGCCGTTCGGACTGCCGCAGACCGTGGTCAGCCTGGTCTTTCTGGCCTACCTGTCGGGCACCTGGGCCTCGGCCCGGGCCGGTGCCGAGGCCGGCCGGTTCGGCCGCAAGGCCGTGCTGCTTGGCTCGATCGCCACGATGGTCACCGGTGTCGCTATCACGTTGGCCGGCAACGTCTTCGCGGTGCTGGCCGGGCTGGTGATCGCGACCGCCGGGTTCTTCGGCGCGCATGCCATCGCATCCGGCTGGGTCGGCGTCGCCGCCGGCACCGGCAAGGCCCAGGCCTCGTCGCTGTACAACCTTTTCTATTACGCCGGGTCCAGCGTCATCGGCTGGGTCGGCGGCCTGGCGTTCGACGCGGCGGGCTGGCCGGCCGTGGCCGCCACCGTGATGGGGCTGGCGGTGCTGGCCGGGGCGCTGGCCTGCACGCTCGGCTACCACCGCGGCGAGCCGCGTAATTACCACCGCGGCGAGCCGCGTAATTACCAGAGCGGCGAGCCGCGCAACTACCAGAGCTCGATGTCGCGGCCGTACTCCGATTCCGGGCGCGGGCCGAAGTAGCGCCGCTGCGACTCCTCGATCCGGACGTCGTTGATGCTGGCCTCACGGCGCGACATCAGCCCCTCCGGCGTGAACTGCCACAGCTCGTTGCCGTAACTGCGGTACCACTGACCGCCGGCGTCGTGCCATTCGTACTGGAACCGCACCGCGATCCGGTTCTCCCGAAAGTCCCAAAGACTTTTGCGCAGAACGTAATCCAGTTCGCGCTCCCACTTGGCGGTGAGAAACTCCACGATCTGTTCGCGCCCGAGGATGTGCTGGTCACGGTTGCGCCAATGCGAATCCGGCGTATAGGCCAGGCTGACCCGCTGCGGGTCGCGGGTGTTCCAGGCATCCTCGGCGGCTTGAACCTTCTGCAGCGCGGTGTCCAAAGTGAAGGGTGGGAACGGCGGGCGGCTTCCAGCGGAGCTTCCGGTCATGCCACCTTTCTACCTGTCTAACCATGTGGCTATCGTGGCTGCCATGGACTTCGCGATGTCGGCCAAGGCGGCTGATCACCACTCCCGGCTCACCGACTTCATGACCGAATATGTTCTCCCGGCCGAGGCGTCCTACCACGCCTATCGCGAGGAAAAGGGCCCGAAGGATCACACGGTCCCCCCGGTGGTGGAGGAACTCAAGGTCAGGGCCCGCGAGCTGGGCCTGTGGAACCTGTTCCTGCCCTCGGAATCCGGGCTGACCAACCTGGAGTACGCGCCGCTGGCCGAGCTGACCGGGTGGAGCATGGAGATCGCTCCCGAGGCGCTCAACTGCGCCGCGCCCGACACCGGCAACATGGAGACGCTGCACCTGTTCGCCAACGAGGCGCAGCGCAAACAGTGGCTCGAACCCCTGCTCAAGGGCGAGATCCGCAGTGCGTTCGCGATGACCGAGCCGGCCGTGGCGTCCTCGGATGCCCGCAATATCGAGACGACGATGCTGCGTGACGGCGCGGACTACGTGATCAACGGGCGCAAGTGGTGGATCACCGGTGCGGCCGATCCGCGCTGCAAGATCCTGATCGTGATGGGTCGCACCAATCCCGACGCCGCCTCGCATCAGCAGCAGTCGATGATCCTGGTGCCGGTGGATACTCCGGGGGTCGACATCCAGCGCTCGCTGCCGGTGTTCGGTTGGCAGGATCAGCACGGACACTGCGAGATCGTGTTCGACAACGTGCGGGTGCCTGCCGAGAACCTGCTGCACGAGGAGGGCAGCGGGTTCGCGATCGCGCAGGCCCGGCTGGGGCCGGGCCGCATCCACCACTGCATGCGTGCCCTCGGTGCGGCTGAGCGGGCCCTGGCGTTGATGGTCGACCGGGTGCAGAAGCGAGTGGCGTTCGGCAAGCCGCTGGCCGAGCAGGGTGTGGTGCGCGAGTCGATTGCCAAGTCCCGCAACGAGATCGATCAGGCCCGGCTGCTGTGCGAGAAAGCCGCGTGGACCATCGACCAGGAGGGCAACAAGGCCGCCCACGTGCTGGTGTCCCAGATCAAGTCGGTCGCCCCGCAGATCGCCTGCAACGTCCTCGACCGGGCCATCCAGGTCCACGGCGCAGCCGGGGTCAGCGACGACTTCCCGCTGGCTCGGCTGTACGCCTGGCACCGCGCCATGCGGCTGTTCGACGGACCCGACGAGGTGCACATGCGCACCATCGCCCGTGCTGAGTTGGGGCGGGAGAAGTCGCCGCTGGCGACGGCGGCCACAAAATGACCGTCGAGCTGGGGGAACTGTCGGGGGCGTGGAATTTTCGGGACGTCGCGGGCGAGACCGCGATCCGACCGGGGCTGCTCTACCGCTCCAGTCTGCTCAGCCAGCTCTCGGACGCGGGCCGGGCGGTATTCCGTCGGCTCGGCATCACCGATGTCGCCGATCTGCGGTCGCACCAGGAGGTGCAACGGCAAGGTTCGGGGCAGGTGCCCGACGGCGTGGCCGTACACCTGCTGCCGTTCCACCCCGACGACCCGTCGAACCAGGATGCGCCGCACGAGAACACTTTTCAGCGGGTGATGTCGGAATCCGGGGACGACGAGGACGTCGCCACCGCGGCCCGGCGGTACATGACCGAGGTGTACGAGGAGTTCCCGACGCTCCCCGGCGCGCACGCCGCGGTGCGCGAGGTGATTTCGATGCTGGCCCAGGACCGTCCGGTGATCGCACATTGCTTCGCGGGCAAGGATCGGACCGGATTCACCGTGGCCACGGTGCTCGCGACCGTCGGCGTCGAGCGCGACCGCATCATCGCCGACTTCCTGGCCAGCAACACCGCGATCCCGGCCCTGCGTAACCGGATCATGGACTCGGTGCGGGCCCGGGCCCAGGATGCGCCGGAGATGGTCACCTACGCCGAGGCCCGGCTGACCGACGAGGTGCTCGGCGTGCGGGAGGAGTACCTGGCCGCCGCGTGGGACCGGCTGGTGCAGGACTTCGGCTCAGTGAGCGGCTTCGTGGAGGCGGCCGGCGTGTCCCCGGAGACCATCACGGCGTTGCGGACGAACCTGCTGGGATAGCGGCGGGTCACGCCTCCTCTAGCGCCTCACCCAGCTCCCGCGCCGTCTGACTGTGCTCGTTCTGCATCAGCATGTGCCCGGCACCGAGCAACAAGGCAACCGGCCAGTCGATGATCTCGACCGCGGCCAGAATGCCCAGCGCACCGTAATAGGCCAGCTGCTCGGGGTGAGGCACCTTCACCCGGCCCACCAAGGGCAGCGTCACAGCGAATCCGCGCGCGTGGCGCACCGTGTGCACGGCGCCACGCTGACCCTGGGTTGATTTCGACTTTTCGGCCATTGCTCACCTTTCGGTCACGTCGACTTCGATTTCTCGAGATCTCGGCTTCGCACCGTGAGAGGCGTGAGAACTTCCGGCTCCGGCGCTCCGTCCGATCCGTTGACCGACGCGGTATCGCGCGTCCTGGTTCTCCCGTTGCGGGAGCTGTACGCCGTGCTGTGGCGCTGCGGTGTACTCGACGTCGACGACTGATCCGGCGGCTCCGACGCCCGCGCAACCTGCGCGAGGCGGGGCACCAACCGCGGCGCGACAGCAGCGACGCCGGTGGCCACACCGGCCGCGGTCAGCGCCTGCGCCCACCCGAGCGGGTCGAGCGGTGTGCAGCCCAACAGCTGGCTGAGGCCGGGCGTACTGATCACCGCGCCCAATGACACCAGCGAACCGGCCGCGGTCGCGACCACCAATGGACTGTGGGAGTCGATCAAGGTCTGCGCCAGCTGGGTGGAGACCAGGGCCACCAGCGCCACGGTGGAGGCGCGCCGCGGCGCCAAGGAGAAACCCGCCGAGAACCAGGCACCGGTGGCCGCGCCGGCCGTCGTCGCACCCCGAATCGCCACGGTGCGCCACAGCTCGGCCTGATCGGGTCCGTGACCGGCGCGGGTTGCGGTGCGTGTCGTCGGGCTCACCGCCAGGGCCGCCGCCGGCAGCGCATCGGTCATCATGTTGACCAGCAGAAGCTGCCGCGTGTTCAGTGGTGAACGTCCGGTGAGCGCGCTGCCCACGATCGAGAACACCACCTCGCCGGCATTGCCGCCCAGCAGCACCGACACGGCGGACTGCACCCGCCGCCACAGCTCGTGTCCCTCGTCCAGCGCGTCGATCAAGGCGCCGATCCGTCCGTCGAGCAGCAGCACGTCGGCCGAACTGCGGGCCGGATCGCTACCGCGGGCCGCGACCCCGATGCCCACCGTGGCCGCCCGAATGGCGGCGGCGTCGTTGGCTCCGTCACCGACCATGGCGCACACCTGCCCGGTACGTTCCAGGGTCTGCACGATCTGGACCTTGTGCTCGGGCGACATCCGCGCGAAGACCAGGCGCTCGCGGACCGCGCGTTCCTGGCTGCGGCGTGGCATCGCCACCCATTCCTCGCCGCTCATCACCTGCTCGGCGGTGACCGGCAGCCCCATTTCCGTCGCGATCGCCTTCGCGGTGACGGGATGGTCTCCGGTGATGAGCCGGATGCCGATACCCTTGCGGCGCAACGACTTCAACACATAGGCGGATTCCGGACGGGGCGTATCGGACAACCCCAGCAGGCCGACGAACTGCAGCTCACCGGAGGCCAGGTCAGCGAGGGCGTCGACGTCGTCGCGGGCGCGCGCCACCTGCGCCGGGGTCAACGGCCGGCGGGCCACCGCAAGGACCCGCAGGCCGTTGCGGGCCATCTCGTCGACGGTGCGGCTCACAGCCCGGGCCACGTCCCCACAGCCGGCCAACACCACTTCGGGGGCGCCTTTGACGGCCAGCTCGTCGCCGAGCATCGCGGCCGAGAATTTACGGCCGGAGCGGAACGGAAGGTAGACCCCGACCTCGTCGATCGCCGCCAGGTCGGCCGCCTCGGCGACCGCCGCGTCGGTGGCGTGTTCGTACTGCTCGCCATTCTTGGGCGGGGTGGCGCGGGCCGCGCAGTCGAGCACCTGCTGCTCGGAGGCCCGCCCACCCGGGGCCCGAACCTGCGCGACGCGTAGGCGGTTCGCGCTGAGCGTGCCGGTCTTGTCGAAACACACCACGTCGACGCGACCGAGCGCCTCCACCGACCGTGGGCTGCGCACCAGCGCCCCGGAGCTGGTCAGCCGCCGCGCCGAGGCCTGCTGGGCCAGCGTCGCCACCAGCGGCAGGCCCTCGGGCACGGCCGCCACCGCAACCGCGACCCCGCTGGCAACCGCGCTGTGCAGCGGCAACTTGCGTAGCAGACCCAACCCGCTGACCAGCCCGCCACCGGCCAGGCTGTAGGGCAGGGCCCGGTTGGTGAGTTCACGCAGCTGCGCCTGTAGGCCGACGGCCGGGCCGGCGCCCTGACCCACGTCGGTGGCGCGGCGCGCCTGCGTCGCGGCGCCCACCTCGGTCACCACCGCGACGACCGTTCCGGCCACCAACGTGGTGGTGGCGTACAGCATGCAGTGCCGTTCGGCCAGGGCGGCGCCGGGAGTGGCCGCGACCTGCTTGGCCACCGGCAGCGATTCACCGGTCAACGACGCTTCGTCGGCCTCGGCATCGACTTCCTCGAGGATTCGGGCGTCGGCGGGCACCACCTCGCCGGGGCGCACCTCGATGACGTCACCGGGACGCAGCAGCTTGGCCGGCACACTCTCGTAACCACCGGCGTCGCCCGTCACCCGGCGAGCCGGCGGATCCTGGACCGCCAACAGCCGGCTGAGTAACCGCTCCGCCCGGACCTGCTGGGTGGCAGCCAGAATGGCGTTGCCGGTCAGCACCGACCCGACGAGCACGGCGTCCACCGGGGAGCCGAGCATCGCGCTGGCCGCCGAACCGACGGCCAGCACGGGAGTCAGCGGATCGGACAACTCTGCCCGCAGCGCCGCCAGAAGATCACCGAACGTCCGGGACAGCGGCCCGCCACGCGGCTGCCAGGCACGGGAATCATCGTCCGGTGCTGCAGATTCGGCAATCCGCTGCCGCACCTGCTCGGGGGTCATCGCATGCCAGTCCTCGAAGGAGGCAGCCTTGGGCGCCGGATCCCTCAGCACGCGGCGGGCCTGCCAGTATCCCGAAACCAGGCCGACAGCGGCGCCGGCGGTCACCGGTCCCGGGCCGCGGCCCCGCACCCCGGGCACCATCAGCAAGGCGCCGAGCAGAGTGCCACCGGTGGCGAGCTCCACACCCCGCTCACTGGTCCGGCGCGCGGCAGGCATGGCGTGCAGCAGGCGCCACACCGCGGCCAGGTCGTCGGTGAGGACATCGGCGTGCCAGGGGATGGCGGCACCGGTGTGCCCGTTGAGGACGCCGATCGCGAGGTCGGCGGCACCGAGGGCACGCGAGGCGTCCACCGCGAGCACCGCCACGGTGCGGCCGTCGCGCTGCAGCGCATCGACCGCGTCGACCAACGCCGAATCGACGTCACCGTCGCCCTGATGCAGCTCGTCGAACGACGAGCGCAGATCCCCGAGATCGTCCAGGGCCAGGGACACCGCCTGGGCACCGGCCCGGCGGATCTCGGTCAGCACGCTGTGCGCGAGAGGGTGGTGGCTGTGGCGCACCAGGACCCGGCCGCGGGTCCTGCCGTTGCGCTCGGAGCCGGCGAATGCCGGTGCCACGGGATGCCAACCGACGTCCAGCGCCCCGCCCTCGAGCCGGCCCTGCGCCCACTGCCAGACCGCGGCACGGTCGGATTCGGCCACATCGCGAAACTGCCCCACCCGCAACTGGTCGGTGACCAGGATCCGCGGATCGACCACCACGGCGTCGATCCGGTCGAGGAGTCGTAATGCGTTGGCCCGCAAGGGTAGGACGCCGAAACGGTCAGCCACTCCGCGGCCGAGCGTGCTGGCGAACGCCTCGCGGGAATTACGGGCCGCCTTGGGTGCGGTGACCACGGCGGCGGTCGCGGCCGCGCCGACGTCCCGGGTCAGCAGCCCGACGGAGGCAGCGGCGGCGGCCTGAGCCTGTGCACACCGCTTCGCGTGCCGCTCCACCGGCCCGTCGGGCACTGGGCAGGGACGCGGCGGCACCGGTGGCGCGGCGAGCGATTCGGCGTGTGCGGCGAGCCGGGGCTCGTGGGCCCGCCATGCGTTGGCGGCCGACGCGGATTCGGCGAGCTGGGACAGATGGCGCACGAACTCGACGGCGACCACCGCCGGGGCCTGGGTGAGCGCATAGACGGTGGCGGCGCCGACGCCGAGCGCCGCGTCGGCGGCCACCGGACCGAGCCGGGCTTCCACCAGCGCCCGCACCTTGGGCTGGTAGTCGACGGCGCTGACGACGGCGGCCGGGCCTGCGGGCAGCCGGGGCAGCGGCACCACCCGGCCGACCGCCGCCACACCGACTCCGACACCGCTGGCTGCTGCCGCAATGCCCTTGAGTGCCAAAACGATTCCGTCGCCGGGCAGGTCGGTAGGTCGTGGCGCCGGCTCTGGGTCCGGCTGTGTGGCTTCGGCGCGCGCCACCGCGTCACACAGCTGCGGCAGACCGACCGCACCAGGTTGGTCCTCGTCGATTTCGACGATCACGCGGGACAAGGAGAAGTTCAGCTGCACCGTGCGCACCCCGGGCAGGCCACGGATCTCCCGCAACACCGCGGCGCCGATACGCCGACCATGTTCGGCGGGCAGGCCGCGCACCTCGATCCAGCACCGGCCGTTTCCACGCCAACAACGCCGGGCCGGCGTCCCACCGACCATTTCCGCCGCGGCGGCCAGAGCCGTCTGCACCGGCGCCGCGGCCAGGGCAGCCGCGCCGTTGACGATCCGGCCGAGCGCGGTGATCACTTAGCGCGCGAAGCCGCACCGGTGCGTCGCGTCGCCGAGCGACCGGACGACTTGGCGGTGGTGCTCGTCGAAGACCGGGTCGGGGGACGCTTGGTCGCCGCTGAGCGTTTGGCCGCCGAGGACGCCGGACGCGAATCCGGGGATTCCTCGGGTTCCTCGCCGTCACGCTGATTCAGTTGGTGGACAACGAGAGCCGCACCGCCCACGGTGAGCAACACCGGCCACTCGACAAGGCCTGCCGCTCCGACCGCGGCGAGGGTGAGGGCGGCCGCGGCCGGGGATCTGCTGCCCTGGCTCACCCCGCTGCGAATCCCTGCGCCGACCCCTTTGATTCCCCCGACCACTCCGTTGACTGCTGCCCCGCCGATCGCTCCTGCGGTTGCGGTGGTGGCGTCCGCGGTGCGGCTGACCGCCTGCACGGCGCCTGAGACGATGTTCACGATCGGACTCCTCACTTCACCGTCTCAACAACTACCCCCTTCACCGCTGGTCTACACCCAACTCGGGCAAAGCTGACAGCAAGTTCGCAGAACGCGTAGGGCCCGGGTTTGTGCACCGGTCAGGGAGCGTCTCGCGGAACAGTCGAAGCGAACGTCACACGAACCTCGTCGGCGACCTTCATCGCGCCCATCAGCATCGAGAACTGTTTGACGCCGAAGTCGCTGTGGCGCACCTGCGCCTCGCCCGAGATCCGCCAGGAATCGCCGGCGTCCTCGGCCTGCACCTCTACGGTCTGCGGTCCGGTGTGTCCGTTCAGGTCCAGTGTGCCCGTCAGCCGCAGCGAATCGCCGTCGGGCTCGATCGTCGTCGTCGCGAAGTGCGCCTGACCGAATCGCTTCGCGCGCAAGGTTTTCAACGCGTTGGACCGGATCAGGGTTTTCTCCGCACCGGTCAGCGGGGTCAACCCACCGTCTCCACGCACGACGTCGAGGGAGCCGAGGTCGACGGTCATCTCCACGGCAGAAGGCCGATCCCCGTCCCACTCCACGACCGCCTGCCAGGACGTGAACGTGAGCGTCAGCCGGTGGCCCATGCGGGCGGCACTACCGGTGACACCGGTATGCAGCAGCAGTTGACCCGACTCGGGGCCGAGGGTCCATTGCGTCATGAGGCAAGCACCAGACCCGTCACCCAGGTGACGGTGGCCAGCAATGCGCCCGCCAGCTCGACCCCGACCGAGAGGGCAACACCCTTGAGAGCGTGGACGGTTGACGCCCAGGCCCGGCGATTGTCATGGCGTGCGGCCAGCTCGGCCAGGTACACGCCCAGGACGAATCCGATCACCAGTCCGATCACCGGGATGACGAAGAAGCCGATCAGGCCGAGCGCCCCACCGGCCACCAGGCTCCACGTGCGCACCTCGGCGGCGCGCATCCGCCGCACCGGCCACACGTACTTGATCACCTCGGCGGTCACGGAGAACACCGCCGCCACCGCCAGCGTCACCCACCCGACGACGCCTCCCTCGACGATCGCCCACACCGCGATCGCCGCGAGCACCAGAAAGCCGCCGCCGGGCAGCACGGGCACCACGATGCCGACGAGCCCGACAGCGATCACCAACGCGACGAGAACAACCCCGAGTGTGCTCACGGTTTCTGCCCACGCACCCACTGCATGGCGCCCATGCTCTTGGACCGCACCCACTGCAAGCCGAGCCGCTCGAACTCGTCGGCGAGTTCGTCGTCGCCGAAGAACCGTGCCCCGCCCTTCGCGAGCAGCCGGGCCGGGCCGCGGTCGGTGGCCGTCGGCACCATGATCGCGATGCGGCCGCCGGGGCGCAGCACCCGCACCATCTCCGCCAGCGCCACCTCGGCCTGCGGGATCAACTGCACCACCGCGATCGAGGTCACCGCGTCGAAGACGTCGTCACGGAACGGGAGGTTCTGGGCGTCGGCGCGCAGGAAACCGACCTGCCGGCTCGCTTCCGCCTCGACCGCACGAGCCAGCATCGGCTCGGAGATGTCCACGCCCAGCGCGATCCCGTCGAGGCCGGCCGCCCGCGCCAGCGCGGCGGTCACGTTGCCGGGGCCGCTGCCGACGTCGAGGGCGATGCCCCCGGGCGGGATGTCCAGCCATTCGGTGGGCTCCTGCCACGCCGTCATGAGCTTGCGGCCCAGCGCCTGGGCGTTGTCGTACAGCTTCGAGCCCAGCGGCGAGGCCCACACCTTCTGGATGAACCCGGCGTTCTTCGGGGCGTCACTGCCTGCCCCCAGCAGGTCGAGATATCCCTTGCTGACGTCCGGCTGGGCCGGTGGATCGGCAAGAAGCTCCAGCGCCTTGGTCAATGCCCGGCTCGATGCGGTGTCCACACCTCTACGCTACGCACCGAGTCGGGCGGTGCCGTGCGTCATCAGGGCTCGAGGACCAGCTTTCCCCGCACCGCACCGTTTGCCAGCGCCTCGAGCGCCGCCGCCCCCTCGGACAGCGGGTACCGCACCGGTGGGGGTGGCCGCAGCCCGGCGGCGACGAGCTTGTTGAGCTCGGCACCCACCTGCGCCTGGGCTTCCGGGTGGCGGCGCACGAACTCGCCCCAGCCCACCCCGACGACACTGACGTTGCGCAGCAGCAGCCGGTTCACCTTGACCGTCGGGATCCCGCCACCGGCGGCGAAGCCGATGACCAGCAGCCGGCCTTCGGGAGCCAGCACCCGGATGGCGTCGTCGAAGGCCGGGCCACCGATCGGATCGACCACCAGGTCGACGCCCTGCCCGCCGGTGGCCTCCAGCACGGCCTCACGCCAGCCATCGGCCAGCGGCAACACCAGATCGGCACCGAGCGACGAGATGAACTCCTCGGCGCCGGACCGGTGCACCATGGCAATCACCTTGGCGCCCATGGCTTTGGCCAATTGGATCGACGCCGCGCCGATGCCGCCGGCCGAACCGAGCACCAGCACGGTCTCGCCCGCCACCAGCCCGCCCCGGCGGGCCAGCGCGAACTGCATCGTGTAGTAGTTGCCCAGCAGCGAGGCCGCCTCGCCGTCGTCGAGACCGTCGGCGGTGGCGATCACGTTGGCCGGTACGGCCGCCACCTGCTCGGCGTACCCACCGATCATCGAGAACGCCGAAACCCGTTGCCCCGGTGTGAAACCGGAGCCTTCGGGTGCCGCGCGCACCGTTCCGGCCACCTCCATGCCGGGCGTGAACGGCGGTTCCAGCCGCAGCTGGTACTCACCGCGCAGCAACAGCAGATCGGGGAAGCAGACGCCGGCGGCGCCGACGTCGATGATGACCGCATCCCCTGGGGTCGGTTCCTCGACGTCGACGTACGCCAGCCCGGACGTACCGGTAAGTGCCTGCGCGACAAGCGCTTTCACTGGTTCTAGCCCAGCTTGAACGACGCCTGCTGAGCGGCGGACAGATCGGTGATCTCGCCCCACTTGGCGGCGACGTCGTCAACCGAGGGCACGCCGTCGGAGAACGTGACGCCCTCGTTCTGGAACAGTGCGGTGCGCTGGACCTTGCCGCCGCCGACGATGAAGATCGAGTCGGTGTCGGGCAGTTCCTCGGTCATCAGGTAGGCGACCACCGGGGCCACGTACTCGGGGGTGAGCTTCTCGAATACCTCGGGCGGCAGGATGTCCTGGGTCATCCGGGTGGCCGCGATCGGGGCGACGGCGTTGGTCTTGATGTTGTACTTGGCGCCTTCCTGGGCCAGCGTGTTGATCAGGCCGACCAGGCCGAGCTTGGCGGCGCCGTAGTTGGCCTGGCCGAAGTTGCCGAACAGGCCGCTGGTGGAAGTGGCCACGACGACGCGCCCGAAGCTCTGCTCACGGAAGTGCGGCCAGGCGGCGCGGATGACGTTGTAGCCGCCGTAGAGATGCACCTTGAGCACGGCGTCCCAGTTCTCGAACGTCATCTTGTGGAAGGTGCCGTCGCGCAGGATGCCGGCGTTGCTGACGACGCCGTCGACCTTGCCGAACTCGTCGATGGCGGTCTTGATGATGTTCTCGGCGCCCTCAGGCTCGGCCACGCTGTCGTAGTTGGCCACGGCCCGGCCGCCGGCGGCCTTGATCTCGTTGACCACCTCGTCGGCCATGTTGTGGCCGGCACCGGTGCCGTCGCGGGCACCCCCGAGGTCATTGACGACGACGCTGGCGCCCTCGCGGGCCAGCGTCAGGGCGTATTCACGACCCAGACCGCCACCGGCTCCGGTGACGACGACGACGCGATCCTGCACTCCTGGCATGGGGATTCCTCCTCGGTAGGGGCCGGAAATACGGCTCAACTCCCCTCTTGTATACGGCGGCTGCCTCATGGTCGGTGCACCGGGTCGGCGAGTGACCACTGTCACGGCGTTCGGAGGTTTATTTTGGAATCATTCCAGTATTGCTTTAGTTGAACCATTCAAGAAAGCGATACAGAAGAGGGATGCAGTAATGAAGAAGTTGGGTTTCACCGCCGTCATCGCCAGTGCCCTGGCCACCGCCGTCGTCGGCTTCGCCGCACCGGCCTCCGCCGGGATCGACCACCACATCTGGGTGCATCAGCAGCACCAGTCGGCGACCGTTCCACAGGTCGACCACAGCGTGCACCAGAGCCGCTGAGTGTCACCGGCGGTGACCACTATCACGGCGAGCGCGGGAGCTTAACAGAAATAAAGCGCCCTGACCGAGGGTTGGAAGCTGAGAAAGTTTTAAAAAAATGAAGGAATCAATAGTGAAAAAGTTCGGATTCACCGCAATCGCCGCCAGTGGATTGGCAGCTGCCGTTCTGGGCCTGGCCGCACCGGCATCCGCCGGCGTCGACCACCACATCTGGGTACACCAGCTGCACCAGAAGGCTCAGGTGCCGCAGGTCGACAACACCGTGAAGCACACCAGCATCAACCTGTCCAGCATGAACGTCGGCCGCTGAAGCACGGCGAACAAGCAAGGGGCGCCCCATGATCGGGGGCGCCCCTTCTTATTGTCAGGGAAAGCTCAGAGCCGTTCGGCGGTGAGGAACGTCGAGAACGCTCCCTTGTCGTCATGCTCAAGCTCGACGTAGCGACCGAGCCGACGCATCTCGTCGAGGGAGTGCACACCGTCGGCCCGCCAACCGTGGGTACCGAGCCACTCGGCGACATCGGCCCGGTCGGGATCTTCGTAGATCAGGTCCTGGACATTCAGCGCCTGCTCCATGTTGAACTGCGCGGCGAACTTCTCGAAGCGCTCCCGCATCTCCTCGCGACGCTCGCTCGCCGTCACCCCGGCCGTTTCGGCGGCGATGCGGCTGCCCGGTGCCGACAACTCGGTGACGAGCTCGAACAGCCGATCCTGCGCATCGGCGGGCAGGTACATCAGGAGCCCCTCGGCCAGCCACGCCGTCGGCTGGGCGTCGTCAAAACCCGCCTCCCGCAAGGCCTTCGGCCAATCCTGGCGCAGGTCGATGGCGACCTCACGGCGCTGCGCGGACGGCTGCGCCCCATGAGCGGCCAACGTCTCGGCCTTGTACTCGAGCACCTTGGGCTGGTCGATCTCGAACACCGTGGTGCCCGCCGGCCAGTCCAGCCGGTAGGCGCGGGAGTCCAACCCCGAAGCCAGGATCACGATCTGGCGGATGCCGGCCTCGGCGGCCTTGGTGAAGTACTCGTCGAAGAAGTGGGTGCGCACGGCCTGGTAGCTGCCCATGTGCTCGAAGATCCTGGCGGCTTCGGCGTCCAGCTCTTCAATCTTGTTGGCGATGTCCTGATCCAGCAGGGTTTCCCAGACGCCGGTGCCGGCCCCGGCGACGAGGATCGCCGCGTACGGATCGCGGATCAGCGGGTTCTCACGCTTGGTCTCGCCGGCGCGGGCGGCGGCCACCATGACGGCCGTCGAGCCCACGCTGGTGGCGATGTCCCAGGTGTCGTCATGACTGCGCAGTGAGCTCATCGGGTTTCTCCGTCCAATCGGGCGCGCAACAGCACGCTGTCCAAACCGAGTTCGGCCAGTTCGTCGACGGCGGCCGGCCGGCCCAGCCGGGCCATCTCGTCTGTGGCGGCCACGGCGTCAACATCCCAGCCGTGCGCGGTCAGCCACTCGGCGGCGTCGGCCCGCTCGTCATCGGTGTACATCAGGGCGTCGACGTCGAGATCCAGGCCCAGAGCGGTACGCATGTGCTCGCTGCGGGCGCGGCGCTGCGCGCACTTCTCGGGCGTGTAGCGGGCCGGATCCATCACGAAGGCCTCGACCGCGATACGGCTACCCGGTGCGCTGTGGGCGCCGACGAGTTCGAACAGCCGGTCCTGGGCCTCGGCCGGCAGGTATGGCAGCAAGCCTTCGGCCAGCCACGCGGTCGGCTGCGTCGGGTCGAATCCGGCGTCGAGCAGGGCGGCCGGCCAGTCGTCACGCAGGTCGACCGGCACCGGCACGTGCTGTGCGCGGGGGACTGCGGTGTGGGCCTGCAGCGTCGCGGTCTTGTACTCGAGCACCTTGGGCTGGTCGATCTCGTACACCGTGGTGCCGGCGGGCCAGTCCAGCCGGAACGCGCGCGAATCCAGACCGGCGGCCAGGATGACGATCTGGCGGATGCCGTCGTGGGTCACGTCGGTGAAATAGTCGTCGAAGTAGTGGGTGCGGACCGCTTGGTAGTTGCGGGCCATCTCGTGGATGCGACGGGCGTCCGGATCCTCGCCGATCCAGTGCGGTTCACTGCCGGCCAGCTGGGCCCAAGCCGGGCCCGCGGCGGCCACCAGCAAGAAGGCGAACTCATCGCGGATCAGGGGTTCGAGTTGTGCGGTCTCGGCGGCGCGGGAGGCGGCCACGCCCAACGCGGTGGCCCCGACACTCTCGGTGATGTCCCAACTGTCGCCCGCGGCCCGACCCGGCCGCACGTCGCTCAGATCAGTCATTTGTCAAGCCATGCTACCCAAGAACTTAGCCAGGCTATACGGCTATGTGGGCGACCTCACGCAAATCGCGGATCAATCGCGCAGTTGCCAGAGCTTGTTCGCCAGCAGCAGCTCGAACTTGTCCACGATGGCCGCCACGTCATCACGGTGACCCACATAGCCGGCATAGAAGCCCATGCCCCACATCACCGCGACCAGCATTTCCACGATCGTCGGGATGTCGGTGTCGGTGCTCAGCTCACCGCGCTGCACCGCATCATCGACGGCCCATCGGACGAATTCCCGTGAGCTTCGCAGCGCATCGTGCTCCTCGGACACCAGCTCCGGATGTCGCTGGGCCTCGAGTACGGAGGTGACCAGGAAGGCCGCCGCCGAGCGGTCGGCGGAATCGGCATCCATCGCCGCGGCGAAGAACGTCGAGAGCCGGGACAGCAGCGTGCTGGCCTCCCGGGCCTTGGCAATGCCCGCGGCGATCACCTTCGCATTGGTTTGCTCCACCACATCGCGGTACAGCACTCGCTTGCTGCTGAAGTAATGGTTGATCGCCGGGCGCGTGAGGTCCGCACGGATCGCGATCGCCTGGAATGTGGCCGCGTCATAACCCAGTTCGCTGAAAACTTCACGGGCCGCGTGCACGATGCGTTCACGGGTCTCAGCCGCCTTTGCTGCGGGTGGACGTCCCGGTCCCCGGCTCGCGATGTGGGCCACGTTCGAATTGTGCCACACGTCACCTGAGGCGTCCGACGCTGTCATCTGGCGGTCACTGACAAGCGGCTGACCAGCAAAGCCCGGGCGCGTCCCAAAATTGACGGCGACTAGCGTTGGCTTTCATGGCGGGGGTTGCTTCACGGGAGTCGTACTTCGACACCGGTATGGATGTGTTGTCCGATCTGGGCTACGGCGGGCTCAAGCTCGCCGAGGTGTGCAACCGGCTGGGGGTCACCACCGGCTCCTTCTATCACTACTTTCCGAACTGGGCGTCCTATACCCGCGAACTCATCGCACACTGGCGTGAGGCGCGCACCCTGCGGGTGGTCGAAGCCGTGCGCGCCGACCGGGACCCGCACCACCGCATCGAAACCCTGATCGTCGAGACGCTCGACCTGCCCCACGGCGCCGAAGCCGCCATCCGGGTCTGGAGCTCACTGGATCCCGATGTCTACGCCGTGCAGGCCGTGGTGGACCAGCTGCGTTTCGACATCCTCTTCGAATCCGCCCTCGAGCTCATCGGCGACGAGCGCAACGCCCGGTACTTCGCGGCCTGGGGCGTGTTCCTCATCGTCGGCTTCGAGCAGAGCACCCTGCCCCGCGACACCGAGACCCTGCGGTGGATCACCACCCAGATGCGCGACGCGCTCGAAGCGGGCCGGTTCGCTCCCGACGCCGGATCCGACGAACCCGTCTAACATCGGCGGTCATGCTGACCCCGGCCGAAATCTGGCGCCGGGCAGCTGACCGCCTACGTGAGAAAGATCCCGACTACGACGCGCTGCGCCGCGCGCTGCGCGCGGCCATCGTGCTGCCCGTCGCCGCCGCGATCGGCTTCGTCGTCGGCGGGGATTCCCAGACGCCGCTGTTCGCCATCTTCGGCGCGGTCTCGGTACTGATCACCGCGGATTTCCCGGGCAACCGGCCGGCCCGTGCCCTGGCCTACGGCGGTCTGGCGTTCAACGGCGCG
This sequence comes from Mycobacterium sp. NS-7484, assembly GCF_001953975.1. Classification (GTDB taxonomy): domain Bacteria; phylum Actinomycetota; class Actinomycetes; order Mycobacteriales; family Mycobacteriaceae; genus Mycobacterium. The sequence goes on from NZ_MBEJ01000078.1 coordinate 35,921, forward strand.
GTGTTGATCGTGCTCGGCACCGTGCTGGCCCCGCATCCCTGGTTGAGCGTGGCCGCGATGTTCGTCGTCGGCGTGGTGGTGTCGTTTTCCGGGGTCCTCAGCGAGATCGTCGCCGCCGGCCAACGGGCCACCTTGCTGTTGTTCGTGCTGCCGCTGTGCACACCGGTGGGTCCCATCCCGGAGCGGTTGCTGGGCTGGCTGATCGCCCTGGCGGTCTGCGTGCCCGCCGCGTTGTTCCTGTTCGCGCCCCGCCACCACGACGAGCTGCGCCGCCACGCCGCGCAGGTGTGCCGGTTGTTGGCCGACCGGCTCGAAGGCCAGGCCTCCGGCCGTGACGTCACCCGGGCGATGAACGCGCTCTACGAAAGCTTCCTCGGCGCCGACTATCGACCCGTCGCCCTCACCGCGGGCAGCCGCGCCCTGGTCCGCGTCGTCGACGACCTGGGGTGGATCTGCGACCAGGTGACCGACGACACCGGGGAACTGCTCGGCGCGATGCGCGACCCAGCGGTGCGGGTCCTGCGCGACAGCGCCGCGCTGCTGCGCATCACCGACCGCGCCGAACGGGCCGCTCGCAGCGTCGATCTGCGCGCCGCGCTGGCCGAGCAGCGCAGCGTGGCCCAGGGCAACTATCGCGAAGACATCGCCCAAATTCTCGGCACCGCCGACGACGCAGCCGCGGTAGAAGTCGGTCGGGATCTGTTGGTGCGCCGCACCATCTCGGCCACGATCGCGGTCACCGGGCGGGTGATCGGCAATGCCGCGCTGGCCGATGCCCGCCCGGTGTGGGCCCGGGTGTTGGGTCGGCGCCTGCCCGCGACCGGCGCCGCGGACTGGGTGATGCCCGAGACCGTCGCCGTCGCCGCGATCACCCGCGGGCTGGTGGCCACCCGCGCGGTGGTGCTGCGTAACAGTCTGCGCACCGGGCTGGGGTTGGCCCTCGCGGTGGCCGTCACCCACGTCTTTCCGGTGCAGCACGGATTCTGGGTGGTGCTCGGCGTGATGTCGGTGCTGCGCAGCAGCGCACTGGACACCGGGACGCGCGTGCTGCGCGCGGTGGCCGGGACGGCCATCGGGTTCATCCTCGGCGCGGTGGTCATCGAATTGCTCGGCGTGGAACCGGTGGTGATGTGGATTCTGTTGCCGCTCGTGGCATTCGGATCGGCCTACGTCCCCAAGGTGGCATCGTTCATCGCCGGGCAGGCGGCCTTCACGATGATGGTGCTGATCAACTTCAACCTGATCGCCCCGACCGGCTGGCGCGTGGGCCTGGTCCGGATCGAAGACGTCATCCTCGGCGCGCTCGTAGGCATCGTGGCGTCGGTGATGTTGTGGCCGCGCGGCGCCACGGCGTCGGTGTCCAAGGCCGTCGACCGGGCCCGCGACATGGGCGCACAGTTCCTTCAGGCGGCGGTGGTCCGCGTCACCCGCGGCGCCTCCGAGGAAGCCACCAACCGCGTCATCGCCTTGAGCCACCGCAATCTCGCGGCCTCGCGCACCCTTGATGATGCTGTGCGCCAATACCTTTCGGAGAACGGTGGGCCCAGTGACCAGCGTGCACCAGTGGTGCGGGCGGCCAACCGGGCCAATCGGGTGCGCGCCGCGGCCGAGCTGATCGCCGATGTGGTGCCGCCGCCGCTGGGCGTCTATCCGGACACCCGCGCGGTGATCGAGGAGCATGCCGCGGCGATCTGCGCCCGGCTCACCCGCGCCGACACCACGTCGGTGCTGGTGCCGATCGGGGAAAGCTTCGTGGTGTCACTGCGCGCCGAAGCCGCCGGAACCGATCTGGCGGTCTCGGCGGCCCTGCCGCTGGTGACGGCGGCGGCGCATCTCGGCGAGCTGGAACTTCTCTACCCGCAGCCTGCCGAGTCGGTGGGTTGATCAGACCCGGTGGGGCATGAGCGCGTTCGGTGGGATGTGGCCGAACTTGCCCGCTTGATAGTCCTCCAGCGCCTGGATCAACTCGGACTTCGAGTTCATCACGAACGGGCCGTAATGGAACACCGGTTCGCGAATCGGCTTGCCGCCCAGGAGCAGAACCTCCATCGCGGGCCGGTGCGAATCCTGGGTGGGCTGCGCCGACACCGTGATCCGGTCGCCGGGGCCCAGGACGGCCAACTGTCCCTGATGAATCGGATGACCCCCCGGGCCGACGCTGCCGCGCCCGCTCAGCACGTACACCAGGGCGTTGAACTCGCGGTCCCACGGCAGGTTGAGTTGGGCACCCGGTTCAATCGTGGCGTGCGCCAAGGTGATCGGGGTGTGCGTGCTGCCCGGACCCTTCGCGCCGTCGATCTGGCCCGCGATGATGCGCACCAGGGCGCCGCCGTCCTGGGACGTCAGCAGTTTGGCGTCGGTGCCCTCGATCGCCTGGTAGCGCGGGCTGGCGAACTTGTCCTTCTTCGGCAGGTTCACCCACAGTTGGACGCCGTGGAACGTGCCACCGCTCTCGACGAGCTCGGCCGGCGGGGTCTCGATGTGCAGGATGCCCGATCCGGCGGTCATCCACTGCGTGGCGCCGTCGGTGATCAGCCCGCCGCCGCCATGTGAGTCCTGATGGGCGAAGCGCCCGTCGATCATGTACGTGACCGTTTCGAACCCGCGGTGCGGATGCCAATCCGTCCCCCGCGGTTCGCCCGGCTGATATTCGACCTCGCCCATCTGATCCATGTGGACGAAGGGGTCCAGGTCGGCCGCGCTGACGGCACCGAAGGCCCGGACGACGGGGAAGCCCTCGCCCTCGAATCCGCGCGGGCCGGTGGTGATCGAGCGGACCGGACGTTCGGTGTCCGGGGCTTGAGCGGCGGCGATTCGGGGCAAGGTCAAGGTGTCTGCGGTGATGGCTGGCATCTCCTACCTCCTGATATGTGGGGTGATGTCAGCTATAACCGGACCGCGGTCCGATTATTCCCCGTTCCAGTGCCCGTCGGGCCGCGTCGCGGGCCTCGCCGGCGCTACCGGTGGCCATCGCGGCTTGGGCCGCGGCCCGACATTGCCGGTGCGTCAGTTGCGCAAGTTCGGCCCCCACCGCGGGGATCGCGGCCGGCGCCATCGACAACGACGTCACCCCCAGACCCACGAGCACCGCGGCCAGCAGCGGATCGGCCGCCGCCTCACCACACACCCCGACCGGCTTGGCCACCGCGGCTCCGGCGTTCGCGGCCAGCGCCACCAAGGACAGGACCGCGGGCTGCCACGGGTCGGTGAGGGCAGCCAGCTCTGCCGACATCCGATCGGCGGCCATCGTGTACTGCGCCAGATCGTTGGTGCCGATCGACAGGAAGTCGACGTGCTCGAGGATCTTGTCGGCCTGCAGTGCGGCGGCGGGCACCTCGATCATCACACCTGGGCTGAGTCCATATGAGCGAGCCTGGGCGGCAAAGTGTTTGGCCTCGGCTGCGGTGGCGATCATGGGTGCCATCACCCCCGGCCGGGTTTTGGCGGCCTCGGCCGCGGCGGCGATCGCTTTTAGCTGACGGTCCAGCAGGCCGGGATTGCCGTGGACTGTTCGGATGCCACGCACGCCCAGGGCCGGGTTGGGTTCGTCTTTGTGATGTGCGAATGTGAGCGGCTTGTCCGAGCCTGCGTCGAGGGTGCGGATGACGACGGTGCGTCCGGCGAAGGCCTCGAGCACCTCGCCGTAGATCTTCGCCTGCTCGTCGACGGTCGGCTCGGTGTCCCGGTTGAGGAAGCACAGCTCGGTGCGGAACAGGCCGACGCCTTCGGCGTGTGTTGTTGCGCTCGTCGGCCCTTGCACGTTGGCCAACAACGGGACCCGGTGCCCGTCTGCCGTGGTGGCGGGCCCCTTCCAGGTTCTGGCGTCGGCGGCGCTCGTCCGCACCTGCGCCGGGTCGGGGTTCACCGTGACGGTGCCGGCAGCGCCGTCGAGCAGCACCATCGCGCTCTCGGGCACCACGTCGAGCCCGTCAACCGCCACCACACACGGGATGCCGAGCTCGCGGGCGATGATCGCGGTGTGGCCCGTCGGCCCACCCCCAGTGGTGGCCACACCGAGGACCAGGGCCGGGTCGAGCGTGGCGGCGTCGGCCGGGGCCAGATCCTCGGCGAGCACGATGGACGGTGTATCTGGCCGGAGCACAACGGGTTCCGATTCGCCGCACAGTTCGGCGACGACGCGGTCGCGGATGTCGTTCAGATCGGCGACCCGTTCGGCCATCACCCCGCCGAGTTTGGTGAACATCTCGGTGAACTCCGCGGTGGCGTCGGTGGCCGCGCGGACGGCGGGCGCCCCGGCGGTGATCCGCTTGTCGACGGCGGCGAGCCAGGCCCGGTCCTGGGCCAACGTGGCCTGCGCGGTCAATATTTGCGCCGCCAGGTCTGCGGCCTGCGTCGCCCGATCCCGAAGCCGGGCAGCCACGATGCCTGCGGCCACGGCGAAGCGGGCGGCCTCGGCCGGCCGGGCCTCCTCCGCCACATTTGTCTGTTCCTCATGGGTTGGAACCCGTCTCGGCCGGATCACCGGCGCATACCGCACCCCGGCGACCACCGGCACGCCCCGCAGAACCGTCGGCGGAACGGCCGGAGTTGTCGAAGGCATGTGACACAGGTTACAAATGCGTTTGCTGTGCCCGCAGCGGCCGGGGCAGTTACGTCGAGGAGGGGTATGCCCAGCAAGACCGTCACCGTCGGATCGGCCATCGGGCTCCACGCTCGCCCGGCTGCGCTCATCGCTGAGGCGGTGGTCAATGCCGGTGTGCCGGTGACTTTGTCCCTGGACGGCGGGGAACCCGTCGACGCCGGCTCGGCCCTGATGATCATGACGTTGGGGGCGGGTTGCGGTGCGCGGGTGACCGTTGCTTGCGACAACGCCGGTGTGCTGGCGACCGTCGCAGAACTGGTGAGCCACGACCTCGATGCCTAGTGCTACGGGCGAGAAAGCGTCGTCGACCTGTGTTAGACACCCTTATGATTGCCTGCGTGCAAATCGCGGGTCGGCTTGACGTGAGACGATTCATTTTAGAGCGGACCGGGCGTTGTTTGCTGAAAGTGCACCAGCACACTGCAGACATGTCCGATGTCATTGGGGGAGTGTGAGGCGTGCAGCGCTTAGCCGTGATGCTGCTGGCAGTTCTGCTGGCGTTTTTCAGTGCACCGCCCGCGTGGGCGATCGACCCGCCGGCGATCGATGCCGGGGCCGTTCCGCCTGATGAGACTGGCCCCGACCAGCCGATGGAACAGCGCAAGATCTGCGCCGCCCCCACGGTCATGCCGAACTCGAACTTCGCCGACAAGCCGTGGGCGGCCGACTACCTGAAGCTGGCCGAGGCGCAGAAGTTCGCAACCGGCGCCGGGGTAACTGTCGCCGTGATCGACACCGGGGTCAACGGTTCTCCCCGCGTCCCTGCCGAGCCGGGCGGCGACTTCGTCGACGCCGGCGGCAACGGAATGTCCGACTGTGACGCCCACGGGACGCTCACCGCGTCGATCATCGCCGGACGTCCCGCACCCACCGACGGATTCGTCGGTGTCGCCCCGGATGCGCGACTGATCTCGCTGCGCCAGACGTCGGTGGCCTTCCAGCCCAAGGGTTCCCGCCAGGACCCCAATGACCCGAACACCACCCAGACGGCAGGTTCGATTCGCAGCCTCGCGCGCTCGGTGGTTCACGCGGCCAACCTCGGCGCGCAGGTGATCAACATCAGTGAGGCCGCCTGCTACAAGGTCACCCGCCGGATCGACGAGTCCAGCCTCGGCGCGGCGATCAATTACGCCGTCAACGTCAAGGGCGCGGTGATCATCGTGGCCGCCGGCAACACCGGTCAGGACTGCACCCAGAACCCGCCGCCGGATCCAGCGGTCCCGGCCGATGCGCGTGGCTGGAAGGGTGTGCAAACCATCGTCAGCCCGGCCTGGTACGACCCGCTGGTGCTCACCGTCGGCAGCATCGGCCAGAACGGTCAGCCGAGCAACTTCTCGATGTCGGGCCCCTGGGTGGGCGCAGCCGCCCCCGGCGAGAACCTCGTCGCTCTGGGTTACGAGGGCCAGCCGATCAACGCCACCCCCGGTGAGGACGGCCCGGTGCCGCTCAACGGCACGTCGTTCTCTGCGGCGTTCGTCTCCGGTCTGGCCGCGCTGGTCAAGCAGCGCTTCCCGGATCTGACCCCGGCCCAGGTGATCAACCGGATCACCGCCACCGCCCGCCACCCCGGCGGCGGCGTCGACAACTACGTCGGTGCCGGTGTGGTCGATCCGGTGGCCGCCCTGACGTGGGAGGTCCCCGACGGGCCGAAGAAGGCTCCGTTCCGGGTCAAGGAAGTTCCCCCGCCCGTGTACATTCCGCCGCCAGACCGTGGCCCGATCACCGGTGTGGTGGTCGCCGGGGCCGCGCTGGTGCTGATCCTCGGGATCGCAGCCATGACCCGACGCGCGTTGCGGCGCCGCCAATGAACTTCCTGCGGCAGTTCGGTTTCCGCTTCACCACGGGTCACGCCATCTGGGCGGCCACGCTGATCCCGGCGTGCATTGCGCTGTGCCTGCACTTCAAGCTGCTGTGGCTCGGCATCACGCTGTCCGTGCTGATCGCGATCTTCTCGGTGCTGACCATCCGCGGACGGCGGCTCACCGGCTGGGTCAAGGCGGTCTTCTCGTGGCGACGCAGGCACCGCAGCACGCCCGACGTGGCGTCGGAGCCGGCGGTCGGCGCCACGGTGATGCCTGGTGATCACGTCGCCGTGCGGTGGCAGGGCGACTATCTGGTGGCCGTGATCGAGTTGGTGCCAAGGCCTTTCACCCCGACGGTGATCGTCAACGGCAGTGCCGTGTCCGATGACACCGTCAGCACCAAGCTCGTCGAGAACCTGATCGAGGCACACTGTCCCGATCTCGAGGCCGACGTGGTCTCGGCCGGTTATCGCGTGGGCAAGACGGCGCCGGCCAGCCTGGTGGCCCTCTACGAGCAGGTGGTCGGTCCGTATCCGGCACCGTCGAACCGGCGCACCTGGATCGTGTTGCGCGCCAACCCGGAGAAGACGCAACGCTCGGCTCATCGCCGCGACAGCGGAGTGTCCGGGCTGGCCCGGTATCTCGTGGCCTCGACCACCCGGATCGCAGATCAATTGGCCAGCAACGGAATCGACGCACGCTGCGCACGCAGCTTCGACGACTACGACAAGGCCACCGAGATCAGCTTCGAAAAGGAAACCTGGTCGGTGATCAAGGGCCGCAGCACGTTCACCGCGGCCTACATCGCGCCCGGCGGCCCGGATGCATGGTGGTCGGCACGCGCCGATCACACCACCACCCGCGTGCGACTGTGCCCCGGAATGGCCCCGACCAGCACCGTGCTGCTCACCACCTTGTCTAATCCGACCACGCCACGCGGGTTTTCGTGCCTGTACGGAGGTCAGCGCGCGGCGCTGCAAGGCATTAGCCCAGTGACCGACAAGCATTACGACCTGCCGATCGGCTCGGCCGGCGTGCTCGTCGGTGAAACGTCCGACCGCTACCCGGTGTACATGCCGTTCGACAACGTCGACGTCAGCATCAACCTCGGCGATGCCCGGCTGTTCACCCAGTTCGTCATCCGCTCGGCGGCCTCCGGCGCAGTGGTGACCCTCGGGCCGCAGATGCGCGAATTCGCCACCATGATCAACGGCCGTGTCGGACGCGTGCCCCGCGTCGCCTGGCCCAATGCCACGACCTATCTCGGACCACATCAAGGCGTGGGTCGAGTGATCATGCGGCCCAACTTCATTGACACACCGCGGCACCGTCAGCTGCCCATCACGTTGATCAATCCGCGTGAAGAGAGCCGTTACCAGATGGCGCTGGAGCAATGACATCAAGCTTCCTGGGCGAGGGGACCCAGAAAGGTCGGGAGGAATAGTCATGGCAGACGAGATGCACCCGCAGGTCGCCGCGGTCCTGCGCCAGGCGCAACAGCTGCAGTCCCTGATGGACGACCAACTGCACAAGATGAACACCGAAACGTTCACCGCGACAGACGAAGCCCAGAGCGTCGAGGTGACGCTCAACGGTCACCACCATCTGATCGACGTGTACATCAAAGATGGCTTGTTGCGGTTGGGCGCCCAGACCGTCGAACAACGTCTCAACGAGGCCATTCAAAAGGCCACGGCCGCCGCGACGACCTCGATCGAAGCCGACCGTGAACGGCTGGATGCGATGGTTGCGGAATTGACTGCGGAAGGCCAACAGCCGGGCTGAAGTCTCTGTGCCCCACTAGTTCAGCCCGTCTCGCCCTGGCGAGGCGGGCTGATTTGTGTGGCTCGCATTCGGCGGAAATTGACTAGGCTAGTGCCCAACGAAACTCGCCCTCGTCCACGGACGCTTGACTACTTGCCGTCCTTGGCATTCGTGCGCGCGCGGCGACCGATGAACGCTTCGGTGTAGTCGCGGTCCTCGACGTAGAGGTCCTCGTCCTCCGCGAGCGCGTTGCGGCGCTTTTCCTCGACTTACGGTCGGTTCACTCCCGGTGTTCGGAATGCCGCGCACTGAGTGCGAGTTCGGCTTCGTAAGCCTGCTGAGGAGTGGTGAACGGTGCGTTTTTCTCGACAAATTCGCGAGCTTCTCGCAAGTTCCACCCTTGTTCAACGAACGTTTCCACCACATTGATATGGAGGAGTGCTGACGCCTTCTTGGTGGCAACGTCAGCGACAACTCGGATTTCCTCAGCGAGTTGCGCTTCGTCGAGCGAAGATACGCTTGAATCCAAGCTGACATGAGAGATCGTCCCGCTAAGGAAGACGGCGCACGCCACGGTGCCCGGCGTATTCATCGCTTGGATGACCGGAACAACTTCCTCGTCGGCCTCCTCGGGACCGCTGAGCGCATCCCAGTCATCCTGCTCCGGAACGGGCACACTGTCCGGTATCGCGTCCAACTGGGTGTCGTCGCACCCAGCGCGGTCATAGCCCGTCTCCTCCGGCGTGTATACCTCAGCTAAGACATCGAGATCAGACGGAACGTCAACGACTTGGGACTCGCCGAAATCCAGCGCGTCCAAGTCGTGGCCGCTATCGGACTCGTCGTAAATGCCAGTCATCGTTTGCAGTCATGTCCTTTTGTGAATTGCATTTGCAGCCGAAGCGCGGCGCATAAATCGTCAGCATCACCGGGGGTGCATCTGTTTACCGAGTCGACCGCTCATCGCTGCATCAACACCGTCGTAACGGTCTGCGGCAATGCCCAGCTTGTCGGAAAGACGTTCGGACGCAGTCGCCATTTCTGAACATGCACTGCCACGGCGACTGTCCGCCATAGCGACTGCTGTGTTAGCCGCCGAACAGGCAATACCATGGTTTGCGAACATCGACGCACTGACACCGTTGGTTATGGTTGAGGCGGCTTGAATCTGACCTCTCGCTTGCCCCTGCGCAGAAGACAGTTCTCGGACGTGCCCGGTGGCGACGCGCAGATAACCCGACTTAGCCCCTGATGCCGCCGCGTGCGGGTCTTTGGCGTAGTCCTCACTTACCATCGTTATGTCCATGGCGTTCTTAAGAACTGCGGCATTCAACATTTGCAGGGCTGCCCCGCAGGTAACCAGGGCGATGTTCGACACGGTGGTTTCGAAGGAAAGCTGAGCAGGCACGCCCACTGGGGGAACCGGAGTCAAACCAAGCGAGATCGCGGCCGGGATACACGCGGTAAGCGCCGTGGCCGCACCGTCGAGAACTCGCCTTGCCATGAGGACCTGATCGGCCTGGCTGGCGATAACGCTTTTTAGTTTGCCATCGGTTGAACGCATGTGCTCGGCTCGGACTTGTTGCCGTTCGTTCTGCCGACGATAGGCCTCAGATCCGTCCCCCACCCACTGGCCAGTCGGTGTTGCGGATTCCAGCGTGCCGCGTACGCCTTCGAACTTGCTTGCCCCCTGTTCGAAGCGGTGGCCAGTTTCGGGATCACCAATGCCCAAGGTCAGGGAAAGAGCATTAATTGCAAGCAACGTGGATCCGATTATTGGGGTCTCGAGAGCGGCTACCTTGGGGATAGCTTTCGACGCGAAGGACGCGGCCTTGGGGAACGCCCCCTCCACCACCGGTGCCACCTTGGGGTAGAGCTTCGCCGCCATAGTCGGCACCATCTGAGCCGTACCGAGGGCGTCCGCGCCAAGCCCGGCGCCCGCCAGCACCTGGTCTACGACATTGGCCTTCTCATCCGTGGCTCCTTGGATGTGGTCGAACCAACCTTTGCCCGCGAAGACAACTTCGATCGCCTCTTTGATAGCCAAAGTAACCTCGCATCCCCAAACTTATCCCCCAACCCGGCAAGCCTAACAGCGCTCCCACCCGCGTCGATGCACCATTTCTGCCCACTCCTGACGACACCTCACCCGGCCTCGCGCCGAATCAGGTGGCCGTCGCGACCCCCTCTTTCCGAGCCATGATGCGACTGACCACGGCGTCGTTGTCGTTCCTCGCCGGCCAGGCTGGGCAACAGTAAGCTAACGTCAAACAAAACCCAGTCCACTGGTATGCCCGCCCTAAGCAGTCCCCGACACCGTGCGATTGCCGCACCCCATCGACTGCAAATTGACCGTAGCGAGGATGGATTGAGACACCCTCCGACCACGCCAGGCGAATGGCTGCTTCTCCTCGGCATTTATGCGGGCATACTCTTCAGCATTTTTGCGTTCTTGTTCTTCCTGGTGATCGTCGGGCCATGGATTCTCGACAAGCTCGGTGGCCATGGACCACAGGATGAACACGAGCAGCGCCTACTCCAAGAATCGGCCGAGTTCAGGTCTCGCTGGCAGCACGTCCAGTTGTGGCAGGTACCGTACGCTGACCTCGCCCGCGAGGCGTCACGGTGCTGGCAGATCATTACGATTCTCGAAAAGCGGCGCACTAGCCCGACCGCGCTCTCCGCCAATGACGAGTTGGTCAATCAAATCTCCGGGTACCGGACCACATTGACTACAGTTCAGCAAGCCATGGCCTACGTCACCGCACGCGGTGGTGGACCTCAGCTCCCGCCTCACGGGACTGAACTACCCCCAATGAGTCCAGACTTGTAGATGCTGCGGGACTGTCCGCCACGAAGAATCACGCGTCGACGTACACCACGTCTCCGGACTTGACCTCTGGACCCGGCGCCGGGAGTCCTGCGAGGTCTTCCGGGCGGGGTTCGGGGGACAACCCCTGAACCCCAACCAGCCGATATGGTTGACCGTTGAACGCGAGCCATCGCGGCGGGCGCGTCCCTGCTACTTCTTGGTGTCCTTTGCCTCTGGGCGCGCACGACGGCCGATGACCGCCTCGGTGTAGGCGCGGTCCTCCTTATAGAGATCCTCGTCCTCCGAAAGGTTCGGATTGCGACGCTTTTCCTTGCCCTGGCCTTGACCGTGGCCGCCGCCCATACCACCCATGCCGCCGCCCATACCACCCATACCGGCACCGCCCGGGGCGCCAGCGGGTCCGGCGCCGACGCCGCGGGCGCTAGCCGGAGATGCCGCGACAGTTTCTGCGCCGACGGCGGGGCCGAGTGGCCCAGCGGGCATACCGCCACCGCCGCCACCCATACCTCCGCCGCCACCACCGGCACTGGCCGGCTTGAGGCTGGGTTCCTCTAGACCACCCGGCATCTCGGGCATGCCTTCGGTTCCCTTCGGAAGGCCACCCGACGGAGCGCCACCAGACGGCGCGCCGCCCGATGGCGCGCCACCGCCGGAGGGTGCGCCGCCACTCGGTGAACCTCCCGAACCCTCACCCGCCGACGGTTCAGCGCTGGCGGGTGACATCGAGGGCATCTCAGGCATCGGCGGCATCTCGGGCACAGCGCCTCCTCCCGGCGGAGGGCTACCGCCGGGCGGGGGGCCGCCACCCAGCGGTGGGGTGACGCCGGGTGGATTACCGCCAGGGCTTGTCGATGGCAACCCGCGAATTGACGGCGGCTTACCCGGCCTTATCTCCTGGAGACCGGCGCCATTCGCGTACTCAATCATCGCCTGCTCCGAACGCGCCTGAAAATACGCGTACAGACCCCCTTTTCCAACGGCTCCAATCGGCGTCATTACTGCCAATGTAGGGACGCTGTCGTATGTCGCCACATCGTCCATCGTGGGGTGATCCGCGACCAGTTTCTCGTGCGCGGCGATTAACTTGTCCACCTGCTGGACCAATCTCCCACACTCGTCGGCCATGTCGCCCCACCAGCTACCCAGGAGACGCATAGCCTGCGTATATGCCTCGGCTGCAGTACCCTTCCCGTCCGGCGCAACGAAATCTTTTGCATGCGTCGGAAGCCATGTCTTATAGCTCTCCCAGTCATCCCGAAAACGCTTTAGCTCCGACGCGGCCGTATCCCCCGAATGGATGGCTTTCGCCACCGTTCGCCAATCGTTGAAGAAATCCCATTCCCCTGCGGGGGGGTACGGTATATCCACAATAGCCGGAGCGGCGAGCATATCTACTGCGCTTGGAACCACGGTCTCGACCTCGTGCGATGGCCGAGCACGGTCGCGGTCGCTGTGCATCTGCTTGTCGAATGCTTCCTTCGACTGGCTGACAACCTTGTCGAAGGTATCGGCCGCGGCACGGAGGGCCGACCCCATCCGTTTCGACTCGATATCCCCGGCGTCGAGCATCCCTTTCAATGTGTCCGACGACGCTTGAAGTTGATTTATCGCAGCTTGGGTGATGGCCAGATCATTGGGTGCCCCCGGCGCGGATACTCCAGTTGACGCTGACGCCGGAAACTCTTCAACTTTCGCGGCCGCTTGCTTCATTCCGTCGGATGTCCACCCCAACTCCTCTGCCACAGCTAGTCATCCTCCCTATGCCGATGACGCCGACCGACCGTCCCACGCGCCCCTCACGAAAAACGAAATGTCGGCCGAACAAGCCATACCGCTTTCTCGCGACAATCATAAGGGCCCGTCAGGGGCATGCAATGCGGCACTTTCTGTCCGCTCGACCTCAGCCGACGTTGCTACGCATGGCTTTGCTAGACGCCGTCAATCCTGGCGCGAACAGTGGCAATCTACTCCGCGATCGCGTCAGCAACCAGCTGTCCGACGTGCTGCCAGTAGATGAAGTCGGCAACGGCCCGGCGTTGCCCGGGTCCGTCGCCGACGGCGTGTGCCTCATAGACGGCCCACTCCTGGGCATGCTCTGCATACGCCAAGAATGCCTGTAGGTGCACCTGACCGCGGTTGGAGGCGCCGCTGAACAACGGCTGCCACACCTTGTCCCACAAGTCCGATCGGCGGTCCTCGGGCGGATTCGTATCAACCGGCGCCGGCGGGAGAATCTTCACCAGGTCGCCATCACCGATTTGCGCCAGTCGACCGCTGATCTGCGGGGAAATGACCTGCAGACGGTCACGGCCAGCCATCTTCCCTTTCGCCGGAATGTCCTCTGGCGCCAAAACTTCCTGGTGCACGCCGGAATCGGCGTTGGTGAACTGGTGCTCAAGCGCAATCACCGCTCGCAAGGTCGTGTCATTCTCCTGCGCCCAACGCTGGACTGCCAGAATCGGATACGTGGCCCAGGTGGCGCGCTCGGCAGGCGAGATCGACTCATCTGCGGAGACCATTACCACCTGATCGGGCAGATTGACTTGCGCGGGGAAGTAACCCAGCCCGTAGTTGTTGGCCACCGCGATTCGCCCGTCCACGGTGACCGCCGTGATCCAGAAGAAGTTGAAGTCTTCGACGTTGGCCATATCAGGAGCGTTGAGCGCCGCAGCGATCCTACGGGCCAACTCCAAGGGACCCGAGCCGGTCCGCTTCGCTGCGTTCTGTGCGGCATCGCGTTCAGCCCGCGCGGCCGACACCGGAATAGGCGCAACCTGGGCGCCGCCAGCGATGTTCGCCGGCTGCACGGGTCCGGGAGGCGGAGCAGCTGCCGCCGGCGGCGGAACCGGTGCAGCAGGAGGCGCCGTCGGCGGCGGACCCAACGGTGGCGAACCCATCGGCATTCCGCCACCCATGCCCATTCCGCCGCCTGATGCCGGAGCCTGCACCGGCGCGGCAGGAGCCTGTGCACTGCTGACGGATGTCGACGCAGCGCCTGTGCTGGCTGGGGCCATGGTGTCGCCGGCCGGCACCGTGGGAGACGGGGCTAATGGAGGTGGAGCGCTGCCGCCCGCGGACGCGCTGTGAACCGGGGTTCCCGCTGAATCCGCAAGCCCCTGCGAGAATTGCTGCAGCGGATCCACAGGCGCACGACCGGCGAGCGCCTCAGCACCTGCTGCTGCCTTCGACGGGTCCAAGCCACTGCCTGCACCCGATGCTGCGGAAGCTGCACTGCTCAATGGGCTGCTCGCTCCGCTAGCGGCGCTGGACCCACCACCAGCTCCACCGAGGCTTGGAGCCCCCGGCGCTGCGGGGATAGACGGAGACATTGGGCTCGCGGGTGATTTCGTGCCAGATCCTGGCGGGGTGACGCTCGGCGCGACAAACGCGGGTGCGCCCGCAATTGGCGTGTCCTGACCAGTCGAATCTGCAGCCCCATAATCTACCGCCGCCGCAGGGTCTGGGCCACCGTCGACGGGTGCCGCCGCTTTTGGCGTGTCCTGACCAGTCGAATCTGCAGCCCCATAATCTACCGCCGCCGCAGGGTCTGGGCCACCATCGACGGGTGCCGCCGCTTTTGGCGTGTCCTGACCAGTCGAATCCGCAGCCCCATAATCCACCGCGGCCGGATCCTCAGAACTTCCGGGTGTCTTATCCTCGCCATCCGAGTTCTCCGGGTTTTGGCCACTCATAAATGAAGCAGACCCCGGACGACCCGAACCCGAACCCGACGACTCCCCATTGGATTCCGGCGAACCAGGAGATTCCGTGCCGTTATCGAGTGGTGTGGCGGCAGGACCATCAGATGACGGAGGCACGTCCGCTTTGGTTCCTCCGACTAGGCTGGCGGCCAGATCGGAAAGAAATTGCTTGTTGGCACGATAGGCTTGCTCGGCAATGTCCTGCGCCTTATCGGAAGCGTCCTCCCCCTTGTCGGTCGCCTCGTTCAGGAGATCCGTAATCTCCCGATCTTTAGTCATAGAAAAATCGTAAATTGCCTTTTTCGCCATCATGGCGGTCAACCGAGCGGTGCCGCACCATTCCATGGCATCAGTCAGTTGCTGTTGGATCTGCTGCATCGCCTCGCTGTGCTGCTGGGCCTTAGTCCCAGCTGCCGTCGCACTGTCGCCCACCCACACGAGTTCCCCGTTGAAAATATTTGCGTGTGTCGCATCCCACCCCATACGGGCAAGAGTGACTGCCACTTGCAGTGCGCCCAGCATGGCTTTTCGCTGATCGAACACCGATTCATCAAAATCCGGCCATGCGTCCGGGCCAGTCATAATATCGAGATATTTTCCCGTCGGCTTGCTAATCGTAGACTCGCCCAGCATTGCAAGGCCCATGAGATCGGTAGGAAGCACCGGACCACCGTTCACAGGATTGGAAACCGCGTTCACGATGCCGCCTTGCACGCCCAATTGATCGCGTTTGCGACGGATGTCGCCTGGGAAACCATATAGCTGACGTTCGAGTTATAGGTCGGAATCGCCTGGACATACGCCCGCATGTATTGCGCCGCGAATACTGCGAAGTCTTCCCAGATCGGGTTGCTGCTGCCTCTGCCCAGACGTTCCATATCGTCAGCATAAATTGTCATCACAGGGCCCACAGCATCCATGATGGCCCTCTGCTCCGACGTCCATTCCGCAACTGAAAGTTTAGAATCGGTTCCACGCCACGCCGTAGTATTGTCATTGAACCGCGCCACCATCGGAATCCAATCGCCACATTGGTGACTGTTATCCGACAAAAATCGCACGGGCACTTGCTTTCCATCGCCCTCTGGCCGATTTACCTCGGACGGGGGGGCTGGCACGTCTACTAATGGAGCCGTTTGTTGCGCAGCATGGAAGTAGATCGCATCGCACACCCGAATCAACGCGCCAGTAAATTTGTTTGACGCGGCAACTAGTTCGTTATCTGCAGTTGAGTATGTTGGAATCGAGTCTATGACCGCTTGGGCATATGCGTTGAATTGGCCGTAGAGTTCACGCATCACCCTGTGGGGTGTCTTCTTGGCAAGGTTAGCCACTTTGGGGATTACGCTTGCAAGTACTTCCGCCTGTTTATTAAACACCTCTCGCTGTTCCTGCGACCACTCTGCCGCCGGCACAGAATAATCTTGCTTATTCCATCCCGGGACAGCCGCATCCATCTCATGCGAGATCTTTGTCCATGCTTCACACGTGGGGTCTTCGGTAACGATATTCACCGGCCCGGTGTCGTTGGCACTAGCGAACTCGGAGGCACCGTTGGCGGTGTTGGACTGGCCGTTACCCCCACCCGAATCGGGCCGAAGAACAAGCACAGTGCCGACCACGCTGACAGCAATGACCGCGACAAGCGCCAGTCCGATCAGAATCCACTTGCCCTTGCCACCACCGTTATTCGACGGTTGCGGAGGGCCGCCTACCCACGGCTGCTGTGGCCAGGGCGCTCCAGGCTGCCCATACTGCGGGCCACCCTGCGGATGTCCGGCCGGACCACCACCGTATGGCTGCTGGGCACCAGGACCTTGCGGCGGCCCACCCCATTGCGGCCCACCACCCTCGGAGGGCTGTGAACCATACGGACCCTGGGGAGGAAGCGTCATCACCAAACCTTCACGTCAAGAGCACTTAATCGGTCACAACAACACTGAAGGATCAACCGGCGGCCTCGGCCGCTGGACGGGCGCAGCCTCTACCGTCGGGCCAGAAGGTGCAGGAGCCGCCGGCGATTCGGCTACCGGAGCTCGCTCCGCCGCACCGTCGGGTGCGGCCGCGTCCTCTCGCTGCTCATCCGAATCCTTCTGCTCGTCCCGATCCTCGCGCTCATCCCGGTCGTCGCGATTTTCGTCATCCGAGGCGGCGGACTGCTCAGTATCTGACTTCGGCCCAGTGGCACCGGTTCCCGAACCGTCTGCCCCCGTAGCACCGCCTTGGCCGAGTCCGCCGCCCATCTGACCGAGTTGCTGCACACCCTGCATGATGGTCTGCGGAATCTGCCCCAACTGCTGAGCCATCTGCATTGGGATTTGACCCAACTGCTGAGCCATCTGCATCGGCATCTGCATCATCTGACCGAACTGGCCCATTGCATCCGTCGCCCCGCCGCCGGCGCTCCCGCTTGAGGTGCCGAACTGCGAGTCGAACTCGGCCAACCGAGCTTTGAGGTCGGTATGCGCCTGCTGATCGGTCTGCTCATACCGATCAGCTGCCACGCCGATATTGGTGGCGGTCGTCCGCGCATCATTCCTGGTGGTTGGCAAAGACTGCTGCAACGGCGCTTCGATCTCGTTAGTGCGACTCGTCAACGCCTGCGCCAATCGATCCTCACCAAGCGACGGGAACGCACTGGGTGCATCTGGGAGCGCGTCGGCAGCATCCTTAAAACCCAAACTGCCCGCCCGCAGTTCTGCGACGTTGACCCGCATCTCGGTCATCAGACACCCCCATCAAGTAGACGCGAGGAACTCACGGCCACGCGCACCAGCCGCCGGAGGTCAATGTCCAACGGCGAGGTGCGACCGCCAAAACCCATCATTCCAGCGACGACCGTCATGGGCCCCTCTACCACTAGTCCAGAAAAATGCTACCCGAGGCCAGGCCAGGTCTCGGGCACGAATCTATAGAGGTCAGTGCTCACCGCACCCAGTTACCTCACGCTCGTGCAAACGGTCTCGGTTGCCCAGTGATAGCAAGTCAGGCGTGCTGTTCGGAGTGGCGCGCGATGAGTGCAAGTTCGGCCTCACCGGCCTGTTCCGGGGTCGCGTAGGGCATGTTGGTACCCACGAAGTCTCGTGCCTCACGGAAGTCCATGCCCTGTTCGACGAGCATGTTCACCACCCTGATGTGCACCACCGCGGTCGCGCGCTTGGCTGCCACGCCAGCCACGAACCGGACCTCGTCGGCCAACTGAGCCTCCGTCAACATCGTCACCTTCGGATCCAAATCCACCCGGGCAACCGAGCCATTGAGGTAGGCGGCAACGGTGACAGTTCCCGGTGGGTTGACAGCCTGGACGACCGGAATCTGCTCTTCATCTTCGGGTTCCGCCTCGCCGTCGCTCGCCTCAAATCCGTCGTCCTCGAAGTCCTCGACTTCGTGGCTGGCGTAGTCGTGGACTGCTTCAAAGCCGTCGTCATGCAAGCCGACCTGGCAGGCGTCGTCCAGGGCGTAATCCGGTAGCACGTCGAGATCGGAGCTGTCGTCATCGATCACTGGAGTGTCGAAGTCGAGCGCATCGAGTCCGCTGTCGTCCTCGGTGTCGTCCCAATTGTCCGAACCATCAGGCGTCATGTGTCAGTCATACCAATTGCAGCGCACCGTTCGATACCCGTCAGCCACGGTCACCGTGGATGCATTTCTTTGTCCAGCCACCCTCCGGCTTGGCAGTCCGTCTGGTCGTATCCCGACGCAGCGACGTTCAGTTTCTCCGACAGATCCTCCGACACAGAGGCCATCGCCGCACATGCAGCCTCGCGGGCACTGTTGGCGAAAGCCAAGGCGGTGATACTCACCGCGCAGACCGGCCCATGATTGACCATCATGGAGGCACTGACGCCATCAGTCACCTGAGATACCTGCTCGAGATAGTCCTTCACCGTGCTCTGCCCGTCGGCGAGTGCTCGGACATGCGCCGTAGTGACGCCAAGCATCCCCTCAGACATTGATCGATCCCTCTCCGGTTCCTGTCGATGCGCCGCCGGACGGTGACCATGGCCGTGACCTCGTACTTCCCCCGGGCGGCGATATGAGCGCCGGCGGTGCCGCCGTGGGCTTGGCGCCGGCGGCGACCTCTCGGTAGGCGCTGGCGGCTTGCTGGAATTTCTGCGCATTCCCTAACGTCAGCGCCTCCATCGTCCCGAACGCGCCTAACGCGATGGGCATAGCTCCCGCTACTGCACCGAGCTCGAACGCCATCTGATTCGCCGGGCCCGTAGGGGGAATCTTTCCGATGACAATCGCAATCGGAATCATGACGGTCAGGGACGTCGCGACGATATCGAGGGCGTCCCGCGTGTTTTTTATCTGCTCCGCCTCGTCAGCGATGATGCCCTTCACTTCGGCATCAATTTTGCTCATCGTTGCAGCGCGTTCCTGCTGCCGCTCATTCTGAGCCGCGTAGGCCTCTGATCCACTGCTACGCCACTGCTCGGTGGGCTTAGTCTGGTCCAATGCGTTTGAGATCTGATTGAAGCCATCAGCCCCCTTCGCAAACCGGTCACCGGTCTCCGGATCTCCCACACCGCACATCAACTGCAACCCATTGATGGCCAGAAGGGCCGCGCCGATAATGGGCGTGCCGAGCCCCTTCATCTGGCGCGCCGGGCTGTACGCGGATTTCAATCCGGGAGTTGACTCGCCGAACACCTTCAGATTCTGTGGAAGTTTATTGACGAATTTATCTCCGTATTTCGCAATACCGAGCTCCCCCACCATTTGGGTAGCGCCAATACCGTCTGCGACCAGACCTGCCTTGGCCAGAAATACACTTCCCGGGTCATCTGAGCCTAACGCATCCAAGTGCTCATAAGCCCCCTTGGCGGCGAAGGTATATTCGGCGAACGATTTCACCGAATCCAGGTTTAGCAGGCCCATTAATCCCCACCTTCCTCTTGACTACGTAACCCTAACAGGGTCTCGGCCACCGTCCATGCGCCATTTTTGGCCAGCTGGCGGCCCTCAACTGACGCCCAAGCCCAGTAGACTGCCGCCATGCTGGCCCTTGCTGTGGCAATCGAACCGCTGTCCGGGCGTAGTTGGCCTGACACTCCTGAGGAGGCATTGGCCAACCTGATCGCACTCGTGTGCGCCGTCGCGATTGGCGCAGGATTGGTTGGTCTAGTGGGATGGTTCCTCTGGTGGTGGTGCTTCACCAACCGGCCGAATGCTTACCGTCGACGGTTGGAAAAGGAATCGGCTGAATTCCGCACGCGTTGGCCGCAGGACCAACTGAACTTCGCGCCTTACAGTGAGCTGAGCGATGAAGCGCAGCGGTGTTGGGCTTTGATCTTTGTTCTTGAACATTCCGATAATTCGAAGAGCTACCCGCACGGCGCTGAAGGAAGCAAGATTTCTGAGTTACGTCATTGGATCGATACCGTAGTAGCGGCGTTAAACTCGGCCGCTGAGCGCGAGCGACAGCCTGCAACCGGGAGGTATTCCCAGTGATATCCGCTGCTCAATTCGATCTGCGTTCTCAATTTGAGGGGCCGGTTCCCTTCTTGATCACCGTTATTCTGATAATCGGTATTACATGTGCACTCCTATTTTTTGTGGCCGCGTGGTATACGAAGAAGTCGGAATATCAGAAGCGGGCCCGTCTATATACATTCTCGTCGGCGTTCTGGGCCCGTTGGCCGGGCGAGCGGCTGTGGGTGGCGCCGTACCCCGAGCTGGCTGCTGAAGCGGCCAGGTGCGAGGAAATCCTCGGAGGCATGGGCTTGACGCCGCCGCACTATGAGCCCAAACCGAGTGACACTGCGGTAAAGACCGAGGATGCACACAGCGGCGATTCGCGCATCGAGCGCGACGGAACCGACTTCAGGACTAAGCGCGGCGCCGTGCTCCAAGCGATGAGCCGCGCGGTTGCGCAGGGAAGGGGTCCGCAGTCGCCGTCGGGGTAGGCCGTAAATCCGTCTGGCTCAGCTTTCGCGACTAACGGAGCGCCCGTCACAAACCACGAAAAATCAAGGCCCGGTATGTCCACCCGGAGGCCGCCACGACGTCGCGGATCGGATTCTTCATGTCGTTGGTATCGAAGTCATATCGCTGGCCATTGACCCACCCGGTCACCGAAAAGCGAAGATCACCATTGGTTTTCGTCTGATTCCAGTGCAAGGGATCGTCGGAATCACGCTTCCACTCCCGAGCTCTGTCCTTGGCGCGGATTTCCTTCTTTTCATGGTCGAAGACCATCCGGATGATGTAGGTGTCGTTGACGTTGACATCATCGAAGATCGGCTGCCAGTACGGGTGGCCTCGTTTCCACTCGGCGACGAGATCGACCTCTTCGTCATCGCCCCTGCGGACATGCCACGGCGCCGCTTCATTGTTCAGCCCCATCAAGCGATGCCACAACTCGTGCGACGACACCGGGACAACATCTGGATCAGGTTTACGGTTGCCGCTCAGCCGCGAAAACAAACCCATGCCGCGAAATCCACTCAGCCCATAGGCTCGTCGTCAACCTTGGCATTGAAGTTGACTTTGCCGCCGTCGACCGAGTTGGCCGTGACGGTCACGCCATATTTGGTGCCGTCGACAGTCAGCACGCACCGCTGAGTGGCACCGACTTTGGCCGGCAGATCGTCATCGCACACCACAGAATCGGCCTTGGAGCCCGCCTGGGCCTCAAGTTTCTGCTTGACGACCTTCGCGAGCTGTTCTTTGTCGACGCCGGCGGTCTTCCCAATCTCGACGTGCCCAGAACATGCTCCGAGCAGCCCGGCCGCAACAACCAGCCCCGCCGCAGCAGCCACACGGATATTCGACGTTGCTTTCATGTGATCCCCCCTTTGATACGCAATTGGCCACAGCCAGCGAGGCCTCCGGGCCCCAAAGGCCCTGAGACACAAGCCCAAAACGTCAGTGCAAGCGCAGGTTCCGCAGGAGGTCGTACACGCCGGCGATCCACAGCAGCAGTGGGATCACCGCTGCGATGGCCGCACCGTCGGTCAACTCCAGGATGCGTTTGGTCACCGGGGACACGCGACGCACGCCGTCGGTGGCACCCACCGCGATCACCGCCACCAGGCCCAGCACCGTGTAGATCACCAGCACCAGCCAGGCATTGCCCGGATTCCACAGGCACAGACGCACCATCACGCCCGTCGGCACCGCGATCGCCGCCGCCAGCAGCGACCAGGAGCACCACCGCTCGGCGTACAGCCGGGACCGGAAGCCACAGATCACGGCCACCAGACCCGCCACGATCATGCTGTGCACGAAGAAATGCCCCTGCACCACAACGGAAATCGCACCGACCGACAGCACCAGGGCACCAGCAGCGAGGAAACCGATCAGGAGCTGACGGGTCAACAGGCTGCGTTCCTGCAGTCGCGCCGCCGATTCCGGCACGGACGCGATGATCGCCTTCCATGTCGGGGATGCCTCGTCCACCTCGTCGGGGGTGATCACCGGATCGAGCAGTTCGTCGTTGGACACCGTCTCGCCGGGCGCCGGGATCGGCGGCAGCGCGATACGGGCCACGGCCACAGTGAGTTTGGCGGCGTTGGTCACCACGATGAGGCCGAAGGCGATCGCACCGGCGGGCACCCATTCGGCCCCGCCGTACCCGACGGTGATCGCGGCGCCCGTGACGGCGATCGCCAACACGGCCAGGAACGAGGCCACATCGGCCCGACGGCGTGGGCCACCGCGGGTGGCCAGTGTCAGCAGTAACACCACCGCACCGGCACCGGCGAGTTGCGGCGCCCCAAGGGAATCCGCGTCATAGGGCAGCGGCACGGCCAGCGCCGCAGCTCCACCGAGCACGATCATCGAGGCCAGCAGCAGGCTCTCGGAAAGATCGAGGTTGTCGTAACGCTTCTCCGCCGCGAAGCTTCCGCCGAGCAGGCCGAAACCGAACAACGCGAGCGCCACCGCCCACCACCAGCCCTGGCCGGCACCGTCCCACGACAGCAGCGACATGACGGTGATGGCCGTTGAGACCACTGGAATCGCCACGCCGACAAAACGATTCAGCGCGGTGCGGTCGAACACCGGAGACTCGTCGAGCACGGCGATCGCGTCGATCACGTCCTCGACCAGGGGGCGGTACCGCTCGGTGCGGCTGACCGACACCAGGGTGAGCAGTGATCCGTCGACCACACCGGCGTCGTCGAGCGATTCATCGGCCTTCAACGGCGGCGCACCCGGACGGGCGAACGCCCACATGCCCTGCTCGGAGAAATCGAACCCGGCGAGCGTGTCTTTCGGGGTGTCCTCGAGCAATTCGCCGAGGACACTGACGGTCTCGTCGATGTAGGTCTCGATGGGTGCTGCGGCCGGCAACACCAGATCCGTCATCCTCTTACCGGTGAGGATGGTGACCCGGGTGGTCGACGGCCGGCCAGGCGTCGTGCTCGAGGGGTCAGCGGCGGCAGTAGTCGCGGTCACCGCCGTTCAAGCCTGTCGAAATCGTCGGACAGGGCCGCGGCCAACTCGGTGATGCGCCGCTGGTACGTATCGCTGAGCAGGTCGAGCTGAATCTCGGTGCCCTGGGCAATGTGCTTGTCCCACGGCAACACGATGACACGGCCCGGGGGCACGTGGCGCTCGAATTGCTGCACCAGATCCTCGACATCCACGTTGGCCTTACCCGGCGTCACGTGGTTGATCACAACGCAGGACCGGCCGAGCAGATCCTGATATCCGTTCTGGCGCAGCCAGTCCATCGTGATGGCAGCCTGGCGGGCCCCGTCGATCGAGGCACTGGCCACGATCACCATGCCGGACACGGTGGAGAGCACACCGCGGGAGGCCTTTTGGAACAGGCCGGCCCCGCAGTCGGCGAGGACGAGGTTGTAATAGCGCGACACCACTGCGGTGGCGCCCTTCCAGTCCTCGTCGTTGAACTCCCGCTGGGCACCGCTGTAGTCCTCAGACGACAGCACCTCGAGGTTGGATCCGTTCATGCTCGTGTAGGCCCGAATGTCGTTGTAGCGCGACAGTTCCTGGTCGGCGAGCAGATCAGAGATGGTGGCGGCGGACTGACGTCCGGCACGGTCGGCCAGGTTGCCGCCGTCGGGGTCGGCGTCGATGGCCAGGATGCGGTCACCGCGGACCTTGGCCATCGCCGATCCGAGCGCGACGGTGACGGCGGTCTTGCCGACGCCGCCCTTCAGGCCGAAGACGCCGATCTGATAGGAATCGCGGGCGTTGCGCCGAATCCGGTTGTGCAGTTCGAGTTCGTAGATCTCGTCGGGCGACAGACCCAGGTTGATCCGCGTGGTCAGGTAGAGCCAGTGGCGCCATCCGCGCTGCGACGGCATCTTCACACCGGTCTTCACCCCGACGTGCGAGAGCGCGTCGATCGCGCGGTGGTTGCCCATCGAGGCAGCCGAGGTGGGGCCGGGCGCGGCCGGGGTCGGAATCGCCTGCCCTGCCCGCCACTGACCACTGACCTCAGGGTCGAAGTCGGCGAACTGCGACGGCGCGGGACCGGGCGCGACGCGCGGCGCCGGGCCGGGCATGGACCGGGCCTGCTCGTGGCGCGCGCCCTGACCGGCCTGCTGCTGCGGCGCCCGCAGCATCGAATTCTGCGGCCACTGCGGCGCGGTCGCCGGAGGCTGCGGCATCGGCGCGGGCATCTGCGGCGTCGTCTCCGCATGCCGCGGCTGCGCGGCAGCCTGAGTCTGGGTGGATGCGGTGGGAGCCACCGGTACATCCGTGGAACTGGTTTCCCCGACCGGTACGGGCGGTGGCGGCGCGGCCGCGGCGGCCTTCAGGATGGCATCTCTGTCCACGATGGCGGTGGCGTCGTCGACCGGTTTACCCGGTTCCGACGAGTGGAAGAGCCGGTCATAGTCGGCCGACATGGGGACCCCTCAGATAGTCAAAACAGATGGTTAGATCTTTACACCCAAGCACAAGTGGTGGGCGGGTTCGGCCTATCAAAAGATAGACCGGTTACCCGCCCACCAATGCATGCGTGCGTGTTGCCCGTTAACTAGGCGAACATTCCCGTGACGCCGGCTTCGGTCTGGGACATGGTCTGCCCCGCCTCGCTGATCGTCTGGGCCAGGTTCTGCAGCGCCTGGTTCAGCTCCATGGACGTGTTGTCCCAGCGGGTCTGAACGGCCTGGTAGGCCTCCGAACCCGAGCCGCCCCACGCCGAGGCGAGCGAGGCCAGCGAGCCCTTGCCCTCGTCCAGCAGGCCGGCGGTGGTGCCGACGGCGCCCTGGATCTCAGCCGAACCGCCCTCGATACCGGCGAAATTCCAAACCTGTTCTGTCATGTTGTGTCTCCGTTCTTGAGGTCAGTTAGGTCAGATGTTCATCGACGAGGCCAGGTTGCCGGCCTGATCGTCGTCGGTGGCCGAGTACTGGCTACCCGAGGTGTGGATGTTGTTGGAGATGTCGTTCAGCTCCTGGATCTGCTTGGCAGCAGCCTCGTGGAACCGCGCCAGCGCAGCCTGCGCGGCGGTACCGGCCTGGCCGACCATCTGGGCAGCCAAGGTGCTGCCGGTCGACTCGACCTGAGCGATGACGCTCTTGAGCTCACCGGAGATGCGCTCGAAGTTAGCAGCCTCCTTGGCGAGGACGGCGGCATCTGTATTCATCTGTGCCATGTTGGATTTCCCCTTATTTTCCCTTTGTCCTCACCAGTGATGATTGGCGAGTCCTCCGGCCGGGTGGCCGGAAAGTCTTTGTGGTGGACGACTTACCAGTCGTCGTCATCTTCTACTGATTGGTCGTACGTGAGTGCTGTCGGTGACACCAGGCCGTCCTTGGTGCCGCCGCTCTTCTCTTCCTTGTTCTTGGCGGCGTTGACCGGTGCCCCGCCGCCTCCGCCGGCGCCGCTCCCGACCGGCGCCACCGGACCTGCCGCGCCCGCGGCCCCACCAAATGCGCCCGGCTTGGCCTCGCCGCTGATGCCCAACATCGACGACAGCAGCGCGGTGCGCGGTGGTGAACCCAGCGCTCCGGGCAGCGAGGCCGCCCGCACCAGCCCCGCGCCTGAGGCCGGCCCCGTACCACCGGCCAGCGGATGGTTGGAGAACGGCATCGCGCCCATCAGCCCGGACTGCATGCCCGACTGGCTGCCGCCCATGCCGGTGAACTGGCTGACCATCTGGGTCACCTGCTGCAGCGGCTGCGTGATCGTCTGCATCTGGGACTGCAGCATCTGCGGGATCTGCCCCGCGAGCTGCCCGGCCTGTTGCCCCATCTGCATGACCATCTGCATGCCCTGCTGCATGGGGTTCTTCTCGGACGAATCCTGCTCCTGGCGCCCGGCGTTCTCACCCTTGTTGGCCGCGCCGACCGCCCGCTGCTCGGCCATATTCGCCTGGGCTGCGGCATTTCCGGAGACCAACGCCACCGACTCGATGGTGGCCTTGGCACTGACGCCCTCGATGATCGCGTTGCGCATCATCCCTTGGGCCGCCCGCGGCGCCGTCGCGGTCGGCGCCGCCGCCGCGGTCGACTCGCCGACTCCCGGCAGCACGATCGGCGTCATCGGCATGATGGGCTCGAACAGCAGGTTGAGGGTGGTTTCGGCGTGATACGCCTCCATCGCCCCGGCGGCCTGGTTCCACATCCGCACGAAGTAGTCGAACTCGTTGAGCCCGATCGGCATCGTGTTGATGCCGAGGAAGTTGGTCGCTTCCAACACCGCGTGGGTGACGTGGTTCTGCTCGATCTCCGGAATGGGCGGAGTGGTGGTCAGCGCCAGGGTGTACGAACTTGCCTGGGCACTGGCCTGCAACGCCCGCTTCTGCGCCTGCAAGGCCATCGTCCGCAGCCACATGATCATCGGCATCGTCGCCGACACCGCACGCTCACTCGCCCCGCCGCTCCACACGGAGGTCAGGTTGCTGAGCGCGCCGGCCAGCTCGTCGGCCTGGGTCTCCAGCAGGATCGCCAAGCCCTCCCAGCCCGTTGCCGCCTGGAGCATCGGCGCCGGACCAGCACCGCACATCAAGCGTGCGGTGTTGATCTCTGGAGGCAACGCTATCCAGGTGGGTAGGACCGGGAGTGCCGCGACCATTGCTGGAAGACCCTATCTTTGACGAATCGTGGCTGTTAGAGAGTGGTTGCCTGGGCGGCGTCGACCGCGTTGTAAATCCCCGCGATCTCGGCGTAGGCCGCACCCGCCCGGGTGAGTTCCTCCTGGGCGAACGAGTTCGCCGCCAGAGCCTCCACACCCTCGCTGGCGAAGGCCATGGCAGCCATTGCCGAGACCTCGTCAGCGCCGGCCGGAACCAGCGCGGTAACCGCCGCAGCAGCGGTGGTGCCACCGGCCAGACCACGGGCCGCGTTTGCGATCACCTGTGCCGCAACGCCTTCGGCGCCGGGGTTGTGCATCAACGGTTGCATTTGCTTGCTCCCCTGTTTCGTTTCCAAATGCACGGGGACAAGCACTCAAAGTCGACGTGGCAGAAAGTTTGCCAAGCCGTCCAGGAACCTGTCCCCCGATTCCTTTGCTGACGGGCTGCCGCCAGCGTTGCTGAGTGCGTTGATTAGATACTAACTGCCCTATTGGGGTGCTGCGAACACTTCTTCGTCGGGTGGATCGACATAGGCCGCCTGAATGACCTCCTTGCCGTCCGGACCGACCATAAACGCCTGGCCAGGAGGTCTTTTCTTGACGATGATCTCCCGCGACGGGAAGTCGTTCTTCTCGCCGGACAGGAACAACGTCGGCGAACCGGCGCCGTAAGCAGCACCGACGAACTTGTCCATCGTGGCCCGATGGGCCAGGCTCATCTGGCACGTCACGATGATGTGCAGGCCGATATCGGCGGCCGCCGGCAGTAGCGGGCCCAACGGCGCCATCGGCGACATCATGCCCGCCGCGGCGGTGATCATGTGCCAGTCGTCGACCAGCAGCACGATGTCCGGACCGCTCCACCACGACCGCGCCCGCAGCTGCGCGGTGGTCAGATCGGGCGGTGGCAACCGTTTCTTCAGGTTGACGGCCAGCGCCTTGATCGCCTCTTCCAACGAGGCGCTGTTGCGGTTGATCGCACCGGCGGCCAGCAGATGCGTCTCGGGCACCGCGTCGAGCAGACCGGACCGGTAGTCCGCCAGCATGAACCTGACCTGGTCGGGGCTGTTGCGACTGCAGATCGCCTTGGCCGCGGCGTGGGCGATGGTGGTCTTGCCCGACTTCGGCGCACCGAAGATCAGCAGGTGCGGCGTGATGTTCATCTGGTTGTAGGCAACCGTGAGGTCCGACTCGCGCACGCCCAACGGCACCTGCCAACGCGTGCGGTAGTCGGAGTCGGGTCCGGGCGGGTTCGGATCGAGCTGATGCAGGTAGATCCGTTCCGGCAGCACCCGCACCTGCGGCGCCTGGTCGGTGTGGCGCGACGACACTTCCTGCACGCCCGCCGAGATGGCGTCGACGATGTTGGCGGCGCTGTGGACGCCGTCCAGCCGGGGCACCCCGATCATCAGGTGGTGCTTCTCGAGCGACACGGCCCGACCGGGACGGTTGGCGGGGATATCCCGCGTGATCCGGTCGATCTGGGTTTCGTTGACGTCACCGAGGCGGAACTCCACCTTGGTGCCCAGATAGTCGCGCACACGCGACTTCAGCTCGGTCCAGCGCGGCGTGGAGATGATGACGTGCACGCCGTACGCCAGACCCTGACCCGCCAGATCCTGCACGGCCGGTTCCAGGTCGGGGAATTCCGCCACGAAGGCCGGCCAACCATCGATCACCAGGAAGACGTCACCGAACGGGTCCTGCGCGGCCGGATTCTCCGGGTCCTCGCGCATCTCGCGATACGACGCGATCGAGCCCACGCGGTACTGCTTGAACACCTGCTCGCGGGCCCTCAGCACGGCCTTGACCTCGGCCACCACCCGGTTGACCCGGTCCGGTTCGGCACGGGTGGCCACACCGCCCACGTGCGGCAGATCCTCCATGTACATCAAGCCACCGCCACCGAGGTCGATGCAGTAGAACTGCACCTGACGCGGCGTGTGGGTGGCAGCCGCCGAGAGCATCAGCGTCTGCAGGAAGGTCGACTTACCGGTCTGCGGGGCACCGCCGATCGCGATGTTGCCGCCGGCGGCCGAGACGTCGACGCCCCAGATGTCCTGCCGGTGCCGACGCGGCTCGTCCATGATCCCCAGCGCAAACCGCAGCGGTTTGCGCTGATAGTCCCGCTCGATCAGTTCGTTGACCGGCGTCGGATCGGTCAGCGGCGGCAGCCACATCTTGTATGCGCGGCTTTCACCGGTGCCCAATTGCGCGAGGACCACCTCGCGCAAGACCTTCGGTTCAGCTTCTGTGGACATCAATTCACCGCCGTATCAAAAATCGGAGTCGTGGTGAACTGGTGAATCCGCACCCGCGCCTGACGCTTCGCCCGCGGCTTGGCCTCACCGTCAACGGACTCTTCCACCTCGGGAACATAGGTGCCGCCGGTGTAGAGCGTGGCGAACTTCACCGGGTCCTCCATACCGACCCGCAGGAACCCGACACCGCTTTCCTTGTTGGTGATGTACTGCGCCTCGGGGGTACCGATCACCGCCTTGGACTCGGCAGAGCTGGTGGTACGCAACGCGATTCGGTACGTCAGGTTCGGTTCCAGCTTGTCGATGCGCACGCCGCCGGTGTTCAGCGACTGCGTGGCCAGCAGCAGGTGCACACGCAGCGACCGGCCCACACGACAGATGCGGTCGAACAACCCGATGAAGTCGGGATGGTTCTGCAAGAGCTCGGCGAACTCGTCGACCACCACGAACAACGTCGGCAACGGCGGCAGGTCCGCACCGCGCTCGCGGTGCTTCTCGTACTCGGCCACACCGGAGAGCGCACCGGCGGCACCCACCTGCATACCGGCCTGACGCAGGATCTGCTGGCGCCGGTCGAGTTCACCGGTGAGCACCTCGCCCATACGGCCGACGAGCTCGGCTTCCTCTTCCATGTTGGTGACGACGGCCGCGGTGTGCGGCAGCTTCTCCATGCCCAGGAAGGTCGAACCGCCCTTGAAGTCGGTCAGTAGCAAGTTGATCTGGTCGGGGTGGTGGGTGGCCACCAGCGACAGGATCATGGTCCGCAGGAACTCCGACTTACCCGAGCCGGTGGTACCGATGAGCATGCCGTGCGGGCCGGCACCGAACTCGGCACCTTCCTTGATGTCGAGGGTCATCACCTCGCCGGTCTTGAGCTCGTGCCCGAACGGGATCTTGAGCCGGTCCCGGTCGGTGTCGGCGAACATCCGCCACCGCGCCGGGGTGACTTCCTCGACCGACTTCGCACCGACCAGGTGGTGCCATTCTTTCGAGACCTTCTTCTGCACCCGCACGTTCTTGTCGATGATCGTGCCGGTGATCGACCAGCCGGCCAGCTTGCGGGCGACGCGGGTGGCCTGTGACGGCGTCATCCGGTCGACCACCCGGGTCACCTCGCGGTAGTTCTGGTTGGGCAGCTTGTCGTCGCAGGTGCCGTCGGCGTCGACGCGCAGCCGGTAGGCCGATCCGCGGTGGTTGCCCAGCGTCAGCACCGTGACCCCGGCCCGCCCGTCGACGGGGAACCCGGCCTTGCCGCCGGTGAGATCCACCACGATGACGTACGGACCGCCGGGGGCCGCGTCGGCGCTGTGCGGCCCGCGGGCGGTCAGATCGCTCAACCCGTCGGGGCGGGTGTACACCAGCCGGGTCGGCCCGGCGGCATCGGTGTCGGTCTGGTGCTGGGTGTGCGGCAGCCACTTCAGCCACGACCACTTCGGGTCTTCGGGGTTGTCGGTGAGCACCCGGATTTGCAGCAGGTCTGGCGGATGGAACACCGCCAGATGGCAGATCATCGCCGTCAGCAGCCCCGCCGCGCCGTCCGCGTCGCCACCCACGGCGATGGTCGGAAACGTCCGCAGCTGAACAAGTTTGGGGCAATCGTGGATCAGGCCGTGGGTGCGCAGGAACTTCGTCACCCACATATGGCTGACCGGCTCCAGGTGCGGCTGCGGTGCGCCCTGCGGACCGGCCAGCTCGCCACTGGTGTTCGGCTTGAGCAACCGGTCGACGGCGATCTCCGAGCCGATGCCGATCCGCGTGGCGGCGTAGAAGTCCGAGTTGGCCTGCCGCGACCACTGCCGGTGGGTGCCGATGATCGAGAGCAGATCGTCGGGATGCGGTGCGTGGTAACCGAAGAACGACACCTGCGCGGACGCCGACGACGTGACCCGGTTGCGCAGCCCGGCCAGATACCGCAGGTATTCCTTGCGGTCGGCGTTGATTTCCGGAACCCGCTTGCCGCCCTGACCACCACCGGACATGAAACCGACGGTGCCCATGATCATCATCAGCGGCATCATCAGCATGTACGGCGACAGCTGACGTACACCGGTGAAGATCATGATCGCGATCATGCCGAGCATGCAGCCGCCCATGACCCAGGGCATGGCCTTCTGCATGCCCGACGGCGGGATCTCGATGCCGAGGTCATCGGGTGGGGCGACGTTGATCTCGCCCGGTGTCAGCCGCGGCCCCCGCTTGATCGTCGGGGTGAACTTCTTCGTCGTCATGAGCCTTGCTTACTTTCGACTTTGCGCGGGTTCGGGTCGTCGGGAAGTGTGTCGTGCTCGATGAGCGCGGCTTCCTTCGACAGCACCGGGCCTTCCACCAGCAGCCCGACGACCTGCCACGGTGCGTTCACCGCACCGGCCAGGCCCAGATTCTTCGCGGCGTCGTCGTTGGCGACGCCGTAGCGCACCCCTTGCGGGTCGATGTAGTAGAGGCTCTCGCCCACCCGGGGATCGGGCGACTGTAAGCGGACGAACTGGCCGCCCTCGATGTACACCGTTGCGTCACCGCCTATCTGGTCGATCCCGGTGCCGATGGCCGACGACGGGATCGGCAGCCGGCGACCGGCGATGACGGTGGTCTTCGGCGCCTGATCACCCGGCTCACGCTGCCAGGCCCAGCACAGCACCGGAGAGTCCTGACGCAGCAGCACCTCCAGCGGCTTGTCCGGCAACGGCGAGACATACACCTGCTCGGGGATCTTGGCCACCACGCTGGCCTCCACCGACGGCGGCTGCAACAGCCCGTAGGAGTTGGTGGCGCGCAACGCCGCAGCCGTGGTGTCGTTGACCCGGGCCACCCCGTCCGGCAACACCACATAGTGCTGGGGCTCGGATTCGGTGGCCGTCTGGAACACCGAGCCGATCACCAGATTCGCCGGCAGCCCAACGGTATTGGGCGCACCGGCGGCCGGGATCATCGGCAGCTGCCAGGGCCCCATGTTGGCCAGCGCGTTGAACAAGCCTTCCGAAACCGGGGTGGCCTTGGCGGTGACCGGGATGCCCACCGCAGAGCTCACCGCCCGGTCGGCCAGGTCGATGCTGTGCCGGCCCTCTTCGGTCACCAGCCAGTTGGCGCCCTCGAAGGACACCAGCATGGCCTGGTTCTCCCGCATCGGGCCGACGGCCATGTCAGTGGCCAGCGACCTGATCAGGATCGACGTCTCCACCTTGGGTGCGGCGCTGTCCGGCTTGGCGACGGTGTCGCACAGGGTCCAGCGCGAGGCCGGGGTACCGGTCGGGGTGGCATACGGCGCACCGGGAATGCCGATCGGCTGTCCCTTGGGCAGCCGGTTGAGCTCCTCGGATTTCACCGCCGACGGATTGCCGGAGTTGCCCAGCGCCAGCCGGGCGGAGGTGAGGTTGTACACCGGGCGCAACAGGTTGCTGCCCGGCAGCATCACGTAGA
Source organism: Mycobacterium sp. NS-7484 (assembly GCF_001953975.1). Lineage (GTDB taxonomy): Bacteria > Actinomycetota > Actinomycetes > Mycobacteriales > Mycobacteriaceae > Mycobacterium. The sequence continues at coordinate 68,299 of NZ_MBEJ01000078.1, forward strand.
GCTGGTTGGTGGTCCGGTCCACCAGCAGCTGATCGGTGCCCTGCTTGCCCAACGGCTTGAAATACGCCATCAGCGCTGCGCCCAGGCAGATCAGCACCGAAACCACGATTCCGGCGAACACCGCACGGCTGTAGAACTGCAGCGGATCGTCGAACATCCGGGTATCCCGGCGCACGATCGCGTGCTCGACGCGGCGCAGCAGAAAACGCCAGCCGCTGACCTGGACCTTGGTGGTGAGCCGGAAGCCTGCCATCTCTTATTCGCCGATGTTCAGGCGGCTGTGCACCGCCGCGATCGCCGCCGCCATGTCTTCTCCGTTGATCTCGCTGAGCTGCTCGACACCCAGGTTCTCGAAATCCAAGGACCGGGCCAACCGCATGTCCCGGTTTTGCTCACCGGCCTCCACCAGCTGCCGGGCATAACGACCGTTACCGGCGATGTCCAGCGCGGGCTTGCCGTTGAGGGTCCGCTGACTGAGCAGCGAGGCCGCCTCGTGTACCCGCTTGGCAGCCTCTTCGTCGAGCTGTGAATCGTTGGCCTTGGCAATGACTTTGGTGATGTCGACGATGTCGTCGGGCGAGTACGAGTCGAACTCGATGCGGGTGGCGAAACGCGACCGCAGGCCGTCGTTGGTCTCCAGCAGGCGATCGATGTCGTTGCTGTAGCCGGCGATGATGACCACCAGCCGGTCGCGGTCGTTCTCCATCCGGGCCAGCAGGGTGTCCAGCGCCTCGGTGCCGAACGGGTCGGCGCGGCCGTCGCGTTCCTGCACCAGGGTGTAGGCCTCGTCGATGAAGAGCACGCCGCCGAGCGCCCGATCGATCGTCTTGGCCGTCTTCACCGCCGACTGACCTTCGTACTCCGCGACGAAATCCTTACGCGAGGTCTCGATCAGCTTCGGCTCGGCGATGACGCCGAGTCCGGCCAGGATGTTGGCCACCACCCGCGCGATCGTCGTCTTACCGGTACCCGGCGGGCCGGCGAAGATCATGTGCTTGGAGGTCTGCGCCACCTTCATGCCGCGCGCGGCACGGATCCTGGCCATCTGGGTGGCTGCCCGGTAGGCCTCGATCTGTTCCTTCACCCGGCCCAAGCCGATCTGACGATCCAACTCGGCCTGCGCCTCGGCCAGCAGCTTGTCGCGAGCCGACGTGTCGGCCACCACGCTGGAGGGATCCCAGGGGTCGGTGCGGGCCGCGATCTTCTCGGCGGTCGTGGTTTCCAACCGGTAGGCCGGATCACGAAGCGCTGCAGTGACTTTGGGCTCGGGGAAGTTCGCCTGAAGCCATTCCAGCAGAACCTGGGCCGACTCTTCGTTGCCCTGGTTGCGCCGGGCCATGGCCAGGTACCAGGCGATCGCCGGTGCGCAGGCCTGACCGGCCGGGGTGTCGTTGGCCTCGGTGAGCCGACGATCCGCCTCGGTGAACAGACCGAGATTGGCCGCCGCGACCCCGTGCGCCACCCCCGCCGCCGCGGCCAGGAACTTGTCCGGCCACTGCTCGGCACCACGCACCTGGTCGATCACATCGGTCCAGCGTTGCGCCGCACCGTAGATCACCGCTTTCACCCATGCCACCAGGTGCTCGGATCCACCGGCCGGGGCGTCCTCCAGGGCCTCCATCGCGTCGGCGTAATTGCCCTCGTTGGCCTCCTGGACGGCGAAGCCCAGGGTGATCGCCAACGGTGAATTGATCGGGTAGGAGATGTCCTTGCCGTAGATGCCGCCGATCGGGATGCGGGCCCCGACACCGTTCATCGAGATCTCGGCCGCGCCGGCCAGCTGGCCGAAGTTCGAGCGTGAGTACCAGGCCCGGAACAGCGTCACCCGGTCGGTGTCGCCGCACCGGATCCGGCCTACCCAGGCGTCACACGCAGTCTCGTCGTAACTGGTGATCTCGGTGAACATTTCGAGTGAGCGGGCCGGAGAGCTACTCAGCATCCCGACTGCGGTGCCGAACATCCCAGCGAGATGGTCAACCATGATCGCCTCCATAGCGGGTCGAAAAGACCTGGGCCCGAGCATCATCGGCTTGCTCCGGGGTGGGCAGATTCAGGTCACGGGTCAAAAAATCGCGGGTCGCCGCGTCGTCGTGGCCATGCTCACGCATTCCCGCGAGCATGAACGAGTACTGGGCGGACTTGGCCTGTTGTGCGGCCAGGTCCGCGATGAGCAGGATCTCCTCGGCGAGATCCCGCTCGGTCAGATCGGTGATCTTCGGCGCCAGCTCGATCTGCTGAACCCGACCATCCATGTACGCCGTCACCGTGACAGTTTCAGGTGGATTAGTGACGGTGAACAGCGGAACGGCCAGTTCATCGTCGTCGTCACGCTCGAAGAACCCGGGCACCGTCCCGTCGGAGACGGACCCGTCGGACGTGTCATCGGATACCGCGCCGTCGGATATGGCGAGGTCGTCATAGGTGCCGAGCGCGTCCAACCCCAACGCATTCGAATCGTCGTCGGAATAGTCGAAATCCAGCGCCGAGAGGCCGTCGTAATCGTCATCGTCGTCCGGATAGTGTGGCGGAAAGTCACCCACCTTGGCGGCCCTTTCAGTGCAGGTAGGAACTATCCGACTCGGACTTGTCGAACCACGAACCCGAGGGCAACAACTCGACCAACCCGTCCAGGGCCCGCTGCAGGTTGTCCTTGGTACCGGTCAGGAAGCTGCCGTAGAGCTCACCGTTGACCCGGCGCGGGATGGACACGATGCGTCCCTGCTTGGAGTCCAGGACACCGGCGGCCACGTCGACCTGGGAGATGGTGCCGCCCGGATTCCGCTCGGACGCGATGAGTTCCACCCAACTCTCCGGCTCGGAGATGATGTTCGCGTACACCCGGGCCGAGGTGGGCGGGATCCCGTAACCGGTGAGCTCATCCGCGGTCCGGCACTTGGCCAGGGTTTCGGCGACACCGGTCAACGGTTCGACATTGGCCGGTGAACCCTCGCCGAGCACGGTCGTCACCATGCCGGCCAGACCCACCTGCGCAGCCACCCGCTGGAACACCAGGATGTCGTTGTCACGGGCGACGACCACGTGCCGACCGCCCTTGCGGCACACCACAAACCGGATCATCTTCCCGCCCACGTCACGACGCCACCAGCGGCCCTCCAACGTGCGGTCGGGCCGGCTCAGGGTGTCGAGCATGGCGGCCACCTCGGGATGGGGGTTGCCGTAGACATCCAGCACGCCCTGGGCCATGAGGTCACGGCCCACCTGGTCCCACACGATCTCGCGCAGGTCGGGTTGGGGGATGTTCAACCGGATGCCCATCGAGGGCGGAAAGTCGGTGAGGCCCAGCTTGTCGGCGACGACCAGAACCCCGTCGATGGTCAATTCGACCCCGACGACGTCATCGATCGCCTGTACGTTCGCATCCGCGCTGAACGAAGAAGTCATCTGTGCGCCCCCCTATCGAACTGTCCCGCTGAGGGCGTCGCCCATTGCCGAATCCGTCCGGTCGTATCCGCTCGCCGCGCGGGTGAGCTTGTCGCCGAGGTCCTGTGACACCCGGGCCATACCGTTGCCCGCGGCTCGCCGAGCGGTCAACGCGGCTTCCACCGCCGTGGCCGTCGACGACGAAATCGGTCCATGTGTCATGCGCACGGAGGCGTCGAGACCCTCGACCGCCGCCGTGGCCAGCGCCAGACCGGAGGCAGCCTCGCCCTGTCTGACCGACAACTCCTGTAAATGAGCGGTGGCAACCCGCAAATCACCCGACATGAAATCCCCTCGATCCCTGTACCTGGATTCTCACCGCTCGATCACGGCAGCAGATCCGGGTACACCGCGGTCTAATGTAGCCGCCGCCGCGACATGCAGCGGGCCCTGCTCGAAATCCGCCCCGACATGCACCGGAGCCGGCCCGGCCGCACCGCCGCCGGCCGCCATCGCCTCGAGGTCGGGTGGCAGGGTCTTGGCGGCCTCGCGATCCGGCTCGGCGTCCATCGGATCGGCGGGTCCGTCGAGGGAAACCGCAGGCGGCAGGCCGTCGGCCCGGTCCTCGTCGGCCCCGTCGGCCGACTCCTCGTTCTCGTCCTCGATGCCGTCCTCGTCGTCCTTGTCGTCCTTCTCGTCCTCGTCGTCCTTGTCCTCTTCGCCGTCCCGGTCTTCGTCCTCGTCAGGTCGGCCGTCGCCGTCGACATCCGTCGGACCTGCCGCCAGGTCGCCCGACGCCTTGTCGAGCTGTGCGGCCTCGGTGCCGCCCGCCATAGCGGGCCCGGCCGCTTGACCGGCCATCTGCGCGGCCTGGCTCGCCGCCTGGGTGGCGGCTTGCGCGGCCTGTCCGGCCGCCTGCGTGACTCCGCTCAACATTCCGCTCAGGGGGCTCATCATCGAGCCCAGCAGTGTGCCCATCGCGCCGGCCGCATCACCGGCCGCATCCGACGCCGGCGCACCGGCGCCCGAGGTCGACGGTATCGATGACATCGACGGGGCCGACGACGGAGCGCCACCGGCACTGCCACCACCACTGCCCGACGGCATTCCGCCTCCGCCGCCCGACGGGGCTCCGCCTCCACCGGACGGGACGCCCGGCGCGCTCGACGCCGGATCGTCCGGTGCACTGCCGAGCGGCGGCTCGAACTCTGCGCCGGTGGGCGCCGCTCCGGCAGCCAGGGTCTGGTACTGCGCTGCCGCCGTCTGCAGAACCGCCGCGTTCTCGTTGATCTGGCCGCGCAAGGTGTTCAGGTCGTCGTTCGACTCACCGACGGCCTTGGCCACCATCGCGATCTCGGCACCCATGCGGGCGGCCGGACCGAAACCGGGGATGATGCCCGCGCTCGTGGTGAGCAGGCTCATCGAGCCGAGCCAGTCGGAATGACCGTCGAGTTTGGCGCGGGCAGCCGCGATCTCGCCGGCTTCCTTGGTCAGCACCCCGGCCACGGTGTTGTCCAACTCGATCATCCGCTGAACCCGGCCCACCTGTTCGGTGTTGCGGGCCGTGTAGGCGCTGGCCCCGCCGCTGTTCCAGCTCTCGTTCGGGCCGGCCGAGGCGAGTACCTGGCCGGCCGCGCTCAGCTTGGCGGCGGCGTCGCCGAAGCGTCCGCCGTTCTCCGGGGCACCGACGCCGGTGCTTTTCTTCATCGTCTCGATGGTCTGCTGGCCGGCCGCCAGGATGGGTGACCGCGCGGCCCGGACCAGAAGTGTGCCGACGCGCGTCTCGAGAAGGTCGGCGGCTTTGTGCCCGAGTTCGATCACCTGGCTGCCGAGCTTGGCCACCTGCTCGAGTTGGGCCCCCACGGTGTTGCGGACGATGAACTCTCCGGCCTTGACGGCGCGCTCGGTCCACTTCGCGTTGTTCTCGATCACGCCTTTGCCGAAATCGGCAATCTCGCCCAGCAGTCCCATTCCCCGTTTCCCCTTCGCCGCAACAGAGGTTACCAGCGCATCCGACCCGGTCAGTGCACCAATTTCCGGCCTCAGAAGCTGCCGAAATCCGGTTCTGAAACCGCTGCGGCACACGGTTTATCGCAGTTGAGTCCGGGTTTTATCGGGCCGGTCCACCGGTGGCCGCATTGCCGGGCCGGTGACTCGGGCGCCGCCGCGACGGTCCGTCGACCCCACGGCCCCTCCGGGCCGTCAGCTACCGTCACATGTGGTTGTGAACTTTGCCGCCGGTATTTGCTGGTGCGTTATTTCGGCCGGATTGTGGTCGGATCCTGCACCGCGGGCGGGTTGTGGTCGATACTTGAGCACTGTCAAAGTTCCCGTGTGTGAGTTCCGGAGGAGATTCAGGCGTGTCCGACCCCGACGACACCTTGCGTAGAGAGCTCGGCTGGACGGGTCCGGAGGAATCCCACTTCGAGCCCGACACCCGACCGACCCGGCGTCAGCCTCCGGCGCCGCCCTCGATCCCCGGGCGCCCCCCGGTCGACTTCACCCCGAAGCCATCCGGCAACTCCGAGTCCGACGATCCACAGGGCGTCCCCACCGATCCCGACGCCGAACGGGCCCGCAGCACCTTCCGCGAGGCGCCGGCGGCCCAGCCGTCCCCGCAACAGCAACAGCCGCCGCAACAACAGATGCCACCGCCTCCCCCGCCTCCGGTGCCGTCGCCGCCTCCGCACGACTCTCGGCCGGTACCGCCCCGGCCCGATGCGTGGGAGCAGCACCCGCCGGGCTGGCAGCTTCCGTCCCAGCGTCCACCCGGCCCAGGTGGGCCGAGCGGTCCACCGCACCAGCCCTATGGCCCGCCGCCGGGCCAGCCGTGGCCCGGCGACGGTGGTTTCGCACCGGAGCAGGGTGGGATGCCCGAGGCCCCGCCGGTACCGCCGGGCTCGTACGCCGATCGGATCCGGGTCAACGACCTCGTGCCGCCCAAGCGGCAACCGCCCGGCAGTGGTTGGCGGCTGTTCGTGTACCGGGCCACCTTCGGGCTGGTCAACCTGGGCCCGTCGGCCGACGACATCCGTCAGGCCGAGCTCGAAGCCAAGATCAAAGGCGCCCTACGCGGTCACTACAAGGTGGGCGTGATGGGCAAGGGCGGGGTCGGCAAGACCACCGTCTCGGCCAGTGTCGGGTCGATCTTCGCCCAGCTGCGCCAGGACGACCGGGTGGTGGCCATCGACGCGGACACGTCGTTCGGCAAGTTGGGCAGCCGTGTCGACCCGCAGGCCCAGAGTTCGTACTGGGAGCTGGCCAACGACAAGCATCTCGACTCGTTCGCCGATGTGCGCAGCCGGGTCGGCAACAACGCGGCCGGACTGTTCGTGTTGGCCGGTGAGGGGACGCCGGCCCGCCGCCGGGTGCTCGATGCGGCGATTTACCGCGAGGCCACCACGCGGCTGGACAAGCACTTCTCCATCTCGGTGGTGGACTGCAGTTCCACCATGGATTCGCCGGTCACCCAAGAGGTTCTGCGTGACCTCGACGGGTTGATCGTGGTCTCCTCGCCGTGGGTCGACGGCGCCGCCACCGCCGGTCAGACCCTGGACTGGCTGGCCGCCCACGACATGACCAGCCTGTTGCAGCGCACGGTCGTGGTGCTCAACGACTCCGACGGCCACGCCGACAAACGCACCCGCTCGATCCTGGCCGGACAGTTCTCGGGTCAGGGGCAGCGGGTGATCGAGGTTCCGTTCGACGGGCATCTGCGCCCCGGTGGGGTGGTGGACCCTCGGGAGATGTCGACCGCGACGCGGCGACGCTTCCTGGAGATCGCCGCGGCCCTGGCCGAGCACTTCCCCACCCAGGACGACCGTCGGGACCGGTAACCCGACCGATCAGCGCATCGCGCCGATCAACGCCTCGAGGGCGTGGACGGAGGGTGCGTCGACCGGGTACTCCGCCTCGGCGCGCGCCACGGTGTCCTCGGAAACCCCGGCGGCCGTGGCGGTTTCACCGATGGTGAGGTTCGACTGCCGGCGTGCGGCGTACAGCCGTTGCCCCAGCGTGGCGCCGGGCGCGGTGGCGGCCAGCGTGGTCAGCTCGTCGATCTGGCGGCGTACCGCGCTGAGCGCCTTGATCAGCGCCGGGGTCACCATGCTGAGGCGTGCGGCGCGCGATGCCACCGCTTCCAACTGCCGCAGATCGGCCAGCACGGAGGTGACCCGCGGGGTGAACTCGGGGTCGCCCACCGCGGGCAAGGTGGCGATCGTCGACTCGAGGGTGTTCACCGCGGTCAGCACCGCCTGGGCGATCAGCGGCACCTCGTCGCTGGCCGGCGGCGTCGTGGTCAACGGCACGGCCGGCGGCTGGGCGGCGACGACGGTCGGTGGGTCGACGAACGCCGGTGCGGACATCGCCGGATCGGGCACCGGAGCACCCTGACGCAGCCGCGCGATGGTGCCGGGCGGCCAGCGCAGCACCTCTTCGAGCTTGAGCCTGGTGCGCTCGCGCGGCCAGCTGCGACCCTTTTCGAAGGCGATGAGCGCCCCGGCGTTGATGATTCCCTCGGCGGCGAGGCTGCGCTGGCTGATGTCGAGTTCGCGGCGGCGGGCCGCTGCTGCAGCACCTGCGCGGATAAGTCCGACATCGAACTCACCAGTGGCGAGATCGTACTCAGCGTCGGTCATTCGGGGCTGTTCCTCGCCGATGTGCTCAGCCTCAGCGCAAGCGCGGAAGCGGTTGTCGGGACCCGTCAATCCTAACCCCCGACTGAAGCACCGCTACGCATTAGGTTTTTCGCAGATACAGCAAACAACTCCGATGCTACGGCTTGGCGACGGACTGAACCGTACTTACGCTACGGGTACACCGAGGTACCTAGTGGCGTTCTGACGTGCAGTTTTAGATCCAAATGGCCTTTACCCAGGTGGTGACGTCTCGTTACCGGTGCGAATTTTCGTAGCGGCAGTGCGCTTCGGTTTCGCTCAAACTGTTGCATCGCTACGGTTGTTGCTATAGCGTTCCTCCCAACGCGGTACGCACCGCAACAGAAAGCCCTAACAGGAGCAGCAAGCATGAACGCACTGATGTCCAACGGCATCCCGCTCGGCGTGTGCACCAGTGATCCGGAGCGGTGGACCTCCACCCCGGACGACCAGGCGAAGGTCATCTGCCGGGAATGCCCGCGGCGGTGGCTGTGCGCCCGGGAGGCCTGCGAACTACCGCGCGCCGAGGGGCTGTGGGCCGGGATCATGGTTCCCGACGCCGGCCGTGGCCGCAGCTTCGCGCTCAAGCAGCTGCGATCGCTGGCCGAGCGCAACGGTTACCCGGTCCGCAAGCTGCGCCTGGTGTTCCCCGACGCGGCCTGACTCTTATTGCCCGGCCCTTGCGCTGCCGATTCGAGGGGACGGCAGGGCAAGGGCAGGTTTCCACTGGGGGAGGAATAGGGGCCCGGGGTATCTCGTTACACCCGCTGACGGTGCCGGGCATTGCCCCGGGCCCCACACCAGAACCGTCGCTTCGAGCGACCACGCGCCGCGAGGCGCAGTGACGGCACCGTCCCCTCTTTTCAGCTATGGCTCGAGCGTGGCGGCCACCGCGTCGAGCAGAGTGTCCACCTCGTCTTCGTCATAGCCGCGCTGGAACAGCGGTGGCTTCGGGAACACGATGTGGCGGACGTCGTCGGCTCCCAGGTGCCCGCGCCCGTCGAGGCGGCGGGCGACGAGCGCGAGAAAATCGTCCACCGACTTCTTGTCATAGCCGCGCTTACCCAGCGGCGGTTTCGAAAACGCGGTACTGCGAACATCTTCGGCAGTCAATCCCCCGGTCATGCGGTCATGCTAACCGCCGGTGACCATCCCCGAACGCGGTTACCGTGAGGTTCATGAGCAACACCGACCCGGCGCCCGCGGAAGTCACCTGCGCCAACTCGGGGTACACCGGTGTCCTGCACGCACGTGAGGTGCCCCTGGGCGGCCCGCGCGCGATCCTGGTGCGGCGCACCCTGCCGCAACGCGACCGGTCCATGATCGGCGCGTGGTGTTTTGCCGACCACTACGGCCCGCACGACGTCCGATCCGGCCGCGGCATGGACGTGCCGCCCCACCCGCACACCGGGTTGCAAACGGTGAGTTGGCTTTTCGACGGGCTGATCGAACACCGCGACAGCGCCGGGATCCACGCGTTCGTCCGTCCCGGCGAGCTCAACCTGATGACGGCCGGCGCCGGGATCTGCCACTCCGAGGTATCCGTCGAGTCCACCACGATCCTGCACGGCGTACAGCTGTGGGTGGCCCTGCCGGACACCGCCCGCGATACCGACCGCGACTTCGCACACCACGCACCACCGCCGCGCACCGTCGACGGCGCCACGCTCCGGGTGTTCCTGGGTGAGTTGGAGCCCGCGCGGTCCCCGGTCCACACGTTCACACCGCTGCTGGGCGCCCAGATCGACCTCGACCCGGGGGCGGTGTTGACGCTGGACGTCGACCCGCAGTTCGAACACGGCGTGCTCCTCGACCAGGGCGCGGTCGAGGTTGCCGGCAGCGCACTGGATGTCGCCGACCTGGCCTACCAGGGCCCGGGCTGCGCCCAACTGGAACTGGCCAACCGCGGCGCGGGCCCGGCGCGAGCGGTGCTGCTGGGCGGACCACCGTTTCCCGAGGAGCTGGTGATGTGGTGGAACTTCGTCGGCCGCAGCCACGACGACATCGCGACCTACCGCGCGTTGTGGCAGGCCAACGATGCCCGGTTTGGTGACGTGCACGGCTATGCCGGCACGATCGTCAGGCTGCCGGCGCCGCCGTTGCCCAATGGACGGCTCAAGCCCAGGCCGAGGCCGTCGAATTAGGCCTCGAGTCAGGCCTTGAGATATTGCGCGGTGTTGCCGCCCACCGGCATCTCGGGCAGACCGAGCTTGCGGTGATCCCAGCTGCGCAACCGGCTCGGCACCACGCGCACCGCGATGCGGTTGTTCATCATCTGGTCGACGAACGGCCGCATCTCGTCGGTGTAGGGGCCGGTGTAGCGTTCCCACACGCTGATACCCACGCGCAGAAGGGTTTCCGGGTCGTCGACGATCTCGGCGGTGCCGTCGATGGACACGCCGCGCAGGGTGTCGTAGGTGTCGCCGTCCTCGATCATCACCGTGATGGTCGGGTCACGACGCACGTTGACCGCCTTCTGCGACTTGGCCTTGGTCTCGAACCAGATCTCGCCGTCGAGCATCGCGTACCACATGGCGACCAGGTGCGGTCGGCCGTTGGGCAGCACCGTGGCCATCGTCGCGGTCCGGCTGTGTTCGATGAATTCGGCGATCTCCTCGTCGCTCATGACGATCTTTGCCCGCTCGTTCTTACCCACCTGCCACCTCTCTGCTCGCGTCAGCCCACCATAGCCACGCCGGTTCAGGGGCCCCCGCCCGCTTCAGAGCACGCCGAACTGCGAGGTCACCCAACGCACCGGATCCACACACCGGAACGGGGCGATTCCCCTGGCGTGCACGCGGTTTCCGTTGGGCGCATGTCCCAGCGCCGACACCGCGAAGTACCGCCCCTCCAACCGCGGGCCGGTGGACGGGTTCTCCACCGCCGCCACGATCGAGCCGCCGTGCAGACGCACCAGCAGGCTGCGTACCTCTTGGTCGAGTAGTTGACCGTCGACGTCGTCGTAGTGCTTGCCGTCGGACGTGTCACGCAGGAACGCCGCACCGCCGTTGGACATGACCAGGGCCCAGTCCGAGCCCTGCACGTCCCGAAGCGCCCGCAGCACGTCGAACTTGGACAGGATCACCGCCAGCTTGGGCCGACCGGGATACATCGCCAGCAGCAGATTGCCCAGCACCGAGCGCGGCTCGCCACCGCTGAACGGCTGCGGCGGCAACAGGTCCTGCAGTTGATCGCGGATGGCCTTGACCCGCAACGGATCGAACATGAAGAACACCGCGTCGGCGTGGCCGAAGAACTGGAAGGGTGGTGCCCGCAGGTCACCGTTCTCCAGATCCTCGCCGGCGACATCGCGCAGCACCAGGAAGCGCCGCACTCCGTGCCAGACACCGATCGAGAACACCAGCGGCTCACGCTGATTCGGCGCCTGGGTGTGCACCGTCGGGGTGGGCGGCAACAAGCCGCGCTGAACATACAGCGGGCCTTCGTAATTGGTGGCGTAGTTCTGCGCGGTGGCGCGGGTGACCGGCTCCAAGACCACCCCGAAGCGTTCGCACAACAATTCCAGCTGCTTGATCAGCACCGCGATATAGAGGCTCTTGCCCGTCGCCCGGGCACCGGCCAATGCGATGCAGATCGCGTGGCCTTCGCGGAAGCCGTCGGGAAGCGTGAAGTGGCAGATCGGACAGATCTCCACCGCCGCACCCTGCAGCGCGCGGCTGGCCTCCGACACCGGCGGCGGCGGGCCGTTGTAGCCGGGGGACCGCGTCCAGGTGTACAGCGCACCGCAGTCGGCGGGCGCGCCCACGTAGGCCGAGGCGACGTCGTCGCGGTAGCGGGTGCCTCCGGCCTGGGCGGGCAGCGTCCACAGGTGGTTGTTGGGGCTCAGTGCGGTGAAGCACCGTGGGCATTTGCTCATGTCAGCCCCGGCTCCCCCGCAGTCGCTCCACCAACGACGGCTGCTCGCCCCGCCGCGTCATCAGCCTGTTCACCATCTTGCGGTACCCGCGCATCGTCCCCTCGGAGTAGTCACCCGACATCTGCGCCATCAACATCACCACGGATTCCGCCTCGACGCCCGCCATGGTGGTCGCCACCTGTCCGGCCAGCACGCCGGCCAGCTGATCCATCGGCTCGGGCAGGTATGCGCCCGCCTCGGCCCGCAACAGGCTGATCGCCATCACCGGTGCGGGCGCCAGCTGGTCGCCGTTGACCAGGGGCAGCACCCGCTGGACGGCTTGCGCGCGGTATTCGGACTCCGCCGCCAACGCCTGGCAGACCAGCGGATACGGCTGCCCGGTGAGCAGGCCCAACAGCGCGAAGCTCAGCAGCCGCACCGCGAAATCCGGGTGCACCCCATCGGGTTCCAGGCCGGCCAGCGCCTGATCCCACAGCGGCACATACGAACTCTGGTGCGTGTGCAGATAGTGCCGGTGCAGCCAATCGTTCGGCTCGATGTGGCGGACGGCGGCACAGGCCACCGTCGCGCTGTCGCCGTTGTCGTCGATCACCTTGCCGGCCAACTGACGCAACGCCGCCGAGTCCGCCGCGCCGACCAGGGTGCGTAACGCTGCCGGGCCCGGCAGCGGCTCGGCACCGACGGCGAGCAACAGGTCCTCTGGATTCCAGACCGAGCCGGCGGCGGCGGCCTCGAAGCGCTCGGGCTCGGTGGTGCGCAGCCACCACAGCTGCGTCCCGGGATCACCGGGGTCGACCGCGCCGCGCCGACGCGACCGCAAACCCCGCAGCGCGGCACGAATCCACACCTGGTCCCAGGGTTGGGCGCTCGCCAGTTCGGCGGGCCCGGGCACCGGGCCGGCCTCGGCCAGCCAGTCCAGGACGTCGTCGTCGATCGTGGTGGCCTCGACGTCGCCGTCGCGCAGCAAAAGTGCCCCGAGCGACAGCCGGTCGGCCGCGCCGATCAGACCGCGCACCTGCGGTTCGGCGAGCCCGGGGAGCACGCCGTCCACCAACGCCGCCTCCAGGCGATCATCGGCCACCCCGGCCCGCAACAGCAGGTCCACCGTTCTCAACAACCGGTCGACGCCCAGCTTCCGGCTGCGCTCCAGGGCCGGGCCGATGGCCACCCGGACCGCCGAAGGTGTTGGTTTCCCGTGAAACGTTCTCGGCCCCAACGGGATTGGACCGGCCTGCGCCATCCAGGCGTCGTCGTCGATGGCGCGGATGAAGTAGGTGGTATCGGCATGTGCCGCACCGGCGCCGTCGGACAACTCGTGCATCGCCCGCCACGCGTCGGCCGTCGTCACCCCGACCGCGCTCGCGAGCACGTCGGCGATGATGTGCGCGGCCTCGGAGCCCACCACCGCACCCGCCGGGGAGTGCGCGGCGATCACCTCATGGGCCTCCACCTGGGCATCGGCGAACTCCGGGTGGCCGGCGACGGCCATCGCCATCGGCCAGGCCGGATGCAGACCGTCGTCGCGCACCTGAGAGGACAATGTGTCGATGTCGTCGAGCACCCGCCGCGCCGAGACGGTATCGAGCAGCACCACCTGCGCCATCACCGACCACCGGGTGACGGTGATGTGATGCCCGCCCGCCGTGCGATGCGGATCACCGCCGAGCTCGCCCAGCGAGATGTTCTCCGCCTCGTTGATCAGCACCATGCCCGGTTCCACCGCGACGAGATCTTCCAGCGGTACCGCGGTGAGCACCTGGCCGTGGTGCGGCCCGATCTGATCGGCCCGGTCGAAGGTCGAGAAACTCAGGCCTGCCGCGGTGCCCGGTGACATGAAGAAGCTGACCAGACCGATCCACTGCGCGGCGGCATCCGGCGACTGCACACCCAGCACCACCGGCGGGCCGCCGGCCATCGCCGCGGCCACCGCGTCGAGCAGGACGAACAACGTCGCCAGCCGCCACGTGGTGGGGTCCAGCGCGAAGGCCACCACGCTGTCCTTGGTCACCACCGCACCCGGAGGCGGAATTTCGGCCGGCAATGCGGCCCGGGCCACCGCGGCCGCTCCGTAGGGCCGCAACCAGCCCGGCGACCGCCACCATTGGATCGCCCGATGGCGCGGGTGGGTATTGGGCGCGCGGTCCAGGAGCACGTGCGCGAAGACGTTGCCCGGCCGTCCGGTGGAGTCCGACCCGGCCGGGAAGGTGTGCCAGTACGCCGCGCCGTCCTCGACGCGGCGATAGGCCAACCGGCGCGGCCCGTCCTCGAGTTGCTCCGGAGTGGGGAAATCCGGTGCGGCGTCCACCGGCCGGAACACGGTGTACACCCCGGCGATCAGGGCCTGGGTCTCCCCCGGGGTCAGGCAGCCGCCGGTTTCTTTGATCTGCCAGCCGCCTGCCGTGCCGACGGCGTCGAACGAGGTGTAGGCGAGCTGGCCGTAGCGCGATGTCATAACACCGTCGCGGTGAGCTGCAGGGTCTGCACCGGGGGGTCCAGCAGCGCGAGGGTCCGTAGCTGCGCGGGGTCCGGGATGTTGAGGAACAGCCGGATCCAGCCGTGCAGCCCGCTGACATTGGCTGCCCACAGCTCGCCGCTGCCCGAGGTGGTCAACGCGCTCCAGCGCAGTTGCTTGGACGGCTGATCGGCCAGCTGGCCCTGCGCGTCGAGCGGCGCCACGTCGACGGGCTGGCCGTCGTGCACGCTCAACGGCATCCGCTGCGGGTTGTTGACCAACACGAACGACGGCGACCCTGGGACGTCGTATTCCGAACGCACCGCCACGGTGGCGGTGGTGGGATAACCGGCCTGATCACGGCCGATCCGCACGGCATACTGCAGGCGCAGCATGCCCGGGTATTCGATGCTGGCCACCGGACCGGTGACCCGGCGACCGCCGGAGAACGCCACCGGCGCCAGATGCAGCGAGCAGCCGGCCACCGGCAGGGCCCCGGTCAGGTGCATACCGCCGTACTTCTCGTAGTCCTCCAGCGAGATCTCGAAGGACCTGCCGGTCAGCCCGGCGCGGGGATCGTGGCCCTTGGGCGCCAGGGTCACCACCACGCCCGCCGCGCCGTCGGGCCAATCGAAGGTGAGCACCTGCTTGTTGCAGTACTCGGCGAGCTCGATGTCGCGGATGATGCCGGTACGTACCGCCGAGACGGTGCGGCCCAGCACCGCGCGTCCGGCCAGCACGGTCACCGGGGTGACGTAGGCCCGGCTCCAGCCCTCGGGCCATGGCACGCCGGACATCAACGTGCGGCGGCTGCCGTCGGGCTGGGACTGATCCACGACCGCTCGGTGCAGCCGCAGTTCCGGGGTCAAGCCGACCTGTTCGAGCGCGTTCTCCGGCAGTTCGGTGGAGACATTGCCGGCGCTCGGCCCGCTTTGACTGAGGTAGACGGCGACCTCGGCCCCGGGTGCCGTCCAGGACACGTCGAACGATGCGCCGTCGAAGCTCGAGTCGACCGAGATGTCGGTGACCGCGGCGAGCACTGCCGACACATCGAGGTCGACGTCGTCGGGCTCCGAGACCACCGCGTCCCCGTCGACCTCGGCGGCGCACCGCACCCGGTAGCGGTACCGCCGACCGCGCACGGCACCGGTGTCGACGAAGCCCTCGCGGTTGTCTTTGTCGGCCAGGATCCGGTGGCGCGCCTCGTCGATCTCGGTCTCGCCGGCCTCCTCGATCGGTATCCGGTACACGTGCACGACACACGGCGACGGCGGCGCGGTCCACTGTCCGATGACCAGGCCGGAGTCCTCCCGGATGGCCACGTCGCGAAGCGGGGCGACCAGCACTCCGGCGGCATGCAGCACCGGACGCGTGCTCAGGGCATCCGAGCGCGACGCCCCGGTGATCACCCACACCTGGTAGTAGCGCAGCGGTCCGGTCAGCGGGCGGTCGTCACTGGCCGCCGACAACGGGGTGGCGGCCACCAGATCGGCGTTCTCCGGTGACCGAGGGGCCCGGTCCTCGGCGCTGACCACCCGGTACAGCACCACTCCCCCATTGGCCTGATAGTCCGGCCAGCTCAACTCGACGGCATCGGGACGGGATTCTCCCCGGCGGAACGCGATGGCGTGCACGGCGCCGGGCTGCGGCGCCCGGGTGTCCGACCGGGCTTCCGGCGGATGGTCTGCGGGGTGATCGACGGGGTGATCCGGGGCCGGGGAGTCCAACTCGGCCAGCACCCGGGCCATCTCTTCGGCGTGCTCGGCCACCGAACCGGGCAGCATCTCCCGGATCTGCTCGACGTCGGTGCGGCCGGATCTGAGCACCAGCCGCAGATGTGCCTCTTTGAAGCTGCGGGCCGCGACCGCACCCGAGTCGACCAGCTGTTGGCGCCAGGCCAACAACGGCGCCAGCCGCGGATCCGCGTCGTCGGAATCGTCGACGGGATACAGATCGGGCATCAGAACACCAAATCCCCGCCGGGCGGCCGTCGTGATCGCACCGGCAGCTCGAACAGCGCGAACTCCTGAGGTGTCAGGCCTTCGCGGGCCTGCACAGCAGAAACGCTACCGCAGGTGCCCCCTGCTCACCGCCACATGGTGGGTCGCCGGCCCACGAAACTGCGGCGCGCTTGATCAGGCGTACGACAGCACCCACTCCCCCGGCTTCGATGCGCACCCCGACTCCGCCGGGCCCGCGGGCGGCGGACCGGCCGCACCATATTGCTCTCAACGTCAAAAATATCGGCTCGCTGGCGAACTTCACCGCAGACGGTAACGATGGCAAATGAACGTCGCGACACCACAACAGCCTTGGCGCCGACGTTGGCCGTAAATTGACGGACCTCACCATTTATTCATTCGAATGTCATGAGCTTGACGCATACGCTGCGGTCAATTTTTTTGGCGCGGCCTCGAATACTCCGACGTTAATCCCCCGCGTCGCAACAACTCTCGCCTGTCGCATTTCAGCAAATTTGACATTGATCAAAAGCCAAGTGCGCCTTGGGCATACCGTCGGCTTTCCGCCTGATCCCGCGCTTTACCGGCGCTCAGTTATGCCAATATTGTTTGCGGAACACAACAGCGGAGCCTTTTGGGGGTGGCGCCATGACGCTTGGGCAGGTATTCGACAAACGCCACAATGCCCTCACCGCCTGGCGCCTGGTTCTCGCAATTGGCGTGGTTTTCTGGCACTCCTGGCCTCTCACCGGGCGAGAGATCGACAATGTCCCGCTAACCCGCTTGCTCAGCGACATGTTTGCCGACGGATTCTTTGTCATTTCCGGGTTCTTGATCACTGCGGCCTGGATTCGCCGGCCCCACCTGAAAGAGTATTGG
This sequence comes from Mycobacterium sp. NS-7484, assembly GCF_001953975.1. GTDB lineage: Bacteria > Actinomycetota > Actinomycetes > Mycobacteriales > Mycobacteriaceae > Mycobacterium. Next base: position 85,504 of record NZ_MBEJ01000078.1, read on the forward strand.
GCGTCGCGGTTCTTACGGATCTTCCCGGGACTCTGGGTGTGCCTGACGATCGTCGCATTCGTCATCGCGCCGATCGCGGCCAAGATTCAAGACAGTTCGTTGACGCTGTCCTCCCAGATCGCGTATGTGGTCAACAACGGCCTGCTCAACGTTGCGTACGGCGGCATCGACGGGACCCCCACGGACGTTCCCTTCCCCGGCATCTGGGACGGATCGATCTGGACGTTGTTCTTCGTTCTGCTGTGTGACGTTTTGGTGTCGGTGGTCGGGTTTCTCGGATTGCTGAAGCGGCGCTGGACCATCCCGACGATGTTCGTGCTGGCGCTTTGTTGGTCGGCCTACGTCTCCTACACGCCGCCGGGCTACAGCATGGCGCAGATGCTGGCCCGATTCGCGGTGGTCTTCCTCGCGGGCGCCATGTTTTACCAGTACCAGGACAAGATTCCGGCCCGGTGGTCGTTGGTCGCGCTCAGCGTTGCCCTTGTCGCGGCCTCCGGGTTCATCCAGAACTACCGGATGTTGGGCGTCTTACCGTTGGCCTACGCGATCATCGTTTCGGGCGCACTGATCCGGAAATCGCGTCTGCGCAACGATTTCTCCTACGGCGTGTACATCTATGCGTTCCCGGTCCAACAATTGCTCGCCGTGTGCGGGCTGGCGCCTCTGAACCCATTTCTGTTCTTCGTCCTCGCCACAGCCGCCGTGCTGCCGATCGCCGCCCTGAGTTGGTTCCTGGTGGAGAAACGAGCGTCAGCGCTGAAAGCCCGTATTTTCAAGCAGGCCGCCAAAAAGCCGGCCGAAAATACCGTCGCCGAAGCGCAGACGCCGGTGGCGACGCCGCGGAATTAGCGTGCGCCCGCCGAGCTTCAGATCAGCCCGGAGCCCTTCACCGTCTGCCAGATACCGATCAGGGTGAACAGCACCGCCAACACCAACAGCCGGTGTTTCCGCGACCATTCGTGCAACGGTTCGAGAAGAGCGGCGGTGCGGGCCGGTGAAACCACATAGCTCAGCAGCGCTATCTCGAACACGATCAGCATGGCGAACACGAACACCACACTGGCCACCACCTGGGTACCGATCGCGGCCCCCGACCCGGCGATCAGCGTGGCCACCAACAGCACCAGCGGCGGCGGCGCGATATATCCCATGCCGAATACCAGGCCGATCCACAGCGCGCCGTTCTCCCAGGCCTCGTGCAAGCGGTGGAACAGCCGCCGGAGCGGGTCGTAGATCCGCGCCCACGCGGTGCGGATACGGCCCGGCGCCGGCCGCTCACGCTCGGGCTCGCCGTCGAGCACCAACGTCGACGAATGCCCCTGCGGGCCGGCCGGAACCGTCTGCTCGACCCGCTTCTTCTGCCGGATCCGCATGACCAACAACGCCGCGATCACCAGCCAGGCGATACCCATGCACAGCTGCAGGGGCTGGATCCCCGACGTGGGGCTCGGATTGACCAGGTCCTGGGCCGCCGAGGCGAATGACGGAACAGCGTGAAGCACCAGCACCGGTACCACGAAGGCCGGCACATTGACGATCATCGCGCCGATCCAGAACGCCAGCAGGTTCGACAGCGGCCGGGGCCGCGAGATCACCAGCAGGATGAAGCCGAGCAGTACCGGGTTGAGTGACACGAAAAGTGCCATGCTCAAAATGTCGCCCCACATTATCGGCCCTACAACATCCCGAGCAACTGCAGGTCAGTTACGTATTTGACGATGACCTCCGGCGTCACATGGGGAATGTCGTTTGCCGCACCGACTTTCGCCTCCCGCACCGCAGCGTGGAACCGGTCGGCAGGAGCGTAGGAGCCCAGCGTCGGCTCCGGTGGCTGCAACTCCCCGGCATGCTGCTTCAGCAGCGTCAGCATCTGCAAGACCGAGTTCTGGCGCTGCCGTTCCGGCAGCTCCTGCAACCGGGTTTCGAACTGGCGCAACCACTCTGAGAAGTCGTCGATGCGCGTGATCGGATAGCCCGCCTCGATCAGCCAGTCGATATAGGTGTCGATCCCGACGCCGTCATCGTGCGGATTCATCACGTGGTAGGTCTCGAAATCGGCTGTCGCCGAACGCGCCACCTGCCAACCCAGCGTGGTGATGGCCTCCGCGACGAAGTCCACCGGCAGCCCGTCGAAGTGCGCGCGCTGCCGCTCGCCATCGTGGCCGAGTCGGTAGAAGGACTTCGGCGCCACACCGGTGGCCACGATGCTCAACACCATGCGGCTGACGGTGTCGGCCACATTGAGCTGCCCGGGGTAGGTCGTCTCGGTCAGGATCATGCCCGAGCGGAACACCGCGACCGGCAACCCGCACAGATCGTGGGCCTCACGCAGCAACACCTCACCGGCCCACTTGCTGTTGCCGTAGCCGTTGGCGTAGCCGGCGTCGACCGTACGGGTCGCGCTGATCTCGCGGATGTCGGCGTCCTCGGTGAACTTCGACGGCTCGATCTGGCGGCCCACATCGGATGTGGAGATGTAGTTGTACGGCTTGAGCTTGGCGGTCAGGGCGAAGCGGATCAGCTCGGCGGTGCCGACGACGTTCGGACCGAACAGCTCGCTGTAGGGCAGCACGCTGTTGACGAACGCCGCCGAGTCGACGATGAGATCGACGCTCTCGGCCAGCCGGCGCCACCGCTGCGGGTCGAGTCCGAAGTCGGATTCGCCCTTGTCTCCGGCGACGACCTCGAGCCGTTCGGCGGCCAGTTCCCGGAACCGGCGTTGCAGCACCGGGTCGGTGTCGAACGTGGCCTCCAACCGGCGGCGGGCATCCTCGTCGGACTTGCCGCGCACCAGGCAGATCACCTTGTCGTCGACGCGGCGCAGCCGCTGCAGCCAGTCCAGCAGCAGGTACCGGCCGAGGAAGCCGGTGGCCCCGGTCAACAGGACCGTCTGCACGTTGCCGTCCGGCCGCGGCAGGACGCGGGCCGTGCGCAGGGTGGCCGAGTCGATGAACTTGTCCAGCGTCAGGTCACGGGCATGCACCTCGACGGCGTTGTGGCCGTGCACCGAGGCGAAGCTGACGCCGCTGGGGCTCTGGGTGTCGGAGGCGGTCTCGCTGTCGAGCTGCAGGCTCAGGCCGGCCACCGTCGGCGTCTCGAACAAGGTGCGCACCGCGAGGTCCACCTCGAGCGTGGTGTTGACCGCCGCGATCACCCGCATCGCGGAGATCGAATCGCCACCCAGGTCGAAGAAGGACTCGTCGACCCCGACCCGGTCCATACCCAGGACCTGGGCGTAGATGCCGGCGATCTTCTCCTCGACGGCGTTGGACGGCGCGCGGTAGCGCGCGGCGTCCTGGTAATTCGGCGCCGGCAGCGCACGACGGTCCAGCTTGCCGTTGACCGTCAGCGGCAGAACGTCGAGGACGACGATCGTCGACGGCACCATGTAGGCCGGCAGCCGCACGCCCAACTCCTTGCGCAGCTGGGTCGGATCGCCGTGGCCGGTCACATAACCGACCAGCCTCTTGTCGCCGGGACGGTCCTCGCGGGCGATCACCGCGGCCTGGTTCACCCCGTCGAGTTCGGCCAGCGCCGCCTGGATCTCCCCCAGCTCGATGCGGTAACCGCGGATCTTGACCTGCTCGTCGGCACGGCCCAGATACTGCAGTTGCCCGTCCTCGCCCCACTTGACCAGATCACCGGTGCGGTACATGACCGCTCCGGCAGCGTCGGGTCCGCCGAACGGGCAGGCGACGAACCGCGACGCGGTCAGCCCGGCACGGTGCAGATAGCCGACGGCGACGCCGCGGCCGGCCAGGTAGAGCTCGCCGACCACGCCGGCAGAGACCGGACGCAGCCACTCGTCGAGGACGAACGCCGCGCCCGAGGGCACCGGCGCACCGATCGGGACGACGGCCCCGGCCCGCTGCGTCTTCTGCAGCGGCGCGCTCATCGTGCCGTAGATCGTGGCTTCGGTCGGCCCGTAGGCGTTGATCATCACCCGACCGGGTGCCCACCGATCCACCACTTCGCTCGGGCAGGCCTCACCGGCCACCACCAGCGTGGTGTTCTCCAGGCCCTCGGGCGAGAGCATCCCGACCGCCGACGGGGTCTGGTAGAGCACGCTGACCTTCTCGGCGACCAACAGATCGTGCAGGTCGTCCGGTGAGCCGGCCACCGACTCGGGCACGACCACCAGCTGCGAGCCGTGCAGCAGGGCGCCCCAGATCTCCCACACCGAGACATCGAAGACGAGTGAATGCCATTGCGACCACACCTGTCCCGGGCCTGCGGGCAGGTCGGGGTGCAACTGCTGGAGCACCTGCGTCACGTTGCCGTGGGTGACGGCCACACCCTTGGGCGTGCCGGTGGTACCCGAGGTGTAGATCAGGTACGCGATGTCGTCGGCCGACGGCGGCAACAGGTCGGCGGTGGGATAGATCAGGCCCGCAGACTCCACGGCCGGATCGTCGACCTCGACGATCTGTACGTCGGTCCCGTCGAGGCGGGAACGTAGTTCGGCGGTCGTGATGGCAACGATCGGCGCGGCATCGGCGAGCATGAACTCCAACCGTGTGGCGGGCACGGCCGGGTCGATCGGCAGGTAGGCCGCCCCGGTCTTGAGCACCGCCAGGATCGCCACGATCGCCCGGTCGGACCGCGGCGCCAGCAGGGCCACGGTCTGTCCCGGCCCGGCACCCATCAGCGCCAACAGATTTGCCAGCCGGCGCGCGTCCTCGTCGAGCTCGTCGTACGTCAGCGTGCAATCGCCGAACGTGAGCGCGGGCGCACCCGGGTCACGCTCCACCTGCCGGCTGAACATCTCCGGGATCGAGATCGGTTCGGCCACCGGTTGGTCGAGGATGCCGCGGTTGCTCCACTCGTCGAGCCGGTCATGTTCGGCTGCCTCGAGAACGTCCATCGAGGACAGCCGGCGCGTCGGGTCGGTGGTCATGTCCACCAGCAACCGCTGGAACCGCTCCACCAGGCCGTCGATCTCGGCGACGCTGAACACGTCGCTGTCGAACTCCAGCCGCAGGCCCAGCTCGTGTCCCGGCAGGGCCATCACCGACAGCGGGTAGTGGTTGTACTCGCGGTTGTTGAACTCCGTGACCGCCAATTCCTGCACACCCATGAACGCGCTGGTGTCGATCGGATAGCTCTCGTACAGGAAGAGCGTGTCGAACAGCTGCTCGTGACCGGAGAGGTGGTGAATGTCGGTGAGCGCCAGGTGTTCGTGCTCCAGGGTGTCGTTGTGAGCGCGCTGCAGCTGCTCGAGCAACTCGGCCACCGTCGTGGTGGCGGTGGTGCGGGCCCGCACCGGAACCGTGTTGATCAGCAGGCCCACCATCGAATCCGCGCCGGGCAGGTCGGTGGGCCGACCCGAGACGGCGGTACCGAAGGCGACATCGTGCTGACCGGTCAACCACATCAGCAGCTGGGCCCAGGCGGCCTGCAGCACGGTGGCCACCGTGGTGTGCTGTGACCGCGCGAGCTCACCGAGCGCCCGGGTGGTCTCGGCCGATACCCGGTAGGTCTCGATGCCGCGGGGGCCGGGCTCGACCGGCGGCGCGACCAGCGTCGGAGTTTCGAATCCCGCCAACAGGTTTCGCCACGCCACCTCGGCTGCGGGACGATCCTGGCGGGCCAGCCAGTCGACGAAGTTCCGGTACGACGCCGGTGCGGGCAACCGCTGGCCGAAGTAGCTGGCGAAGATCTCCTGCAACAGGATCGGCAGCGACCAGCCGTCGATCACGATGTGGTGGAACGTCAACACAAACCGGTGTTCGTTGCCCGAGGTGCGGATCAGCGCGGCCCGGAACGTCGGCCGTTCGGCGAGGTCGCACACGGCCCCACGCTCGGCGTCGCAGAGCTGCCGGACCTCCTCGTCGGGGCTCTGATCGTCCCCGCGCAGATCCAGGTAGCGCCAGGCCATCACCGGATCCGCCGGGATCACCTGCACGGGATCACCGAACTGCCCGCAGAAGCGGGCTGCCAGGTTGGGATGGCGAGCCACGACGGTGTGCAGTGCATCGCGTAGCCGGTGCTGGTCCACCACACCGGTCACGGTGATGTCGAGCTGCACCGCGTAGACATCGTCGTGGGCCCCTTCACCGCGGGCGAAGGTGGAGTGGAACAGCAGCCCCTGCTGCACCGGAGTCAGCGGCAGCACGTCGGCGACGGCGAATTGCTGCTGCAGCTCGTCGATCTGGTGTTGGGTCAGCCGGGCCGGAAGCACATCCGACGGGGTCAACCCGCCGCCGCCGGAGCGCACGTGGGCGCAGATCCCCTTCAGCGCCTCGAACCACAACCGGCTGATCCGGTCCACCTGGTCCGGACCGAGCACCGAGGGCGCCCAGGTCCACGCGGCCTGCAGGCACGGGCCGGCGTCGGTATCCATGGTGCCGGCGTTGAGTTCCACGGTGTGCATCAACGGCATGGCCACGGCCGAGGCCGCCCCGGTGGCCGACAATGCGTCCTGGTCGATGCGCCACAGCTCGTCGGACAGGTCGCCCACGCCCGCGCCGAGGCGGCCGAGGTAGTTGAACCCGATCGTCGGGTCCGGTCCGTCCAGCTCGACGTCGTCGTTGAGGTAGCGCAGCATCCCGTAGGTCAGGTCGTCGGGCAGGGCGCGCAACTGTTCTTTCGCCGCCTTCAGGACGGGTCCCAGTTCGGCCTCGCCGGAAATCACCTGTTCCCAGGGCAATTCGGCCATCTGCAGCGCCACCGGGTATTTGGTGGTGAACCAACCCACGGTGCGGGACAGATCGACGTCGGCGGTGTCCTGTCCCCCGATGTCCTCGTTGCGGCCGTGCCCCTCCACGTCGAAACTGATCGGCCTGCTGCCGGTTCCCAGGTATTCGGCCCACGCCAGGCCGAACGCGATCAGCAGGATGTCCTGGACCCCGGCGTGGAATGCCGCGGGCACCTCGCCCAGCAGCTGCCGGGTGGTCTCGACGTCCAACTCCAAAGACAGCTGACCGGCGTTGGCATAGGTGTCCACCTCGGGCCGCAGCGCCGGCAACGCCTGGGGCACCGCACTCACCGCACGCCAGGCGTCGACGTGCCGGACCACGTCCGCGTCCGCGGCGTGCTCGGTCAGCAGGTGCGACCACCGGGCAAAGGACGTCCCCCCGGCCGGTAGCTGCACCGGTTGACCGGTGTGATGCTGCGCCCAGGCAATATTCAAGTCTTCCAACAGGATTCGCCACGATACGCCGTCGACCGCCAGGTGGTGGATCATCAGCACCAGCTGGCTGGTGGCAGGCACCCACAGGGCGCGCAGGAGCGAGCCCGCGGACGGATCCAGGTGCGTCAACGCCGCCACGAACGCCTCGTCGGACAGTCCTTCGACGACCGACAGGCAGTCACGGGCATTCACCGCACCCGGGTCGGGCACGTTCAGCGACCACTCACCGTCGGCACCGGTCTCGGCGCGCATCCGGAGGGTGGCGTGCCGATCGAGCAGCGCCTGCACCAAGACCACCACGTCGGCCTCGGTGGCGCCGTCGGGCGCCTGCAGCACCACCGTCTGGTTGAACTGGTCCACCGGGCCGGGCACTTCGCGCAGCCACCGCATGATGGGCGTGGGCGACACCGGGCCGGTGCCTTCGTCCACCACGGCGTTCTCCGGATCGGCGAAACCCGCCACCCGCGCGACACCGGCCACGGTCTGCTCGACGAAGATGTCACGCGGCCGGCACCGCACACCGGCCGCCCGGGCCCGCGCCACCACCTGCATCGACAGGATGCTGTCGCCGCCCAGATCGAGAAATGAGTCGTCGACGCCGACCTTGTCCACGCCCAGCACCTGGGCGTAGATGTCGGCGAGGATCTCCTCCACGGGGGTGCTCGGTGCGCGGTAACCGTTTTCGGCACTGCGGTATTCGGGCGCCGGTAGGGCGCGCTTGTCGAGCTTGCCGTTCACGGTCAGCGGGAACGCGTCGACCACCACCACCGCGGCGGGCACCATGTAGGCCGGCAGCCGCTTGGCCAGCGCCGCACGCATGTGAACCGGATCGGCGTTGCCGGTGACATACCCGACCAGCCGTTTGTCACCGGGACGGTCCTCACGGGCGATCACGACGGCCTGGGTCACCCCGTCCAGCCCGGCCAGGGCGGCCTGCACCTCGCCCAGTTCGATGCGGTAACCGCGGATCTTCACCTGCTCGTCGGCCCGGCCCAGATACTGCAGCTGTCCGTCCTCGCCCCACTTGACCAGATCACCGGTGCGGTACATGACCGACCCGGGGGCGTCGTCCCCGCCGAACGGGCACGCCACGAACCGGGAGGCGGTGAGCCCCGCCCGACGCGCATAACCGACGGCCACGCCGGCACCGGCGATGTACAGCTCACCGACCACGCCCTCGGGGGCAGGCCGAAGCCACTGGTCGAGCACGAACAGCGCCGCGCCGGGGACGGGTGAGCCGATCGGCACGATCCCGCCGCCCTCGCCGGACGCCGTCAGCGGCGCGCTCATCGCCGCGTAAACCGTTGCCTCCGTGGGACCGTAAGCGTTGATCATCACCCGGCCCGGCGCCCAGCGCTGTACCAATTCGGTGGGGCAGGCCTCGCCGGCGACCACCAGTGTCGTGGACTCCAACCGCTCCGGCGACAGCATTCCCGCCGCCGAGGGGGTCAGGCACAGCACACTGACCTTCTCGGTCAGAAGCAGGTTGTGCAGGTCATCGGGTGAACTGGCGGCGGCCTCGGGCACGACCACCAGTCGTCCACCGTGCAGTAGCGCGCCCCAGATCTCCCACACCGAGACGTCGAAGACGAGCGAATGCCATTGCGACCAGGCCTGACCCGGCCCGGGGGGCAGGTCGGCGTGCAGGCGCTCCACCAGTGAGGTCACGTTGCGATGGGTCACCGCAACAGCTTTCGGTACGCCGGTGGTTCCCGACGTGTAGGTCATGTAGGCGAGATCTTCGGGCCGGGGTCCCGGCAGAGCAGTGCTCGAGTGGGTGTCCACCTCGGGGTCGTCGACGCCGATCACCGCCACCGCAGAGCCGTCGAGACGGTTGCGCAGATCCGCCGTGGTGACCGCGGCGATGGGCGCCGCGTCGGTGAGCATGAACGCGATTCGCTCATCGGGATGCGCCGGGTCGACGGGCAGGTAGGCGGCCCCGGTCTTGAGCACCGCCAGGATCGACACAATGGCCTCGCCCGAGCGCGGAATCAGCATGGCGACGGTCTCCCCCGGACCGGCGCCATGCGCGGCCAGCACGTGCGCCAACCGATTCGAGGCCTCGTCGAGTTCGCGATAGCTCCAGGACCGCTCGCCGCAGACCAGCGCCATCGATTCCGGGGTCCGCTCCACCTGGGCGCTGAACAACGCCGGAACCGTGACCGGATCCGACGCGGGGTGGCCCAAGACCGCCCGATTGCCCCACTCGTCGAGCCGATCATGTTCGTTGTCGTCGAGAAGATCGAAGGACAACAGTGTTCGACTGGAATCGATGCTCATGACTGCCCCCTCGTGTCTGCGGTCATGGCTTCGAGTACCCGCCTGAACCGCGTGACCAACCTTGCGATTCGGACCGAATCGAAGATGTCGGAATCGAATTCGACACGTAAGCCCAGTTCATGGCCGGGTACGGCCTGTACCGAAAGCGGGTAGTGGTTGTACTCGCGATTGGTGAAATGGGTGATCGCCAGATCATTGACGCCCGACAGGGCGGCCGTGTCGATCGGATAATTTTCGTAGACGAACATCGTGTCGAACAACTGGTCGTGACCGGTCACCCGGTGAATCTCGTTGAGCGCCAAGTGCTGATGATCCAGAGTTTCGCTGTACGCGCCCTGGAGTTGATCCAGCAAACTTGCGATCGTGGTGGCCGGGGTGAACGTGGCCCGCACCGGCACGGTGTTGATCAGCAGGCCGACCATCGACTCGGCGCCGGGAAGGTCGGTCGGGCGCCCCGACACCGCGGTGCCGAAGGCGACGTCGCGCTGGCCGGTCAGCCACATCAGCAGCTGCGCCCAGGCCCCCTGCAGCACCGTGCTGACGGTGGTGTGACAGGTACGGGCCAATTCGCCCAGGGCCTTGGTGGTCTCGGCCGACAGCTGGAACGACTCGACCCCGCGGCGCCCCAGTGCGATCCGGGCCGGCGGCCCGACCAGCGTCGGGGTGTCGAAGCCGGCGAATACCTGGCGCCACGCGTCCTGCGCTGCGCTGACGTCCTGGTCAGCCAACCAGGTGACGAATCGCCGGTACGGAACGGGTGCCGGCAGCCGGCCACCGAAATAGCCGGCGAAGATCTCCTGCAACAGAATCGGTTTGGACCAACCGTCGAGCACGATGTGGTGGTTGGTGAGCACGAACCGGTGTTGGTTGTCACCGGTACGGATCAGCGCCGCACGGAACGGCGGCTGATCACCCAGCCCGCCGACCGCGGTCCGTTCGGCGGCGCTGAACTGCTCGATCTGGGATTCCACGTCACTTTCCGGCACGCCGGTCAGGTCCTGGTACTGCCAGGCGAGCACCGGCTCGGCCGGCAACACCTGCACCGGCACACCGAAGTCCTCGACAAAGTGGGCGACGATGTTCGGACGACGCCTGATCACGTCCTGCACCGCGTCGCGCAACCGGTCGGCGTCCAGCGGGCCGGCCACCGTGATGTCGAGTTGCACCGAGTACAGGTCGTCACCGCCCTGCCCGGAACCGGTGTGGAACAGCAGACCCTGCTGCAGCGGGGTCAGCGGCAGCACGTCGGCGACGGCACATTGCTGTTGCAGCTCATCGAGCTGCGGTTGCGACAAGTGCGCCGGCGCAATGTCGGACGGGGTCAGCCCGCCGCCACCGGCGCGGACGTGCGCGCAGATCCCGGCCAGCGCCTCGAACCACAGCCGGCTGAGCCGGCCGACCTGGTCGGCGTCCAGGGCCGAGGTGGCCCACGTCCAGGTGGCGTGCAGCCGCGGACCGTCCTCGGTTCCGTTCGTGGCGTCGATCGTGCCGGCGTTGAGTTCCACCGTGTGGCCCAGCGGCGTCGGCACCGCCGAGGCCGTCGCGGTGACCGAGACCGCGTCCTGATCGATCCGCCACAGCTCGTCGGACAGTTCACCGGCACCCGCACCGAGGCGGCCCAGATAGTTGAAGCCGAAGGCCGGATCCGGACCCTCCAGACCGACCTCGGGATTCAGGTACCGCAGCAGCCCGTAGGTGATCCCGTCCGGCAGGGCCCGCAGCCGTTCCTTGGCTTCCTTGATCACCGGGCCCAGCGCAGAATCCCCCGAAGTTACTGTGTCCCAGGTCAATTCACCCGGCAGCAGCTCGACGGGATACTTGGCGGTGAACCACCCGACGGTGCGCGACAGGTCCATGTCGCCGGCGAGTTCCTCGTCGCGGCCGTGACTCTCGACGTCGACGGCGATCGGATTACCTGCCGTACCGAGGAATTCCGCGGCCGCCAGACCGAACGCGATCAGCAGAATGTCCTGCACGCCGGCGTGAAACGCGGCCGGGACCGCACCGAGCAACTGCCGGGTGGACTCGACGTCCAACTCCACCGACAACTGCCCGGCGTTGGCGTAGGTGTCCACCGCCGGTTGCACGGCCGGCAGCGCCGCGGGCACCGAGGCCACCTGCCGCCACGTGTCCGCGAGCGCGGCCACCGCCGGCTTGTGTGCGTACTCGTTGAGCACCGAGGACCAGCGCGCAAAGGACGTGCCCACGGCGGGCAACTCGATCGCCTGCCCGCTGCGGTGCTGCGCCCAAGCGATGTTCAAGTCCTCCAACAGGATCCGCCACGACACCGCATCCACGGCCAGGTGATGGATCATCAGGACCAGTGCACCGGTGTGGGGCACCCACAGTGCGCTGACCATCTCGCCGGCGGCGGGATTCAGCCGGGACCGCGCTGCGATCAAGGCCTCGTTCGACAACTCGTCGACGATGTGCACGTAGGCACCGGCATCCACCGTGCCCGGCTCCGGCACCGCGAACGACCTTGTGCCATCCGGGCCGGCTTCCGCGGTCAACCGCAACATCGCGTGCCGGTCCAACAGGGCCTGCAGCACGATCACCACGTCGCTCTCGGTCACCCCGTCGGGTGCCCGCAGCACCACCGCCTGGTTGAACTCGTCTGCGGACGCGTCGAGTTCGTGCAACCAGCGCATGATCGGCGTCGCCGGCACCGGGCCGATCCCCTCGTCGGCCACCGTGGTCTGGCCGTCGGCGGAGACCACGACCTGTGCCAACCGGGCCACCGTCTGCTCGACGAAGACGTCGCGCGGTCGGCACACCAGACCCGCGGCCCGGGCGCGCGCCACCACCTGCATCGACGAGATGCTGTCCCCGCCGAGGTCGAAGAACGAATCGTCCACGCCGACCCGCTCGACCCCGAGCACCTGGGCGTAGATGCCCGCCAGGATCTGCTCGACGGCATCGTGCGGTGCCCGGTACTGATCGGCATCCTGGTATTCCGGCGCGGGCAGGGCCCGCGTGTCGAGCTTTCCGTTCACCGTGAGCGGCAAGGCATCCAGCACCACCACCGCGGTCGGCACCATGTACGTAGGCAGGCGTTCGGCGAGCGCGGTGCGGGCGGCGGACGGATCGACCGATCCGGTGGCGTAACCGACGAGGCGTTTGTCGCCTGGACGATCCTCACGGGCGATCACGGCCGCGTGCTCGACACCGTCGACGACGGCCAGCGCAGCCTGCACCTCACCGAGTTCGATGCGGTAGCCGCGGATCTTGACCTGCTTGTCGGCGCGTCCCTCGTACCGGAGTTCGCCGTCGGTCCCCCACCGCACGAGATCGCCGGTGCGGTACATCCGTTGGCCGGGTTCACCGTACGGGCACGCCACGAACCGCGTCGACGAGAGATCCGGACGGCCCACGTAGCCGACCGCCAATCCGGCGCCGGCCACATACAGTTCGCCGACCACGCCGACCGGGACCTGACGCATCCACTCGTCCAGCACGAAGAACGCCAGATGGCCCAACGGCACCCCGATCGGACTGGAGTTGCTGTCGAGGTCGGCGCCGGTGATCTCGCGGTACGAGGCATGCACCGTGGTCTCGGTGATCCCGTACATGTTGATCAACCGCGGTGAATCCGGGTGGTTGCGCATCCAGCCGGAAAGCCGCTGTGGCTCAAGTGCTTCACCGCCGAACACGACGGTCTCCAGGGCGAGCTGCCGGCCGACCTCCGGCGCCAGCGTGTCGGCGGTCTGCAACGCATAGAAGGCCGACGGGGTCTGGCTCAGGACGTTGACCTGCTCGTCGACCAAGAGCGCATGCAGGTCTTCTGGCGAGCGGACCACCGCATCCGGTACGACCAGCAGCCGTCCACCGCTGAGCAGCGGTCCCCAGATCTCCCAGACCGAGTAGTCGAAGGCCAGCGAATGGCACTGGGTCCAGACCCGGCCGACGGCCAGTTCGGCGCCGAGCGTGTCGAGCAGTGTGGTGACGTTGCGGTGAGTTACCGCCACGCCCTTGGGCATTCCGGTGGTGCCGGATGTGTAGATGATGTACGCGACGTCGCCGGCTTCAACGGTGGCCGGTAGGTCGGTTGCGGGCTGCGCGCCAATCGACGCGTCGTCGATGTCGACGATCGGCACGCCGGACGGCTCCAGCCGGTGGCGCAACTCGGCGGTGGTGAGCGCAACCACCGGTTCCGCGTCGGCCAGGACGAATTCGATACGGGCGTCGGGGTGCGCCGGGTCGATCGGCACGTAGGCCGCCCCGGTTTTCACCACGGCCAGGATCGCGGTGATGGCCTCGGCGTTGCGTGGCAGCAGCATCGCCACCCGCCGGCCCGGGGCGGCGCCCCGAGCAGACAGCACCTGCGCCAACCGGTTCGACGCCTCGTCGAGTTCGCCGTAGGTGATCGACCGGCCGTCGTCGGTGAGCGCCACCGCTTCCCGATCGCGGGCCACCTGGGCGGCGAAGAGTTCCGGAATGGACCGGACCGCCCGGGCCGGTGCGGCCAGCGCTGCACGGTTACCCCAGTTGTGCAGCCGGTCGTGCTCGTCGGCACCGAGCAGATCGATCGACGAGACCCGGCGGGCCGGATCGGCGGCCATGACCGCCAGCACCTGCTGCATCCGATTGGCCAGCGCCGCAATGTCGGTCGTGTCGAAGACCTCGCTGTCGAACTCGATGCGCAAGCCCAGCTCGTCACCGGGCATCGCCACCATCGACAGCGGGTAGTGGTTGTATTCGCGACTGGCGAAGTCGGTGATACCCAGCTCCTGCGCACCCAGGAGGGCCGCGGTGTCCACCGGGTAGTTCTCGTAGACGAACAGGGTGTCGAACAACCGGTCATGTCCGCTGGCGCGGTGAATCTCGGCCAGTGCCAGGTGTTCGTGTTCGACGGTGTCGTTGTGTACCCGCTGCAGTTGGTCCAGCAGCTCCGCCACGGTGGTGTTCGCAGCGATCTTTGCCCGCACCGGCACAGTGTTGATCAACAGGCCGACAATCGATTCCGCGCCGGGCAGATCCACCGGCCGGCCCGATACCGCAGTACCGAACACCACGTCACGATGGCCGGTCTGGGCCATCAGCACCTGGGCCCAGGCAGCCTGCAACACCGTGTTGATCGTGGTGTGCTGAGCGCGTGCCAACTCGGCCAGTGCACCGGTGACCTCGGCCGGGAGTCGATAGGACTCGACGCCGCGCTGCCCGGCCGGTGTCGGCGGGCCGACGAGCGTCGGGTTCTCGAAACCGTCCAGCACCTCCCGCCACACCGCCTGCGCAGCAGCATGATCCTGATCGGTCAACCAGCGCACGAAGTTGCGGAACGGTACCGGTGCCGGCAGCCGGTGCCCGTGGTAGCGAGCGAAGATCTCCTGCAGCAGGATCGGCAGTGACCACCCGTCGATCACGATGTGGTGGATGGTCAGCATGAGGCGGTGCCGGGCGTCGCCGGTACGGAGCAGCGCAACCCGGAACGTGGGCGCACCGGCCAGGTCGCAGACGGCGCGGCGTTCGGCCGCGCCCAACTGTTCGACCCGCTCGTCACCGGAAAGTGCGGTGTCAGAATGGGTTTCGGCCCGCAGGTCGACGTACTGCCAGGCGATCGTCGGATCGGCCGGAAGCACCTGCACCGGCTCACCGAACTGCTCACTGAACCGGGCGGCGAGATTGGGATGGCGGGCGATGACGTCCTCCACCGCATCGCGCAGCCGGTTGGGGTCGAGTTCACCGGTCACAGTGACGCCGAGTTGGACCGCGTACACATCCTCGGCGATCCCGTCGGCCGCGTCCTGCGCGAAGGCGGACTGGAACAGCAGACCCTGCTGCAGCGGGGTGAGCGGCAGGACATCGGCGATCCGGTACCGCTCGGTCAGCTCGTCGATCTGCTGCTGCGTCAGGCGCACCGGCGCGACATCCGACGGGGTGAGGCCGCCGCCGCCAGACTGCACGTGGGCGCAGATACCGGCCAGCGCCTCGAACCACAGCGCGCTGAGCCGTTCCACCTGGTCGCGACCGAGCACCGAGGGCGCCCAGGTCCAATTGGCCTGCAACCGGGGCCCGGTGCCGGCATCCTCCAGGGTTCCGGCGTTGATCTCGAGGCTGTGGGCCAGCGCCATCGGTATCGCAGCTGCCGCGTCGGTCATCGGCAGGCTGTCCTGGCTGATCCGCCACAGGTCCTCGGAGAGTTCGGCCGCGCCCGCGCCGAGGCGGCCGAGATAGTTGAAGCCGATGGTCGGGTCATCACCGCCCAGATCGACATCCGGATTGAGATAGCGCAGTAGTCCGTAGGTCATGCCGTCGGGCACCGCGCGCAGTTGTTCCTTGGCCGCCTTGATCACCGGACCGAGTGCGGCACCGCCGCCGGCAACATGCACCCAGGTCAGTCCGCCCACCGCCAGGGCCACGGGGTATTTGGTGGTGAACCAGCCCACGGTCCGGGACAGGTCGATATCAGAGATCCGGTCGATCCCGAGGAGATCTTCACTGCGGCCGTGCCCTTCGACGTCGATACCGATCGGCCCGCTGTCGGTACCGTCGCCGGCGAACTCCGACCAGGCCAGGCCGAACGCGATCAGCAGGATGTCTTGTATCCCAGCGTGAAACGCCGCCGGCACCTCGCCCAACAACATCTGGGTGGTGGCTTCGTCCAGCGTCACCGACAACCGTCCCGCACCGGCATAGGTGTCCAGCTCCGGCTGTACGCGCGGCAACGTGGCCGGGGTCGCCGAGACCTTCCGCCAGGTGTCCGCGTGCCGTACCACGTCGGTGTCGCGGGCATGCTCGGCCAGCAACTCCGACCAGCGGGCGAACGATGTTCCGCCGGCCGGCAACGTGATCAGCTGGCCGCTGTGGTGCTGCGCCCAGGCGATGTTGAGGTCTTCCAACAGGATTCGCCACGAGACGCCGTCCACCGCCAGGTGCTGGATGACCAGGGCCAACTGGTTGGTGTCCCGCGCCCACACGGCGCTGACCATCGATCCGGTACCCGGGTCAAGCCGCGACCGTGCGTCCTGTACCGCCTGCTCGGACAATGTGTCGACCACCCGCAGGCATTCACGCGCGTCGACGGTGCCCTTGTCCGGGATGGACAACGACCAGTCGCCGCTGCTGTCGGTCTCGGCGCGCAACCGCAGCGTGGCATGTCGGTCCAGTACCGCCTGCAGGATGGTGACCGCGTCGGCGTGGGTCGCGGCCGCGGGAGCCTGAATCACCACCGTCTGGTTGAACTGGTCGGTGCGGCCCGGCATCTCCTGCAGCCACTGCATGATCGGTGTCGCGTTCACCGATCCGGTGCCTTCGTCGACGACGGCCGCCTGGCCGCCGGCAAGTTTGGCCACCCCGCCGAGCCGCGCCACCGTCTGTTCGACGAAGACGTCGCGCGGCCGGCACCACACGCCAGCCGCTCGGGCCCGGGCCACCACTTGCATCGACAGGATGCTGTCGCCACCGAGATCGAAGAACGAATCGTCCACACCGACCTGCTCGACGCCCAGCACCTGGGCGTAGATGCCGGCCAGGATCTCCTCGACCGGGGTCCCCGGAGCGCGGTATTCGCGTGCGCCGCCGGTGTATTCGGGAGCCGGCAACGCGCGGGTGTCCAGCTTGTTGTTGGAGGTCAACGGCATCGCGTCGAGCACCACGACAGCGGCCGGCACCATGTAGGGCGGCAGCCGATCGGCGAGCTGCGCCCGGGCGTGGACCGGGTCCGCGGTGCCGGTGATGTAGCCGACGAGTCGCTTGTCGCCGGGGCGGTCCTCACGGGCGATCACCGCGGCATGGGTGACGCCGTCGACCCGGGCCAACGCGGAGCGCACCTCACCGAGCTCGATGCGGTAGCCACGGATCTTGACCTGCTCGTCGGCGCGGCCCAGATACTGCAGTTGTCCGTCGGCGCCCCAGCGCACCATGTCGCCGGTGCGGTACATCCGTTGTCCGGGTTCGCCGAACGGGCAGGCCACGAACCGCGACGCGGTCAGATCCGGCCTGCCGATGTATCCGCACGCCACCCCGTCGCCGGCGACGTAAAGCTCGCCGACCACGCCGGTCGGAACCGGTTGCATCCAGGAGTCGAGGACGAACAACGCCGCGCCGGGCACCGGCGAGCCGATCGGCACCACTTCCGATTCGCCCGCCCCGGCCCGCAGCGGCGTACTCATCGACGCGCAGATCGTGGTCTCGGTGGGCCCGTAGGCGTTGAACATCACGCGGCCGTTGGCCGCCCAGCGGTCCACCACATCGGTCGGGCAGGCCTCCCCGGCGACCACGAGCGTCGCGTGCTCGAGGCCCTGGGCCGGAAGCATCGCCACTGCCGACGGAGTCTGGGTGAACACCGTGATCTCTTCGTCGACCAGCAGCCGGTGAAAGTCTTCGGGGGAGCCGGCCACTGATTCGCCGACCACCACCAAGCGCCCGCCGCGCAGCAGCGCATGCCCGATCTCCCATACCGAGGCGTCGAAGCCCAGGGAGTGGCACAGCGGCCACACGCCGTGCCGCGGCAGGCTGGCATCCAGCGAGAGCATCAGCTGCGTGAGGTTGTGGTGGGTGACCGCGACGCCCTTGGGGGCTCCCGTGGTGCCCGAGGTGTAGATGACGTACGCGATCTCGTCGGGCACGGGCGCACGCGGGGCGGTGGTGGGCTGTTCGGCGATCTCGGGATCGCCGAAGTCGATGATCGGGAGGTCGAAGCCGTCCAGCCGGGACCGCAACGCGGGCGTGGTGATCGCCGCGACGGGGCAGGCGTCGCCGAGGATGAACTCCAGCCGTGCCTGCGGCACCGCGGGATCGACGGGCAGATACGTGGCGCCGGATTTGAGGATGGCCAACATCCCGATCACCGCCGAAGCGGTGCGCTGTGAGAACAGCGCCACCCGCTGCCCCGGCCCGGCGCCGCGGGCGGACAACACGTGGGCCAGCCGGTTGGACGCCTCGTCCAGTTCGCGGTAGGTCAGCGAGCGGCCCTCGAACGTCAGCGCCGGGGCGTCGGGAGCGGCGGCCACCTGGGTGGCGAACAGTTCCGGGATCGACACCTTCGCCGGGGCCGGCTGTGCGAGCACCGCCTGGTTGCCGAACTCCGCGAGCTCGGAGGTTTCCTTGCTGTCCAGCAGCTCCAGCGAGGACAGGGGCCGGTCCGGATCGGCCGCCATGGCATCGAGGACCCGTTGGATATGGGCGGCCAGCTCGGACACCTCGAAGTCCGCGAAGGGGCGGCCGGCGCCCGCGGTGCTCAGAAAGAGCTGATCGCTGGACCCGATGAAGAACAGGCCGAAGTGCCCCATCGGACCGTGATTGGTGTAGGAGACGGTCACCGGGGCGCCGGCCAGGTCGAGCGTGAGCCGGGCCGGGATGAAGTTGATGGCCACCCGATTGGAAACATGACGCCGTGCGCCGCCGTCCCCGTCCAGGGTGTGCACCGGGAAACGCTGGTGCTGCAGCAGTTCTCGCAGGCGTTCGTCGACGTGGCGGCAAAACTCGCCGACCGTCCAGTCCGGTGGGGACTTGAGCACCAGGGGCGCGACACCGGCGAGCATGGCCGGCAGTGTCTTGGTCACCGAGGTGACCCGGCGACTGACCGGGAAGTCCAGTGTGACCTCAGAGGCGTTGGCCGACCAGGCGCGGACCAGAAGTGCGCACGCCGCGGTGGTGACCGAATAGCGACGGATCCGCAGATTCTTGGACAGTTCTTTTATGTGTCGAACCGCCACCTGATCCACTTCGACCGAAGCCGAGGGCGCGTAGGCGTCTCGGCCGTTCTCCGAGCGCCGCAATCCCTGGTCGATCCCGCTCTCGGACGGGCGGTTGGTGCTCCAGTAGGCGCGATCGTCCTGGAAGTCCTGGGATGCTTCGTAATCCGCTTCGCAGTCGACCAGATCCTGCAGCGAGCCGAAGTAGGCCGGCGGTACCGGATCCCCGGAGACCAGCGCCGTGTAGATGGTCGCGATCCGGCGGCTGACCAGCGCCATGCCGATACCGTCTACCGAAATATGGTGGCCCAAACCGAATAGGAAGTACTCGTTCGGCTTGGTGCGGAACAACGCGAACGTCACCAACCGATCGGTGAGCGGCATCGGGGTGTGCTGAATGGCCGAAGCCAGTTCCAAGACCTTCTGCACGGGATCGCCACAGTCCCGCAGGTCGTGATACGTCAACTCCAGGTCTGAGTAGTCGACGGGCTTCTGGAGAACCTGACCGTCGACCTCGACAAAGGCAGCACGCGCCGGCTCGGCCTCACTGAGGGCCTGCCGAATCGCCTGCTCGAGGAGCCCGCGCTGAACCGCGCCGTCGATTCTCCCGAGCAGCCCGAGTTGCCACTCTGTCCCGGCGAGACCGCTTTCCTGCGAAAGCCAGATATCCAACTGCCCGCGGGAAAGCGGCAGTGCCCCGCCCTCAGATTCCATTATTCAACTTCTCCAGAGACCAATTAGCGCTGAATAGACCCGTCCTGCGCCAACCGCTCACGCAGGCTCTTCGGACGTATGTCTGCCCAATTCTGCTCAATGAACTCCAAACATGCAGAACGGTTCGCCTCGCCATAGACGACCTGCCACCCCGCAGGCACATCGGCAAAGCTCGGCCACAGGCTGTGCTGCTCCTCGTCATTGACCAGGACATAGAAGCTGCCGTTGTCGTCGTCGAATGGGTTGATGCTCACGTTTCTCCAGGTTGTTCAGCGGACTGCGCAAAGATATCGCAAACATACGGTAGGCCGCACAAGCGAGTTCCCGCTTTTGGTGAAGTCCAATCCGGGCCCCGGCTCAGCGAACTTCCCCTAGTTTTACTAGGCAGTTAACTGGACTTTCAAGATCAGACGAATGTGTGAGGTCATCCCGATTTGACGTCGCCGTCACGTTATTGCGTATTTTCGCAGATTGTGAGTTTTGTGTGGTCTGGCTGTTGGCTAAGGAGATGGACAGTCTCAAATTGCCCCGAACTTCCCGCTATAGCAAATCTCGGCGGACAATCCCGTTTTACCACGCCCCGTGCGCGCCGAACGGTCGACACAATTCATTGATCGGCTACGAAATTAACTATTTGTCCGTCATGTGGCTGTTTGGCCAGTTCACTGCGTGGGGGAGGGCCCTGTTCACCAATTGCTGAATCTGCAATGGCCGGGGCTGTCGAGAGTCGTTCGACGTCAAGGTATCTCAGCGAGCAGGGCCACCCTTCGTGACGGGACAACTTCAGCAACGAACCGTCGAGCCGCCAAACCCCTTCGGAAACTTAAACTTTGGCCGGTTTTCGCTGCATGCTGAAGTGAACGGGCATTCAACCGACGAGCGGCCGCCGGCAATCACCGTGCCGCAGACAGCAATGTCCGATCATGGGTTGCGCCGGGCGTCGACGCGGCGTCGACGCGGCGTCGAACCGCTAGGAGCGCGACGGTGCGGATTCGTCTTCGGTGCCCCTCAGCGCCGAGGAACCGGACGGCATGAGCATCAGGAAGACCGGGAATTTCAGCTTGACGCCGCCCGCGACGGGCATCCGGATCGCGAAGGAAACGACTTCCAGCTCGAGGCGTTTGCCACGCTGAGTCTCCATCTCGAGGCGGCCGGGCAAGTGCCTGGGCGTTGCCAGCCAGCCAAGGCCGCGTTCGATCGACTCCAGCAGGTTCATGCCGCCACTATACCCACCGACGAGCTGCACAAACGCGGGACGCGAACACCGCGCCGATCATCTCCAGCCCTAATCCCGCTGCGTTACAGCGGTGTTCGAGCTGTCGGTGACGCGGGCCGTCACGGTTTGACAAAGGAGTACATGCGGTACACCGACGAGCCACCCGGGCGCAGATCCTCGCACGCTCTCCGGGCCGGCTCGAACTTACGGGCCAGCCATCGCAGTGGCACCGGGGTGGCGCGTTCGAAGACGTGTCGCCATTGCGCCAGGTTGTGCTCCATTCCCCGGACTACCTCGGCATTGATCGTGCGCTCCGAAAGCAGCTGCAGCGGCGAGGCTGCCAGTTCTGCTTCCCAGGTCGGGATCTCTGCCACCATGCGGACATCTGTGTAGAGGAAGTGCCCGCCCGGTCGTAGTACCCGCGTCACCTCATCGAGGAAGCGGGGGAAATGCGGGTACAGATGCGACGATTCGACGTTGATCACGGCGTCGAACGTGCCGTCGGCAAACGGAAGATCCTCGGCATCTCCACGCCTGAACTCCAAATGAGGTACCTGGTGGCGCTTTTGGCAAAACGCGATCGCCTCCGGGTTGAGATCGATCCCCGTGTAGGACTGCGGAAGCAACGTGCGGGCCAGATAGGAGGCGCCCCCGCCATGGCCACACCCCACCTCCAGCACCCGCGCTCCGGCGAGCTCTGCCTGGGTCGCGGTCGCGTGGTAGAGCTGGATGAAGTACCGGTTGGGTTCATCCGAATCCACAAGGGGCACAGCCAGTGCCGGGTCTTCCTCGTATCCGTAGTTGAGGAACACCACGTCCTCGGATTGGAGCCGGCGGGTGGCATACGGATAGATGAACTTCTGCGCGAACTGAACAATTCTGTCGCTCTGATTCTTTACGAACCGGTCGCGCCCGTCCCGAACCGCACCTTTGAGAGCCATACGACCAACTATTGCAAAGTCTTGGGCGGTATGGTCGATTGCGCCGGAACACAGGCGTTCGCGCCGCTCGCGCCGGATGCGTACGACAACTGGAACGGCAACGGAAAGGTTGTGGCCGGATGAAGTTTGCGCTGGCATGCTACGGAACTCGCGGTGATGTCGAGCCGTCCGTCAGCGTGGGGTGCGAGCTGCAGCGCAGAGGTCACGATGTCGAGCTGGCCGTACCTCCGGACCTGATCGACTTCGCCGAGGCCGCCGGACTTGAGGTGATCTCCTACGGACCGGAGCTGAGCGAGTTTCTGCGGGAGGACTTCCTGCGAAACTTCTGGACCAGGTTGATGCGCAACCCGGTCGGCTCGTTGCGCGAGCTGTGGGCGCCCATCGCCCGCTACTGGCCGGAGACCAGCAAGACGTTGATGACGTTGGCTCGCGATGCCGACCTGTTGTCGACCGGCCTCAATTACGAACAGCCTGCGGCCAACGTCGCCGAGTACTACGGCATTCCACTGATCGCGCTGCACCACTTCCCGATGCGACCCAACGGACGGCTGGTTCCCAGCCTGCCGTCGACGGTGGTACGAGCGACCGGCAGCATCTCCGAATGGCTCATGTGGCGTTCCACCAAGAGCGCCGACGACACGCAGCGCCGCGAGCTGGGCCTACCCGAGTCCACGAGTCCGTCGCCTCGGCGGATGGCCCAGCAGGGGGCACTCGAGATCCAGGCGTACGACGACGTCGCGGTGCCCGGGCTGGCGGCCGAGTGGGCGAAGTTCAGCGGCCGGCGTCCGTTCGTCGGGGCGTTGACGATGGAGTTGACCACCGCGGCCAACGAGGAAGTGACGTCCTGGATCGCCGATGGGCCGCCCCCGATCTGCTTTGCGACCGGCAGTATTCCGCTTGAATCACCGGCAGCGACAATGGAAATGATCAGCTCGGCGTGCCGGCAGCTGGGTGAGCGAGCGCTGATCTGTGCCGGGGGGACGGATTTCGGAGACACCTCGGGGTTGACCGACGTGAAGGTGGTCGGCGCGGTGAACTATGCCGAGGTGTTCCCGGCCTGCCGGGCAGTGGTTCACCACGGCGGCTCGGGCACCACTGCAGCCGGCTTGCGCGCCGGAATACCGACCCTGATCCTGTGGAGTACGGCTGATCAGCCGTACTGGGGTAATCAGGTCAAACGCCTGAAGGTCGGTACCGCGCGGCGTATCTCGGCAACCGACCGACGGACACTGGTCGCGGATCTGCGCACGATCCTCGATCCGCAGTATGCCGTTCGGGCCCGCGAGCTGGCCACCCGAATGACCAGCCAGCGCGAGAGCGTCATTCGGGCAGCAGACCTTTTCGAGGCGCAAGCCGGGCGACGGCGCTGAGCACCCCGATCCGTGTTACGTTGCCGAAAGGGGACTTCTCAAGTCCGGGAACGTCATAGGCTTGTGGCGAGAAGACATTCCGGACGCGAAATGCGCCGATGACTTCGGCGGGCTTATAGGGGGCTGCGTTGACCACATACGAATGCCGGATCTGCGGCGGCGACCTACGCGAGGTTCTGGATCTCGGTCGGCAGCCGGTTTCCAATGCGTTTACCAAACGCGAAAATGCCGAGCGGGTACCCACTTTCCGGCTGGCAGTGGGAATCTGCTCGGGTTGCTCCATGGTGCAGCAACTCGAGACGGTGCCGCCCAATGAGATGTACCGCGCCGACTATCCGTACCGGGCTTCCGGATCGATGCTGATCAGTAGGCACTTCGAGGAAGTGGCCCGGCACATCATCGAAACCTCGTTGCACGGCCCCGACGGGTTTGTCGTCGAAATCGGCAGCAACGACGGCGTCATGCTCAAGACACTCAGCGCCGCGGGCGTCCGGCATCTCGGGGTCGATCCGGCGGCCGGCGCGGGGGAAGTGGCGCGGGCGCATGGCGTCAACGTCCGGACGGACTTCTTCAATGAGTCGACCGCCAAGGACATTCTCGCCGAGCACGGGCCCGCGAACCTCATCTTCTCGGCGAACACGTTCAGCCACATCACCCGGCTGGACTCGATTCTGCGTGGCGTCGACCTCCTGCTGGCGCCCGACGGGCTATTCGTGTTCGAGGATCGCTCGCTGGCGGATATTCTCCGGCACAACTACTTTGACCAGATCTACGACGAGCACATCTATCTGTTCTCCGTCAGCTCGGTGAAGATGATGGCTGCGCACTTCGGCTTCGAGTTGGTCGACGCCGAGCATCTACCGTTGCACGGCGGGTCGATCCGCTACACCCTGGCCCGGGCCGGCAGTCGACCGCCCACCGATGCCGTGGCCGAGTTCCTCGCCATGGAGAAGGCCGCCGGAATCACCGAACCGGTGACCTTTGACCGGTTCGCAGGCCAGATCGGCAAGATCAAGACGGACCTCGTGGCGCTACTGGAGCAGTTGCGGTCCGAGGGCCGAACTGTGGTCGGCTACGGCGCCACCTCGCGCAGCGCGACCGTGCTCAACTACTGCGGTATCGGGCCGGAACTGCTTCCCATGGTGTGTGATTCGACGCCTGAGAAGCAGGGCACGGTCACTCCCGGGTCGCTGATCCCCGTGTGCGCGCCGGACGCCTTCTCCAAGCCCTTCCCGGACTACGCGTTGCTGTTCGCCTGGAACCATGCCGAGGAGATCATGGGGAAGGAGCGTCAGTTTGCCCAACAAGGTGGGCGCTGGATTGTGTATGTACCTCAGGTTCAACTGGTGTGACCACCGTGGGCGGCTTGATCAGGATGCCCTGGCCGGTGGGTAAAGCACAGATCATCACGCCCAGCTCGCGTGCGACCTCGTCCATGGCGATGCGCTGCTCGTCACGACCACGGTTGGCGTAATCGTCCAACAACACTATGGCGCCCGGTGACAACCGCGGCCAGAAGTACCGCAGGGTAGCCACCTCCGGTGGCGCACAGTTCATGTCGATGTGCAGGAACGCCACGGCGGCCGCATCCACTTGCTGCAGCGTCTCGGGGACAGCGCCCACGATGATGCGTTGATTGGTCCATTGGGCGAAGTTGGCTCGGACGATGTCCGCCGAGTTGCCATAGATGCCAAAGTCGAGCGCGGCCTGGTTGCGCACCAGCGCCCCGGCGCCTCGCTCCTGTTCGGAGACGAACCGCGGATCCATGCCGGCGAAGGTGTCCAGAAGATAGAACGTCTTGCCCAACGTATCCCAGTTCAGGTATTCCATGATTGCGCTGCTGAGGAACCCGTGGCTGACACCGCACTCGACGAAGTCACCCTCGACCTTGGCGGCGGTGGCCGCCGCCCACAGGCCGACGTGAACTCGCCAGTGCCAGTGATGGATATCTTCACCGCCCAGCGCCTGCACACCGCGCTGATAGGCCCGCTGAAAGTCGGGATCGTCCATGAACGCGTAGTTGTTGAAACAGATCAACGCGTCATTGGAATAGACGTTGGGCAAGAGCGTGCGCGGGACCCAGTACGCGGTACGCAGGCCGGCCCAGGCGATCCGGAACTTCAGGGGCCAATTCTTTGCCATGCGACGACCATAGCACTGCCTTCGCAGCGCGTGACGCTGCAAAATGCGTCGACATGGTTTGCAGCACAGCGCCTTAGCTTGCACTTCGGGTCGCGCCAGAAGCCACGCGGCGGCCACAGCCACCCAGCAATTGGTAGCTGGAGGGTGTCAGTTCGGCGGCTTGAGGATCAGGCCTTGCCCGGTCGGCAGGGCGCAGACCAGCACGCCCAGCTCTCGAGCCACCTCATCCATCGCGATCCGCTGTTCATCGCGCCCGCGGTTGGCGTAATCGTCGAGCAGCACGATGGCCCCCGGCGACAGTCTCGGCCAGAAGTACCGCAGTGCCGCGACCTCTGGTGGGGCACAGTTCATGTCGATGTGCAGGAAGGCAATCGTGTCCGCGTCTACCTGGTCGAGCGTCTCGGGCACGGCGCCCACGACAATGCGTTGGTTCTTCCACTCGGCGAAGTTCTGGCGGACCCCGTCCACCGAGCTGCCGTACATGCCGTTGCGGACATGCTCGTCGCTTCTCTCCAGCGCACCGGCCGCCTTCTCGCTGGCCGTCACATAGCGGGGATCGAGCCCCGCAAACGTGTCGAGCAGGTAGAACGTCTTCCCCAGCCGGTCCCAGTCCAGGTACTCCATGATCGCGCTGCTGAGAAAGCCGTAACTGACTCCGCACTCGACAAAATCGCCCTCGAGCTTGCTGGCGCTGGACGCCGCCCATAGACCGACGTGGACGCGCCAGTGCCACTGGTACCAATCCATGCCGTTGAGGGCGCGGGCTCCGCGCTGGTAGGCGCGCTGAAAGTCGGGATCGTCCATGAACGCAAAGCTGTTGAAACAGATCAACGCGTCATTGGAGTACACGTTCGGCAGCACCTTGCGCGCAAGCCAGTACTCCGCGCGCACCGCCTTCAACCAGAAGCGGGTGGGGAGTGTCAGCCCTTTAGCCACGAGCGCAACCTTAGCATCGGCGGGTACCACGCAGGCCCGGAAACCGAGCGCCGCCGCGGCCCCTTGGGGGAAGCGGAATGCTCTGTTGCGCAGTGTATTTCAATACTCGCAATGCGCATCCGAGGCCCATTCCCTGTATCGACCTTGCCTTTGCGCCGAGCACGGCGGTGTTGGCAAACATCTCTCGTGCCGGTCAGGCAAAAGACCGGGCGCGGGCGAAACTTTCGACCAGATCGGCAGTTTTTGCCACACTCTCCGCCGCCGGCGTCATGCGAAGGGCGACCTCGCGGGCTCGCGCCGCGCATTCCGGCGTGAGGACCTTCCGCAGGTCGGCCACCAGGGTTTCCTTGGTGGTGCTCGAAAAACTGCGGACAGCACCGACATTGAGGAGTTTCACGCGGGACGCCCACACGGGCTGGGCCCCATCGATCCACAGCACCAGTGTCGGCACTCCTGCCCGCAGACTTGCGGCCAGGGTACCGGCCCCGCCGTGGTGGACCGCGGCGCGGCAGGCCGAGAACACCGCCGCATAGTTCACCGCCCCGACCACCTTGACATGCTCGTACTGCGGGACATCGCTGTAATCGCTCCAGCCCGAGCAGATCAAGGCGCGCTGTCCCAGCTCGGCACACGCCGAGGCGATCATTTCGACTGTGGCAGAGGGCGAGTGGACGGGCATACTGCCGAAGCCGAAGCAGACCGGCGGCGGCCCTTCGGCGATCCACGACGAAACCTCTTCGTCTGCCTCCGTCGACAGTTCCAGTGTCAACGTCCCGACGAATGGTCGCTCGTTGCGCCAAGGCGCCCATTCCTCCGCCAAACCAGGGAAGCAGACCTCGTCGTATCCCTGGATCTCGAGTGCTCCCCGTTCGGCGATCCGCCGAGATACCGGACCCGTGGCTTTCGGCAGACCCAACTCCCGGCGCTGCGCGTCTTCGACCTTCTTGTTCAGCCGCCAGCCGAACCAGTCGTACGTCCACATCACCGCACGGGCCAGCGGTGCCGGAAGGCGAGACAGCAGTCGACCGTTGACCCGGATCGGCGTGTTGTGCAGCGTGGCGAATGGAATGCCGTGGAACTCGGCCACATTCGCCGCCGGTTCCTGGTAGCTCTGGCCGACGAACAGCACGTCCGCGTCCTCGGCCAACGACACCAGTCCGGCGCTCATCTGTGTCCAAGCTTGGTCGCTCAGAGCCCACATCTCGCGCCACAACCGCCGCAGTTCCCGCACGTTCCAGAATCGATGAAAGAAGCAGGTCCAGAAATCCCGGTACACGCCCAGCCACTTCTGGGTGTTCAAGCCGTAGGGGACCGCGACCAGGCCGGCGTCCTCTGCGAATCCCACGAGATCGGGAGGTACCGCGATACGCACGTCGTGCCCTCTACGCGCCAATTCACGACCGGCGGCCACGGACGGCTCGAGATCGCCTCGGGTCCCGTAGGCAGCCAGAACGAGTTTCATTGCGGGTTCTTGCCTTTCAGTGAGCCACCGGGGACGGTGAGGCAGGTCCATTTCCCGAGCAGACCTGCCACCGCACCGTCACTCCTTGCGCCAGAGCACACCGGTTCCGTCGATGTTCACAATGGGCGCCGAAATCCCGTGCTTGGACCGGTAATCGGTGACCGCCTTCCGGCAGCCTTCGATTGCGTGGTAGTCGTCGATGATGCAGAACCCGCCGGGGGACAGCCGGTCGTAAAGACCATCCAGTCCCTGGATGGTGGACTCGTAGAGATCACCGTCGAGCCGCAGCACCGAGATCCGTTCGATCGGTGCATCGTGCAGGGTGTCCTTGAACCAGCCGGCCACCACGCGCACCCGGTCATCCAGGAGGCCGTACCGCCGGAAGTTCGCCCGCACATCCTGCTCCGACACGGCCAGGATCGGCGCGGCGAGATGCAACCGATCGCCCTTGTCGGCCTTGTAGTTCGCCGCGTCAGGCGGCGGCACACCCTCGAATGAGTCGCAGAGCCAGACATTTCGCGTCTCGTCACCGTAGGCAGCCAGCACGGCGCGCATCAGGATGGACGCCCCACCGCGCCACACGCCGCACTCGACCAGGTCGCCCGGGATGTCGTCGGCGATCACCGTTTCGACACATTCCTGGAGGCTGGTGAGCCGCTTCATCCCGATCATGGTCAGCGCCTCTGCGGGCCAGTCCAAGCCGAGGTCGCGCTTACGCTGATCGAACGGACGCTTCCGGACCAGCATGGTATTGCCGATCTTGAAAATTGGGCGGTGCAACCAATTCCAGCCCACCGGCACTAATTCGTCGACCCCGTACCTGGTGAGGTCCTGTCGGAGCAGGTCCAGATAGGCAGACCGGGTGTCGTGATCCGTCACGGTCAAAAAACTGCCCCCTAACTCGGATGCGGGTTCGGTGTCGAGCCTAGCCCGCAGGTGTCCTGCCTCAACGCATTTCCGTTGTAACGACCGGTGTTCCAACTCTAATGCCTGAGCAAACCCGCGGTCGAATTCGGTGGGGGAGTGCGAAAAAGGCTAATGCGGGCGCTCACGATTGCGCGTGAGTAATGTGGGCAGATGCCGTTTTGACGCCGCTGCGGCAAATAAACCGCTCATGCGCTGGGGGTTCAAGATCTCAGCGGAAAACGGCGCGGGACAGCTTCTTCGGCTCGGCGGCACGGTGTATCACGACCACGGAATCCACCACCTCGATGCGGTCGATGATGGTCGCGGCAAACGGCACTTCGAGTTTTGCGAGCCGCTTCGGGTGGCCTTCCATGAACTGGAAAACCGATTTCGTCCGTGCATACGGGGCGTGGATCGCATCCATCAACCACTTGGTGAAGTCGATGAACGATTCCCGCTGATCACGGTATGACGTCCAGTAGTTGGCGCACACGTCTTCCACCAGGTAGACACCGCCCGGCTTGAGCCGCGGGAACAGGTACTTGAACGACCCGATCATCTGCTTGGCCGTGTGACCACCGTCGTCGAGCACCGTGTCGAAGGGCCCGAACTCGTCGAGCACGCTCTGCAGGAACGCGGTGTCCGTCTGGTCGCCGATCCGGACGTGAATGTCGTTCGCCGGTGAGTCGTACTGTGCGGCTTTGGGACTGATGTCGAGCCCCACGATGGTGGCCTCGGGTAGGTAGTTGCGCCACATCTGCAGTGAGCCGCCGCGATCCACCCCGATCTCGAGCAGGCGTTCGGTCTGGGTCATGGCCGACTGGTAGACGCCCAGGTAATGCCGCAGCTTGTGGATGTTGTGGGCGTTGTCGAAGATCTGGCTGATCTCGCTGGCCGGTGGCGGAGCGTCATCGGCATGCATGGTCACCGTCCGGGCCAGATCCGGACCCAGCGCGGTACGCATCCGTTGCCAGTCTTTGTACGGGTAGCGCCGCACGATGAACGGGGGTCGCTGCTGTAATGCCAAGCGGAACATGCGCATCCTCTACGACGCCTGCGAATCGGCGAGTGTGTCGCGGGACGGCGAAAGTGGTCGAGACACCATCCGGCAAGGGTACCGGCGGACGAGATCTGTTACCGCAACTCGTGAAACATGACGACTCAACGCGAGGGCAGCCCCTCGATCAGATCGGCCGCCTTCATGATGCTGTCGGCCGGTGGCGTCATGTTGGCGGCCAGTGCCCGGGCTCGAGCTGCATACTCCGGGGTGAGTATCCGGCGCAGGTCAGCGACCAGGGTTTCTGCGGTGGTCGTCGAAATGCTGCGGGCGGTACCCACTTTCAACCGTTTGAGCTGGTTGCCCCACAGCGGTTGGTCACCGACCGACCACAAGATCAGGGTCGGTGTGCCGCAACGCAGGCTGGCGGCGGTGGTCCCGGACCCGCCGTGATGCACCGCGGCTCGACTGGCCGAGAACACTTTTGCATAGTTGACGACGCCGGCCACCTTCACGTGTTCGGGAACCGGGATGCCGCTGAGGTCCGTCCCCCCGGCGCAGACCAGCGCGCGTTCACCGAGTTCGGCACACGCCGCACTGATCATCGCGAGGGTGTCGGCCGGAGATTCCACCGGGATGCTGCCGAACGCGAAGCAGACCGGAGGTGATCCGGCGGCGATCCAGTTCTCGATCTCTTCGTCCGCGCGAGTCGACAACTGGAGGGTGAGGGCGCCCACGAACGGCCGCCGGTCGTTTCGTTTGGACCATTCCGCGGCCAGCCCGGGGACACAGACCTCGTCGTAGGCCTGGATCTCCAGGGCTCCGCGTCGGGCCATCCGCACCGGTGCGGGACCGGTGCCGGGCGGCAGGCCGAGTTCGGCCCGTTGGGCGTCCTCATACTTCCTCGTCAGCCGCCAGGCCAACCAGTCGTAGGCGACCATCCCGGCCCTGGTTACCGGAGCCGGCACGATCGGGAAGAGCTGTCCATTGGGCCGCCACGGCATGGTGTGCAAGGTGACCAGCGGAATTCCGTAGTACTCGGCAACATTGGCAGCCGGTTGCTCATATCCGACCGCGGTCGACAACACATCGGCGCCGTCGGCGAACTCCAGGAGCGTCCGGCTCAACTCGGCCCACTGCTGGGTGACGGTGCTCAACGCCTCCCGGCACAGTGCCACCAACTCCTGCAAGTGCCAGAATTGCTTGGCCCAGGAGGTCCACAGGTCGCGGTAACCATCCAGCTGCGGTTCCACCGCCGGGCCGTACTCGACCACCTGCAGGCCGGCCGTTTCGGCGAAGCCGACGAGATCCGGTGGCACGGCCATCTTGACCTCGTGCCCTCTGCGCAGCAGTTCTTGTCCCACCGCGACCGACGGCTCGATGTCGCCACGGGTCCCGTAGCTTGCCAATGCAATTCTCATGACAGATCCACACCCCCAACCGCTTGCACCTTAACCGCCGATCATGAAACTTGTTGCGCCGAATTGGTCTTTGTCCAACGGCGATGAAAAATTGCCGCGCGCTCGTCGCGACGGGATGGACCCACGTGTTCAAATGCGGCAAATCTGCTGACGACGTCGATGTGGCCATTCTGTGTGTTGACCGCAGGGCGTCACCGCCCCGGCAAATTTCGGTTGATTGCTCTGGTCTTCGCCGCCCGGGCGGCGAAGATCCCTCTGGTCGGGCCGGGTTTTCGCGAAATTCGTGGGCGCCCGGTCCAGACCGATCCGTGGTCGCCGCCGGGCTAGGCTCGATATGGTGGCAAGCGTGTTTAGCCCTGACGCGTCAGAAAACGTCTCCGCCGCCACCGCACTCAACAACGCCGAGTTTTCCGAGGGGTAGAGCAGATGCGCGGAATTATTCTCGCCGGCGGTTCAGGCACCCGTTTGCACCCGATCACCATGGGGGTCAGCAAGCAGTTGCTGCCGGTATATGACAAGCCGCTGGTGTACTACCCGCTGTCCACCCTGATCATGGCCGGCATCAGGGACATTTTGGTGATCACCACCGGGGCCGACGCGCCCGCTTTCGAACGCCTACTCGGTGACGGGTCGGCCTTCGGTGTGAATCTCCGTTACGCCGTGCAGGATTCACCCGAGGGGCTGGCACAGGCGTTCGTGATCGGCGCCGACCACATCGGCACCGATACGGTTGCCCTGGCCCTGGGCGACAACGTGTTCTACGGTCCACGACTGGGCACCAGCCTGCAACGCTTCCAAGATGTCAGTGGTGGCGCCATTTTCGCGTACTGGGTGGCGAACCCGTCGGCCTACGGGGTGGTGGAGTTCGCCGCGGACGGCACCGCGCTGTCCCTGGAGGAGAAACCGACCACTCCGAAATCGCACTACGCGGTCCCCGGTCTGTACTTCTACGACAACAACGTCGTCGAGATCGCCCGGTCGTTGCGCAAGTCGGCACGCGGCGAGTACGAGATCACCGAGGTCAACCAGACCTATCTGGATCTGGGTCAGCTCTCGGTCGAGGTACTCCCGCGCGGTACCGCGTGGCTCGACACCGGCACGTTCGACTCGTTGCTCGACGCCAGCGACTACGTCCGCACCATCGAACGCCGCCAGGGTCTCAAGATCGGTGTGCCCGAAGAGATCGCCTGGCGCGCCGGTTTCATCAACGACGATCAACTGGAAGCTCGGGCCAAAGAACTACTCAAATCCGGGTATGGCTCGTATCTGCTGGAACTGTTGCAACGCAAGTAGCCGGCAGTTTTTCTGGCCCCAGCAACATCCTGCAGCGCCGGAAACGGCCAGTTGTACAGGCCAATTGTCAGCAAACTGCAGTTGCGGGAAAGGTGAGGTACCGACGTCAGCGAATTGGCCTGTAACACCAGGCAATACGCGGCGGATAAGTGTGGTAGACCGGCATAAGGTTTGAGTCTGGGCCTGCGTGGCTAACCCAGCGTCGACCCAGACCCGCCGAGCTCTCAACTGCATACATCCGAGTGGGCATCACCAGGAGGGAAACATGAAGCTTCCGTACACCAAACTCGCCGTCACCGCGGCCGGGGTGGCCATGGCGTTGTCCGCCGGAGCCGGCCTGGCCTCTGCAGAGCCCGACCTCGGTCCCATGGTGGACTCGACGTGTACCTATGACCAGGCGATGAAGGCCGTGCATACCGAAAATCCCATGGCCGCACAGTATCTGGACCAATCCCCACCGAACCAGCAGTTCCTCCGGGTGTTCTTGAGCTCGCCTCGCGATGAGAGGGTGAACCTGCTGAACAAGATCAAGGGCAACCCCGGCGTCGATCAGGCCCTGCCGGTCTTCACCCAGATGCTGACCAGTTGCACCAAGTACTGATCGATTGATCTGGCGGTCGACCGCCGCAGCTTTCTACCCCTGGGTCGTGGCACTCGCCACGAAACACCCAGGGGTAGAAATCGTTCGACACCAGGTCGATGTCCCGCTATTCGATCCTCTTGATCGGCTGCGTGGTCGCCGAGTCGAGATGCGGCTCGCCGAGCAGGGAGCGGACCAGCGGACGCGGGCCGTAGGGGCGAAGCAAGGTACTGGCCGGACGCGGACGCACCCGTTGCGGCCACCAGAACCACCGACCCAGCAGTGCCGCCAGGGACGGGGTCATGAAGGACCGGACGATCATCGTGTCGAACAGCAGACCCAAACCGATCGTGGTACCGATCTGGCCGATGATGCGCAAATCGCTGACCGCCATCGCGGCCATGGTGCACGCGAACACGAAACCGGCCGACGTCACCACCTTGCCGGTGCCGCCCATGGCGCGGATGATGCCGGTGTTGATGCCGGCTCCGATCTCTTCCTTCATCCGGGACACCAGGAGCAGGTTGTAGTCCGATCCGACCGCCAACAGGATGATCACCGACATCGCCAGCACCATCCAGTGCAGAGAAATGCCAAGGATGTACTGCCACAACAACACCGACAGCCCGAACGAGGCGCCCAGCGACAACACCACCGTGCCGACGATCGACAGCGCCGCGATGAAGCTGCGGGTGATCATCAACATGATGAGGAAGACCAGGCAGATCGCGGCGATCCCGGCAATCCAGAGGTCGTACTTCGAACCCTCCTGCCAGTCTTTCGCCGTCGCCGCACCACCGGCGATGAAGATCTTGCCGTTCACCAGCGGAGTGCCCTTGAGCGATTCCTCGGCCGCCGTCCGGATCTGATCGATCCGTTGAATCCCCTCTGGTGATTGCGGGTCGCCACTGTGGGAGATGATGTACCGCACCGACTTTCCGTCCGGCGAGATGAAGGAGTTCATCGCCTTCTTGAAGTCCGGATTGTCGAAGACCTCTGGCGGCAGGAAGAATGAATCATCGTTCTTGGCCGCGTCGAACGCCTGTCCCATGGCGCTGACGTCCTTGGTGGTCTCGTCCATCTGAGCCATCAGACCCGACATCGTGGTGTGTGTGGTCAGCGACATCACGCGCATCTTCTTCATGAGCGCGATCATCTTGGGGAACTGGACCAGCAACTGGGGCATGATCGCGTCCAGCTTGTCCATGTCCTTGACCAGGACCTCCAGCGTGTCGTCGAGTTTGTCCACGCCGTCCATCGCATCGAAGATCGACCGGATCGACCAGCAGATCGGGATGTTGAAGCAGTGCGGTTCCCAATAGAAGTAATTGCGGACCGGACGGAACATGTCGTCGAAAATCGAGATACTGCCCCGTAGTTCCTTGGTGACCTCTTGCATCTCGTGCGTCCGCTCGACCATGTCGTGGGTCGTCGCGGCCAGCTCGGTCATCACCTTGAAGGTGTGCTCCATCGAGTCGATCATCACCTGCATGTCGGCGGCCTGCTTGAGCATGTCGTCGATGCGGGCGCGCTGGAACTCGGTGGCCTGGACCTGCCCGGCACTCTGCAGGCTGAGCATGAACGGGATCGAGGTGTGGTCGATCGGGGTGCCCTCGGGCCGGGTGATGCCCTGAACCCGAGAAACCCCGCGCACCTTGAAGATTGCCTTGGCCAACTTGTTGAGCGTGATGAAGTCCGTCGGGTTCCGCAGATCATGGTCGGCCTCGACCATCAGGATCTCCGGGGTGATCCGGGACTGGGAGAAGTGCCGTTCGGCCGCGGCGAACCCCATGTTGGCCGGGATGTCGCCAGGGATGTACAGCCGGTCGTTGTAGCTGGTCTTGTAACCGGGCAGGGCCAGCAGCCCGACCAGCGCCACGGCCAGCGACGCGACGAGGATCGGCCCCGGCCAGCGCACGACGGCGGTGCCGATGCCACGCCACCGCCCGGTCCGCATCACGCGCTTGGGATCGAGCAATCCGAACCGGCTGGCCACCACGACACCGGCCGGAACCAGCGTCACCGCAACGGCAACCGCGACGAACATGCCGATAGCGCAGGGGATACCCATAGTGTGGAAGTAGGGCAACCGGGTGAACGTCAGACACAGGATCGCGCCGGCGATGGTCAGCCCGGAAGCCAGAACCACCGGGGCCACGCCCCGATACATGCTGTAGTACGCCTGCACCCGGTCCTCGCCGTTTTGGCGGGCCTCCTGATATCGACCGAAAAAGAAGATGCCGTAGTCGGTTCCGGCCGCTATCGCCAGGAACACCAGCATGTTGACCGCGAACGTGGACAGCACGAACACCTGGTTGGCACCGAGAAATGCCACCACGGCGCGGGCCGCCGCCAGTTCGAAGCCCACCATGACCAGCAGCAGGATCACCGTGATGATCGACCGGTAGACCATGAACAGCAGCAGGAAGATGATCACCACGGTGACGGCGGTGATCTTCAGGATCGACCGGTTGCCGCTGTGTTGCATATCGGAAACCAGTGGCGCCGAACCGGTTACATAGGTCTTGACGCCGGGCGGCGGGGTCAGCCCGTCGACGATACCGCGCACGGCGGCCACCGATTCGTCACCGAGGGGGGTGCCCTGGTCGCCGGCGAGATTCAGCTGGACGTAGGTGGCCTTGCCGTCGGGGCTCTGGACGCTGGACGCGGTGAGGCGATCGCCCCACAGATCCTGCACGTGCTCAACGTGTTCGGGATCGGCGCGCAACTCGGCGATCAGTTTGGTGTAGTACTGGTGCGCGTCGTCACCGAGCGGTTGGTCGCCTTCCAGCACGATCATCGCGAAGCTGTCCGAATCGGACTCTTCGAAGTTGTGCCCGATGCGTTTCATCGCCTGAGCCGAGGGAGCGTCCTTGGGCATCAGCGACACCGCGTTCTGCTCCGCCACGTGCTCGAGCGCGGGGATCACCGACTTCCATTGCCCGCCAACCGATGCCAGGGTGAGGACCACGATCAGGACCAGCCACGCCAGGATGATGACCGGCGAAAGCCAGCGAATTGTCCGCGCGATGAAGGGCGGCCGAGGTTGCTCGCTCATCCGGCGCTAATCCCTCAGCAGCAGCGAGCGCACCAGCGGCCGCGGTCCGGTCGGCCGCAGCATGGCGCTGGCGGGACGCGGGCGCACCTGCTGTGGCCACCAGAACCAGCGGCCCAGCAGCGCGGCGATCGACGGAGTCATGAACGCGCGCACCACGAGGGTGTCGAAGAGCAGGCCAAGACCGATGGTGGTGCCCACCTGACCGATGGTCAGCAGATCGCTGACGATCATCGATGCCATGGTGGCGGCGAACACCAGGCCCGCGGCCGTCACCACCTTGCCGGTGCCCGCCATCGCTCGAATGATGCCGGTGTGAATACCCGCGTGGATCTCCTCCTTCATCCGGGAGACGAGCAGCAGGTTGTAGTCCGAACCGACCGCCAGCAGGACGATCACCGACATGGCCAGCACCACCCAGTGAATCTGCAGCCCCAGGAAGTACTGCCAGACCAGCACGGACAGACCGAAGGATGCGCCCAGTGACATCGCCACCGTCCCCACGATCACCAGGGCAGCGACGAAGCTGCGGGTCATCAGCACCATGATCAGGAAGATCAGTGCCAAGGCCGACACTCCGGCGATCATCAGGTCGATCTTGGAGCCGTCGACGAGGTCCTTCACTCCGGCCGCGGTGCCGGCCAGATACAGCTTGGAGCTTTCCAGCGGTGTGCCCTTGAGCGCCTCCTCGGCTGCGATCCGGATCGGTTCGACGCGCGAAATGCCTTCGGGCGTCGCCGGATCACCGCGTTGGGTGATCAGCATGCGGGCCGCCTTGCCGTCCGGCGACATGAAGATCTTCATGATCCGCTGGAAGTCCTTGTTCTCCAGCACATCCGGCGGCAGGTAGAAGGAATCGTCGTTGTTGGATGCGTCGAACGCCTTACCCATGGCCGTCGCGTTGTCGTTCGAGTCATCCATCTGGGCGAAGATGCCGGACATGGTGCTGTGCATCGTCAGCATCATGGTGCGGGTGCTCTGCATGGTCGCGATCATGGTCGGGAACTGCACCAGCATCTGCGGCATGAGCACGTCCAACTTATCGAGCTGCTCGACGAGACCGCCCATTTTGTCGGTCACTTCATCGATACCGTCAAGCCCGTCGAAAATGGCCCTGATGGACCAGCACAGCGGAATGTTGTAGCAGTGCGGTTCCCAATACAGGTAATTCTTGAGCGGACGCCAGAAGTCCTCGAAATCCGCCATGTGATCGCGCAGTTCTTTGACGTCATCCTGCAGTTCATGCGTGGTGCCGACCATGCCGTGGGTGGTATCGACCATCTCCTTCATCAATTCGTACATGCGCTGCATGAGGGCGATAGTGGTGGACATATCGTCGGCCTGCTCGAGCAGATCTTCCATACGCTCACGCTGGAATGGCAGGCTCAACCGCTGACTGGCGTTGGACATGCTCAGCATGAACGGGATCGAGGAATGTTCGATCTGCGTGCCCTCGGGCCGCGTGATGGACTGCACGTTCGCGATACCGGGCACCGCGAAGACCGCTTTGGCCAATTTGTTCAGCACCAGCAGGTCGGTTGAATTGCGCATATCGTGGTCGGCTTCGACCACCAACAGATCGGGTGTGGCCATTTTGGATTCCGGGAAATGCCGGGCCGCCGCCGCGAAACCTTGGTTGGCCGGAATGTCCTGCGGAATGTATTTCTGGTCGGTGTAGCTGGGGTTGTACCCAGGCAGCGTCAACAGACCGATCAAGGCAATGGACAACGTGGCCAACAGAATGGGGGCCGGCCACCGCACGATCGCCGTCCCGATACGCCGCCAACGCCGGGTGATCACCGGCCGTTTCGGATCGAACAGGCCGACCCGGCTGCCGAGGGCGATCGCGGCGGGCACCAGCGTCAGCGCCACCGCCACGGCGGTGATGATGCCGACCGCGCCGGGAACCCCGAGGGGCTGGAAGTAGGGGAGGCGGGTGAAGCTGAGGCAGGCGATCGCACCCGCGATGGTCAGACCGGAAGCCAACACCACCTTGGCCACACTGCGATAGGCGGTGTAATAGGCCTGCTCGCGGTCCTCGCCGACCTGCCTGGCCTCCTGATAGCGCCCGGTGAAGAAGATGGCGTAGTCGGTTCCGGCCGCGATGCCGACGGAGACCAGCAGGTTCACCACGTAGGTGGTCAGACCGACCCAGCCGTGCATGCCGAGGAAGGCCACCAGGCCGCGGGCGACCTGCAGCTCGATGCCGACGGTCAGCAACAGGATGATGACGACGATGATCGAGCGGTACAACATGAGCAGCATCAGGAAGATGACGCCGATGCTGACCAGCGTGATCAGGATGACCGTGTTATTGCCGCTCTGGCCCATGTCGGCGACGATGGCCGCCGGCCCGGTGACGAAGGTTTCGACGCCCTCGGGTGCCTTGGTGTTCTTGACGACGTCCTGAACGGCCTTGACCGCTTCGTTGGCCTCGGCCTGGCCGAACCGGCCCACCAGGTTGAGCTGCACGTAGGCGGCTTTGCCGTCGGCGCTCTGGGCGGCGCCGGCGGTCAGCGGATCGCCCCAGAAATCCTGGATGTGCTGGACATGGGCGGTATCGGCCTTGAGCTGGCGAATCAGCTCGTCGTAGTAGGCATGCGCCGCGTCACCCAGCGGCTCCTGCCCCTCCAGGACGATCACCGCGACACTGCTGGAGTTGGACTCCTGGAACAACTCGCCCATGCGCGTCATCGCCTTGACCGCCGGCGCATCCGCAGGGCTCAGCGACACCGAATGGTCCCGCTCGACCACTTCCAGCGGCGGGATCGCCACCGTCATGACCACCGTGATGGCCACCCACCCCAAGATGATCAGTGGGGAGAAACTGCGAATGAACGACGCCATTCGTGACTTGCGGTGCGTTTCGTTTTCCATGGTTTCCCGCTCACGCAGCCTTCAGGAGGCACGAAGTGAAGGCGTTCACCTGATTCGAGGTCTTTTCCGCCTTCACCTCGCCGTCGACGGTGATGCGACACCCGATCGAATTGCTGTCACCTTGCGCCATGATGCTGCCCACCGCGGTGGTCTTGCCGATATCGAATTCCAGCGTCCAGGGCAGGCTGACGTTCTTCACGAACTGCGGTTCGGCGTCCACGTCGAAATAACTGATACTGGCCACAGTTCCCGGCGCGCCGTAAACCTCATATGTCAACTTCTTGGGGTTGAATGGTTTCGAGTCAGCAACCTTGGTGTCAGCGTAGGTGGGGCGTTTGTCGGAGCCGAAGATGTTGTGCAGTCGCGAGACGGTGAATCCGGCCGCGGCAATCACCACAATCGCTAGTAACGGAATCCACAACCGCTGCAATAGCTTAAAAATCGTAGATCTCCTCCACTATCCCCCCACGCCCGGCACGTGCGCTGTGGCATAACGCACGACCTGAGGGGGGCGCACCCTAGGTTCGTTGAAGAGTAAACCATGGCCTTCTCCGTCATATCAGGCCGTTGCCCGGCGGCGATATGCGAACAGAACGCCGATGACAGATCGGCGCGACCGTAAATTTGGCATCGAAATTCAATTCAAAGTCACCGCCGATTTCCTTGAATAACGGCGGTGCGTTTTCGGCAAAAATTTTGGTCGATTCCGTCAACAGGCTCAGCCTGCGGATTACGCGGGATCACCGCTTTCTGGCGAACTTTTGGGCCCGCCTCGGGTTGTTGCTGTGATCGAGGTTCCGGGGTGCCGACGAGCGGGGGAGAGGCGGGACCATCGGGACTTAAGAGATCTATGGGAAAACTGATCGGTATCGCCGAAGCCGTCGCGAGGGCCCCTTCGGGGGCTGTCCACCGGCCACCTCGGGTGGCGCCGACCGCTGTTCGCGCCACCGCAGGAGCCGACGGCTGAGTGGGTGACGGGGCGCCGACGGACCCGACGCCGGCAAGCCCGCCGGAAAGCAATTTCTGGGAAATGCGAAGGGCCATACCACTTGCCGTGACATTCTCATTGATCATGGAAGGACTGCGCAGCAACCGCACAATCGCATCGGTGTACGACCCTCGGTGCAATGCGCTGAACTTCTGGCGACTCATCTTCGCGTCCATGGTGGTGCTGCAACACTCCTGGCCACTCACCGGCCGTGACATCACCGGGCCCTTCGCCCAATTGTTCACCGAAGTGTGGGTGGACGGGTTCTTCGTGATTTCGGGGTTTCTGATTACCTCGAGTTGGATGCGTCACCCGCATCTTCGCGATTATCTTGCCGCCCGACTGCTGCGAATACTTCCGGGTCTGTGGGTCTGCGTACTCGT
The DNA here is from genome assembly GCF_001953975.1 of Mycobacterium sp. NS-7484. Lineage (GTDB taxonomy): Bacteria > Actinomycetota > Actinomycetes > Mycobacteriales > Mycobacteriaceae > Mycobacterium. The sequence continues at coordinate 125,832 of NZ_MBEJ01000078.1, forward strand.
GGTGGCATTCGTCATCGCCCCCGTCGGCGTGCTCTTGCAACACGGTGAACCACTGAAGTTCTCCTCGCAGATTTTATGGGCCGTCAACAATGGCTTGCTCAACGTCTTCTATGTGGGGATCGACGGCACTCCGAAAGATGTTCCGTGGCCGGGTGTCTGGGACGGCACGCTGTGGACGTTGATCTTCGAGTTGATGTGTTATGCCGCTGTCGCCGTACTGGGCGTCACCGGACTGATGAAGAAGCGGTGGCTGATCCCGACGGCTTTCGTCATCTCGCTCGTCGGTGCCGCCCTGGCCGGATATCCGACACAGGATTTCCAGACCATCCCGCAGATGGTGACCCGTTTCGCGTTGGTGTTCTCGGCCGGCGCACTCCTGTACCAGTTCCGTGACAAGCTGCCGGCCAACTGGTGGCTGGTCGGGTTGTGCGTGGGTCTTGTTGTGGCCGCAGGGTTCTTACCGAATTACCGGGTGTACGCGGCATTGCCGTTGGCGTATGCCGTCATGGTGTCGGGCGCGCTCGTGAAGCATCCCCGGCTGCAGTTGCACAACGACATTTCCTACGGCGTGTACATCTACGGGTGGCCGATGCAACAGCTGATGGCGATCATCGGCCTGGACCGGCTGCCGGCCGGAGTGTTCTTCCTCGTCGCCACCGCGGCCACCATCCCGCTGGCCGCGGCGAGTTGGTTCCTGGTCGAGAAACGCGCCATGCGACTCAAACGGCGCCTGCAACGACGCGCAGAACCCGAGACGCAGTACCTCGGGGAGAGTTCCAACGGCGAGGTTGACTTAAAAGCCCAGGGGCACTGAGGTTACCAGTGGTTCGAAGCAGGTCTCGGCTCATCTCGCGGTGATCAGTGACGGTGGACACCTCGAAAAACAACGCAAAGACCGCCGCTTTCCATCGGTCGTCCCGGTCTATCGCGTCTGACCATGGCGATGAAGAATCCACACGCCGGGTAACGAGACGCCGGGTAACGAGACGCCGGGCCCAAACCGCCGGACCGCGAACCCGTTCCCCTCACACGCCAGCGGCCCTGTTCTGAACCCCGTTTTCGCGGGACCGTACCGTCGGGCCCCAAAACTTCATGTGCACTGTGGTGCTTGCCGCCTATGGTGGGCACAACGCTTCACGCGGCTGGCTTTAAGCGCTGGAACGATGGGGATTGATATGAACCATAGGCCTGACGAAGCTTCCGACGACGAATTGGCCGAAGCAGTAGGCAAGTTCGACGAGCTCTACGGCGAAATGGAAAGCGCCCTGTGGTGCCTGTCAACGAACTCTCGAACTTCGTTGCTCCACGGTGATGGCGGCTCACCGATTCTCAAGGAGCTCGTGTGGACTATCAGGAGCTGGTGGTCCGTACAGGGCGCTAGCCGAGAAACCGGGCCTGCGATGGCACGAGCGCTCGTCACACTCGAGTGGTCACCGGAGCTGTTCGAACCCGTTGACACGCCGCCAGTCGACGGCGAAGCCAATGCGGTCCAACGGGTCATCGCCCTTGTTGAGCAGAGCAGAGCGTTCGGCGCTCCACGACGCGAATATTCACTCGCCTCCAAGGTCCTCCACCTGCTGTCGCCGTGGCGTATCCCGGTATACGACAGCTTCGTCCGATCGCATCTGGGGATTGCTGAGCCCGGCGACCGCCCCGAGGAGACATACGCGCGCGTCGCTCACGAAATATTCCGAGCGGCGCGAAACGTAACCGTCGCAAACCCCGCATGGATGGGCGATCAGGAGCCGCGTGCGCTGTTCCGCGCATTCGACAAGTACTACTGGTGGATCGGCGGCGGGCACGGCGCCACCTCGCCCCAGGTGAAAGACCCTTGGGCCGTAGTCGACAAACTCGGTCTGGAACGGTCATAAGCATTCGAGAACATCGGCGCCAGAACAGCTTCGGGGGAGGGCGCTAACTCGCATTCACCGTCAACGGTGAGCACTTCAATTCCAGGGGGCTTCACACTCTCCGCGCTGGTGCCAAGTACCATCGACTGGCCACGGTCGGTCGCAGTAAGAAGCCCCGAAGAGCCAAGGCAACGATCCCATCTCGCGCGCACCGGGCCACCACACGCTTGGCTCCTCCGTGCCGCCTGGTGCTTGCGTTCAGGAAGTCAAACCCTGCGCACAAATAGACTACTGATAAGCGCGGCAGGGCAGCCCTATTTGTACGTTTCACTCGATCTTGGGTCTGCTGCACGAATAGGTGACGGTTTCGGTCACGCGGCCTGACTGGCCGGTGTGGTCATGATGGCTTCGAATTCGATCGGGGTCAACCGCCCGAGTCCGGCTTGGCGCCGGTGGCGATGGTAGGTCCGTTCGATCCAGGTGACGATGGCGATCCGCAACTCTTCTCGTGTGCTCCATCGGCGGCGATCGAGCACGTTCTTTTGGAGCAGGGCGAAAAAGCTCTCCATGGCCGCATTGTCGCCGGCCGCACCGACGCGGCCCATCGATCCGAGCATCTCGTAGCGGCCGAGTGCGTGGACGAATCTTCTTGACCTGAACTGAGATCCGCGATCAGAATGCAGAATGCACCCCGCCACATCACCGCGGCGTGCCACCGCACTACCGAGCGCTGCGGTGGCCAACCGGGACTTCATCCGGGAGTCGATCGAGTACCCGACGATGCGGTTGGAGAATACGTCCTTGATCGCGCAGAGGTAGAGCTTGCCTTCATCGGTGCGATGCTGGGTGATGTCGGCCAGCCACAACTGATTTGGTTCATCAGCGGTGAAGTCGCGCTCGACAAGATCATCGTGTACCGGCGGGCCAACCTTGCCGTTCTTGCCGCGCTTGCGCTTGCCGAATACGCTCCACAGTCGATTGTGCGAGCAGATTCGCCAGGCGGTGCGCTCGGCCATCGACTCGCCTGCCTCTCGGGCCTCTTCGACCAGGTAGCGGTACCCGAACTCGGGGTCGTCCTTGTGGGCGTCGAACAGGGCGTTGGCGCGGTAGGCCTCGACGAGTTCGGCGTCGGTTATGGGGATGGGCCCGCCAGCGGTAATAGGGCTGGCGGGCGAGCTTGAGTACCCGGCACGTCACCGCGACGGGGATTACGTCGGCGGCGAGCTCACTTACGAGCGGGTAGAGCCTTTCCCGGAAGGTTGGCCTGCGACAGATAGGCCGTGGCCCGGCAGGACGTCATTCTCCTGCTCCAACAATTTGATCCGGCGCCGCGCGTCGCGCAACTCAGCGGACTCGCTGGTGCTCTTGCCAGGCTTGGCGCCTTCGTCGATATCGGCTTGGCGCATCCACTTGTGTAGCGTCACCGGGTGAACGCCGAAATCGGTGGCGATCTGTTCGATCGTCACATCGTCGTCTCGGTTGCGAGCAACGCGCACGACGTCGTCGCGGAACTCACGGGGGTAGGGCCTGGGCACGCTGACATCCTTCCAGCTCGCGCATCCCGGGCAAGCCAACTCAGATGTCACCTGATCGTGCAGCAGACCCCCTCCCGATACGGCCTGCGACCTCGTTGGCTTCCTGAAAGAAGTGCGATCGAAGCGTTGCTGGTGGATTTAGACTCTGTGCATGGCGGGGGCGTTGCGTGTCAATCCGGAGTCGCTGCGCAGTGCTGCGCGCGTCCAGTCTGACGTGGGTGAGTTCGTTTCCGGTTTGGACGCCGGCCAATCGCTGAATACTGCCGGCTCTGGGGTGTCTGGCCTGCTCACCGAAGGTGCGTGTCAGTTCGCCAGCTCCATGGTCGATACAGCACTGAATGCAGTCCGCGAAGACCTGACGAAGCATTCCGAGAACTTGTCAACCGCTGCCGATCACTACCGCCGTATGGACGAGGAGTTCGGGCGTCGCTTACGCAGGTTCTCCCAATGAATCCCAACTCCAATCCGCGACCGATTGCATCCGTCCTGAGGCCCGCGTCGTGACCGTGACGATTCCCCAGGTACAGGGATCGCAGCCCGAAACACTGACCGCCTCTGCAACAGAATTAGGCCAGAAGGCAATGGGTTTGGCGTCCCGGATCGACAGTCAGCGCGCCAACATCGACGGGTTGCGCTCAGGTTGGCAGGGCACCGCGTCCGACGCCGCGATCGCGAAAGCGCAACCCACGTTGGCGCGCATGCAACAGATTCACGACGCTCTGAACCGGGCTCAGTCCGTCATGCAAGAGGGCGGCGCTGCCCTGACTCAAACCCGCACGAGTCTGCTCGGGGCCGTCGACCAGTTGAAGGCCCAAGGATGGCAGGTCGCACCCGATGGCACGGTATCGGTCCGGCCCGGAAGCGTGCTGGATCAGTACGCCAAGATGAGTCCCGCGAACGCCATGAAGCTTCGGCAGCTCGCCGCCACCAACTCGGTCGGGCTCAAGACACAGTTGGCGAGTTTCGACACCACCGACCGCCAACTCAGCCAGAATCTGCGCACCGCCGTCGGCGGGCTGGATTCGGCGCCGCAGAACTTCGGACCCGGCGATCTCCCCCAAAAACCTCCGTATGACACCGGCGCAGAAATCCCGGTCGGCAAGAACGCCGAAGAGGTCAACAAGTGGTGGGATTCGCTATCGGATGAGAAGAAGAAACAACTTCTCAAGGATTGGCCCGAGAAGCTGGGCAACCTCAACGGCGTCCCCATCATCGATCGCGACAAGGCCAATCGCGCCGTCTGGGAGCGAGATCTGGCTCTGCCCAGGGAAATAGCCAAGTCTCGCGGGGTGACCGAGCAAGAAGTTCTGGCACACCCCGGAAAATACGGCTTGACCGGGCCGACGATGGACCGCTACAAAAACGCCGTCAAAGTTGACGAGGCTTTGAAAGCAGACGCGAAGAAGGCCAAGGATGCTGAGGGAAATACGCCTCCGCTGTTGCTGATGAAGTATGACCCCGAGGCCTTCGACGGTGAAGGTGCTGCTGCGATCGCAATCGGCAATCCTGACGAGGCAGCAAACACCACAGTGATGGTGTCCGGCCTGACCACTTCGGTGGCGGCCGGGACTCTGGCCGACGGGAGCGGGGCCAGCGTCTTCACCGAGGCCAGCTTGGCGGATCCCAACCGCTCAACGGCTGTTGTGCAGTGGATGGGCTACAACGCCCCTGACCTGGATGCAGACCTGGACACCAATGCCATCGGGGTCACCGAGCCGTACATGGCCCGCGCGGGCGCCGAGCTGCTGGCCCCCGACGTCAACGCACTGGCCGTCACACACAACGGCGACCTCCCACCCGCACACACCACGGTGATCGGTCATTCCTACGGATCGACGACCGTTGCCGACGCCGCCGCGGGCTACGGGATGCGCGCCGACGACATCATTCTTGTTGGCTGTCCCGGAACGGATCTGGCCCAATCTGCAGCTGATTTCCACCTACCGCCCGAGGGGCATTTATTCGTGGGCGCGGCATCGACTGATTTCGTCACGGGACTGGGTAGTGAGCACCTCAACATTCCCGGAACCGGCCTCGGCAACGATCCCGCCATGGATGGGTATGGCTCGACCCGGTTCCATGCCGAGGTGGCTGAACATAGCATCAACCCGCTTGACGAGCACACGTCCTACTTCAGGGACGGATCCGAGTCGTTGTACAGCATCGCTGACATCGTCTCCGGCCACGGTGATCAGCTCGAAGAGCACGGCATGACCGCGGACCACCGCGTCTCGAGTCCTATCCCGTCCTGGGTGCCGGATTTCGCGCCATCAGTGGGAATCGATCCGGAGCTGCTACACAGGTCCAACAACGACCACCACCACACGGGCCGGTGACCATGACGACCGAGAGAAACGGGGCAATGACCATTGAGACTTGCATGGGCACGACTAGCAGGGGCACTGTTGGCGCCCCTGGCCATAGCGGGATGCTCTGACATCGTGGCGAATCCGATTTCCCCCGAGGAGGCGCGCCACCAGGTCGTCGACGTATCACGCCAGATCACCTCCGATCTCGACGGCGAAGTGGCCGAAGCGAAGTTCGATTATCAATCCTGCGGCATCAACGGCACACCGCCGTTCAAGGGCCACTCGAATGTGCAGCTGTGGATGCCCGGGGCCGATCGGTCCCGCGAAGTCACCACCGACTCCGTGCTCGATCGATTACGGCAGCACGGTTGGGAAACTAACCCCGACTATCACTCGCACGCCGCGACGTTCAAGCGCGACGGGCTAGATGTGAGGGTCTGGGTGATACCTCCGCCCAAAGGCGACAAGCCGCCACGGGCTCACGTGATGATCGACGTCTACACCGAATGCCGCGACACCTTCGACCATCGGGACGACGGGACAGCGTTCACCTCCACGGACATCAAGGACGACCTCACCCCCGGTTAGCCGCGCCGAGCATGCATCTGGCATTCGATCCGTGGCTGAAACCTGAGCCGCTAGCAGAATGGCCCGCCGCAGCGGGGCTTACCTCGCGCTCTGCTCAAAATGACCGGCGGGTCAGGTCGACCCGGTCGACTGTGAAAAACCGTCTTCACAGCATTGCCGGGAATGGCGCGCCGGCCAGTGGCTACATCCAGACACAAGAGCGGTCATCGAAGCGCCCCACTAGCGGTGATCGCGCGCTTCGTTGACCCGGCTGACTGCCCTCTCACTCGTCAGCCGCTCGTCCAATAACTCATCCACTCGGCCAATGCTTGGAAGACATCCACCGTACTGTCGGCAAACTGTCCTGATCAACGCGAGCAGACGCAGCTCAGAATCAATCACCTCGATCGACCGCATACCGATTAGACGTAATTTCAGCCCATACGGTTCCAGCATCGCTCGTCGTCCACGCAACCATCACCTTTAACCGCACGTAATCCAACTCAGAGCATCCAGACAACCAACCGCAGCAGGGAGCGCCGTCGGGCCGGATTCCTCGTCGCGACATGCCGCGCCCAGCGCTTCTGAGCCAACTGCCAATGGACGACCACTGGCGCACTCCCGCTAATCCAATAGGCGAAACCCAGCCCGTTTGTCGGCTCCGGTTGAATCCTGCGCAGCCTGCTCCGGTTGAAAAGTGAGCAGGTGTTTACGAGGTTGAGTCTGCCTG
>NZ_MBEJ01000079.1 GCF_001953975.1 Mycobacterium sp. NS-7484
GTCGTGGGCGGAGCCGTGCCGCGCCAGTTCATCCCTAGCGTCGAGAAAGGCGTACGGGCGCAGATGGAGAAAGGGATCACCGATTATCCCGTCGTCGACATCCGGGTGACCCTCGTCGACGGCAAGGCACACAGCGTCGACTCGTCGGACTTCGCGTTTCAGATGGCCGGCGGGTTGGCGTTGCGTGAGGCGGCCGCGGCGGCCGGGGTGAGTCTGCTCGAACCGATCGACGAGGTGACTGTCGTGGTGCCCGACGATCTGGTGGGCGCGGTGATGAGCGATCTGGCCGGCCGGCGCGGCCGGGTCCTGGGCACGGACAAGGCCGATGACGACCGCACGTTGGTGAAGGCCGAGATCCCCGAGGTGGAGCTGACGCGGTACGCGATTGACCTGCGGTCGCTGTCGCACGGCGCCGGATCGTTCAGCCGGGAGTTCGCCCGCTACGAGCCGATGCCCGAATCGGCCGCGGCCCGGGTGCGCCGCTCAGCCTGACGCTCGTTGGGCGTGAACGGCGGCCGTAATACCTGATCAGGGCTTACTCTGTGACGGGGGTCTCCTGGCACCGGCGGTTTGAGATTCGCCGCACAGCGGCCTCTGTAGTTGCACTTATCTCTGGTTGTTTGGGACAGTTTTCGGACCTTTAGTTGCTGGCTGCGTCAATAATTCGGAGGTTTGCGCGTGGCCTCATCCACCGCGACATTGCGGGACCGCTTCGGACAGCGGTTCAAGCATTGGCGTTACGACCCGCCGTACAAGACCGCGTGCGCGGGTATGGCGATCCTTCTGGTCGCGGTGCTGGTGTTGACCTGGATGCAGTTCCGTGGCGCCTTCGAGGAGAAGACGCAGCTCACCGTGCTGGCCAATCGCTCGGGCCTGTCGATGGACCCGGGCTCGAAGGTCACCTTCAACGGCGTGCCGATCGGCCGGTTGACGGCCGTGAACGTGGCCGACGTCGACGGCGAGCAACAGGCCCAGCTGACGCTGGACATCAAGCCCAAGTACCTCAAGCTGATCCCCGAGAACGTGACCGCCGAACTGAAGGCCACCACGGTGTTCGGCAACAAGTACATCTCGTTCGTCGCACCCGACAATCCCACGTCAGCGCGGGTCGACCCGGCCACCCCGATCCATGCCCAAGGGGTGACGACGGAGTTCAACACGCTGTTCGAGACCATCACCGCGATCTCCGAACAGA
>NZ_MBEJ01000080.1 GCF_001953975.1 Mycobacterium sp. NS-7484
TGCTCATCACGATCGCGAAGCTGCACCCGTTTCTGGCCCTGATCTTCGGCGCGCTGACGGTCGGTCTGGTGGCGGGGATGACGTGGATGTCGTGGGCGAGCAGGGTGATGGTCACCTGCCGCAGTTTGTGGCCCAGCCCGCCGATGGATGGGCCGTCGCGGGTGATCTGCCACGGGAACGGTCGCCCGTCCACGAGGAGGGTGCGTTCGGCCAGGTTGACGGTGACCTGCCGTGCGGGGACAGGGACCACGATGACACCCGAGGAGATCCGCACCGAGGCGATCGAGGTTATCGTCCGCGCTCAGAGTGGCTACGTTCCCTGGTGCCATGCCGAGGCCGCCGTCGACGCTCTCGCCGAGGCCGGGCTACTACCGACCAGTGTCGAGTGGGTCGCCCGCAACACCGCCGGCGGTGGGATCGTCCGCAGCCACCGCCGGGCTGCCGAGTGGGATCGGGACCAGATGCGACTGGTACCCCGGCCATCGGTGTGGGACGACGAGGTGCCTGCCGAGGAGTACTCACACCTCGAGCGCCGCTACGTCACCGACTGGCAGGCGGTGGCCGAATGACCCGAACGCGCAAGAGCGCCAAGGCTGCCGGCACCCGCTTCGAAACCGCCATCGCCCGCGCCCTCGCCACCCACCTCGACGACGACCGCATCGAACGCCGCGCCCGCACCGGCGCGAAGGACCGCGGCGACATCGGCGGCGTCCGCATCCACGGGCAACGCGTCGTCCTCGAGTGCAAGGACGTCTCGCGGCTCAACCTCGCCGGATGGGTGCGCGAGGCACATGACGAAGCCGGAAACGACGACGCCCTTGTCGGACTCGTCGTCCACAAGCGGCACGGCGTCGGCAACCCGCTCGACCAGTGGGTCACCGGCACCGTGCGAGATCTGATCGCCCTGCTGACCGGACAACGACCCGAGGAGGCGTGATGCCCTGGTTCGAGATTTACGAGGCCGCGGCCCGCCACCGCGCCGAGCGGTTACGCGAATCACCGCCCGAACCGCCGGTGCCGGTCGAGCAGATCCCCGACGGCCGACCCATGATCTACGGCCGTGACTACTACATCGAAGACGGAGGCGACACCGTCCTCACCAGCGGCCACTGGTTGCCGCGGCGCGTGGATTCGCTCGTCGCGACCGTGCTGTCGCTGATCGGGGTGCGGCGATGACCACCCCGTTCCTCGACAGTCTCGAACGCGCTGAGAAGGCCGGCGCCCGCGGTCGCGGTGAAATCGGGTACGCCGAATGCGGCGACGACTGCGATGTGTGTGCACGGCGGTTCGCGCAAATCTGGGACACCGAACCCGACTAGAACACAACCATTTTACGACGTACAACTTACAGCGTATAACGGAGATGGGAAACAGACAGCAAACCGGGAGGTCCGCCCATGGTGAACCACCACCGCAAAGACCAACGCGTCCGCGTCGTCAACGCACTACAAATGCGCATCGACGGCCACACCTGGCAATCCATCGCCGACCGCACCGACTGGGAAACCGAATCCGGCGTCCGCCTCGCCGTCAACAATCTCCTCGACCAATGGGAATCCGAAACTGTCGACGAATACAGGCGCATCCAAGACCAACGATATAGCCGCCTGTTCCGCGAATGGTGGCCCGCCGCCTGCAACGGTGACGAAAAAGCCGCCGCCATCGTCCTCAAAACACTCGAAGCGCTAAACAAACTCCACGGCCTCAACAAAGAAGCCACCGACAATACCGGCGCCGGCATGACTCCGGACCAGTTCAAACAGCGGCTCGCCGAATACGTTGAACTCCAAATGTCGACCCGCACGAAGGCGATCGAGCAGTGACGGCCGCGGTGACACCGATGCACGTGCACCCCACCCGCTGGGAACCCGACGAGCAGCTCGTGCACGCCGCCCGCGCCGGCACCCTCACCATCCACCAACTATCCGAAGAGGACCGATGTTGGGTCGTCGCCCAGCTCACCGCCCGCGGTGAAACCACCGACGACATTCGGCACCGCCTGAAATGCGGTGTCCGGCTCATCAAATACATTCGAGCGAAACCACTCACGCAAATGATCGAACGCTGGTTGATCGCCGACGCCGAAGCAGGCGCCCACCGTTCCCGCGTCGAAGTCCTCGAACACTATTGCGCCACGACCCTCACCGAATGCGAGCAGGGCACCGCCCGCGTGAAGACACAGCTTTCAGACCTCGTTGCGCAGAATCAGGTGTGGCGGCAACGATTCGCCCAGGAATCGCAGCGCGTCACCTTGTACCGCAAATACCTCGGCGCACCACCCCGCCCCAACCGCGTCCGCCAGACCCCCGACCAGCTCGCCCTGTTCTGATGGCCGACGACCTGCTCCCGTACAGTCCGGCCGCCGCCGCATTCCTCGACCGCGAAATCACGCGCCTGCGCTGCGTCCGCGACCACCCCACCACCGGACAACTCGCACAGCACCTCGACGCCACCATCCGGCAAACCCCCGCCCTCCAAGCCATCGACGACGCACTCGAATGGGCATTCACCACCCCCGACGCTCGCCTAGCAATATCAATGCCCTCCCAAGAAGGCAAAAGCCTGCGCACCGCGATCTGGGGCACCCTCCGCGCCCTACTCCTACACCCCGACTGGCGCATCATCATCGCCACCCACTCCGAAGACCTCGCCCGCACCCACTCCGAACACATCCGCACCCTCATCCGCACCCACGGCACCGGCGCCCGCGACGCCGCCACCGGCGAACCACTCCCCGACCGCCTCGGCCTCACCATCGGCGACAAAGCCGCCGCCACCCGCTGGACCGTCGCCCACCACCGCGGCTCAGTCCTCGCCTGCGGCGTCGGCACCGCACTACCCGGCCGCCCCGCCGACTACCTCCTCCTCGACGACCTCTACCCCGGCATGAACGAAGCCGACAGCCTCGCCGAACGCCGCAAAGTCAACACCTGGTGGGACACCGTCGCCAGCCAACGCCTATCGCCCGGCGCGCCCGTCGTCGCGATCGGCACCCGCTGGAACGAAAAAGACGCCCTCGCCTACATCACCAGCCAAGACCCCGACCGCTGGCGCATCCTCAACTTCCCCGCCATCGCCGAACCCGGCATCCACGACACCCTCAACCGCCCACCCGGCACACCCCTCGAATCCGCCCGCGGACACCGCGACTGGACACACACCCGCCAAACGGGCCCGCAGCACCTTCCGCGAGGCGCCGGCGGCCCAGCCGTCCCCGCAACAGCAACAGCCGCCGCAAC
>NZ_MBEJ01000081.1 GCF_001953975.1 Mycobacterium sp. NS-7484
CGCCCTGGCTCGGCTGAGCCCGACCCCCCGGGCCTGGCTCCGTTCGGGGGTCTGGGCCGGGCGGGGCGTGCCCGTTCCGTGCGCTTCGATCCCGACCGTGGCGGCATCGATCCCCCCGGCCGACAGCGCCGCCCGATAGACGGCGCTCTGCGCTGCCTCGGACGGGGTTGCGATGTTGATCGTGTGACCGTCTTGGTTGGCTGCGGTCCCGCGGATCACCGCGAGCACCCGATCACCGTCGCGCTCGGCATCGGCCAGGCGTTTCAACAGCACCATTGCCACGCCTTCGCCTGAGACGAACCCGTCGGCGCCGACGTCGAACGCGCGGCACCGCCCCGTGGGCGACAGCATGCCCTGGGCCGAGCCGGCCACCATCTTCTTGGGATCCAGCAGGAGGGAAGCGCCGCCGGCCAGCGCCAGGTCACTTTCCGATTCGTGCAGGCTGCGGCACGCGAGGTGAATGGCGAGCAGGCCCGACGAGCAGGCCGAATCAACCGTCAGCGCAGGTCCGTGTGCGCCGAGTGCGTAGGCGACCCGGCCTGACGCCAGGCTGAAATTGGTTCCGGCGAAGCCATATGCGCCGTCGAGCGCATCCGCCTCGGCAGCGACCATCTGATAGTCGTTGTGGGTCATTCCGAGGAACACGCCGGTCAGCGACTCCGCGATGTCGGCCGGGGCCAACCCCGCGTGTTCGAGAGCTTCCCACGACGTTTCGAGAAGCAGTCGGTGCTGAGGGTCGATGGACGGGGCCTCGCGCTCGCCGTAGCCGAAGAAATCTGCGTCGAAGCCGGCCACATCGTCGAGGAATCCACCCCACTTGGACACCGATCGCCCTGGTACGCCAGGCTCCGGGTCGTAGTACTCGTCGGCGTCCCAGCGATCGGACGGAACCTTCGTGACCAGGTCGTCGCGGCGCAGAAGGGCCTGCCAGAACCCGTCCGGTGAGTCGATCCCGCCGGGGAGCCGGCATGCCATGCCGATCACGGCAATCGGGGTGACGGGCGTCTCGGCCAAGCGGCTCAACCTCTCTCGATGTCATCGACGAGCAAAGTTCGATCAACGTACTAGGACTGCGGAAAAGAATGGGCCCTACGTCACCATCGGCGGGCCGTAACCGAATCCCCCGCATCCGACTCGGGTCGTTGCCAATGGCGCGCCGTAGCGTAACGCGTGAACCATCCTTCATGTTGGAAACAACCGTTCCCAAAAACTGCTCGCGTTCGCTGTGTCGCGCGTTTTCGGAAATTTGGCAGAGGCTGCCAATGTCACGGCAAGCAACAGACCAAAACCGCCTCAGGCCGCCATGGCTGCATAGTTATGTTGTGTAACAACATCTTTCGGACTACAACCCAAGGCGTGACCGAACTAATCGAGTGCATACCGCTAACCAGAAAAGCGGTAGCGCCACTTCACTGGACGCAATTTCACAGGTTGTCCATAGCTTGAAAACGATGACCATCTCGGACGGTGCGGCTAATTCAGCAAGGTATACGAAGCAGTTAGCCAGCCAATGGCACGCAAACGCGTATTCGTCTTTAGAACCGAATTTATGTTCCGCTCCGATTGGCCGCTCCAACCGGTACGAACACGTACCCAGGCGACCGCATCAGCTAATGGTTGACGTTGACAATGCAACGTAAGTGACCAGCGTCGATCATGAACCCCTGCCCGGCAGTCGCAACTCTGCCGTGGGGCACGAAACCGAGTTAGACAACGACGGGTGTCAGTTCGAGATCCAGCTCACGTTGACCATCTGCCGTGAGTGCCCGCACAGGCCCCACCCCGAAGCAAAGGCGCCCCGGTTAACGACACGCATCCGCTCCACAGACGGGAAGGTTTTCCCGCGGCCGGGACGCGATGTGACGCATGTCACTGACACTTGCAGGTACACAGCCGTTCCGCCACCGGGGCTGCCGGGACAACAAAAAGCCGACCTGACGTCGCACGTCAGGTCGGCTCAGGGCGAAATGGAGTCACCCGGCGACGGGCTTGGACACCTCGTATGGCGCAGCACCGAGTTCCGGCACCGCCTCGAACCCGCGTTGCCGGGCTCGAGCGACGTCCTTGCGGATCAGGGCGTTGAGCCCGACGAAGGTGGCCATGTCCAGAACCATCGGCGTCAACAGCCGGTTGTGGACGAAGCCGATCGCCAATCCGCTGGACGGGTCCGCCCAGCCCACCGATCCGCCCAGCCCGACGTGGCCGAACCCCGGCATCACCCCGAAGGGCACGGAGTGGTAACCGAGGTAGAAGCCGAGTGGGACGCCCAGGTTCCGGTCCGGCCGTAACCCGGGCGGACCGGTCAGACCTGCGACGGTGCGCTCCGACAGGTATTCCGTGCCGAGCAGCCGGCCGCGGTTGGCGATCGCGCCGTACATTCTGCCCAGCCCACGTGCGGTGGCGACGCCGTTGACAGCAGGTGCTTCCGAATCCAGGAACGGGGTTTCACCCTGGACCAGCGACATCACCCCGGGGAAGTACATCGATCCGAATACGCCGGAGAATTTCAAGGCCGCGACCCGCGGTGCCACGAAGTCGAAGAGGTGGTTGGGCCATTTCCCTTGCGGCCCCAGGATCTGGGCTGCCCGGGTGGGGGCATCAGCGGGCGGACGTCCCAGATGCAAGCCGTCGGTTCCCAGCGGTTCGGCCAACTCGATGCGGAAAAGTTCACGCATGCCCTGCCCGGTCACGGCGCGGGCCAGGCCCGACAGCAGCCAGCCGTAGGTCAGCGCGTGATAGGCGGACTTCCCGAACAGCAGCGAATTCACGGAAGCGGCGGCCACCCGGGCCTCCATCGCACGATGGTCCAGCAGATCAGCTTTGCTCACACCGTTCAGCTGCGATAGTCCGGCTTCATGCGCCATCACCTGCCGAACCGTGACCTCGGATTTACCGTTGACCCCGAACTCAGGCCAGTACGCGCACACCGGGCTGTCGTACTCGATCAGGCCGCGGTCGACGAGGCGATGGATGACCGTCGAGGCCATCCCCTTGGTCGCCGAGAACACCATCGCGCCGGTGTCGGCAGTCCAATGTTGGGTGCCTGCACGATCGGAGTACCCGGTCCAGACGTCGACGAGTGGCACGCCATCCAGGTAGATCGCCAGCGCGCCGCCCCCGTACTTGCGGCCCGGGAACAGTTTCGAGAAGCCGCGCACCGTGCAGGAAAAGTTTCGGTCCGCAGCACCTTGGACGCCGTGTGGGAGCGCCGCGTCGCACGCCGGATTGTGATCGGTCACACAGTCGAATTTACCTGGAGTCACAGCAAATTATTCAAGTGTTACCTACCTGTTAGCCAAGCATCGCGGCGGCAGGTCACGTGCGGTGCTTGGCCGCCAGCACCGCATCCCTCATCGTTTCGCCTCGGCCGCGTCGAGAATCTCCTGGGCCGCCAGTGCCGGGGTGAGTTCGCCCTCACGCACCCGGCGTTCCACCTCGGCGCGGATACCGCGTACCCCTGGATGCGACAGCACCCGATCCAGCACCGCGTCGCGCACCATCGACCAGGTCCAGTCCACCTGCTGAGCACGGCGGCGAGCCTCGAACTCGCCCGCCTCGGTGAGCACCTCGCGGTGCTTGTTCACCGTCTCCCAGAGCTCGGCCAGCCCGTGCCCCTCGATCGCGCTCATCGTGAGAACCGGTGGCCGCCAGAGTGTTTCACGCGGATAGATCAGCCGGATGGCGCCGGTCAGCTCACGTGCGGCCTGCTTGGCCTCGATCGCGTGCTCTCCGTCCGCCTTGTTCACGACGATGACGTCGGCCAGCTCGAGCACACCCTTCTTGATGCCCTGCAACTGATCGCCGGTACGCGCAAGGGTGAGAAAGACGAAGGTGTCCACCATGTGCGACACCGTCACCTCAGACTGGCCCACCCCGACCGTCTCGACCAGGATGACGTCGTAACCCGCTGCCTCCAGCAACACGATGGTCTCGCGGGTGGCCTTGGCCACCCCACCAAGCGTTCCAGAGGTCGGTGACGGCCGGATGTAGGCGTCGGGATGCACTGCCAGGCGGGCCATCCGGGTCTTGTCACCCAGGATCGAACCGCCGGTGCGGGTCGACGAGGGGTCCACGGCCAGCACCGCCACCCGGTGACCGGCCTCGATCAGGAACATGCCGAGCGCTTCGATCGTCGTCGACTTACCGACCCCCGGCACGCCGGTGATACCGATGTGTTGGGCTTTGCCGGCGTCGGGCATCAGTTCCAGCAGCAACTGCTGAGCCTGGTCACGATGGTCGGCCCGGGTGGACTCGACCATGGTGATGGCCCGGGCCAGGGCAGCGCGGTCACCGCCCCGGATCGCGGCCGCGAGCTCGGTAACTGAGAGCGCCACGGCTAGCTCAGCTGGTAACCGAGCCGCTGGGCCAACTTCTGCAACAAGCCGACCGCGGCATCGGCGATCACGGTGCCCGGCGGGAAGATCGCGTTGGCCCCCGCCTCATACAGCTCGTCGAAGTCTCCGGGCGGGATCACGCCACCGACGACGATCATGATGTCGGGCCGGCCCACCTCGGCCAGCGCGTCCCGCAGCGCGGGCACCAGCGTGAGATGTCCGGCGGCCAGGGACGACACCCCCACCACATGCACGTCGTTGTCGGCGGCCTGCCGGGCCACCTCCTCCGGCGTGGAGAACAGCGAGCCCACATCGACGTCGAAACCGATGTCGGCGAACGCGGTGGCGATCACCTTCTGCCCGCGGTCGTGCCCGTCCTGGCCCATCTTGGCCACCAGGATGCGCGGCCGGCGGCCGTCGGCCTCGGCGAACTTGCCCACGAGCTCGGTCGCCTTGGAAAGCGGAGTGATGTTCCCGGCTCCAATCTCATCGCGGTAGACGCCCGAAATCGTACGGATCTCGGCCTGATGGCGTCCGTATACCTTCTCCAGGGCGTCGGAGATCTCACCGAGGGTGGCCTTGGCCCGGGCGGCGTTGATGGCCAGCGCCAGCAGGTTGTTGCCCAGCCCGTCCTCGCCCACGGCCCCGGTCGCCTCGGCGGCGCGGCTCAACTCGGCCAGTGCGGCCTGCGTCGCCGACTCGTCACGGTCGGCCCGCAGCTGCTGCAACTTGGCCAGCTGCTCGGCCCGCACGCGACTGTTCTCGACCTTGAGGACCTCGATCTCCTGGTCCTCTTCCACCTGGTACTTGTTGACCCCGATCAGCGGCTGGGCGCCGGAGTCGATCCGAGCCTGGGTGCGAGCAGCGGCCTCTTCGATGCGCAGCTTGGGGATGCCGTCGCTGATGGCCTGGGCCATGCCGCCGTGCTCGTTGACCTCGTGGATGTGAGCCCGCGCCTTGTCGGCCAACTGATGCGTGAGCCACTCGACGTAGTACGAACCGCCCCACGGGTCGATCGGCCGGGTGGTACCGGACTCCTGCTGCAGCAGCAGCTGGGTGTTGCGGGCAATGCGCGCGGAGAAATCGGTGGGCAGCGCCAGCGCCTCGTCGAGCGCGTTGGTATGCAGCGACTGCGTGTGGCCCTGGGTGGCGGCCATGGCCTCGATGCACGTGCGCGCGACGTTGTTGAACACGTCCTGCGCGGTCAGCGACCAGCCCGAGGTCTGCGAGTGCGTGCGCAACGACAGCGACTTCTCGCTCTTGGGGTCGAACTGGGCCACCAGCTCGCTCCACAGCAGGCGCCCGGCCCGCAGCTTGGCCACCTCCATGAAGAAGTTCATGCCGATGCCCCAGAAGAAGCTCAATCGCGGCGCGAACTTGTCGATGTCCAGCCCGGCGTCGAGGCCGGCCTTGATGTACTCGACACCGTCGGCCAGCGTGTAAGCCAGCTCCAGATCCGCTGTGGCACCGGCCTCTTGGATGTGGTAGCCCGAGATCGAGATCGAATTGAACTTCGGCATCTTGGCGCTGGTGTAGGCGAAGATGTCCGAGATGATCCGCATCGACGGCTTGGGCGGGTAGATGTAGGTGTTGCGGACCATGAACTCTTTGAGGATGTCGTTCTGGATGGTCCCGGCCAGCTTCTCCGGCGGCACCCCCTGCTCCTCGGCCGCGACGACGTAGAGCGCCAGGATCGGCAGCACCGCGCCGTTCATCGTCATCGACACACTGACCGTCGACAGGTCGATCCCGTCGAACAGCTGGCGCATGTCGAGAATGGAATCGATGGCCACACCGGCCATTCCGACGTCACCCTGTACGCGCGGATGGTCTGAGTCGTAGCCACGGTGGGTGGCCAGATCGAAAGCCACCGAAAGGCCCTTCTGGCCGGCGGCCAGGTTGCGCCGGTAGAACGCGTTGGACTCGGCCGCGGTGGAGAATCCGGCGTACTGCCGGATGGTCCACGGCTGGTTGACGTACATGGTCGGGTAGGGCCCGCGTACGAACGGCGGCGCGCCGGGGAAGGTGTCGAGCGGATACCCCGCCTCGGCCGCCGCGTCCCGGTCGGCGGCGATGTACACCGGCTTGACGTCGATGCCCTCGGGCGTGGCCCACGTCAGTTGTTCCGGGGCGTACCCGTGCGCGGCGGCTGCTGCGGCGACGTGCTGCTCGACGGCGTCCGGGGTGGCCGGCTGCGCCTGCGCGTCACCCTTGAGCGGTACGTCGGCGAAACTACGGATCTCTGATCCTGTTGTGGCAGTCATGTCAGGCCCCCAGTCCGGTGAGCAGGTTCGACAGTGCTTCGACCGCGTCGATCTTGGCGGTCAGATATCCGTCGGGTTTCGAATCGGCTTCGGCCACAGCCTTTTCCGGGCCGGCCAGCAGCACCTGCCGGACACCGGCCGCGCGGGCGGCGGCCACCGCATCGGAGGCCTCGGCCCCGTAGCGGGTGTCGGCACCGCACAGCACCGCCACCGTGGGCGCGCCGGCATCGGCGACCGCCGCGGCGATCGTGGCCGCATCCAGGGGTCCGGGATTGACCGCCTCGATGCCGCCGGAAGCCAACAGGTTCGCGGCGAAGGTGGTGCGGATGTTGTGCTCGGCCAGCGGTCCCAGCGGCAGCAGCAGAACCTTGGGCCGGGATCCGTTGGACGCCAGGAAGGCATCCGAGCGGTCCCGCAGCGCCTCGAATCCGGCGGCGTACCGAGCGATCGACGATGCCGAATCGGCCTGCGGGAGCGGCTTTTCGTCGAGGTTGGGGAATTCGTTGACCCCGGTGATCGCGGTGCGACGGTGCGCGATGTCGTCGCTCCGTCGTGCGGCGACCTCGGCAATCTGAGTCGCGATGTAGTCGCGGGCGGCGACGAAACCGCCGCGTGCCTCGATGTCCTGGAAATGCGCCCAGGCCTGTTCGGCGAGCGCAGCGGTCAGGTCCTCGACGAACCACGATCCGCCGGACGGGTCGAGCACCTGTCCGATGTGTGACTCCTCGAGCAGCAGCAGCTGCGTATTGCGGGCGATGCGCCGCGCGAAACTCGTGGAGGTACCTGGAAGTCCGCCGGGGATCGCCGCGTCGAACGGGTGCACCTGGACGGTGTCCGCTCCCCCGACACCCGCGGAGAAGGCGGCCAGCGTCGTGCGCAGCATGTTCACCCACGGATCGCGCTGGGTCATCATCGGCAGCGAGGTGACGGCATGAATCCGGGCGGCTCCCGCGTCCGGGGCGCCGACCACTTCGGCGACGCGGGCCCACAACTGGCGTGCCACCCGCAGTTTGGCGATCGTCATGAACTGGTCGTCATCGGCGGCGTAGCGGAAGCTGATCTGGCGCAACGCATCCGGTGTGGCGACCCCGTGATCGCTGAAGATGCGGAGGTAGGCGACGGCTGCGGCGACCGATCCTGCGAGCTCCCAGGCGGCGCTGGCGCCGAGATTGTGGAAGGCCGGACCGTCGACGGTGATCGCCCGTACCCCGCCGCCGTGCCCGACGAGCTTGCCGACCGTGGCACCCAGATCCGACTCAGTGGTGGCCGGCCGGCCCGAAAGCGGCGCGGTCAGCGGGTCGACGCCCAGGTCGATCGACAGGCGCGAACGCTGATCGTCGTCAAGGTTCGCCAGCAGGGGCAGCACCGCGTCGGCGGTGGCGGCCAGGTCGGCAACGCCTTCGAAGATGACCGGCACCAGATCGAGGAACACACCGTCGAGCAGACGGTCCAGCTCGGCCAGGTCGATACCGTCCTCGCCACCGACTCGCACCGCCAGCGCGCTGGCTCCCTCGGTCAGGGCCACCAGCACCGCGCCGTTGACGGTGCCCACGGCCGAACCGGCAACGGCCGGGAAACTTTCGACGACCTTCCAGCCGGACTTCACGTCGCGAAGGGCGTCACCGCCACGCACAAAGGGCCACTGCCCGGGAAGCCCGGTCTCGGGCCGGGCGTCCAGGCTGGTGTACAGCGGCCGAATCGGGAAGCCCTCGTACGTCTGCGAATCCAGCAGGCGTTCCGGTTCGGCCGGCAGATCCGCCGCGTCACGCCGGCTGCTCTTGTCCAGCACGCCGGCGACCGCCGTCCGCCATTTCTGGCGGTCCGCTTCGACCGCACTAGTCCCCTGTAATGACACCCGCATCTCCTGTTATCGCAGCGTGTGACCTACCCACTGGCCATCAGGCTAAATGATCGCCATCACGGCCCTGACCGCCGGGCAGCAGACTCACGGCGCTGCCGGACGGTGTTCGGTGGCCGCGGCCCGTACTCTGGTAAGACGTGAAACCCGTCGTCAGAACCCTGCGCGTCGTGCGCGCCGCGGTGATCGCGACGGCTTCCCAGTTGCCACCACGGCGCATCGTCGGCCTGTTGGCCGGCATTGTGATTCTCGTCGCAGTCGCCGTGCTCGTCCCGCTGCCCACCGCCATGCAGATGCGGGATTGGGCCACCTCGGTCGGACCGTGGTTCCCGCTGGCATTCCTCGGCGCGCACATCGTGGTGACGGTCTTTCCGTTCCCCCGTACCGCGTTCACCTTGGCCGCCGGCCTGCTGTTCGGGCCGGTCCTGGGTGTGGCGATCGCGGTGGTGGCGAGTTCGGTCAGCGCGGTGCTGGCATTGTTCCTCATCCGCGCAGCCGGCTGGCAGCTCAATCGCCTGGTGTCGCATCCGCGGATCGACTCACTCGATACCCGGCTGCGCCGACGTGGCTGGCCGGTGGTGCTGTCCATGCGGTTGATACCGGCCGTGCCGTTCTCGGTCCTCAACTATGCGGCGGGCGCGTCGGCCGTGCGGGTCCTGCCCTACACGCTGGCAACCGTCGTCGGACTGTTTCCCGGTACGGCGGCCGTCGTCATCCTCGGCGACGCCCTGACCGGCAACATCAGCCCGGCGCTGTTCCTGGTGTCGCTGAGCACCGCGGCGCTCGGGGTGGCCGGCCTGGTCTACGAAATGCGCCTGCACCGCCGCGAACGTGCGCGTCTGCAGGCCGACACACCGAAATCGGTAGGCATTACGGGCACGCTCAGCGAACCGTGAGCGCCCGCTGCCGCGTCGGCGTGACCTTCGCGGCCCGTGACGAGAGGAGCCAACGAATGAGCGGTATGAGCGCACTGGCCGACATCGGTGCTCGACTGCTCCGCAACCGCCACCTCGTGCGTGCCCCGATCTGGCTCTACCGGATCCGCGCCGGGGCGCTGCTCGGATCGCGGGTGATGATGCTCGAACACATCGGCCGCACCTCCGGGCAACGGCGCTATGTGGTGCTCGAAGTCGTGGACCGGCCGAATCCCGACACCATCATCGTGGCGTCCGGTTTCGGCACAAAAGCCCAGTGGTACCGCAACATTGCCGCTGATCCCCACGTCCGGGTGTGGCTCGGCAGCCATCCACCGGTCGCGGCCATCGCCCATCCACTCGACCGACACGGCGTCGACCGCGTCCTGGCCGATTACCGCAGACGCCATGCCAAGACCTGGGATCAGTTCAAGCTTGTGCTCGAGCAGACGCTCGGCCAACCGATCACCGACACCGATTCCCCGCTGCCGATGGTGGAGATCGCGCTACAGCGCCGTCGTTGACGGCCTCACTGTGCGCGGTGCGCACCGCCGGGAAGCTCGTGGGACGGCGGGTTCTCCAACGACGCCTGTGATGAGGGGGCGCCCAGCGGCGGTGTGCTCGCCCGCGCCTCGGCCTCGGCCTTGGCCACGGCTTCGGCGATCGCCGGATCGGTGTCCGTGGAGAACCACTCGGCGACCTCGTCGGTGTCGTCCTCGGGCTTGGGCAGATTCTCCTCGACCGGCGAGGGCGTGTACCGGAACACCCCGTCCTCGCCGGGAGCCCCGAGCAACTTGGTGAAGCCCTGCAACGCCGCACCGAAGTCGCTGGGCACCAGCCAGACCTTGTTCGCCTCGCCCTTGGCCATCTGCGGCAGCGTCTGCAGGTACTGATACGCCAGCATCTCCGGGGTCGGCCGGCCCGCCTTGATCGCGGCGAACGTCTTCTCGATGGCCTTGGCCTGGCCCTGAGCCTGTAGGTACTGTGCGGCCCGTTCGCCCTGGGCCCGCAGCATCCGCGACTGCCGGTCGGCCTCGGCGGCCAGGATCGCTGCCTGCTTGGCACCCTCGGCCGCCAGGATCTGCGACTGCTTCTGTCCCTCGGCCTGCTTGATCGACGACTCTCGCACACCTTCGGCGGTCAGGATCATGGCCCGCTTCTCGCGGTCCGCCTTCATCTGCTTTTCCATCGACTCCTGGATCGACGGGGGCGGGTCGATGCTGCGCAACTCCACCCGGGCCACCCGCAGGCCCCACCGCCCGGTCGCCTCGTCGAGCACACCCCGCAGCTGCTGGTTGATCGAATCGCGGGAAGTCAACGTCTGTTCGAGGGTCATGCCGCCGACCACGTTGCGCAGCGTGGTGGTGGTCAGCTGCTCCACGCCGACGATGTAGTTGCTGATCTCATACACCGCCGCCTGCGGGTTGGTGACCCGGAAATAGACGACGGTGTCGATGGCCAGGGTCAGGTTGTCCTCGGTGATCACTCCCTGCGGCGGGAACGACACCACCCGCTCGCGCAGATCCACCCGCGCCCGGATGCGGTCGATGAACGGCACGAGGAGGGTCAGCTGACCGCTGACGGTCCGGCTGTACCGGCCCAGCCGTTCGATCACCGCGGCCTCGGCCTGAGGAATGAGCGCAACCGATTTGGCCACGATGATGATCGCGAAGACCACCAGCACGAGCAGCACGATGAGCCCGGCTACGGCACCTTCCATGGCGATTCCCTCCCTGGGTCCTACGTCGTTTTGAAGACCACCGCGGTGGCGCCGTCGATTCGCACGACGGTCACATGGTCACCCGGTTCGTACACATCGTCGTCATTGAGCGGTCGCGCCGTCCAGACCTCGCCGTCGAGCTTGACCTGGCCGCCGTGCTCGGCCACCCGGTCCAGCACCAGAGCGGACTTGCCCTCCAGCGCCTTGACCGGGTCGGGAAGCCCCTGGCCCGCTTCGAAACGCCGTCGCAGCGCGGGCCGGACCAGCACCAGCAACAGCACCGACACCACGAGGAACACCACGCCGTCGGCCCAGATCGGCAGGTCGAACAGCCAGCTCGAACCGGTTGCCGCCAGCGCACCACCGGCCAGCATGAGCAGGAACATGTCGCCGGTCAGCGCCTCGGCTCCGGCAAGTCCCAGCGCCACGATGAGCCAGATCAGCGGTGCCGCCATGGACCCACCCTAGCGAATACCGCCTCACCGGCGACCGGCAATTACACTGCCAACATCATGTGGTGTCCAAGTGCAACGCTCTCGATGTGGGTCAACGCCTGGCTCGCCGGCGCGGCCGCGCCCGACGACGTGCTCGACGCGTTATCCCAATGGGCACCAATACATTCTGTGACCGCCTACGACTCGCAGGCGGCGGTCCGCACCGGCCTGCCCTGGCCCGAATTGGAGGACTCGGGTTCGGTGTCGTTGCTGCAGACCCTGCGCACCGCGGTCGGCCGATCCGGTACCAGACCCTCCATCAGGGTGGCCTTGCCCGTCCCCGGTGACGTACGCGGACTGCCCGCAGGCACCCAATTCCAGCGGGACGCCCTCACCGTCGGCGAAGCAGTACTGGTCACCCACGACGAATTGGACGGCGTCGGCCTGGTGCCGGAGTTCGAGTACTTCGAATTCGATGACCCGGAAACCGAATCCACCTTCGAGCCCGAGCCGCGGGCACTGTCGTGGACGGTGTACTCCCTTCCAGTACTCCCGCCGGCGCAGCACTACGATTTGGGCGAGGCCGAGTACGAATTGCGCTCGGCAGTACGCTCGGCTGCCGACACCCTGGGCGCGTTGCAAGCCGGCGCCGCGGCCGATGTCGACGATCCGCGCGGCCTGGTGCGCGACATCATGGAAGCCACCCAGATGCACAGGATCCCCGACCACGCTCCCACCCGCGCGGTGCGGGTGCTGGAGACTGCTGCCCACGTGGACGCGATCATCACCGTGAGCGCCGGGCTGATGCCGATCGGCCTGCAAAGCTCCTCCGAGCTCCAGATTGCCGGCGACGCCATGCGACCACTGGCGCTGGTGGTCCGCTCGGCACGGTTGGCCGCACTTGAGGCGATCCTGCAATCCGCTTGGCGTGACTGAGTTCTGGGCCCGAGCAGTCGAGTCAGGACACGGTGCCGCAGCACTCCGGTGCGCACGGAGCGCCGTTGACGCTGAATCCGTAACCGGCCACCGGATCGGGGCCTGCGACACGCAGCGGCGTTGCGCCGCTGCGTAGTTCATCGATCAACCCGGCGACCAGCCGGGCGAAACGCGCGTCGGCGTTGGGAGTGCCGGCCCGAGCGAAAGCGATGCCGGCCTGCTCCGCCTGCAGCCGCAGCTCGTAGTCGAGATCCCAGACGACCTCGATGTGGTCGGCCACAAAACCGATCGGACAAACGATTACCGCCCGGGTTCCCTTTTGTCCCAGCGCGGTGAGGTGATCGGCGACATCGGGCTCCAGCCACGGGATCCGGGGCGGACCCGACCGCGACTGCCACACCTGGTCGTAGTCCGCGTAGCCTGCTGCCGCGGCCACCAGTCGGGTCGCGTAACCGACCTGCCGGCTGTAGAGCCGTGGGCCGTGCCGCTCGTCGGCGGCGATCGGCACCGAGTGCGCGGTGAATACCAGCCGGGCCTCGTTGCGTAGCTCCTCGGGCAGTGAGGCGGCCGCGGCGCCGATGGCGTCGGCGAACATTTCCACGAACAACGGATGGTCGAAATACTGTCGTAGCTTGACCAGTTCCGGGGCGTCAGCGCCCACCGCGGCCCGTGCCCGAGCGATGTCCTCGACATATTGTGTGCAGCTGGAATAGCCACCCCAGGCCGATGTGGTGAACACAGCTGCGCGCCGAATACCGTTGTCGCGCATCGCCGCAACAGTGTCTTCGACGTAGGGTTCCCAGTTGCGGTTACCGAAATAGACGGGGAGGTCGGGCAATTCACCCCGCAACTGCTCGATCAGTGCCCGGTTGATGCCATTGATCGGCGATACCCCACCGAAATGCAGGTAGTGCTCCGCCACATCGGCCAACCGCTCGGCCGGGATGCCGCGCCCCCTGGTCACGTTCTCCAGGAACGGCATCACCTGCTCCGGCGCCTCCGGGCCCCCGAAGGACAGGAGCAGGACGGCATCGAAGCCTGTTTCATCGCCGGCCATCATCTCGCCTCCCTCATACGGCGAAACCGCATTCCAGCAGTACTTGTGCGGGTGCGCACCGGCCGGAATGCGGTTTCGACCAAAAGATCACAGCAACTGCGTGCTGGCGCCGCCGTCGGCGTAGATGATGGTGCCGGTGGTGGCGGGCAGCCAGTCGGACAGCAGCGCGCACACGGTCTTGGCGACCGGCGTCGGGTCCTTCATGTTCCAGCCGATCGGCGCGCGCTGATCCCAGCCCTCCTCCAGCAGCTGCATCTGCTGGCCGGCCTCGTCACCCAGCGCACCGCCGACGATCGCGCTCATCGCCAGGGTCCGGATCGGCCCGGCGGCAACGAGATTGGAGCGCACACCGAACTTCCCGGCCTCGCGGGCCACGAAGCGGTTGACCGACTCCAGCGCGCTCTTGGCCACCGTCATCCAGTTGTAGGCCGGCATCGCCCGCGTGGGGTCGAAGTCCATGCCGACGATGCCGCCGCCTTCGTTCATGATCGGCAGCAGCGCCTTGGCCAGTGAGGCGTAGGAGTAGGCCGAGATGTGGATGCCCTTGGCGACATCCTCATACGGAGCGTCGAAGAACGGGTTGACGCCCATGCCGCTCTGCGGCATGAACCCGATGGAGTGCACCACACCGTCGAGTTTGTTGCCCTCGCCGATCACCTCGGTCACCCGGTCGGCGAGCGTGGCCAGGTGCTTCTCGTCTTGCACGTCCAGCTCCAGCAGCGGCGCCTTGTTCGGCAACCGGTCCGCGATGCGCTGGATCAGCTTCATCCGGTCGAACCCGGTGAGCACCAGTTCGGCACCGGCCTCCTGGGCCACCTTGGCGATGTGGAATGCGATCGACGAATCGGTGATGATCCCGGTTACGAGAATGCGCTTGCCTTCGAGCAAACCTGCCATCAGTGGGACTCCTTCTTCACAGAAATTTGGGGAAAGGTTCGGTACACCAAGGCTTCTGGATCAGTGACCCATGCCCATGCCGCCGTCGACCGGGATCACGGCGCCGGCGATATAGCCGGCGTCCTCAGAGGCCAGGAAGCTCACCGCCCCGGCCACCTCCTCGGCGGTGCCGACGCGCTTGGCCGGGATGAAATCCAGAGCGCCGGCCTGGATCCGCTCATCGAGGGCACGGGTCATCTCGGTGTCGATGTAACCGGGCGCGACGACGTTCGCGGTGACCCCGGCCTTGGACAGTTCCCGGGAGATCGAGCGGGCCATGCCGATCAGGCCGGCCTTGGCGGCGGCGTAGTTGGCCTGGTTGCCGATGCCCCACATGCCCGAGACCGATCCGATGAAGATGATCCTGCCGAAACGCTTGCGCTGCATGCTGCGCGAGGCCCGCTGCGCCACCCGGAACGCCCCGGTCAGATTGGCGTTGATGACGTTCTCGAAGCGCTCCTCGGTCATCCGCATCAAAAACGCGTCCTGGGAGATACCGGCGTTGGACACCAGCACCTCCACCGGCCCCTGGTGCTCCTCGACCTCTTTGAACGCACGGTCGACGGCCTCGTTGTCGGTGACGTCGCACACCACGCCGAACAGTCCGTCGGGGGCGCCGGAGCCACGGTGGGTGACGGCCACCTTGTGACCGTCGGCGGCCAACCGCTGCGCGATCGCCAGACCGATACCCCGGTTACCACCGGTGACCAGTACGGAACGGGAGACGAACGCCGGTCGACCGCCGGCTTCTGCGGGGGCACTTTCAGTGGCGACAGTGTCACTCATGCCCGTCAACTTATCTCCTCACCGGCAGGGTCTGAAAATCGCATCGCTCGTGGTGACCGCGGTCCGCGGGCCCGGGATCGACGGCTAACCAGGCAGTCTGCGGTTGATCACCAAGGCCGCCACCCCGGCGACGGCCAGCACCAACGCGCCCAGCCGCAGCCAGCCGAGGCTGGCATCGCCCTTGATGGTCTCGTAGCCGATCTGCTGCTGCAGCGAGGTGAAAACCTGCTTGAGCTGCTCCAAGCTGGACGCAGTGAAGGCGTCACCACCGGACAGTTTGGCGATCTTGTCGAGCATCTCGTCGTCGACCGGAACCGGCTGCCGCTGATCGTTGATCTCGACGTAGCCGTACGGGGTTCCGAAGGACACCGTGGAGATCGGGACACCCTGGTCCTTGGCCGTGCGCGCCGCGGTGTAGGCGCCCTTGGGGTTGTCCGGGTTGGACGGCACAGTCTCCTTGCCGTCGGACATCAGCACGATGCGCGCGGGAGGCTTCTCGTCACCGCCGCCGATCACCGCACCCACCGTGGCGATCGCCTGCAGCGCGGTGAAGATGCCCTCACCGGTGGCGGTGCGATCGGCCAACTGCAGTTTGTCCAGGCCGTTCTTGGTCGCCTCGCGGTTGGTGGTCGGCTGCACCAGCACCGTCGCCGTCCCCGCATAGGCGATCAGACCGAGGTTGATACCCGGTGTGAGCTGATCGGCGAACTGCTTGGCCGCCTCCTGCGCGGCCACCAGCCGGCTCGGCGACACGTCAGTGGCCCGCATCGACTGCGATACGTCGATCACCAGCATCACGACCGCCCGATTGCGTGGGATCCGCACGTCATGCGTGGGACCGGCCATCGCGACCGTCAGGAAGACGAGCGAGATCGCCAGCAGGATCGCCGGAAGATGTCGCCAACGCGTGGGCTGTTTGGGTGCGACGCTCTCCAGCAACTCCATGTTGGCGAACCGCAGGATCCGCTGCTTACGCGCGCGCTGCACCACGACGTAGTAAGCGATCAGGCCCGCCACCACGAACAGGAACAGGAACCACCACGCATGCGCGAAGCCCGACAGGCTCATCGGACCGAGTATCGGTAAAGTCATGTGCTAGAAGTCATTTCGGTTTGGTTGCTGATCAGGCATTCGTCTACCGCTGGCCGGCCAGGGCACCCCGCCGCCGATTCGCGACAAACCGCACCACGTCGGCGATCCAGTCACGGTCGGTGCGCAGGCTCAACAGCGGTGCGTCGCAACGCCGCAACGTGCGGGCAACCTCGGCGCGGTGCGCCGCAGCGGCCCGCTCGAAATCGCTGCGCAACTGTTCGTCGATGGTGAACTCGCGGGTGGCCCCGGTCTCGGTGTCCTGCAGCACCACATCGCCGACGGCGGGCAACTCCACGTCGCGCGGATCCAGGACCTCGATGCCGAGCACCTCATGCCGACCGGAGATCGCCCGCAACGGCCGCATCCAGTTGATCGGCCCGAGGAAGTCGCTGATGATCACCGCCATGCCGCGGCGCCGCTCCGGCCGCCGCAGGGCGTCGATCGCGGCCGCCAGGTCACCGCGGACGCCGACCGGCGCCCGTGGGGTGGTCGCAATCGCCCGCAACAGTTCCTGCTCGTGCACTCGGCCACTCAGCGCCGGTACGCGGCGCGTGGTCTCACCGTTGGAGATCACCGCGCCCAGCCGGTTGCCGCCGCCGCTGTTGAGGAAGGCGATGGCGGCCGCGGCGGCCACGGCCAGGTCGCGCTTCTCACAGCCGGTGGTGCCGAAATCCAGGCTCGCCGACATGTCGACCACCAGCCAGGTCTCCAGCTCACGGTCGGCGATCATCTGCCGCACGTGCGGCGTCATCGTCCGCGCCGTCACCGACCAGTCCATGCGCCGGACGTCGTCGCCGGGCTGGTAGATCCGTGAGTCCCCAGGCTCCGAGCCGGGGCCCGGAATCAGACCGAGGTGATCGCCGTGCAGCACACCGTCGAGCTTGCGCCGCACGGTCAGCTCAAGTTTGCGCAGCGCAGCGCTCAGCGCGGGGTCACGGATCTCACCGCGCTGCAACGACGGCAGGTCCACGGTGCGCCGCGAAGTGGTCACCGACCACCCGCGCCGGCCGCGGCGGGAACGGCGGGCGGAACCGAATGTCCTTGCTGCGGAAGGGCATTCACCTGCGGAAGGGCAACCGTCTGCAGGATCCGGTTGACCACGGTCTCGGCCGAGACTTCGTCGGCCAGTGCGTCGTAGGTGAGCACCAGACGGTGCCGCAGAACGTCGGGGATGACCTCGACGACGTCCTGCGGGATGACGTAGTCCCGCCCGCGCACCAGGGCCAGCGCCCGCGCTGCCGAGATGATGCCCAGCGAGGCACGCGGCGAGGCGCCGTAGGCGATCCAGGCCTTGGCGTCGGGCATGCCGAACTTCTCCGGCTCACGGGTCGCGGTGACGATCCGCACCACGTAGTCGACCAGCGCGTGGTGCACAAAGGTGTTGGCGGCGAGCTCCTGGAGCCGCAACAGATCGCCGGTGTCCAGGATCTGCTTGGGCTCCGGCGGCTTGACGCCCATCCGGTAGATGATCTCGCGCTCTTCTTCCGGCGACGGGTAGTCGACGTTGAGTTTGAACAGGAAGCGGTCGCGCTGGGCTTCCGGCAGCGCGTAGACGCCCTCCTGCTCGATCGGGTTCTGCGTCGCCATCACCAAGAACGGGCTGGGCAGCGGGAAGGTCTTGCCGCCGATCGAGATCTTTCGCTCGGCCATCACCTCCAGCAGCGCCGACTGCACCTTGGCGGGCGCGCGGTTGATCTCGTCGGCGAGCAGGAAGTTGACCACGACCGGGCCCAGCTCGATGTCGAAATCTTCCTTGCCCTGGCGGTAGATGCGGGTACCGATGATGTCGGTAGGCACCAGGTCGGGCGTGAACTGGATGCGGGCGAACGTGCCGCCGACCACCTTGGCGAACGTCTCGACGGCCAGCGTCTTGGCCACGCCGGGGACACCCTCAAGCAGGACGTGACCTTTGGCGAGCAGACCGACGAGCATGCGCTCGACGAGCTGGTCCTGGCCGACGATGATCCGCTTCACCTCGAAGATGGCGCGTTCCAAGGTGTGCACCTCGGCCTGCAGACTTCCGTTGGTCGCGCCCTGCGGCGCGGCCGGCGCAGCGTGGGAGCCCGTTGACCCGGGCGGGAAGCCCGGCGCCGGGCTCGAACCGGGATAGCCTCCGGCGCCCTGCGGCGGTCCACTCGGTGACGTCATCAACTTCCTCCCACGGTGTTCGACTACATAACGCTGGTCATGCTCGTTGCTCAGTGGGCACACGGGTGCCCGCCGTCAACTATTCCAGGCACTTCGAGATCCGTCGACGCTGCCCGGAAGAGTTCAGCTTCCGCTCAGGATTCGACGATGCGTGCGGCATAGGGCTGAATGCCCGCGGTACGTACGGGACTTACGGTCACCTTGCCCGCGCTGCCCGACGCCTCGAGCATCTTCCCGCCACCGAGGTACATCGCCACATGTTGGCTGCCGCCGGGACCCCAGAACAACAGGTCACCGCGTTTGGCCTGGGCCACCGGCACCTTGCGGCCGGTGTTGTACTGGTCGCCGGAGTACTTGGGGATCAACACCCCCACCCCGGCGTACGCGAACTGAGTCAGCCCCGAGCAGTCGAAGCCGACGGTGTTGGCACCGGACTCGATACCCTTGGTCGGTCCGCTGGGCTTACCGCCGCCCCAGGAGTACGGCACTCCCATCTGCGAACCGCCCCGACGGATCGCGTACTCGATGGCCTGCGGGCCCCGGACACTGCCGACCGCCACGCTGGCCGGTTCATCCTTGACCAGCCCGAGGCTGGCCAGGAACTTGTGCCCCAAACCCATGGTCACCTGGGTGGCCTGCGCCGTCGCGGCCAGCGACGCGTTCGCGATGGCCAGCGGATCCCCCGGTGCGCCCGCGCTGATCAGCTTCGGCAGCGTCGGATCCCATCCGTCATCTGGTGCGGCATTGGCCGGCGCCACGAGACCGATCGCCGCAAATGCGATTGCGGCGATCAGGGTCAGGCAACGTAAGGCGAAGAAGCGCAAGGTATTCCCATCAATATTCGATGTAGCGGACGACGTACGGCGTCATCCCGCTGGTCCGGACCGGCGAGATCTTGACGTGCGAACCCGTGTAGGGCGCCTCGAGCATTTGGCCGTTACCCAGGTAGAGCGTCACGTGCTGGCTGCCGCCGGGGCCGTAGAAGATCACGTCGCCGCGGCGCATCTGCGAGGACGGAATCTTGCGGCCGGCGTTGTACTGCGAGCCCGAATAATGCGGCAGTTTGATACCGACACCGGCGAACGCGTAAAGGATCAGACCCGAGCAGTCGAAGCCGACGGTGTTGGCGCCCGAGTCGATGCCGCGGCTCGGGCCCGCCGCGTTGCCGCCACCCCAGGAATACGGCACACCCATCTGGGAGCCGGCCCGCTGGATGACGTACTCGGCGGCCTGTCGGCCGTACACCCGCGGGATCGCCCCGTTGGTGTAGCCGGTCGGCGTCGGCAGAATCCCCAGCTTCTGCAGGAACTGGCGACCCATGTTCTGGGTCACCTGGGCCGAGGTCGCCGAAATCCCGAGAACGGTGTTGATGATCGCGATCGGGTCGCCGCTGACGAAGGCACTGGGAATCGCCGGCAGCGTGGGATCCCATGCGGTGTCCCAGTTTTGACCCGATTGGACGGGCGCGCCAGGTTGACGATCCCAATTGCCCGCTGCCGCCTGCGGCGGTGGCGCCGACGTGGCCGGCCCGGTCGAGGCCGAGGCCTTCTGCACCTGGGCGAGTTGCGCTTGCGCGGAGGCACGCTCGGCGGTCAACCGCTTCAGCTCACCCTGCTGAGAGTTGAACGTCTCCTGAGCCTGGCGTAGCGCGTCGACGGCGTTGTCCTGGCTGGTCTGCGCGTTGACCGTGGCCTGATCGGCGTTCTGCTTGGCCAACCGTGCCGCCGACTCCCGGTTCACCTGTTCGGTGCGGGCCCGTTGCAGATCGGCGATCACCTTGTCGGCGCTGGCAATCAGGGTCTGGCCGGTGGCGGCCGTGTTGACGATGTCGGAGGGATCCGAGGCGGTCAGATACGAACTCGACGGTCCGTTGACGTACGTCGCGGCAGCGAAGGTGTCGAATCGTTTCTGCGCCTGGTCGATGGCCACGTTGGCGTCGGTGATCGCCTGTTGGCTGGCCTCGACCTCCTGTTGCGCGGTCGCGGCGGCGTCGCGGGCGTCCTGGACTTCGACGATCGCCTTGTTGACGGCTTCCTGCTGGGTCTGAATGGCGGCACCCAACTCCTGCAGCTTCTGGTCTGCGTTGGCCACCGCCGCCACGAGCGTTGCCAGCTGATCGGACCCGCCCGGTTCAGCGGACGCCGGGGCACCGCCCGACATCGCCGTCGCCACCAGCAACGCAGCGGTCAGCGGCACAGCCCAGATCCGACCGAATACTTTCGCGACAACAGAGCCATCCGCTCCTCGCGTGCGCAGAGACTGTTTCGCTCCTCGCGTGCGCAGAGACTGATCCGCTCCTCGCGTGCGCAGAGACTGATCCGCTCCTCGCGTGCGCAGAGACTGTTTTGCTCCTCGCGTACGCGGGACGCCAACGGTGCGTCTCATTCGACTCAAGTCTCCTATGGCTCAACGGGCGGCGTACCGGCTGATTGCTCGGAGCCTTTGCGCAGAAGTCACACGAAGCACAACTACAACAATGGGTACCGTTTGCACCGTACGTCACATCTGACGCCAAAGAAACTTTAGTCACAAACTACATTTATGTAATTGCGCAGAGTGTGACCAATTAGTGATATTGAGCGTTATTCCGAACGAATGTTCGAGCGACTACGAGGATTCAGCGGACGATGCGTCCGACGCCTCTGACCGGGCGAATCGTTTGCTACGCACCTGCAAAACCCGGGTGAGAGCAGCCGCTGCGGCAACACCCAAGACGAGCGTGATCGCGAGCGCTGTCCAGGGAAAATCGGGAGTCGAGATCTCCCCCACGAAATTCTTCGCCGACAACACGGCATTACCAGTTTTCGCCACATCCTGACCGGCTTCCAAAGTCACCCGATCGATTGTCGGACTGTAGGTACCGGCAAAAGACGGGCTCAACACCAGGACGGTGGCACCCGGGTTCGCGTGCCCGACCTCGCTGGCGATGTCACGCAGCGGGGTATCGATGCCGGGGTTGTTCGGCAACACGACGATCTTGAGGTCGACGCCGTTCTGGCGGGCATCACTGACGACCTGACGCAGACCCGCGACGTCGGCGTCGGGCGCACTGACACCGTCATCACGGACGTCGGCCTGCACAGCATCCATGCACTTGGCCACGCCGTCCGGTTGAGCCGGGTCCATCCCAACCGTCTCGCACACCTCGACCGGGATGTAGGCCGGCAGGAACGGGATGACATGGGGTCCGGTCACAGGGGCACGGTACGCCGCAACCGCCCTGCAGGAGAAAGCGGCACGGCCATCGTCACCGCTTCGACCGCCGATCGTCACGCCGGCGTGACGCTCGGTCAGGCCCCCCGGCTTTCTACGCCAAGGTCGTTCGTCGGCCGGGTTGGCGACCGTGACGTAGAAATCGGCGTGGGCCAGGGTTCGGGCCGGGGGGTAGCACCGCGCACACGACTGGAGAAGACTGGACCCCGGCCCGCTGGGCATTGCAGGACAAGCGTACTGTTAAGGTCATAACGCCGCCGACACAGCCCGTCGCGGTGAGATCTAGCCGGGAGTTGATGTGAGCAGCGAGAATACGGAAAATTCGTCCCTTAACTCATTTGGTGCCCGCGACACACTGACCGTCGGGGATCAGAGCTATGAGATCTACCGCCTCGACGCGGTACCCGGCACCGAGAAACTTCCTTACAGCCTCAAGGTGCTGGCCGAGAACCTGTTGCGCACCGAGGACGGTGCCAACATCACCAAAGAGCACATCGAGGCCATCGCGAACTGGGATCCCTCGGCCGAGCCGAGCATCGAGATCCAGTTCACCCCGGCCCGCGTGCTGATGCAGGACTTCACCGGTGTGCCGTGCATCGTCGATCTGGCCACCATGCGCGAGGCCGTGGCCGCCCTCGGCGGCGACCCGGACAAGGTCAACCCACTCTCCCCCGCCGAGATGGTCATCGACCACTCCGTCATCCTCGACGTCTTCGGCAACGCCGGCGCCTTCGAGCGCAACGTCGAACTCGAATACGAGCGCAACTCCGAGCGCTACCAGTTCCTGCGCTGGGGCCAGGGCGCCTTCGACGACTTCAAGGTCGTCCCCCCGGGCACCGGCATCGTGCACCAGGTCAACATCGAGTACCTGGCACGCGTCGTCATGGTCCGCGATGGGAAGGCCTACCCGGACACCTGTGTGGGCACCGACAGCCACACCACCATGGAGAACGGCCTCGGCGTACTCGGCTGGGGCGTCGGCGGTATCGAGGCCGAGGCGGCCATGTTGGGCCAGCCCGTCTCGATGCTGATCCCCCGCGTCGTCGGCTTCAAGCTGAGCGGTGAGATCAAGCCGGGCGTGACCGCCACCGACGTGGTGCTCACCGTCACCGACATGCTGCGCAGGCACGGCGTGGTCGGAAAGTTCGTGGAGTTCTACGGCAAGGGTGTGGCCGAGGTGCCCTTGGCCAACCGCGCCACGCTGGGCAACATGAGCCCTGAATTCGGCTCCACCGCAGCCATTTTCCCGATCGACGAGGAGACCATCAACTACCTGCGGCTGACCGGCCGCACCGAGGAGCAGTTGGCCCTGGTCGAGGCGTACGCCAAGGCGCAGGGCATGTGGCACAACCCGGACAAGGAGCCGGTCTTCTCCGAGTACCTGGAGCTCGACCTGTCCACCGTGGTGCCCTCGATCTCGGGCCCGAAGCGTCCGCAGGACCGCATCGAGTTGTCCGACGCAAAGAACGCCTTCCGCAAGGACATCCACAACTACGTCGAGGAGAACCTGCCGGCCCCGGAGACCAAGCTCGACGAGGCTGTCGACGAGTCCTTCCCGGCCAGCGACCCCGTGTCGCTGTCCTTCGCCGACGACGGTGCGGTAGATGTGCGTCCGTCGGCGGCCAACGGCGCCGAGGGCCGGCCGTCGAAGCCGATAACGGTCAAGTCCGAGGAGCGCGGTGAGTTCGTGCTCGACCACGGTGCCGTCGTCGTCGCCGGAATCACCTCGTGCACCAACACCTCCAACCCCTCGGTCATGATCGGCGCCGCGCTGCTGGCGAAGAAGGCGGTCGAGAAGGGCCTGACCTCCAAGCCGTGGGTCAAGACCAACATGGCCCCGGGCTCGCAGGTGGTCACCGACTACTACAACAAGGCCGGGCTCTGGCCGTACCTGGAGAAGCTGGGCTACTACCTGGGCGGCTACGGCTGCACCACCTGCATCGGCAACACCGGTCCGCTGCCGGACGAGATCTCCAAGGCCATCAACGACAACGACCTGTCGGTCACCGCGGTGCTCTCGGGCAACCGCAACTTCGAAGGCCGCATCTCCCCCGACGTGAAGATGAACTACCTGGCGTCCCCGCCGTTGGTCATCGCCTACGGCATCGCGGGAACCATGGACTTCGATTTCGAGACCGACCCGCTCGGACAGGACCAGGACGGCAACGACGTCTTCTTGAAGGACATCTGGCCGTCGGCCGCCGAGATCGAGGAGACCATCGCCTCCTCGATCAACCGCGAGATGTTCTCCGAGTCCTACGCCGACGTGTTCAAGGGCGACGAGCGCTGGCGTTCGCTGTCCACCCCGGAGGGCAACACCTTCGAGTGGGACGACGCCTCCACCTACGTGCGCAAGGCCCCGTATTTCGACGGCATGCCCGCCGAGCCGGAGCCGGTCTCCGACATCAAGGGCGCCAGAGTCCTTGCCCTGCTCGGTGATTCGGTGACCACCGATCACATCAGCCCGGCCGGTTCGATCAAGCCCGGCACTCCCGCGGCGCAGTACCTCGATGCCAACGGCGTGGAGCGCAAGGACTACAACTCGCTGGGGTCGCGGCGCGGCAACCACGAGGTGATGATCCGCGGCACCTTCGCCAACATCCGCCTCAAGAACCAGTTGCTCGACGACGTCTCCGGCGGCTACACCCGTGACTTCACCCAGCCCGGTGGGCCGCAGTCGTTCATCTACGACGCCTCGGTCAACTACAAGGAGGCCGGCATCCCGCTGGTCGTGCTGGGCGGCAAGGAATACGGCTCGGGCAGCTCGCGCGACTGGGCGGCCAAGGGCACGGTGCTGCTGGGTGTGAAGGCCGTCATCACCGAATCGTTCGAGCGCATCCACCGGTCGAACCTGATCGGTATGGGTGTCATCCCGTTGCAGTTCCCCGCAGGCGAGTCGGCCGCGAGCCTCAAGCTCGACGGCACCGAGACCTACGACATCACCGGCATCGAGGAGCTCAACAACGGCAAGACCCCGAAGACGGTGAAGGTGACCGCGACGCGCGAGAACGGCGAGAAGGTGGAATTCGACGCCGTGGTCCGCATCGACACCCCCGGCGAGGCCGATTACTACCGCAACGGCGGCATCCTGCAGTATGTGCTGCGCAACATGCTGAAGTCGAAGTAATCCTGACCGGACTGACCGAAGCAGGTAAGGGACAGCGCCGCGACCGGCGCTTGCGCGAGGAGTGGTCTGAATGCCCCGGGTGACGGACGACCATCTCGCGGCCCGGCGCCGTCAGATCCTCGACGGCGCCCGGCGCTGCTTCGGTCAGTACGGATATGAGAGTGCGACCGTGCGGCGGCTCGAAGAAACCATCGGGCTGTCGCGCGGCGCGATCTTCCACCATTTCAAGGACAAGGACACCTTGTTCTTCGAACTGGCCCGCGAAGACGCCGAGCGCATGGCCGACGTGGCCGCACGCGAAGGCCTGATCCAGGTGATGCGCAACATGCTGGCCGCACCCGAGCAGTTCGACTGGCTGGCCACCCGGCTCGAGATCGCCCGAAAACTCCGTAACGATCCGGCTTTTCACCAGGGCTGGGCGGAGCGATCGGCCGAACTGGACGCCGCCATCACCGAGCGTCTCCGTCGGCAGAAGCAGGCCGGACGCCTGCGTGATGACGTACCGAGCGCAGTCCTGCACATCTATCTGGACCTGGTGCTCGACGGCCTGGTGGCCCGGATCGCCTCGGGCGAGGATCCGAAGAACCTCACCGCTGTCCTGGACCTGGTCGAGGCCAGCGTGCGCCAGCCGGACGCGCACGGACTAGCCGCGGAAGCCTGAATCCCCTACCGCACAGCGGTGCTGATCCTCACGCCCTGGATCGGGTGCGGTGGTTGGGTCCGCCGCGGCTGCGCATCGTCGTCCCCGACTCACGCAGCAAGCTGTGAATCGAACCGTAGGAACGCCCGGTCGAAGCCACCAGCGAGCGGATGCTGGCGCCCCCCTCATACGCCTTGCGCAGTTCGGTCAGCAGTTCGTCGCGATTCTTGTTCATATCCCTCATCGACATCTCCACGCTCGTGATGTCCCGACGGTTACCCACAGTAGAAACCGCCCACACACCCGGGCGAAGATTTGTCCAACGTCTTAATTGACGTCCCCGAAGATGCGGTGGTACTTGAGGTTTCGCGATCAGGCGAGCTCGATGAGGTCGCGATATTCAGTCGACCAGAAGTCCTCGGTACCGTCCGGCAGCAGCACGACCCGCTGGGGGTCGAGTGCCTCGGCCGCACCCGGATCGTGGGTCACCAACACCACCGCCCCGTGGTAGCTGCGCAGCGCATCGAGAACCTGCTCGCGGGAGGCGGGATCGAGGTTGTTGGTCGGCTCGTCCAGCAACAACACATTGGCCGTCGAGGCGACCAGACCGGCCAGTGCCAGGCGCGTCTTCTCACCGCCGGACAGGGTGCCCGCAGGCTGCTCCAGCTGAGAGCCGGTGAACATGAACGCACCCAACAGCCCGCGCAGGTCCTGCTCGCCGGTGTCCGGGGCGGCATGGCGGATGTTCTCCCAGACCGTCGCCTCGTTGTCGAGGGTGTCGTGCTCCTGGGCGAAGTACCCGATCTTGCAGCCGTGCCCAGGCTCGAGCACTCCGGCATCGGCGGTCTCGGCACCGGCGAGCAGTCGCAGCAAGGTCGTCTTGCCGGCACCGTTGAGACCGAGCACCACCACGCGAGAGCCGCGGTCGATCGCCAGATCGACACCGGTGAAGATCTCCAGCGATCCATAGGTCTTGGTGAGGCCCTTGGCCACCAGTGGGGTTTTGCCGCACGGAGCCGGGGTGGGGAACTTGATCCGGGCCACCTTGTCGGCCACCCGCTCGGCATCGAGCTCGGCGATCATCCGCTCGGCGCGCCGCAACATGTTCTGGGCGGCAACAGCTTTGGTGGCCTTTGCGCCCATCTTGGCGGCCTGGGCCCGCAGTGCACCGGCCTTCTTCTCGGCATTGGCACGTTCGCGGCGACGACGCTGCTCATCGGTGGCGCGGGCGTCGAGGTACTTTTTCCACCCCATGTTGTAGACGTCGGCCTCACCGCGCACCGCGTCGAGGAACCACACCCGGTTGACGACCTCGTCGAGCAGGTCGACGTCGTGGCTGATGACGACGAGGCCGCCGGT
Source organism: Mycobacterium sp. NS-7484 (assembly GCF_001953975.1). Taxonomy (GTDB): domain Bacteria; phylum Actinomycetota; class Actinomycetes; order Mycobacteriales; family Mycobacteriaceae; genus Mycobacterium. Next base: position 26,819 of record NZ_MBEJ01000081.1, read on the forward strand.
GTGGTTGTGCAGGAAGTCCCGCAGCCAGCCAATCGAGTCGGCATCGAGGTGGTTGGTGGGCTCGTCGAGGAGCAGCGTGGTGGCCGATCCAGAACCGGTGTCGCTCGCCGCAAACAAGATGCGGGCCAACTCGACGCGTCGGCGCTGACCGCCCGAGAGAGTGCGCAGCGGCTGGGTCAGCACCCGGTCGGGCAGGCCCAGGCTGGCGCAGATCCGGCCGGCCTCGCTCTCGGCGGCGTAACCACCCAGCGCCGAGAACCGCTCCTCGAGCTGACCGTACTTGCGGACCGCCTTGTCGCGAGCCGCGTCGTCGGCCACCTCGGCCATCAAAACCTGCTGCTTCTCCAGGTCGGCCAGCAGCGTGTCGAGACCGCGCGCGGAGAGCACCCGGTCGCGGGCCAGCACGTCGAGGTCACCCTCTTTGGGATCCTGTGGCAGATAACCGATCTCGCCGGTCGTGGTGACAGATCCGGCGTAGGGCTCGCCTTCACCGGCCAGAATTCTCATCGTGGTGGTCTTGCCGGCGCCGTTGCGTCCGACCAGCCCGATCCGGTCACCGGGCTGCACCCGCAGCGCCGAGCCCTCGAAGGACAGCAGCGTGCGCGCGCCGGCGCGGACCTCCAGGTCCGTTGCGGTAATCACGCTGCGGTCCTCCTATTTCTCGTCGGTAAAGGCCGGGGGACGCTTCTCCGCGCGCGCAGCAACCGCTTCCTCGAAGTTTGCGGTGAGCAGGCGCACGAAGAGTTGTCCCAGGCCCTCGGCCTGCATGTGCCCCTCCAGGCTAGCGGCGTCCAGTCCACTCCAAAGTGTGCGCTTGGTCAACTCGATTCCCGGCCGGGAGAACGCCGCCATCCGCTCGGCCATCGCGTAGCAGGTATCCAGCAGCACCTCCTCGGCCACGACGTCGGACACCAGGCCAATGCGTGACGCCTCCTGGGCGTCCACGTCGCGGCCGGTCAGCATGATGTCGAACGCCCGCGAGGAGCCGATGGCCCGCGGCAACAGATAGGACAAGCCCAGCTCACTGGCGGTAAGCCCGTTGTTGATCCCGGCCGCGCGGAAGTAGGCGCCCGTGGCGGCGACGCGGATGTCGCAGGCCAGCGCCAAGCACAGGCCGCCCCCGATTGCCGCCCCGTTGACCGCGGCGATCACCGGCTGATGCAACCGGCGTAGGGCGAGAATCACATCGTCGAGGATCTCCATTGACCGCAACGCGTACGTCGGCCTCGTCAGCCCGGCCACATGCGGCACCGCCCCGGCCGATTTGTGGTCGGCCCCGGATGAGAACCCGCGGCCCGCTCCGGTCAGCACCACCACGCGCACGCTGTTGTCGTAGCGCAGCTCTTCCAGGACACTCTTGAGCGGCACCATGACGTCGAACGCCATGGAGTTCATCCGCTCGGGACGGTTGAGCGTCACCAGGGCCACGTCCGGTCGTGGCCGGTCAACCAGTATGAACTCGTTTTGCGCAGTCACGCCCAGCACGCTATCGCGTGCCGGTCATCAGACCTGTTCAGCGTCGCCCTGAGCCGCCTGTTCCTTTAACGCCGCCTCGACGTCGAACTTCTTGAGCTGTTGAATCACGTCCTCCAACGCTGCCGGCGGCAGCGCCCCGGCCTGGTTGAAGACCAGGACACCCTTCTTGAACGCCATCAAGGTGGGAATCGACCGGATATCGGCCGCGGCGGCCAACCCCTGCTCGGCCTCGGTGTCAACCTTGGCGAAGACGACGTCGGGGTGCTTTTCCGAGGCCGCCTTGAACGTCGGCGCAAACGCCCGGCACGGTCCGCACCACGACGCCCAGAAATCGACCAGCACGATCTCGTTGTCCTTGACGATGCTGTCGAACTGTTCTGTGGTGATGTCCTGCGTAGTCACGATTGTCCTAACGTCGGGGCGTAACGGCCTGTTCCCACCATATGGCCAACATGAGCGGGCAGCAGGCTTTCGACGGGCGGGATACCCGCCGAAAGCCTGCGCTATCCGCCCCGATCGTCAGGCCGGCACGTCGCGCTGGTAGGGACGTTTCGACTCGAACCGCCAGATCGCATGGTCGAGATCGATCACGTTCCAGCCACGCGCCTCGGCCACTGCGCGGAGGAGTTCTGCGGCCCGGCCCGCATCGATTGCACCGACTTCCCGGCAGACGTAGCCGAGCACGATCCGGTCGGCCTTCACGCCAGGTACCCGCGCCAGCATCCGGGCGTAGTCCCAGGTGATGCCCGACCGTTGCCCCGGTACGGCACACCAGGCCGCCTTGACCTCGCCGCTGCGGCCCTCGTCGGAAGTGACCGCCCGCAGCTCCTCGGTACTCCGGACATCCAGGGACACAAGGATTTCCGCGACCTTCGCCAGGGCCACAGCCTTCAGTGGGGCACCGGCAGCGGTGGACGTCGGCCTGCGGTTTCCGATCTGGGAAGCCCACTGCTCCGGCCCACCCACCTCGGCGATGTTGTGCAGGAGCTCCTCGGCACCGTCGGTCTCCGGATCGGCGCCTTGGGCACCGCGATAACCGCGGTAGCGCGCGATGATCTTCTCGACCGTGACATACCGCGCCCCGGGCGAATAGATCGCGTCGATCACGCACAGCGCCAGCGAGTCGGGGTAGCCCCGCGGGGCGAACCAGCGCTGCGGGTCACCCAGATCGCGATCGCAGGCTGCAAGCAATTTCTCCACATCCGACGGCATCTCAATTTCCTTCCGGCTGGGGAACGTCGACCGTTCCCGGTTGAGTCGGAAGCTAACGCTGGGAGCCGACAAATTTCGGTGTCGAGCCGCAGTTATCCACAGGCTGCTACCACTGCCCGTCGGTGACGGTGTCCCCGGGCGCACCGTTGAGCGTGACGACGCTGGCGGAATCGACTGGTACGAACGACTTTTCGTCGTGTCCGAAGCACTCCCCCACACTCTTGACGTTCGCCAGCGGGTCCGGGGCCGGCAAGTCGTCGGCATCGGCGTCGTAGTAGTCGAACCACGGCAGCCCGGCAGCGACATACGCGTCGCGGTCCACCGGAGTCGACGGTGGCACCTCGCCGGTGATGGCAGTCCACTGCACCGCACTGCACAGATGCACGAACACCCGCCACGAGCGGTCCTCGTCGTAATCCGACAGCGGACGGTCGTCGGCGTACACCTCCTGGCGCATCCGACCACCGGCACCCAAGCCCATGTCCGGTGCCCCACATGGCACCGGAAGAATGTCGCACAGGCTGTCCTCCAGGATCAGGTCGTCGAACCGCGGCCGGGCCTGCCAGGCCCGCAGCGCCTGGGCGGTGAGCCCGACGGCGCGCAGCTGCACCCCGCCGTGGATTTCCTGACCGGTCAGCTGACCTTCGACGGTGGCCCCGGCCCCGAGCGGCACCGCCACGAACTGGCGGATGAATCCCTCACCGGCATTGATGCCGTCGAGCCACGGTTGCTCCGGCAGCGCGACGTAGTTCTGGGAATCCTGGACCAGCCGGTCCTGCCAACCGCCGCCACTGATCGCACACACCTTGCCGATGCCGACCTGCAGCGCAGCGGGCTCGGCAGAGTGGAACGACAGCCACATCGCCTCGCGTTGGTAGATCGGCAGCATCACGCCGCCGTGCGCCAACCACTCGGGCGGTACCCGATCGGGATAGTCCTGCACCCGGCGCAGCGGGAACGAGCCCACACTCGGCGGCAACGGGTGCAATCCGACCTCGGGGATACGAAGGGTCCGCTCGAAACCGACCGAAACCGGCCCCAACACCAACTGGTCGTCGATGACCTTGACCTCAGTACTGTCCGCCATGTGCACCTCCGTTGTCGCTTGCTGGCGACATTGGTAGCACCGGACACCGACAGTCCGTCGGTCGATCGAGAGCCGTTCGCGACTAGACGGTGAATCCCAGCGCGCGCAGCTGCTCGCGACCGTCGTCGGTGATCTTGTCTGGGCCCCACGGCGGATTCCAGACCCAGTTGATCTTGATCTCGTCGACCAGACCGGCACCCACCAACGCCGTGCGTGACTGATCTTCGATGACGTCGGTCAACGGGCACGCCGCGGAAGTGAGTGTCATGTCGATCAGGGCGACCGACCCCTCCTCGCCTTGCTCGACGTTGAGGCCGTAGACCAGCCCGAGGTCGACGACGTTGATGCCCAATTCCGGGTCCACCACGTCGCGCATGGCCTCCTCGACGTCGGCGAGAAATTCTTCGGAAGTAGCCTCGCTCATCGCTTGTCCTCCACGTCGTGGCCGGCCTCCGCCAGCTCATCTGTCAATGGCCTGGCCTCCGCCAGCGCGGCCTTGAAAGCCATCCAACCCAACAGGGCACATTTCACCCGTGCCGGATATTTGGCGACACCGGCGAACGCGATGCCGTCACCGAGTACATCTTCGTCCCCCTCCACGTTGCCGCGTGAGGAAATCATCTCGGTGAACGCCGCCACCGTCTTGAGCGCGTCGCCGACACTCTGGCCGATCACCTGATCGGTGAGCACAGAGGTGGCGGCCTGGCTGATGGAGCATCCCTGGCCGTCATAGGAGATGTCGGTGACGGTCTCCTTGTCCTCCGACAACGCCACCCGCAGAGTGACCTCGTCGCCGCAGGTGGGGTTGACGTGATGCACTTCGGCGGCGAACGGCTCCCGCAGCCCGCGGTGATGCGGATGCTTGTAGTGGTCCAGGATCACTTCCTGGTACATCTGGTCGATTCTCACGCGAAGAACTCCACAGCCCGCTTCACTCCGGCCACCAGCCGATCGACCTCGTCAAGGGTGTTGTACACGGCGAACGAGGCGCGGGCAGTGGCGGCGATACCGAATCGACGGTGCAGCGGCCAGGCGCAGTGGTGCCCGACGCGCACCGCGACGCCTTCGTCGTCGAGCACCTGGCCGACGTCATGGGCGTGGACCCCGTCGAGGACGAAGCTGACCGGTGAGCCGCGGCCGACCATCGACTGCGGCCCGATGATGCGCACGCCCGGCACCGCACCGAGGCCTTCCAGCGCGGCGGCGACCAGTTCAGCTTCGTGCGCCTCGACCGCGTCCATCCCGATGTCGCTCAGATACCGTGCGGCAGCGGCCAACCCGACCACCTGAGAGGTCATCGGGGTGCCTGCCTCGAACCGCTGTGGGGCCGGCGCGTAGGTGGTCTGCTCCATCGTGACGGTCTCGATCATCGAGCCGCCGGTGATGAACGGGGGCATGGCGTTCAGCAGCTGCTGACGGCCGTAGAGCACCCCGATACCGGTGGGACCGAGCATCTTGTGCCCGGAGAACGCCGCGAAATCGACGTCGAGCGCATGGAAATCGACCGGCTGGTGCGGCACCGACTGGCAGGCGTCGAGCACGGTCAGCGCCCCCACCGCCTTGGCCTGCGCCACCAGCTCGGCGACCGGGGCGATGGCGCCCGTGACGTTCGAGTGATGGCTGAACGCAACGACTTTCACGCGCTCATCGAGCTGGAGGGAATCCAGGTCGATCCGACCGTCCTCGGTGACGGAATACCAGCGCAGCGTCGCACCGGTGCGCTGGGCCAGCTCCTGCCACGGGATCAGGTTGGCGTGGTGCTCCAGCTCCGTGGTGACGATGACGTCGCCGGGGCCGACGGCATGCTCGAACCGCTTGTCCCCCAGTACGTATGCGACGAGGTTGAGCGACTCGGTGGCATTCTTGGTGAACACCAACTCGTCCGGCTCGGCACCGACGAACGACGCAATGTCGGCGCGGCCCTGCTCATAGGCGTCGGTGGCCTCTTCCATCAACTGGTGCGCACCGCGGTGCACCGCGCCGTTGGACGTGGTGAGGAACTCGCGTTCGGCATCGAGCACCTGCATCGGTTTCTGCGACGTCGCCCCGGAATCCAGATACGCCAACTGTTTTCCGCCGCGCATGACCCGGTTCAGAATCGGAAAGTCAGCTCTGATCCTGGCCAGATTCACCGTCTCCGCCGAGGCCGTCACATCAGGCTCCGACGGCTTGGGTGAAGCGCACGTATCCGTTCTCTTCGAGTTCGTCGGCAAGTTCGGGGCCACCCGATTCCACGATCCGGCCACCGACGAACACGTGCACGAACTGCGGGCGGATGTAGCGCAAGATCCGGGTGTAGTGGGTGATCAGCAGGATGCCACCGTGCTCGGCCTCGGCGTAACGGTTGACGCCCTCGCTCACGATGCGCAGCGCGTCGACATCCAGACCCGAATCCGTCTCGTCGAGGATGGCGATCTTCGGCTTGAGCAGACCGAGCTGCAGGATCTCGTGACGCTTCTTCTCACCGCCGGAGAAGCCCTCGTTGACGCTGCGCTCGCCGAAGGCCGAGTCGATCTCCAGCTCGTCCATCGCGGCCTTGACTTCCTTGACCCAGTGCCGCAGCTTCGGGGCCTCACCACGCACGGCGGTGGCAGCGGTCCGCAGGAAGTTCGACATCGACACCCCGGGCACCTCGACCGGGTACTGCATGGCCAGGAACAGGCCCGCGCGCGCCCGCTCGTCGATGCTCATCTCGAGGACGTCCTGTCCGTCGAGGGTGATCGAGCCGGAGGTGACGGTGTACTTGGGGTGACCGGCAATCGCGTAGGACAGCGTCGACTTGCCGGAACCGTTGGGGCCCATGACCGCATGGGTCTCGCCGGACTTCACGGTCAGGTCGACGCCCTTGAGAATCGGCACCTCTTCGCCCTCGGGCGTGAAGACCGATGCGTGCAGGTCCTTGATTTCCAGTGTGGTCATTACGCAGTTCTCGATTCGGTGATAGCTAGTTCTCGTTCGATGGCTTCGGTAAGGCGCTCACGCACCTCGGGCACGGCGATCTTGGCGATGATCTCGTTGAAGAATCCACGCACGACCAGTCGCCGGGCCTGATCCTCGGGGATGCCGCGGGCGCGCAGGTAGAACAACTGCTCGTCGTCGAAACGTCCGGTGGCACTGGCATGCCCGGCGCCGGCGATCTCGCCGGTCTCGATCTCCAGGTTGGGCACCGAATCCGCGCGGGCGCCGTCGGTCAACACCAAGTTGCGGTTCACCTCGAAGGTGTCGGTTCCGGTGGCCTCGGCCCGGATCAACACATCGCCGATCCACACCGTGTGCGCATCGGGCTTGTTCGACTCCGGATCCCCTTGCAGCGCACCCTTGTAGAGCACATCCGACTTACAGTGCGGGACAGCGTGATCGACCAGCAATCGGGACTCGAAGAACTGGCCGTCGTCGGCGAAATAGGTGCCGAGCATCTTGGCGTCGCCACCGGGGCCGGTGAACCGCACGGTGGCCGAGGTGCGCACCACGTCGCCACCGAGGGTGACGTTGACGTGGCCAAGCACCGCGTCCTTGCCGAGCTTGGCATGGTGAGCGCTGACGTGGACCATGTCGTCGGCCCAGTCGGCGATCCAGATCAACCCGAGGCCGGCCGAATCGCCGACGATGATCTCGACGTTGTCGGCGTAGGTGCCGCTGCCGCGCAGGTCGACCACGACGATGGCCCGGGAGAGTTCCTCGACCCGGATCTGCAGGTGGCCGTAGCCGACGTTCCCGGCTCCGGGTCCGTCGATGACGATCTCGATCGGTTGGGCCACCTCGGTGTCACGCTTGACGGTCACCACCGTGGCCGTCTCGAACGACGAATACGCCTGCGCCGCAACGCGGTCGGCCGGTACCCCGGCCTCCCCGAGTCGCTTGTCGTCCCGGCCGACCGTCTCGATGGTGACACCCGGTCGCTCGGTCACGGTGATACCCGCGTTGCCGTTGGCGACCGCCGACCCGTCGTGCAGGCCGCGCAGCCGCTTCAGCGGGGTGAACCGCCACAGCTCATCGCGTCCGCCGGGCACCTCGAAGGCATTGACGTCGAAGGAGGCGAACAGCTCGCCCTTATTGACGGCCACCCCTTCTTTAACCGCCTCTGCCACGTTGTTCTGTGTCACTTAACCGACCGCGCCTTCCATCTGCAGCTCGATGAGCCGGTTGAGCTCGAGCGCGTATTCCATTGGCAGTTCCTTGGCGATGGGCTCGACGAACCCGCGCACCACCATCGCCATCGCCTCGTCCTCGGTCAGGCCACGGCTCATCAGGTAGAAGAGCTGATCCTCGCTGACCTTGGACACCGTGGCCTCGTGCCCCATCGTCACGTCGTCCTCACGGATGTCGACGTAGGGGTAGGTGTCGGAGCGGCTGATCGTATCGACCAGCAGCGCATCGCATTTCACGCTGGACTTGGAGCCATGAGCACCCTTGTTGACCTGAACCAGGCCGCGGTAGGACGCCCGGCCACCGCCGCGGGCCACCGACTTGGACACGATGTTGCTCGACGTGTGCGGGGCCAGGTGCAGCATCTTGGCGCCGGTGTCCTGATGCTGGCCCTCACCGGCGAACGCCACCGAGAGCACCTCGCCCTTGGCGTGCTCGCCGGTCATCCAGACCGCCGGGTACTTCATGGTGACCTTCGACCCGATGTTGCCGTCGATCCACTCCATCGTCGCGCCGGCTTCGGCCCGGGCCCGCTTGGTCACCAGGTTGTAGACGTTGTTCGACCAGTTCTGGATGGTCGTGTACCGAACGCGCGCACCGGGTTTCACCACGATCTCCACGACGGCCGAGTGCAGCGAGTCCGACTTGTAGATCGGCGCGGTACAACCCTCGACGTAGTGCACGTAGGAGCCTTCGTCGGCGATGATCAGCGTCCGCTCGAACTGGCCCATGTTCTCGGTGTTGATCCGGAAGTAGGCCTGCAGCGGGATGTCGACGTGCACGCCCGGCGGCACGTAGATGAACGAACCGCCCGACCACACCGCGGTGTTCAGCGCCGAGAACTTGTTGTCGCCGGCGGGGATCACGGTGCCGAAGTACTGCTTGAAGATCTCCGGATGCTCGCGCAGGCCTGAATCGGTGTCCAGGAAGATGACGCCTTGGGCCTCAAGGTCCTCGCGGATCTGGTGGTACACCACCTCCGACTCGTACTGGGCGGCGACACCGGCGACGAGCCGCTGCTTCTCGGCCTCCGGGATACCCAGCCGGTCGTAGGTGTTGCGGATGTCCTCGGGCAGATCCTCCCAGGACGCCGCCTGCTTCTCGGTGGAGCGCACGAAGTACTTGATGTTGTCGAAGTCGATGCCTTCGAGGTTGGAACCCCAGTTCGGCATGGGCTTCTTGTCGAAGGTGCGCAGCGCCCGCAGCCGGGACTCCAGCATCCACTCCGGCTCGTTCTTCTTCGCCGAGATGTCACGCACCACGGCTTCGGACAGCCCGCGCTGTGCGCTGGCGCCGGCCACGTCGGAGTCCGACCAGCCGTAGCCGTACTTGCCCAGCGACGCGATGGTCTCTTCCTGCGTGAGTGCCGTTTCGGGCGTGGTGGTCATGTCGCCGCTCCTTGGTTGATTGTGGCGGTCGTCCGAGTGCGGGCTGTGCCCCGAACTTTGGTTGTGGTGCCGGCGTTTTCGGTGCCTTCGGCATCGAGGGGAACGTGCGTGGTACACGCGCAGTCGCCGTTGACGATGGTGGCCAGGCGTTGTACGTGGGTACCCAGGATCTCGGCGAACGCCTCGCTCTCGGTCTCGCACAACTCCGGGAATTCCTCGGCCACATGCGATACCGGACAGTGATGCTGACAGATCTGCACACCGTGGATGGGCCCGGCCACCGGCGCCGTGGTGGTGGCATATCCGGCCCTGGTCAGGGCATCGGCAACGCGATCGGCGGTTTCGGCCACCCCGCCGGACCCTTCGGTGACGCCGGCCAGGATGGTGTCCATCCGCCGTCGTGCAAAGGTCCGAACGGCATCCTCGCCACCGATCTCACGAAGTTGCCGGATCGCGGCGACGGCCAGGTCGTCGTAGGTGTGGCCGAGTTTGGCCCGCCCGGCTGCCGTCAGCCGATAACGCTTGGCCGGCCGGCCCCGACCGCTGTGCTGCCACGCAGCGGCCGCGCTGGCCTGCGCGTCACCGGCTTCGATCAGGGCATCGAGGTGGCGACGCACACCTGCCGCCGAAATACCCAGCCGCTCACCGATCTGGCCGGCCGTGATGGGACCCTCGAGCAGCAAGTGAATGATCGCGCGGCGGGTATGCCCGTCAGACGCCGGGACCACGTCATTGACCGGTGTCGGCACACCGGTCGAAACGGAGCTCGGCACCGGGCTCAACACTGGGCCCGTCGTCTCGCGACGCATTTTCACAACACCATTGTGACGGAATTCGTCCGTCGGTTCTAGCAAGGGCACCCTTACGTGACCGGGGCCACCCTTGCCCGACGGAAAGCCCCTCGGTCGGCAGTTAGGCTGCCCTGATGGCAAGCCGCCTGTCGTCCTTCAGCTCATCGATCGCCCGGTGGCACGGCGATGAACGGGCAGTCGGGTCACCACTGAACCCTGCCGAGGTCGTCGCGCAACGCCGGACCCGGCTGTTCGGGGCCACCGGAACCGTACTGATGGCGATCGGCGCCCTCGGTGCCGGCGCCCGTCCCGTCGTCCAGGACCCGACATTCGGGGTGCGGCTGCTCAACCTGCCCTCGCGCATCCAAACCGTATCGCTGACGATGACCACGACGGGTGCGGTGATGATGGCGCTGGCCTGGCTGATGCTGGGCCGGTTCGCGCTCGGCCCGCGACGCATGTCCCGCAGCCAACTCGACCGCACCCTCTTGTTGTGGGCCATCCCGCTGCTCATCGCGCCACCGATGTACAGCAAGGACGTCTACTCCTACCTCGCGCAAAGTGAAATCGGCTACATCGGGCTCAACCCGTACCAGGTCGGCCCCGCCACAGGCCTGGGCCTCGACCACGTGTTCACGTTGTCGGTGCCCAGTCTGTGGCGCGAGACACCGGCCCCGTACGGACCGCTGTTCCTATGGATCGGCGAGAGCATCTCGGCACTGACCGGGGAGAACATCGTCGCGGCGGTGCTGTGCCACCGGATCGTGGTGTTGCTCGGCGTCGGGCTCATCGTGTGGGCAACGCCGCGGCTGGCCCGTCGCTGCGGGGTCGCCGAGGTCAGTGCGCTGTGGCTGGGTGCCTGCAATCCCCTGTTGTTGATGCACCTGGTAGCCGGAATCCACAACGAGGCCCTGATGCTCGGGCTGATGCTGGCCGGTACGGAGTTTGCGCTCCGCGGCATCGATGCTGCGGCGGCGATCATCCCCCGGCCGATGGCCTGGCCCCACACCCGTGCGGACTGGCAGCGCTGGTATCCGGCCGCGATGCTGACCGTAGGCACGGTGCTGATCACGTTGTCCTCGCAGGTCAAACTGCCGTCCCTGCTGGCTCTCGGCTTTGTCGCAATGGCGCTGGCCTGGCGTCTCGGCGGCACCGTCAAGGCGTTTTTCGCCGCGAGCGTCCCGCTCGGCGTGATCTCGCTGGCGGTGATGGCTCTGATCGGCTGGGCCAGCGGGCTGGGCTTCGGCTGGCTGTCCACCTTGGGCACCGCCAACGTGGTGCGCAGCTGGATGTCCCCGCCGACGCTGCTGGCGCTCGGTACCGGCCAGGTCGGAATCCTGCTCGGGCTGGGTGACCACACCACCGCGGTACTCGCGCTGACCCGCGCGATCGGCGTGTTCCTGATCGCGATCCTGGTCAGCTGGCTGCTGCTGGCCGTGCTGCGCGGCCGACTGCACCCTGTCGGCGGCCTGGGCGTCGCCCTCGGCGGCACCATTTTGCTGTTTCCCGTGGTGCAGCCGTGGTATCTGCTGTGGGCGGTGATCCCGTTGGCGGCCTGGGCGACACGGCCCGGGTTCCGCGGCTCGACGATCGCGATCACGCTGGTGGTCGGCATCTTCGGGCCGACGGCCAACGGCGACCGATTCACGTTGTTCCAGATCGTGATGGCCACCCTGGCCAGCACCGTGATCGTGCTGATCCTGATCGGGCTGACCTGGCGCCGGTTGCCGTGGCGCGCGTCACCTCAGCGGGACACAAGCCCACCGCCGACACCGGCCCAGTCTCCCGACGCCTACGCTGAATCCCCGTGACCTCGCGTTCCGAAGCCGACGGCTCCTCGCGCAAGCGCTCGTCGGCAGCCGACGGCTCCTCGCGCAAGCGCTCGTCGGCTCCACCTGTGCTGCTGCGCGGCGTAACCAAGCGCTTCGGTTCCACCACAGCGGTGTCAAACCTGGACCTCGAGGTGCAACGCGCCGAGGTGTTGGCGCTCCTGGGCCCCAACGGCGCCGGCAAGACCACCACCGTCGAGATGTGTGAGGGATTCATCCGTCCGGACGACGGCCGGGTCGAGATCCTCGGTCTGGACCCTGTCGTCGACAACGCCCGGGTGCGCGAACGGATCGGGGTGATGCTGCAGGGCGGCGGTGGATACCCCGCGGCCCGCGCCGGCGAGATGCTCAAGCTGGTCGCCTCCTACGCCGCCGATCCGCTCGATCCGTCCTGGCTGATGGACACGCTCGGGCTCACCGAGTCGGCCCGCACCACGTACCGCCGGCTCTCGGGCGGCCAGCAGCAGCGGCTGGCCCTGGCCTGCGCCGTGGTCGGCCGGCCCGAGCTCGTCTTCCTCGACGAGCCCACCGCCGGAATGGACGCCCATGCCCGAATTGTGGTGTGGGAATTGATCGATGCGCTGCGCCGTGACGGTGTCACCGTCGTGCTGACCACCCACCACCTCGCCGAGGCCGAAGAACTGGCCGACCGGATCGTGATCATCGACCACGGGGTGGCCGTCGCCACCGGCACACCGGCCGAGCTGACCCACAGCGGCGCGGAGAACCAGCTGCGGTTCAGCGCGCCACGCAAGCTCGACCTGTCGCTGCTGACCGCCGCCCTCCCCGAGGGCTACAAGACTGTCGAGACGGCTCCCGGGGAGTACCTCGTGGAGGGCCAGATCGATCCGCAAGTGCTGGCCACGGTGACGGCCTGGTGCGCGCGGCTCAACGTGCTGGCCACCGGCATGCGGGTGGAGCAGCGCAGCCTCGAAGATGTATTCCTCGACCTCACCGGACGGGAGCTGCGGTCATGACCGGCGCGCCGAACCGATTCGCCCCCGGAACGTTTTCGCCGGACCCGCGTCCGGCGAAGGTGCCGGCCATGCTGGCCGCCCAGTTCGGGCTGGAGCTGAAGCTGTTGCTGCGCAACGGTGAACAGCTGCTGTTGACGATGTTCATCCCGATCACCCTGTTGGTCGGTTTGACGCTGTTGCCACTGGGATCGTTCGGCGATCACCGCGCTGCCACGTTCACCCCGGCCATCATGGCACTGGCCCTGATCTCCACGGCGTTCACCGGACAGGCCATCGCAGTGGCGTTCGACCGCCGTTATGGCGCCCTCAAACGGCTCGGTGCCACGGCGCTTCCGGTCTGGGGAATCATCGTCGGCAAGTCGCTGGCGGTGGTGACCGTGGTGTTCTTGCAGGCAATCCTGTTGGGGGCCATCGGTTTTGCGCTGGGGTGGCGCCCATCGCCCGTGGGGTTGGCGCTGGGTGCGGTGGTGATCGCATTGGGCACCGCCACCTTCGCCGCGTTGGGACTGCTGCTCGGCGGCACGCTCAAGGCCGAGATCGTGCTGGCGTTGGCGAACCTGTTGTGGTTCGTTTTTGCCGGCTTCGGCGCGCTCACCATCGACGGCGGCCCAGTGCCGTCGGCCCTGCGGTGGGCAGCCCGGCTGACCCCGTCGGGCGCCCTCACCGAAGCCCTGACCCAGGCCATGACGGTGTCGGTGGACTGGTTCGGCCTGGCCGTGCTGGCGGTTTGGGGCGCGGTGGCCGCGGCGGCCGCCTTGCGGTGGTTCCGGTTCACCTGATCCGGCACCGCCCCTACTACGGGCTGTAGTTCCTGATCAACTACGATCAGGCCGTGCCCGTCGGAAGAGCGTTCCAGCGACTGGTCGACCTGCTGCCCATGCCGAGCCTTCGGGCTCAGCGGGTGATTGCGTTCCTGGTGATCCTCACCCAAGGCGGTATCTCGGTCACCGGAGCGATCGTCCGGGTCACCGCGTCCGGCCTCGGGTGCCCGACCTGGCCGCAGTGCTTCCCCGGGAGTTTCACCCCGGTGCCGCACGCCGAGGTCGCAGTCGTGCATCAGGTGGTCGAGTTCGGCAACCGGATGATCACCTTTCTCGTCGTCCTGACCGCCATCGCCGCCGTGCTGGCCGTCACGCGCGCCCGCCGGCGCCGCGAGGTGCTGATCTACGCCTGGCTGATGCCGGCCTCGACCGTGGTCCAGGCGATCATCGGCGGCATCACGGTACGCACCGGCCTGTTGTGGTGGACGGTGGCCATCCACCTGTTGGCCTCCATGGCGATGGTGTGGCTCGCCGTGCTGCTGTTCGTCAAGATCGGCCAGCCCGATACCGGTGCGCCGACCGAGACCATACCGAAACCGCTGCGCCAGTTGACCGTTCTGAGCGCGGTGATCCTGGCGGCGGTCCTGGTGACCGGCACCCTGGTCACCGGCGCCGGCCCGCATGCCGGCGACAAGAGCCTCGATCGCGTGGTCCCGCGGCTGCAGGTCGAGATCACCACGCTGGTCCACATGCACTCGTCGCTGCTGGTGGCCTACCTGTCGCTGATCGTCGCGCTCGGCTTCGCGCTCGCCGCGGTGCGCGCGCCCCGTCCGGTGATGATCCGTCTCGCCGTGCTGTTGGTGGTGGTGTGCGGGCAGGGGCTCGTCGGGATCGTGCAGTTCTACACCGGGGTTCCGGCAGCGCTGGTCGCGGTGCACGTCGCCGGCGCGGCCGTCTGTACCGCGGCCACTGCCGCACTGTGGGCGTCGATGCGTGAGCGGGTCACGCCGGCGTCAGAGCAGAAAACGTCGGGCTAGAAAGCCCGGTGCGACAGCGGGCCGAGGCCCAGGTGCTCCAACGCCCCTTCGATGCCCACGGCGAACCGCCGCTCGGCCTCGGCGCGTTCTGCCTGACCGAGCTGACCGAACCCGAGTGACGGCTCGACCAATTCCAGTTCGAGCAGACGGGGATTTGCCGGGACGCCGATCACATCGACCCGGGCATACACCAGATCCGCACGATCCAGATCGAACGACCGCCTCACTGCGTCCAGCGCCCGGCGACCGACCTCCCAGACTTCGTCGTCAGGATCGGCCGGTGACAACGATTCCTGCGCGTAGGTGCCGGTCTCCTCGAATTCGGGAATCTGCCCGGGTGGCGGCAGAATCGGCGCCTTGGTGAACGCGTGGGATTCCTCACCGGCCAGGAACACCAACGCCGTCTCACCGTCGGCGATGCGCGGGTCGTACGGCTGCACCAGCACCGCGCGGCCGTGGGCTTGCAGTGCCGCCGCGTGCGCCAGCGCCTCCGATGCCTCCACGAACCGCTGCACACCGGCTGAACCGGCACCCACCGCGGGCTTCACCACCACCTCGCCGTCAGGAAGGCTGACCCGCTCGCCGGCCGCGAAATATCGCGTAGGCACGACAGGGACGCCCATGCGCTGCAGGTCGCCGAGATAGCGCTTGTCGGTGTTCCATTGCACGATCTGCACCGGGTTGATCAGGTGGCGCACCGACCGGGCCCACGCCAGAAATTCGTCGAGACGTTCGGCGTAATCCCACGTGGCCCGCAAGATCACCACGTCCGCCTCGAGCGTGCTCGGATCGTCCCACGGCAGCCAGCGGGCGTGGAGCCCGCGGTGACGCAGAGCCGCGATCAGGCCGGCGTCGTCGCCGTCGCCCTCCGGCAAGGCCGCGCAGCCGGCCAACACGATGCGGGGATGGAACACATCCGGACGGGCGAGCTTCACCTCCGCGATGATAGGTGTGGATGATGGGTGGCGTGTATGCCATCGAAGTTGCCGAGACCGGCGGACCCGAAGTCCTGAGCTACGTCGAGCGTTCCGAGCCGTCCCCCGGCCCGGGCGAGGTGCTGATCAAGGCCGAAGCCATCGGCGTCAACTTCATCGACACGTATTTCCGATCCGGGCAGTATCCGCGCGAGCTGCCGTTCGTCGTCGGGTCCGAGGTGTGCGGCACTGTGGCGGCCGTCGGCGACGACGTGGCCGCCCTCGCCGTCGGTGATCGTGTGGTTACCGCGAATGCGACGGGTGCCTACGCGGACTTCTGTGTCGCGCCAGCCGATTTCGCCGCGTATGTGCCCGAAGGTGTGGCGCCCGACGCGATCGCCTCGGCGCTGCTGAAAGGCATGACCGCCCACTACCTGATCAAGTCCACCTACGCCGTGCAACCGAACGACACGATTCTGGTGCACGCCGGCGCCGGCGGGGTCGGCCTGATCCTGACCCAGTGGGCCACCAGCATCGGCACCCGGGTGATCACCACCGCCTCGACACCGGAGAAGGCCGAACTGTCCCGGCAGGCCGGTGCCGTCGAAGTCCTCGAATACCCTGAGGATCCCGACGAGTTCGGCGCCAAGATCCGTGATCTCACCGGCGGCGTGGGGGTGGCCGCGGTCTACGACGGTGTCGGTGCGTCGACCTTCGATGCCAGCCTGGCCAGCCTGGCGGTGCGCGGCACCCTGGCCCTGTTCGGCGCCGCCAGCGGACCCGTGCCGCCCGTCGACCCGCAGCGGCTCAACTCGTCGGGCTCGGTGTTCTTGACCCGGCCGACACTGGCCCACCACACCCGTACTCCCGACGAGTTCTGCTGGCGGGCAGGCGAACTGATCAATGCGATCGCCGATGGGTCGATCACCATCACCGTCGGTGGGCGTTATCCGTTGGCCGAAGCCGCCCAGGCCCACACCGACCTGCAGGGGCGAAAGACCGTCGGCTCGATCGTGCTGGTGCCCTGAGCTTTCGAAGCCTCAAAGCCACGCCGAATTCCACCTCAGGGCTGTGCTGACGACCGGTCAACCGCCCTGTCGTGGAAAGCGGTGTGATCTGGCTATTGCGGTTGGGCGTGCGGGAACGTCCAGGACCCGTCGAGGATCTCGGACCTCGGCCGG
Organism: Mycobacterium sp. NS-7484; assembly: GCF_001953975.1. Classification (GTDB taxonomy): domain Bacteria; phylum Actinomycetota; class Actinomycetes; order Mycobacteriales; family Mycobacteriaceae; genus Mycobacterium. Next base: position 43,618 of record NZ_MBEJ01000081.1, read on the forward strand.
TACAACCGCACGAGGTAGTTCCACCCGTCGGTGATCGGCAACACGTTGCCCGCGCCGCTGCCGCCGAACTGCACCGTGATGGCGCCGTCGCGGTCTTTGACGGCGGTGACGTTGTTCACCGAATAGGCGTTCTGCGGGTTCGAGGTGAAATAGCCGTCCCGGTTGTACACCGTCACCGACCAGAACCCGTCCACCGGAACATCGTTCACGGTCAGTCGGTGCACGGTCGCGCCGTCGTTTCGGGGCGGCACCACCGTTTGATAGAGCGCGTCGCGTTCCGGGTTGCCGCCCCAGGCGAACGCCGAGCCGATCAGGTGGCGCACCGGGTCCACCTCGTACTTGGCGCCGAACATTGCCTTGGTGTCCGTCAGCGTGGTGGACAATGTGACGAGCGCATCGCGAACGGTCTTCTGGCTGGCCGGATCCCAGTGCGGAATCTCGAAGAACCCCGGATCTGCCTGCGACACCACGATCGCGTCCTGCAGCGCGTGCACCGCGGCCAGGTCGTCGGAGTCACCCGGATCGACCAAGGTCCGCACCGCGACGATCGCATATCGGGTGTCCACCGAGTCACGGCTGAACGTCACCTCGGCGGGCGCGTAGGCGACGTTGGTGGTGTAGTGGTCTTCACTGATCACCTGCAGCGACATGAACCGGCCCGCGCTGTCGGGCAGCGCGACGGTGACCGGACCGGCGTCGAGGTCGAACACCGCTGCCGAATAGAGCGTGTCGCGGTTCTGCCGGATCACGAGCTGGTGGTCGATCGGGGTCAGTTCTCGGATGTGGAAGAACTGGCCGAAGCCGCCGTCGGCAACCGCGCCGGCGAAATACCGGTCGGATTCGGCGCGGGCGAAGTTGTCGGGGCTCACCAACTGTGGCATCACCCCAACGTGCCACAACTCGCCGCGGGGCGGCGGGCGTTAGTTGCCGAAGATCGTCGGCAGGGCGAGCGCCGAGTCGATGGCCAGCGCGCAGAACACCACCGCGAGGTAGTTGTTCGACTGCAGGAACAACCGCAGCGGCTTGACGGGTTCACCGCGCTTGACCCCGGAGTACAGCTGGTGGGCCATGATCAGGAACCAGGCACCGGCCAGCAGCGCGACGGCGCCGTAGAGCCACCCGGTGGCCAGGGCCAGCACCAGCGTGGTCAGCACCGTCACCCAGGTGTAGATCAGGATCTGTCGGGTGACCTCGCGCTCGGTGGCCACGGCGGGCAGCATCGGCACCCCGGCCGCCTTGTAGTCGTCCTTGTACCGCATCGCCAGGGCCCAGGTGTGCGGCGGCGTCCAGAAGAAGATGATCAGGAACATCACCAGCGCCGGCCACTGGATCGTGCCGGTCACCGCCGACCATCCGATCATCACCGGCATGCAACCGGCCGCCCCGCCCCAGACCACGTTCTGTGAGGTGCGGCGTTTGAGTATCAACGTGTAGATGAAGACGTAGAACGCGATGGTGGCCACCGCCAGCAACCCGGAGAGCAGGTTCGACGTCCACCACAGCCAGCAGAACGAGACCACCGACAGCACCAGACCGAAGATCAGTGCGTGCCGGGTGGGCACCGAGGCCTGGGCCAGCGGGCGGCGAGCGGTCCGCTTCATCACCTTGTCGATGTCGGCGTCGGCCACACAGTTCAGGGTGTTGGCGCCGGCCGCCGCGAGCCCGCCACCGATCAGCGTGTTGAGGATCAGCAGCGGGTCAATCGTGCCGCGGTCGGCCAGCAGCATCGCCGGAATGGTGGTGACCAGCAACAACTCGATCACCCGCGGCTTGGTCAACGCCAAATACGACAGGAAGGTGGACCGTATTCGGCTCGGCGCCCCATTGATGAGCCGGCGCTCGCGAATGCTCACGCAAATAACTCCTCGGGTGGCGTCACGCGGCTTCTACTACAGACGATGGTAGACCGCCGCCCGAAAACCTCAGAATCGCAGGGTCTGTTCGGGGCGGCGACGGGGTAAACGACCGGGTATCGGTGTGCGAACCAGTCTGCATCGGATGAGTCCGCCCCACTAGGGTGTTTGAGGTAGCAGCATGGCAACTGCGCGCACCTATCAGCAGTTTGACGACGAGGAAGTGAGCTTAGTGACCACCGCCGAAGAGATCACCGCTCTCACCCAGCCCAACCATCCCGAGGATTGGACCGACCTCGACAGCCGCGCAGTCGACACCGCGCGGGTGCTGGCGGCTGATGCGGTGCAGAAGGTGGGCAACGGCCACCCGGGCACGGCGATGAGCTTGGCACCACTGGCCTACACGTTGTTCCAGCGGCAGTTGCGCCACGACCCGAGCGACACCCACTGGCTGGGGCGTGACCGGTTCGTGCTGTCCTGCGGCCATTCCAGCCTCACGCTCTACATCCAGCTGTATCTCGGCGGATTCGGCTTGGAGTTGTCCGACATCGAGGCGCTGCGCACGTGGGGTTCCAAGACCCCCGGCCATCCGGAGTTCCGGCACACCAAGGGCGTGGAGATCACCACCGGCCCGCTGGGCCAGGGCCTGGCCTCTGCGGTCGGCATGGCGATGGCCGCCCGCTACGAACGTGGCCTGTTCGACCCGGACGCCGAGCCCGGCACCAGCCCGTTCGACCACTACATCTACGTGATCGCCTCCGACGGCGACATCGAAGAGGGCGTCACCAGTGAGGCGTCGTCACTGGCGGGCACCCAGCAGCTCGGCAACCTGATCGTCTTTTACGACAAGAACCACATCTCGATCGAGCACGACACCGACATCGCGTTGAGCGAGAACGTCGCCGACCGCTACCGCGCCTACGGCTGGCATGTCCAGGAGATCGAGGGCGGCGAGAACGTCGTCGGGATCGAAGCGGCCATCGCCGAGGCCAAGAAGGTCACCGACAAGCCGTCGTTCATCTCGATCCGCACGATCATCGGCTACCCCGCGCCGACCAAGATGAACACCGGTGGCGTGCACGGCTCGGCCCTGGGTGCCGACGAGGTGGCTGCCACCAAGAAGGTGCTGGGCTTCGACCCGGACAAGACGTTCGAGGTCGATGACGACGTCATCACCCACACCCGGGAGCTGGTCGGCCGCGGCAAGCAGGCCCACGACGAGTGGCAGGTCGATTTCGACGCCTGGGCCAAGCGAGAACCCGAGCGCAAGAAGCTTCTCGACCGGCTGCTGGCCCAGGAACTGCCCGAGGGCTGGGATGCCGACCTGACCTACTGGGAGCCGGGCAGCAAGGCGGTGGCCACCCGCGCCGCATTCGGCCAGGTGCTCAACGACGTGGCCCCGAAGCTGCCCGAATTGTGGGGCGGTTCAGCAGATCTCGCCGGCAGCAACAACACCACGATCAAGGGGGTCAAGTCGTTCGGCCCGCCGTCCATCTCGACCGACGACTTCACCGCGGACTGGTACGGCCGGGTGCTGCACTTCGGCATCCGTGAGCACGCGATGGGGTCGATCCTGTCGGGCATCGTGCTGCACGGCCCCACCCGCGCGTTCGGCGGCACGTTCCTGCAGTTCTCCGACTACATGCGGCCCGCGGTCCGCCTCGCCTCATTGATGGACATCGACACCATCTACATCTGGACCCACGATTCGATCGGCCTCGGCGAGGACGGTCCCACCCACCAGCCGATCGAGCATCTGGCCGCCCTGCGGGCCATCCCCCAGCTGGCCGTGGTCCGTCCGGGTGATCCGAACGAGACCGCCTACGCGTGGCGCAGCATCATCGCGCGCGGCAACGGCAGCGGACCGGTCGGCTTCATCCTGACCCGCCAGGGAGTGCCGGTGCTGGAAGGCACCGACGCCGACGGCGTGGCCCGCGGCGGTTACGTCCTGGGCGGCACCCCCCAGGAGAATCCGGACGTGGTGATCATCGCCACCGGCTCGGAACTGCAGCTTGCCGTCGAGGCACAGAAATTGTTGGCCGACAAGGACATCAACGCCAGCGTCGTCTCGATGCCCTGTGTCGAATGGTTCGAAGCGCAGCCCAAGGAGTACCGCGATTCGGTGCTGCCCCCGGCGGTTTCGGCCCGGGTGGCGGTCGAGGCCGGCGTGGCGCAGAGTTGGTACAAGCTGGTCGGAGACACCGGCGAGATCGTCTCGATCGAGCACTACGGTGCCTCCGCCGACGACAAGACGCTGTTCCGTGAGTTCGGTTTCACCCCGGAGGCTGTGGCGGCCGCGGCGGAACGATCCTTGGACAACTGACAGACGAACAGGAGAAGGCGAACCATGACTCAGAACCCGAATCTCGCGGCGCTGAGCGCCGCGGGTGTATCTGTCTGGCTTGATGACTTGTCGCGCGAGCGGCTGCAAACCGGCAATCTGCAGGAACTGATCGATACCCGCAGCGTCGTGGGTGTCACCACCAACCCGTCGATCTTCCAGGCCGCCCTGTCGAAAGGCACCGCGTACGACGCGCAGGTCAAAGAACTTGCCGAACGCGGCGCCGACGTCGACGCGACGATCCGCACCGTCACCACCGACGACGTCCGCAACGCGTGCGACGTCCTGGCCAAGACGTACGAGGCCTCCGACGGTGTCGACGGCCGGGTCTCCATCGAGGTCGATCCGCGGCTGGCGCACGACACGGACAAGACGATCCTGCAGGCCATCGAGCTGTGGAAGATCGTGGACCGGCCCAACCTGCTGATCAAGATCCCGGCCACGCTGGCGGGCCTGCCCGCGATCACCGCGGTGATCGCCGAGGGCATCTCGGTCAACGTGACGCTGATCTTCTCCGTGGAACGGCACCGCGCGGTCATGGATGCCTACCTCGCCGGGTTGGAGAAGGCCAAGGAGGCCGGCCACGACTTGTCGAAGATCCATTCGGTCGCCTCGTTTTTCGTCTCGCGCGTGGACACCGAGATCGACAACCGGCTGGACAAGCTCGGCAGTCAGGATGCACTGGCGCTGCGCGGCAAGGCCGGCGTGGCCAACTCACGTCTGGCCTACGCCGCCTATGAGGAGGTCTTCGGCGGCGAGCGGTTCGCGGCACTCAAGGGCGACGGCGCCCGGGTGCAGCGGGTGCTGTGGGCCTCGACCGGCGTGAAGAACCCGGACTATCCAGACACCCTGTATGTCACCGAGTTGGTGGCCGCCGACACGGTGAACACCATGCCGGAGAAGACGATCGAAGCCGTGGCCGACCACGGCAAGATCACCGGGGACACCATCAGCGGCACCGCAGCGGCGTCACAGGAGGTCTTCGACAAGCTGAGTGCGGTCGGCATCGATGTGGCCGACGTGTTCAAGGTGCTCGAAGACGAAGGCGTCGAGAAGTTCGAGAAGTCGTGGCAGGAACTGCTCGACGCGACCCAGGGCCAACTCGACGCCGCCGCACGATGACGGTCGCCGACGCGGGCACCACGTGGCACAACCCGCTGCGGGACAAGCGCGACAAGCGCATGCCCCGCATCGCCGGGCCATGCGCGGTGGTGATCTTCGGGGTTACCGGTGACCTGGCCCGCAAGAAGCTGATGCCGGCGATCTACGACCTGGCCAACCGCGGCCTGTTGCCCCCGAGCTTCGCGCTGGTGGGCTTCGCGCGACGCGACTGGCAGGACGAGGACTTCGGCAAGATCGTGTACGACGCGGTCAAACAGCACGCGCGCACGCCGTTCCGCCAGGAAGTCTGGGACCGATTGGCCGAAGGTTTCCGGTTCGTGCAGGGCACCTTTGATGACGACGCCTCCTTCGAGCGGTTGAAAGAGACCCTGGAAAAACTCGATGTGGAGCGCGGCACCAGCGGCAATCATGCGTTCTACCTGTCGATCCCGCCGAAGTCGTTCCCTCAGGTCTGTGAGCAGTTGTCGAAGTCGGGGCTGGCCGACAAACCGGAGGGTAGTTGGAGCCGAGTCGTCATCGAGAAGCCCTTCGGTCACGATCTGAAGAGCGCCGAAGAGCTCAACGCGGTGGTCAACAGCGTGTTCCCGGAGTCCTCGGTGTTCCGCATCGACCACTACCTGGGCAAGGAGACCGTCCAGAACATCCTGGCGTTGCGCTTCGCCAACGAGTTGTTCGAACCGGTGCTGAACTCGCACTACGTCGACAGCGTGCAGATCACGATGGCCGAGGACATCGGTCTCGGTGGCCGCGCCGGCTATTACGACGGTGTGGGTGCGGCCCGCGACGTCATCCAGAACCACCTGCTGCAACTGCTGGCGCTGACGGCGATGGAAGAACCGGTCAGCTTCTCCCCCGCCGAACTCCAGGCCGAGAAGATCAAGGTGCTCTCGGCCACCCGGCTGGCCGAGCCGCTGGACGAGACCACCTCGCGGGGGCAGTACGTTGCGGGCTGGCAGGGCGGCGAGAAGGTTGTCGGGCTGCTCGACGAGGAGGGGTTTTCGAAGACCTCGACCACCGAGACGTTCGCCGCCATCACCCTGGACGTGGACACCCGCCGCTGGGCTGGTGTCCCGTTCTATCTGCGGACCGGAAAACGCTTGGGCCGCAGGGTCACCGAGATCGCCCTGTTGTTCAAGCGGGCGCCGCACCTGCCCTTCGATGCCACGATGACCGATGAACTCGGCCAGAACGCATTGGTGATCCGGGTGCAACCCGACGAAGGCATCACCTTGCGGTTCGGGTCCAAGGTTCCCGGCCACATCATGGAGGTCCGTGATGTCAGCATGGATTTCTCCTACGGCTCGGCGTTCGCCGAGGAGTCACCGGAGGCCTACGAGCGCCTGATCCTCGACGTGTTGCTGGGCGAACCGTCGCTGTTCCCGGTCAACGCCGAGGTCGAATTGTCGTGGAAGATCCTCGATCCCGCGCTGGAGTACTGGGCCACGCACGGAAAGCCCGACCCGTACGAGGCCGGAACGTGGGGCCCTGATTCGGCGTTCGAGATGCTGCGTCGGACGGGGCGGGAATGGAGGCGGCCGTGATCCGCGAAGGAGCCGAGCCATGATTGTCGATCTGCCCGACACGAATACCGGAGCGATCAACAAGAAGATCGTCGCGATGCGGGAAGAGGGTGGCGCGATCACCCTCGGCCGGGTGCTGACGCTGGTCATTTCCACCGATTCCGAGGCGATGCTGGAGGAGTCGATCGACGCGGCCAACGTCGCCAGCCGGGAGCATCCGTGTCGCGTGATCGTGGTCATCCCTGGAGACCGGCTGACCACCGAGGCCCGGTTGGACGCCCAGCTGCGGGTGGGCCGTGACGCCGGCGCCAACGAGGTGGTGATGCTGCGTTTGTCGGGTCCGCTGGCCAACCATGCCAGCAGCGTGGTGACGCCGTTTCTGCTTCCCGACACGCCGGTGGTGACCTGGTGGCCCGATCTGGCGCCTGCGGTACCGGCCCAGGATCCGTTGGGCAAGTTGGCGGTTCGCCGGATCACCGACGCCACCAACGGTGCCGATCCGCTGTCCTGCATCAAGAGCAGGCTGGACGGATACACCCCGGGCGACACCGACCTGGCCTGGAGCCGCGTCACGTACTGGCGGGCGTTGCTCGCCGCGGCGGTCGACCAGCCGCCGCACGAGCCCATCACCTCGGCGTTGGTCTCCGGACTCAAAGACGAACCGGCACTGGACATCATGGCCGGCTGGTTGGCCCGGCGGATCGACGGACCGGTGACCCGCGCGGTCGGTGAGTTGAAGGTCGAACTCACCCGGCCCAGCGAAACCGTGACTCTGACCCGTCCGCAGACCGGCGTGACGGCGGTGTTGAGCCGTACCGGCAAGCCGGATGCGTTGGTGCCCTTGGCCCGCCGCGAGGCCAAGGAATGTCTGGCCGAGGACCTGCGTCGCCTCGACGCCGACGAGATCTATTACGACGCACTCAAGGGAATCGACAAGGTCCGATACGTATGAGCACAGTGATCGAACGTCATGCCGACGCCGACACCCTGGTGGCCGCCACGGGCGACCGGTTGGTGGACACCATCAAGTCGGCGATCGCCGAGCGGCATCAGGCGACCATCGTGCTCACCGGTGGGGGTACGGGGATCGGCCTGCTCAAGCGCGTCGCCGCGCGCGGTGACGAGATCGACTGGACGAAGGTGCACGTCTACTGGGGTGACGAGCGGTTCGTGCCGCAGGACGACGACGAGCGCAACGACAAGCAGGCCCGTGAGGCGCTTTTGGACCATGTCGGGATCCCGGACGTGAACGTCCATGCCATGGCCGCCAGCGACGGCGAATTCGGTGACGACCTCGAAGCGGCCGCCACCGGCTACGCGCAGCTGTTGGAAGCCAACTTCGATGCCCCGGGCCCCGGGTTCGATGTGCATCTGCTCGGTATGGGCCCAGAGGGACACATCAACTCACTGTTCCCGGACACCGCCGCGGTGCGCGAAAGCCGGCGTCTGGTCGTCGGGGTCTCCGACTCCCCCAAACCGCCGCCGCGGCGAATCACGTTGACGCTGCCTGCCGTTCAGAACGCGCGTGAGGTGTGGCTGGTGGTCTCCGGTGCGGCCAAGGCCGACGCGGTGGCCGCAGCCTTGGGCGGGGCCGAACCGACCGACATCCCCGCAGCCGGCGCGATCGGTCGCGAGCGCACCGTGTGGTTACTCGACGACGCGGCCGCAAGCAAGCTCTGAGCCGACATCACTCGTCTGTGCCGCCGCGGCACTCGCCGGCGTCGGCCAATGCCTCGGCGTAGCCGGCCAGATAGTCGGCGACCAGTTGATCGGAAGCCACCCGGTCAGCCGTGACGGCCGACCGGGTGGGGGGTTCGCAGAATTGCCGCACATTCATTCAGACGTAGTTCGTCCCCGTTTGGTTCCCTGGCATCACGACCGTGCGGGTTCCGGGGCCTGCTGGTCCTCGTCGTCCGTGCGCTCGGCGTCGTCGTCGGTGAGATCGGTTTCGATTTCGGCGTCCTCGCGCTCCAGACGCTTGGCGGTCGGCACGGCGATCCACAGCGCCAAGAGCATCGCCGTGACGCCCGCGACGACCTTGCCGATCATCAACGGGGCGATGAGGTTTGGCTGAAAGTTGGCGGTGAAGGCCAGATGGTCGCCGATCAGTGCCGAACTCGTGGTGCCGAAAGCGACGACGAGCACCTTGTCCTTGGCCGGCATGCTGCGGATGAGGTGGAAAGCCGCCAGCATGTTGGTGGTGGCAGCGAGCAGCCCGGCGGTGCCCTCGGTGCTGATGCCCAGGCGTTTGCCGATCACCGTGAGCGGCTTGTCCACGTAGGTGCGGATCGCATAGACCAACGGAAACGCCCCGGCCAACACGATGGCGATGTTGCCGACGACCTCCAGGGCCCGCATCTGATCGTCCGCGGTCGCGATGATCGGTTCGAATCCCCACCAACTGAGCCGTGAGCTGAAGAAGCCGGTGACGTGGTCGACGATCGAGACCGCCAACACCAGATAGATGGCGGCGTTGAGGATACGGCCGAACCAGATGAACCCCGTGATCATGGCCCGGGTGGCGAAGTACAACCCGGCCGCGATGGCCACCGTGACAATGATGACCGGCAGCATGTTGATCAGGACGTCGCCGATGCCGAAGCCGTCGAGGGTCGCCGTCGAGGCACCGTCTGTGGTGACCGAGTCACGGACTGGCGAGTGGGTGGTGATCAGGATGCCCATCGTGACCAGGACACCGATCGGGACGGTGAGGATGCCGCTCATGATGCCGAGCGCGAAGTACTTGTGGTCCCGCACATTGAGGATCGCCAGACCGACCGGGATGATGAAAGAGATTGTGGCTCCGGACAGGAAGCCGGTGATCGACGCCGTCATCCAGGCTCCGGTGGAATCAGCGGTCGCCTTGGCGAGTTGGTAGCCGCCCATGTCGCTGGCGATCAGGGTGGTCGCCGCCATCGCCGCATCGGCCCCGAAGGGGGCATAGATCTTGCCGAGGACGTGTTCGACGAACCAGGCCAGGTACGGCAACCCGGCCATGATGCCGGCGACGGGCACGAACAGCGGGCCGAGGGCGTAAATCCCCTCTTTGAACTCCCGGCCGATTCCTCGATCACCGCGGAATGCCAATGCGCACGCACCGATGACGACGAACGCCATCATGAGATAGATGACGATGTTTCCCAATGTGGCCATGTCTGAGGCTCTTTCGGACGGAGTGGGGTCTAGGGGTTGAGCTGCTTACGATTTCGGTACCGGCGCGCCCCGACGGTGAGGGCGGCGCCGAGCGCAGCGGCCGCCATACCGCCACGGATCGCCGCGGGGATGTCGGAGACACCGACTTCGATGCGTGCCGGCCACGTCCCCATCCGGCCCTCGGCCACGATGCGCATGCCGTCGATCCGGATGCGCTCGAAGGTGTAGGGGAATTCGCCGACGGGCGAGGTTACTTTCATCGGGGCAGTCCAATCCTGGGAAGCACGGGTATGTGGGTGTGGGGTGCGGCCCGGCCGACGGCGAGCGCGTGTCGGGCCGCCAACAGGCCGATCCGTGCGGAGCTGTCCGTGGTTTCGGGGTGTCGTTGGGCGAACACGGCAGGTTCGTCGTCCAGGACGGCACCGTCGATGTTCCGGTACGCCACGGCCGGACCGGCCAGGATCAAGCAGTCGCAGACCACCTGCTCGACGGCCGGCGCGGATTCGACGGTGACCCCGGTGATCCTCGGCATCCCATGGGTCGCGGTGACCCTGGCATCCGGCAGCACCGTCACGCTCGGGTGTGCGGGCCGGGCCGCGGCACCGACCCATACGATCGAGGCGTGGTCCTGCTGCGCCGTCATCAGCGCGATGCACTCGGCCGCCCAGTCCGAGTCGCCGACAACGACGACGTGATGACCCAGATCGACCTGTTGTTGGAGCAGGTGTAGCGCCAGCGTGGCCGGTACCACTCCGGCGCAACGGTTTCCGTCGATCCGTAGTTCGGCGCGGGTAGGAGGCCGGTGACCGGTGGCGACGACGAGTGCGTCGGCAGCGGCGATCCCGCCTCCTTCGCCGACGGCCAGCAGCCGATCACCTTCCCATCGGACCACCTGGGTGCCCGCGGCGAATCGGACGCCGCCGCGCCGCGCCTGACGTACCAGGGCGTGGTGTTCGCCGTCCTCCCAGTGTTCACCGCCGGGGACCGGCAGCCGCTCGTAGACGGTGACCTCGGCCGACGACGCCAGGTTCACGGCGCAGTGCAGGCCGGCCAGACCCGAGCCGGCGATGGCGATGCGGGGTCGGACAGTGCTCATCGGGCATCGGTCTCCCACTGCGATCCGGGTTCGCCTTGGCGAACCTCACCAGGTTGTTCTCCGGTGGCTGCGGACAGGATGAAGCTGACGCCCACCGCGCAGTACGCGCCCTGACACCGTCCGGCGGTCGCCCTGGTGCGTTTACGTATTCCGTCGACGGATGTCGCGGGCACCGGCCCCCGGCATTCCGCGGCGATCTCGGCTGCGGTCACGTGCTCACACGCGCACACCACCATGGGGTGTTGATCGGGGGCAGCACCGGGTGCGCTCACGAACCTGCCGGCCGCAGTGTCGGTGTCCAGCTCAGCCAACCGATCGAGTACCGGAATCGATTCGGTAACTCGGCTTTTGGGCTTGAGCGCCAGGATCTCGGCGGAAACGAGGTTCGCCACATAACGCGCGACCTCCGGAGCCGCAGAGACGCCGGTGGAGCGGATTCCCGCGGCATGCACCAGGTTCGGCACCTTCGGGGACACCTCGAGCCGGTAGGTGCGGTCACTGGCCGGACGCAGACCGGAAAACACCTTGGTCACGTGTCTGCGGCGGATACCGGGCGGCAGTAGTCGTCTGGCCCGTTCCCACACCTGATCGAGGGTGTCCCCGTCCGTGGCCTTGTCCGCACGATCCTGTCCGTCCACCGCGGTGGGCCCCACCAGGACAGTCCGGTTCGTGGTGGGCACCGCGTAGATTCCCCGGGTATGCGGCGTGGGTGCGGTGCACATGATCTTGGGTACCGAATGCCCCACCGCGCGGTCGAGCAGCAGGAACTGACCTTTGCGGGGCCACATCGTAAACGGCTCCGCGGCAGCCGCTTCGGTGATCAGATCCGCGTTCACCCCGGCGGCGTTGACGACCGCGCCGACGGCATATGCGCCGGAGGAGGTCACGACATGGCTGATCTCCCCCGATGCGTGATGCCAGAATCCGGTGACCGGTGTCGAGCGGCGCAGCTCGACCCCGTTGAGCACAGCCAGTTTCGCCAAACCGATCGTCAGCCGGATCGGATCGATGATCCCCTCGGCTGGAACGTGGAGCGCCTTGGTGGCAGCGGGTGCCGCGGTCTGCGCCAGTTGGCGCAGAGCGGCACCGTCGACCATCTCGACGTCGATGCCGGCTTCGCCGGCTTGAGCGGCAAGGAGATTCAGCGATTCACCGTCCTCGTCGTCAAACGCCAGGGACAACGCGCCGATTCGGGAAAACGGTACGTCCAGGGCGCGGCACAACTCTTCCCAGTGCGGGCTGGTCTGCCGGATCAGGTCGGATTCCAGGCTTCCCGGCGGCATGTCGTATCCGCTGCAGGCGATGGCGGAGTTGGCCTTGCTGGCACCTTCGGCAACATCATGGGCCGCCTCGAACCACACGACCCGCACCGAGTGGCGGGACAGCTCGGCGGCGATCGCCGCACCGATCACCCCGGCTCCGATCACCGCAATGTCATAGTGCTGTGTACTCATCACTTCCGATCACCGTCCTGCCCCCGGGCAGCCTGGTTCAATACCGGTGGGTCGAGAGCCCTTGTCGCCCCGATGAACTCGTTCCACCGGGCCCGCTCGACGGTGCGGTATCGGTCACTCAGCTTCGGTTCCACGGTGTGGGTGAACCTGGCCCGCGCGGCCAGGCCGGCCAAGTCGAGTTCACCGGCACCGATCGCCGCCAGCCCGGCAGCGCCCGCGGCGGTGTTGTCGTGATGATCGGCGATGGCGATCGGCCGGCCGCACAGATCTGCTTGCCGTTGCATCAGCGCCGCGTTGACGCTCAGTCCCCCGTCAGCGCGCAGCCCGGCGACGGCGCCGAGTTCGGCGTCGACGGCATCGACCACGTCGGCAACCCGGTGGGCGATCCCGTCGAGCACGGCGAAGGCGAGATCGTGCCGATCGGTGGATGCCCGGAGCCCAGCGAACACGCCTGCGGCATCGGCACGCCACCACGGCGCGCCGATCCCGGTGAAACTCGGTGAGAACAACGGATGTTCCATCCGCAGGTCGAAATCCGCCGCCGCCGCGCAGGCCGCGGCGAGCTCACCCACGTGCGAAGCATCGTCGGCGAGGCCAAGCCCGACCAGCCAGTCCACGGCCGTCGCGGCGCTGAACACCCCACCTTCGACCGCCCATGCCTTCGGCTCCCCTGGAATGGCCCACGCGTAGGTCGGCATCAGACCGTGGCCGGGCCGCCGCGGGCTCGGACCGACGTTCGCGTCGATGAAACACCCGGTGCCATAGGTGATTTTCGTGTCGCCGGGAGAGACGGCGCCGAGGGCGGCCATCGCGGCCAGTTGATCGGTGGCGCTGGCGTACAGCGGCGCGCCCAGTGTGGTCGGCAGCGGTTCGTCGAAGACGGTGTTGACCATCCACGGCAGCAGATCGAGATCGATGCCGAATGCCGCAGCGCAGTCCTGGTCGAACTGCAGCTGGTCGAGATCCATCAACTGCGTTCGGCTACCCGTCGACGGATCGGTGACGAAGGCGCCCCCGGCCAGCCGGAACATGAAAAACGCGTCGAGCGTTCCGATCGCAAGTGTTCCCGCTGCGGCCGCAGCGGCCACCTCGGGCACGTTGCGTAGCGTCCAGGCGATCTTGGCCGCCGAGTAGTACGGGTCCAGCTGCAGACCGGTGACCTGTGCGATTCGCGTGGCAGCTACCGTGCCGAGCATCGGCTCGACAACCGCACCGGCACGGCGGTCCGACCACAGAATTGCCTTCGAGAGCGGTTCCCCGGTACGCCGGTCGAAGGCGATGATCGATTCGCCCTGATTCGCCAGGCCGATGCCGCCCAGTTCCGCCCCGGCCACCGACGCCAGTGCCTCGCGCAGCGTCTCCTCGATCGCCGCGACCAACGCATTGCCGTCCTGCTCGTCCCAGCCCGGGAACGGATGGGTGGTCGAGGACTGGCGACGGGCCGTGGCCACGCAATTGCCGGCGTCGTCGTAGAGGTTGGTCCGGGTACTCGTGGTGCCCTGGTCGATCCCGGCCCACACCCGGGTCACCGGACCGCGGTGCGTCAACGGCTTGACTGACAACAAAAACCTCCGCTGCGTGCGATAACAAGAAGAGATCGAATCACAATCGATCATCTACATCAATAGTGTGATCGAAATTGATTCTCAGTACAGTGTTGGGCTGTGCCGGAACAACATGCCGAGGAGCGTCACGCGCACCTGCTCGACCTGCTGTCGCGTCAACCGTTCGCGTCTCTGGAAGACATGCAGCGTGCGACAGGGGCGAGCACGCCGACGATCCGGCGAGACCTCTCGGCCCTCGAGCGACGCGGCCTCGTCAAACGGGTGCGCGGCGGCGCGTCGCGGGCGGCGGCGTCGAGCACCCTCGACGAGGCCTTCGATCTGCGGCGGCGGCGCAACGCTCGCGACAAGGGCGCGATCGCGGTGGCCGCCGCCGCCATGGTGAAGCCTCGCTCGTCGCTCCTGCTCAACGACGGCAGCACCACCCTGGCGCTGGCCGAGGAACTCGCCTCCGGAGCGCAACCGCTGTGGATGGCCACCTCCGGGCTCAACATCGGAGAGCGGCTCGCGAGTGTGCCCTCGTTCGAGGTACACGTGATCGGGGGTTCCCTGCGCGCCTCGTCGTTCGGCACCAGCGGCCCGCTGGCAACCGCGGCGATCGCCCAATTACGCGTGGACATCGCGTTTCTCGGTTGCGACGGGCTCGATCTCGACATGGGCGTTCGGTTCAACAGCCTGCCCGACGCCGAAATCGCCTCGGCGATGGCCCGACAGGGACGACGGGTGGCGATCCTCGCCGACGCCGCCAAGGTCGGACAGAGCGCGATCGCCGGATCGCTGGCCTGGACCGACGTCGACGTGTTGGTCACCAACCAGCTCGACGACGCCTGGCGCGAGCATCTGCACGACGCGGGAGTCGAGACCATCGAATGTGATCCGCACGTTGTGACCGACAGGTGAGACCCGCACGCCATACTGTGTGACATGGCAGACAAAGGCGACGGCCGCGCCCGCCCGGCCTCGGGACGGCAGCGGATTCGGACACTGACGCAGGCCGCGCTCAACGCTGACATGACGGTGGAACAGGTCGACACCCTGCTCACCGACCTCAGCAATACCCTGGTCGATCTCAACAAGTCGACCGGAGGTCTGGATGCCACCCTCGATCGGTTCAACGACACCATCACGCGGATCGACGAACTCGCGCCTCGGCTGATCGGTGTGGTCGACCGCCTGGAAGCCATCGTGGACCGCGTCGAGGCGATCGTGGGTATCGGCGAGGCGGTGATGTCGCCGCTGGCCGCGACGGAGAACGCGGTTCGCGGGATGGTCAACCGAATCCGCGCGAGCGCCCACCTGTAATCCCCGAGATGGCGGCTCAGCCGCTGTTACGAAGCGCGGTGGCCAATCCGCTCATGGTGAGCAGGATTCCGCGTTGCACCAACTCGTCGGCGTCACCCGCGCGGTATCGGCGCAGCAACTCGACCTGCAGATGATTGAGCGGTTCGAGATACGGGAACCGGTTGAACACCGAGCGCGCCAGGGCCGGGTTGTCGGCCAGCAGATCCTCCTGACCGGTGATGAGTTTGTACATCGCGATCGTGCGGCCGTGCTCGGCCACGATCTTGTCAAACACCCTGGCCCGCAGTTCTTCGTCGGCCACCAGTTCCGAATACCGGGCGGCCAGGCCAAGATCCGACTTCGCCATCACCTGCGCCATGTTCGACAGCACGGTGCGGAAGAACGGCCACCGGGCGTAGAGATCTTGCAGGACCGCCAGCCGGGACTCGTCGCCACCGATCCACTGCTCGAACGCGGTGCCGGTGCCGTACCAACCCGGCAACATCACCCGGGACTGGCTCCAGGCCAGGACCCACGGAATGGCCCGCAGGTCGGCGATCGACGTGGTCGGCTTGCGGGAGCTGGGCCGGCTGCCGATGTTGAGCGCCCCGATCTCGCTGACCGGGGTCGACGCCTGAAAGTATTCGACGAATCCCGGTGTCTCGTGGACCAGTTCGGCATACGCCCGCCGGCCGAGGGCCGCCAGCTCGTCGAGCACCCGGTAGGCCGGCTCGGCATCATCCCCCAGCCCCTCGACGTCGAGCAGGGTGGATTCGAGCGTCGCGGCCAACAACGTCTCGAGGTTGCGGTGGGCGATCCGCGGTTCGGCGTATTTGGCGGCGATCACCTCGCCCTGTTCGGTGATCCGCAACGAACCCTGCACCGCTCCGGGCGGCTGAGCCAGGATCGCGTCATAGCTGGGCCCGCCGCCGCGGCCGACGGTGCCGCCTCGACCGTGAAAGAGCCGCAACCTGATCCCGGTCCGGCGGGCCGCCTCCACGAGTTCCAGTTCGGCCCGGTACAGCGCCCAGTTCGCCGCCAGGTAGCCGCCATCTTTGTTGGAGTCCGAATACCCCAGCATCACCTCCTGATGCTGAGCACGCGCGGTGACGATGCCGCGGTACACCGGAAGCTCCAGTGCCGACTCCAGGATCGATGCTCCCCGCTGAAGATCGTCGATGGTTTCGAAGAGCGGCACGATGCCGACGGGCGCGAACACCTGTCCGCCGTGGGCCGCTCCCGAAACATCGAGCAGGCCGGCCTCTTTCAGTAGCACCGCGACCTCAAGCAGATCCGAAACCGACTGACACATCGAGATGATGTAGTTGGGCACGGCTTGGGCTCCGAACACGCTGACCGCCCGGGCCGCGGCGGCCACGATGTCGAGTTCCTTACGGGCCAGCTCAGACAGCTCGGCGCCGTCGCCGATCAGCGGTCGGCGAGTGGCGATCTCACCGGCGAGAATTTCCACCCGGCGGGACTCCGGCAGCGAGGCGTAATCGGGATGCACACCGGCCCAGGCCAACAGCTCGGCGACCACCTGCTCGTGCACCTCGGAGTTCTGCCGCATGTCCAGGCCACACAGGTGGAATCCGAAGACCCGCACGGCTTCTCGCAGCCGGGCCATCCGATCGTCGGCCAGTATCGCACTGCCGCTGACACGCAGTGACGCGTCGACGGTGTCGAGATCGGCCAGGAATTCCTCCGGGGTGCGGTAGGCATCAAGCCCCAGATCCAGTTCGTGTTCGGGCTGCTCGTCGAGGACCTCTCGACCGGTGGCGGTCAGCCGGGCATGGATCACCCGCAGCGCCCGCCGGTAGGGCTCGTCGGCTCGGGCCGGCTCATGGCAGGAATCGGCCAGCGCCATCAGCCCGTCAGTGACCGCGACCAGCCGCCCCGACATCGACAGTTCTTCTTCCAGAGCGGTGATCTCGGCGAAGTAGTGCGCAAAGGCCACATGGGCGGCCCGGCCGGTGGCCAGCCGCACCACGGCCGCGTCTACGTTCGGATTGCCGTCTCGGTCACCGCCGATCCAGCTTCCCGGTCTCAGGATCGGTTGTTCCAGCAGCTGTGCATCGGGCCAGCGGGCCTGCAACGCCGTCCGCACCGCGGCGTTGACCTGTGGGATCACCTCGAAGAACGCCGCCGGGTAATAGCGCAGACCGGTTTCGATCTCGTCGGAGATCTTGAGCCGGGACAGCCGTACGAGCGCGGTCTGCCACAGCGTGAGGATGTGGCGACGCAACTCGACCTCGATATCACGGCCGTCGGGAGTGTGGGTCTGCCCGTGCAGGCGCAGCCGCATCAGCTCGGTGACCCGGTGCTGGGTGTCGAACACGGTGCGGCGCCGGGTTTCGGTGGGGTGAGCGGTGATCACCGGAGCCACCAGCGCGCCGCTCAAGGCGGCGGCCACCGCCGGCCCGTCGAGGTCGGCCGAATCGAGCTTGCGGTACGTCGCGGCCAGGCTGCTGTCCTGCGGCGGCTCGCCGGCTGCTTCGTGGACGGCCCGGCGGCGCTCCCGGTGGATGTCCTCGGCGACGTTGGCCAGTAGCGCGAAGTGGGTGAAGGCCCGGATCACCGGGATGGCCCGGCGAACGTCGATGCCGGAGAACAGATCCGCCAGCTCGGAACGATCGATCTCCGATCGGCGGACCCGGAACGATTCCACGCGAGCGCGCTCGACCAGGTCGAAGACCTCAGCGCCGTTCTGCTCGCGCACGGTGTCCCCGAGGATTGCGCCGAGCAACCGGATGTCCTCACGCATCGGCTCGGTGGCCTCGCGGCCGACCGGCGTGCGGTGTACCGATCCGATCGGTTCGAGTGCGACATCACTGGAGTCGGCCATGCGGTCCAGTATCGGCGGACCGCCGACGAGCCGCACGTCTCACGCCGTACCCAGCGCGAAAAACCGCTGCTCACGCGGGTCGGACGGCCAGCGGCTGCTCATATGAGCAAAGTTATGCGCATATGTTGACGCGGCTACATCTTGGTTCCTAACGTGATGGACGTCATGCGCGGGCCCCGTCACGATCGCGCACAGCTAGGAGGAACAGTGAGACTCGCAAAAGCCCTCTCAGGAATCGCGCTCGGCGCCGCAATGGCGATGGCCTCGACCGGCTGCTCGGTACCCGGCGACAACTCCGCCGGAAGCACCAACACGGTAGTCGACGGGCCCGTGAAGATCGGCTTCAGTCAGGCGACCCAGCAGAGCCCGTTCTACGTCGGGCTCACCGATGCGGCCCGGGGGCAGGCCGAATCCCAGGGACACGAATTCTTCTACGCCGACGCCAACGGCGATGTGACCAAACAGAACAACGATGTCCAGGACCTGATCACGCGCGGGGTCAACGTGCTGGTGATCAACCCCGTCGACCCCAAGGGCGTGACGCCGTCGTTGGTCGCCGCCGAGGCGGCCGGCATCGAGGTCGTCACCGTGGATCGACCGGTCGAGAAGGGGGCGGCGACGTTTGTCGGCCGCGACAACAAGGCCATGGGCGAGCTGGTCGGCAAGGCCGCCGTCGACACGCTGGGCCCGGCGGGCGGCAAGATCATCCAGATCCAGGGCGACGCCGGCGGCGCGGTGGCCCGTGACCGCGGCGACGGTTTCAAGGCCGCGGTGGCGGCGCAGCCCAACATCACCGTGGTGGACGGGCCGTATGCCGACTACACCCGCTCCAAGGCCGTCACCGCGATGCAGGATCTGCTGCAGGCGCACCCCGACCTCAAGGGTGTCTACGCCCAGAACGACGACATGGCCCTGGGCGCCCTGCAGGTCCTCACCGAGAACAACCGCACCGACGTCAAGGTTTTCGGGGTCGACGGCCTCATGGAAGCGGTACGCGCCATAGCCACCGGCGACCAGTACATCGCCACCGCACTCAACGACCCCACCG
>NZ_MBEJ01000082.1 GCF_001953975.1 Mycobacterium sp. NS-7484
CACGCGGCTGCCCGCCGCCGAGGTTCGGCCGCGGGGGCCCCGGGCAGGGGCAGCGGCGGTGCACTCAGATCGCGAAATCGCCTCAAATCGCGATCTGAGTGCACGCTGGGCGCAAAAAATTAGGAGAGCCGCTCCACGACCATCGCCATACCCTGGCCGCCACCGACACACATGGTCTCGATGCCGAAGGTCTTGTCGTGGGTCTGCAGGTTGTTCAGCAGCGTGGCGGTGATGCGGGCACCGGTCATGCCGAACGGGTGACCCAGGGCGATCGCACCGCCGGAGACGTTCAGCTTGTCCTCATCCATGCCGAGCGCCCGGGCCGAGCCGAGCACCTGCACCGCGAATGCCTCGTTGATCTCGTACAGGTCGATGTCACCGATGCTCATCTTGGCCTGTGCCAAGGCCTTCTTGACGGCCTCGATCGGGCCCAGGCCCATGATCTCCGGCGACAGACCCGAGACGCCGGTGGAGACGATGCGGGCCAGCGGGGTCAGGCCCAGCTCCTTGGCCTTCACGTCGCTCATCACCACGAGCGCGGCAGCGCCGTCGTTCAGCGGGCAGGCGTTGCCCGCGGTGATGGTGCCGTTGGGCCGGAACACCGGCTTGAGCTGGCTGATCTTCTCGTAGGTGGTGCCGGCGCGTGGGCCGTCATCGGTGGAGACGACGGTGCCGTCGGGCAGCGTCACCGGAACGATCTCGCGCTCGAAGAAGCCGCTCTTGATGGCCTCCTCGGCCTTGTTCTGCGACCGCACGCCCCAGTGGTCCTGGTCTTCCCGGCTGATACCGGTGTGCAGCGCGACGTTCTCGGCGGTCTGGCCCATGGCGATGTAGACGTCGGGCAGCAGGCCGTCCTCACGCGGGTCGTGCCATTCGTCGGCACCTTCGGCGGCCTTGGTCGAGCGGGCCATGGCGTCGGCGTACAGCGGGTTCTTGGTGTCGGGCCAGCCGTCGGCGTTGCCGCTGGCGAAGTTCGACACGGTCTCCACACCGGCGGAGATGAACGCATGGCCCTCGCCGGCCTTGATCGCGTGGAATGCCATCCGGGTGCTCTGCAGCGACGACGAGCAGTAGCGGTTGACGGTGGTGCCCGGCAGGAAGTCGTAGCCCAGCTGCACGGCCACGGTGCGGCCGATGTTGAAGCCGGACATACCGCCGGGCTGGCCACAACCCATGATCAGGTCGTCGATCTCACGCGGATCGAGGGCCGGAACCTTGTCCAGGACGGCCTTGACCATCTGGGCGGCCAGATCATCGGGCCGCATGCTGACCAGCGATCCCTTGTTGGCCCGGCCGATCGGCGAGCGGGCGGTGGCGACGATGACGGCTTCAGGCATGACGGCTCCTGGGATCGAATGGCTTGAAAACTCAGGTTGAAACTATCCCGCGTGCACCACGATGGGCGCGGGCACCCCGGTCGAGCGACGCCACAGCCTGCTCACCCCGCCCAGCCTGGTCAACAGCGAGGTACTGTGCGCGGTCCCGGTTTGGAGGGCCTGGTCGCCGTCCCACTCGCCCAGGACACCGCACAGTGCCGGCAACAACTGCTTGGCCGCCAACGCATAACCGGCCGCCGACGGATGGAACATGTCCTCGGAGAACAGCAGCTCAGGGGCTTTGTAGAAGTCGGGTGCCAGCAGGTCGGAGAACGGTACGGGCACGCCACCGGCGGCACGCACCACGGCAGCCTGGGCCCGGGCCAGCCGCAGACCACGGTTGCGGGTGAACGCCCGCAACGGCTGCGGGATCGCGGTGACCACGCCGAAATCCGGGCAGGTGCCGACCACGACGACGGCGCCTGCGGCGCGCAGTCGACGCACGGCATCCCCGAGTCGGCGGGCCGAGGCGCCGATGCCGTTGGGTTTGGTGATGTCGTTGGCGCCGATCATGATCACCGCGGCGTCCGGGGGCGGGCCCGCCACGAACATGGCGTCGATCTGGCCCGACAGCCCCTTGGAGGTGGCACCCACAATTGCCTTGGTGCTCAAGCGAACCCGCTTACCGAATTGCTCTGCGACCCCTCGCGCGATCAGCACCCCGGGCACCTCGTCGGCGATCCGGCAGCCGTAACCGGTGGCCGTCGAGTCGCCGAAGATCATCAAGTGGATGTCGAACGGGACGCCGCGTTCCCACTTCTCGACCGGGCCGCCGCCCGGTAGGTATACGCCGTCGGCGCGGGGTGGGATGTCCCAGGCTTTGGGGATCACCTGACGGGCCTGGTCGGCCTGTCCGGTCAACAGGTTGCGTGCTCCGATGTAGGCCGTAGACGCCAACGCCGTCAGGGCGAGGGCAATGGCTGACCGGCGCGGGACGCGCACGTGAGGAGCACTTCGGCTTGAACCCACGCCGATCAGTTTAGGCGGATTACCGGCCGAGTCCGCGTGGCGGAACTGCGTGGCGGTCACGGTGCTGTATCAAGTCCGGTACCAATTCAGTTTATTTGACTATTGAACTGTTTACAGATGCCAAGCTAAGTTACCCGGGTTGTCTGAGTAACGAACTTCACCTAGCACTACAAAGACGTAGGAAGTGGTGACATGACTGCACCGAGCAAGGTAACCAGGTCTCATCACGCTGGCATAAGCGCAGCTAGATCCTATCGGCGCCGGTATCCGGTGAGTGACGGCGCGCCCGTCGAGGTGGTCGAGGACGGGCCGAGCCTGGCGGGCCGATTGGTTTCGCTGGCGGCGACTCTGACAATCAAACCGACGTTGGCGATCGGTAGCCACGTACCGCATCTGCCGTGGCCGTTCGGTCTGCTCAACTTCGCCGCGCGGATGATCCGTCCGGTCCCCGGGACCATCAAGGCCACGATCGCGCTGCCGCACTGCACCGCGCAGCTCGTGCGAGCCGACGGTGTCCTACCCGCCGACGGGAAGCGCAGCGTCATCCTGTACCTGCACGGCGGTGCGTTTCTGACCTGCGGTGCCAACACGCACTCGGGGATCGTGACCGCGCTGTCCGGGTACGCCGACAGCCCGGTGCTCGTCGTCGACTACCGGATGGTGCCCAAGCACTCGGTGGGCACCGCGATCGACGACTGCTACGACGCCTACCAGTGGCTGCGACTGACCGGCTACGAACCCGACCAGATCGTGCTGGCCGGCGACTCGGCAGGCGGATACCTGTCGCTGGCACTGGCCGAGCGGCTGCTCGACGAGGGCGAAATGCCTGCCGCACTGGTCACGATGTCGCCGCTGTTCGAGATCGACAACGAGACGCGGGCCAACCACCCGAACATCCACTCCGACGCGATGTTCCCGGCGAAGGCGTTCGACGCACTCGTCGAACTCGTCGAGGCGGCCGCCAAGCGCAAGGGCGAGACCGTCTACGAGCCACTCGATCACGTCGAGCCCGGTCTGCCGCGCACGCTCATCCACGCCTCGGGCTCGGAGGTTCTGCTCAGCGATGCGCGCAAAGCCGCGCACATGCTGGCCGCCGCGGGTGTCCCGGTGGAACTGCGGATCTGGCCCGGTCAGATGCACGTTTTCCAGCTCGCCTCGCCTCTGGTGTCGGAAGCTAAGCGCTCGCTGCGCCAGATCGGCGAGTACATACGAGAGGCCACCTGGTAAGCCGTTTCGGCGCCTGGGACGATGGACGTATGCGCATCGCCAGGCACATCAGTGAGCTCATCGGTAACACCCCTTTGGTACAGCTGAACTCGGTTGTCCCGGAGGGCTCGGGCACGGTTCTGGCCAAGATCGAGTACCTGAACCCCGGTGGAAGCTCCAAGGACCGCATCGCGATCAAGATGATCGACGCCGCCGAGGCCAGTGGTGCACTCAAGCCCGGCGGCACCATCGTCGAGCCGACATCCGGCAACACCGGTGTGGGCCTGGCGCTGGTGGCCCAGCAGCGCGGCTACAAGTGCGTCTTCGTCTGCCCGGACAAGGTCAGCGAGGACAAGCGAAACGTGTTGCGCGCGTACGGCGCCGAGGTTGTGGTGTGCCCGACGGCCGTCCCGCCGGACCATCCCGACAGCTACTACAGCGTCTCCAACCGGCTCGTCACCGAGATCGACGGTGCCTGGAAGCCGGACCAGTACTCCAACCCCATGGGACCGGAGTCGCACTACGAGACGACGGGTCCGGAGATCTGGGCCGACACCGAGGGCACCGTGACGCATTTCGTCGCGGGCGTGGGCACCGGTGGCACCATCACCGGCACCGGGCGCTACCTCAAGGAGGTCTCCGACGGGCGGGTGAAGATCGTCGGCGCCGACCCGGAGGGGTCGGTGTACTCCGGCGGCACCGGCCGGCCGTACCTCGTCGAAGGTGTCGGTGAGGATTTCTGGCCGTCCGCCTATGACCCCGAGGTTCCCGACGAGATCATCGCCGTCTCGGACGCCGACTCGTTCGACATGACCCGGCGCCTGGCCCGGGAAGAGGCGCTGCTGGTCGGCGGATCGTGCGGCATGGCGGTGGTGGCCGCGATCGAGGTGGCCCGCAAGGCCGGCCCCGACTCGGTCGTCGTCGTACTGCTGCCCGACGGCGGACGCGGCTACCTGTCGAAGATTTTCAACGACGCCTGGATGTCGTCCTACGGGTTCCTGCGCAACCGGCTCGACGGATCCATCGAGCAATCGACCGTCGGCGACGTGCTGCGCGGAAAGTCCGGTGCGCTACCGGATCTGGTGCACACCCACCCGTCTGAGACGGTGCGCGACGCGATCGGTATCTTGCGTGAATACGGTGTCTC
Organism: Mycobacterium sp. NS-7484; assembly: GCF_001953975.1. Taxonomy (GTDB): domain Bacteria; phylum Actinomycetota; class Actinomycetes; order Mycobacteriales; family Mycobacteriaceae; genus Mycobacterium. The sequence continues at coordinate 4,699 of NZ_MBEJ01000082.1, forward strand.
GCAGATGCCGGTGGTCGGTGCCGAACCGCCGGTGATGGCCGGTGAGGTGGCCGGCAGTGTGTCCGAACGCGAGCTGCTCTCCGCGGTGTTCGAGGGCCGCGCCAAACTGGCCGACGCGGTGGCCGAGCACATGAGTCCGCCGCTGCCGTTGATCGGCGCGGGCGAGCTGGTCTCCACCGCGGCCAAGTCCCTGGCCGACGGCGACGCGGTGATGGTCGTCGAGGAGGGCAAACCCGTCGGTGTGCTGACGCGTCACGATCTGCTCGGGTTCCTGTCCGACGGTGGCAGCCGGCATTAGTCGGGCACGGTCTCATCGGTCCGTGTCGTCCTGCCAAAGCGGCTCGGCGGTGCGTAATCTGCCAGTGGAGCAGTTCCGCTTGCTGAACATCTAGGTGCCGGCAGACAGTAGCGTCCGTTCGCGGATCGCTATCCGAATTGAGGAGAGCTTTCGACGTGACCGATCAACCGCCCCCGCCCGGGAATTACCCGCCGCCGCCGGAGGGTGGATATCCGCCCCCTCCGCCGCAGCAGGGCGGCTTCAACC